>NZ_JALHLG010000050.1 GCF_022832375.1 Novosphingobium beihaiense
CCCCGCCGCAGGGCGGTTGCGCAGGAAAGCCCGCTGGACAGCGTTGCCTCGCTTGCAGGGGCAACCAGCCCCTGCTGCACGCGGTGCCTTGCCTGCGGGCTTTCCTGCGCAATCACGGTGACCCAGGTCGGTCGAAAAGGGCTCTAAGCCAGCACCGGCGCAGCACGGCTTCGGCCGGCTTGTTCTGGACGGTGAAGTCCGTATCGCCGCTGCCCCCGGCGGCGGGATCGGTAAACCAGCGCCAGACCAGCTCCGCCCCCACCCCGGCACGGCGCGCCTCTTCCAGCCAGGCTTCGATCACGGCTGCTTGCAGAGGGCCATCGGGTGCAGCCACGCGCTCCTCCGCGCTTTCCCAGGGCCGCAGCGTCGCACCGCGTGCCGAGCGGAGCCCGAATTCGGCGATCCAGAGCGGCTTTTGCACCTTGTGCGCGGCAACCTGCGAACGCTGCAGCGCCGCCGCCATGGCATGGTGCCAGGCCGGCCGGTCACCGCCTTCGCCAAGCACCGGGTAAAGCGAAACACTGACCGCATCCAGAGCCGCCCAGAAAGGCACACGCCCGGCCTCATCGGGCCCATGTGCCGTATAGCTCAATGTTCCGGGAAAGAGCGAGCGTGCCCGTACAATGACATCGAGCCAGGCGGGATGGTGCGAAGTCTGCGCCAGCTCCGTTCCAATCATCAAGACGTCGGCCCCTTCGCCACCGGCCAGGGTCGCGAGTTCGCCAAGATGAGCGGAATAGGCGGCGAACCAGCGTCTCCAGTCCGCCGGATCGCGCATCGCGACTTCGCCAGCCCAATGCCCGGCAATCCAGACATGGGGCTTGACGATCGTACGCAATCCGGCCGCGCGTGCCTGGGCAAGCCCCAAACGCAATCGGTCCAACGGCACGGCATTGCCTAAAACGATGCCGGGACTGTCCGGCGCCGATTGCCATAGAAACGGAATGATGGCCACACAATTGGCCCCGGTCGCAGCCAGCCGCCGCAAGCTGACCGCAGCCGCCTCTGAACCGAACGGCGCGTTTGGTGTCTCCACAAGATTGGCGCCGCGCAAGACAGGCGCAGGAGAACCCGCGCGGGCAAGTGTGCTCACGCCAAAAGACAAGGCACCGGCGAAAAATGCACGGCGGGCCAGCTCATGCACATGCCCCCTCCCTGTCCACACGATCATTACATTCACGAAGGGCCCTTGCCGCTTGACCGGCAATCCTAGCGACATCCTCAATCGCAGTGGCAAGCAACTGGATCTCGTATTCGCCCGCCAGTTTTCCCAATGCCCCTTCGCCAAAAAAGCCGGCAGTCCCGGCCAGTTTGTGAAGCAGCGACGCGGCATCCTTCACACTCTCCTCCTCTGGCTCCGGGTTCTGCTGCAAGGCATCCAGCGCCATAAGGACAGATTGTTTGCGTTGCTCGAAACGGGCCTTGAGAGTCCCGTTTTCAACCAGCGGCAAAAGCGCGGATGGGCTGTGTTCCTTTGCCGCGCTGTCTTTGGCACGGCCCCATTTGACGACGGCGCCGCGAATGTCGCTGGCCCGGACAGGCTTTGCCAGGTGGCCCTGCATTCCCGCCTCCATACAAGCTGTCACGTCTTCGGCATAGGCATTGGCGGTCAGCGCGACGATCGGCAGCTTTTCGGCATCGAACCCTGCAGCCCGCAGTCTGCGCGTCGCCTCCAGACCGTCGACATCCGGCATCTGCATGTCCATGAACACCAGTTGATAGGGGCGCCCCCTGGCCTCGGCATCCAGCGCCATGCGAACGGCCTCGTCTCCGTTGGCCGCGATCGCCGCGTCCATGCCAAGCGATTCAGCCAGCTCTTTCATCAGCAGCTGATTGATATCGTAGTCCTCGGCGATCAGAACGCGGGGAGATCCCTCAAAGCGCCCCGCCGCGACCGCCGCCCCGGGATCGTCTTCATACGCATGGTCTTGTGCCGCAAAAAGCGGCAATCGCAGCGAGAAAGTCGAGCCCACGCCGGGCTCCGACGTAACGGACAGCGTGCCGTTCATCATCGTTGCAAGCTGGCTGCTGATCGCCAGACCCAGCCCGGTGCCACCGTAGCGCCGGGCCGTATTGTCCTGCCCCTGGGTGAAATGCTGGAATATCGCCTCGAGCCTGTCCGTCCGGATGCCGATCCCCTATCCTTCACGTCTATACACAGAACCGCGGTTTCATCCTGCGCCGTGCCTGCTTGCACCGTTATTCGTATGCCGCCGTGTTCTGTGAACTTCACGGCATTGCCCAGAAGATTGAGCACGATCTGGCGCAGCCGGAGCGGATCAGCCACGATAAACTGCGGCACGTCTGGCGCAATCTCAACGCTGAGATCAAGTCCCTTAGCCCGAACGTTCGGCTGTATCAGCCGTATGCAGGAACGCAGTTCATGCCGTAATTTGATGGTTTCGAAAACAATCCCCATCTGGCCCGATTCGATTTTCGATATGTCGAGAATGTCGTTGAGCAAGTTCATCATCGCCTGCCCAGAATCGGATATCGTCTGAACATAGCTGCGCTGCTCCGGGGTCAGGTCGCTCGCTAGCAAAAGTTCGGTAAATCCTATCACGCCATTCATCGGCGTGCGAATTTCATGGCTCATATTGGCCAAGAAGCCGGCCTTCGCGGAAGCGGCGGCCTCGGCGTTGCGGCGGGCCTCCACCAGTTCCTCTTCCATTTGTTTGCGGGCCGTAATGTCGCGGATCGACGCAACGACCTCTCTTGGCGTCTGCCCGTCCGGCTCCCGCACCAGTCCGGAACTGGATTCCAGCCAGACATATCTGCTTTCATCGCCCTTCCAGGAACGGTACGCCATCATCGCGCTGTCAATTTCCCCGGCGGCAAGCGCACGGAAGGACGCCAGAACCTTCTCCTTGTCTTCCGGATGAAAAAAACGCCCCTCCAGGGACTTTCCGATCAGTTCGGCAGGCTTCAGACCGATGATGTGCTCCGCCGAAGGGGACGCGTAGAGATATGTTCCATCGAGCGCGATGCGAAACATGGCATCTGTCGCATTCTGCGCCAGGATGGAAAGCTGCGCATCCCTTTCAGCCAGCCGGAATTCGGCATCCTTACGCTCGGTGATATCGATCGTAACACCTATATACCCGGTGACTTCTCCATTATCTTTCATTTCCGGATGGCCGAGAACATCCACCCAGACAATCCGGCCATCATCATGCCGCCAGCGAAATGCAGTGCTAAAATCGCTACGTTTCGCGACCGCCTCCGCCCAACCCGTTTTCACGCGGTCGATGTCCTGCGCGAAAAGGGTGCGTGCCCAACCCTCGCCCAGAGCCGCCTCTTGCGACTGGCCGGCCATTTTCGCCCATGCCGGGTTCACGTAAGTGCAGCGCCCTTCTGCATTCGTGCGAAAAATGCCAGCCGGGGCAAAATCCGCCAACGCCTGAAAGCGCCGCTCACTTTCCGCAAACGCATCAAGAGCCTCGCGCAGCTTAACCGTGCGCACGGAAACTTCGCGGCGCACGTAATACTTGCACCCTGCATAGATCAGCAGCGTCACCAGGACGACAAGGGCAACGCCCAAAACAACGGCTGGTACCAGCCAAGGCAGGGCCGAACTCACGGTGCGCCCGAAAACCGAAACAACGCCAGTTCAGCAAGCAAGATCACTGTCCCTCTCCACAATCGAGTCCTCACCGGACAACGGTTGCCCCCTGCCGACACGCCTTGGACCGGCACAGACATGTCACGTCGCACCGGGGACAATCAAGCCCGAAGCCCTCCCCCAAGGGGAACGCATGAGTTCATAACATGAATTGCACAGCACCGGCGACGCTTGGCGACAAGACTGCTGTAACGACGAAAACACGGCGGTTCATTGAGAATGGGCCGAAATCAGCACCCTTTCTTGCTAAAATAAGACTGGAAAATGCCCACGGCCTCGACAATGTGGATGCTGCACCTGCTGCCGGTCAGGACGGTAGGTCCCGCGTTAAGCCTATCCCCGCCTTTACCTGCGGCAAAGAAATCCCTGCTAGTCTCCACTCAGACCCGGCGAAACAAGGTTATTGGGGATGAATAAAGCAACGGGCGAACAAGAACGGCTCGACGCTCTGAGAAGCTACAACATACTGGACACTCTTCCCGAACCCGGCTTTGACGCTCTGGTTTGCGAGGCGGCACAACAGTTCGACACGCCAATCGCATTGATATCACTGGTCGATGAAGAGCGGCAGTGGTTCAAGGCTGCCATCGGCCTGGACGTGTCCGAAACACCCCGGTCGATATCTTTCTGCGCGCACGCCATTCGCAGCGAAGACATTTTCCTCGTTGCGGATGCACTCGCGGATCCGGTATTTTCGAACAATCCCCTAGTGCAAAAAGATCCCGGGATCCGGTTTTACGCAGGCGCCCCGATCGAAACGAAAGAAGGGCACAAACTGGGCACGATCTGCGTTATCGATCGTTCGCCCCGTAACATGTTACCTTCCGACACGAAACAGACACTGAAGGGGCTTGCCGACAAGGTCATGGCCTTGATCGAGTCTCGCAGCCGGATATGCACGAAGTAATCCGATGACATCGTTCACCCCCTCTGAAGCACCGAGCAATCAGCGGCCAGGCCAAGCCAAGCCACCGGCATCTTGGGTCAGAAAGCGCGTTCTCGGCAATGCTTGCGTCATGCTGCTCTACGCTTTCAGCGGCTGGCTAGGGTTGAAGCTTGCTGTCCCACCAGGATATGCCACTCTAATCTGGCCGGCATCCGGCATAGCGGCAGCGGCCTTGCTTATCTTCGGCTCCGGCTTCTGGCCGGGCGTCTTTCTTGGCGCAGTGGCAGTCAATACCTACAACAGCATTGCAAGCGCGCCGGACGGAGACGTCTGGGTCGCTTTGCTGAATGCCTCACTGATTGCCTGCGGGTCGACGTTACAGGCTCTCTTCGTGTCCAGCATGGTACGCCGGCGCTTCGGCCTGCCGATGACTATAAACAATTCACGCGACATCGTCCTACTGGTGCTGATTGCAGGGCCCATCGCCTGCCTTATCGCCTCGACCTTTGGCATAAGTGCCTTGATAGCTACAGGTATCCTCTCGCTAGACGGAGCACCGGGCAACTGGCTTGTCTGGTGGCTGGGAGACATGGCCGGCATCCTCATCGTTGTGCCTATCGCGGTGCTCGGACCATGGAAGAATTGGAACGTGTACTGGCGCGGTTCGCCCGTACCGGCCCTGACCGCTACAATGACGGCCGCGCTGTTCCTGCTGATCGGAGCTACCCTGGTTGCCTGGAAAGTCGCAAGCGTCGCCAACTACGAACGCAACAACGCCGCATTCTCGGCGCTGGCCGATGAAAGCGAAAAGGCCTTAAGCCATCGCCTTGATTCCTATCGCCAAAGTCTCGATGGCGGCGCCGGGCTATTTGCCGCGTCCGATCATGTCAGCCTCGCCGACTGGCAGACTTACGTGGATACGCTCGACGTTACCCGCACCCTGCCCGGCATCAACGGCGTAGGCTATATTGAGCCGGTACGCCGCGATGCGGTTCCGTCATTTCTGGACAGGACAGCCAGGGACGGTCTTCCCGGCTTCGAGATCCACCCGAAAACCAGCGGGAGCGAACATTTCGTCATCAAGTATATCGAGCCGATCGCCGTAAACAAAGAAGCTGTCGGGCTCGATATCAGTTTTGAAACGAACAGGCTGAACGCCGCCGTCCGTGCCCGGGACAGCGGCATGACGGCGGTTACCCAGCGAATCTTTCTGGTGCAGGATCACACCAAGCAGCCTGGTTTTCTGTTGTTGAAACCGGTCTATCGGACAACTCTTATTCCCCAGACCGTCGAAAGCCGCCGCAAGGCATTTTTGGGCTGGGTCTATGCGCCGTTCATTGCAAACCGCTTCATGGAAGGCCTGACGGCCAGCCAAGGCCAAAGCATCAACATCCGCATTGTCGATGGCCCCTCGAAAGATGGCAACGTCATCTTTGACAGTGGTGTTTCGCCAATGCCGTCGGCCCAGTACTCCGTCACCAAACGGCTGGATGTCTTTCAGCAGCAATGGACCATCACCTGGGCCAGCACCCATGCGTTCGAGCGCGACAACGCAACCTGGGAAGCCTGGACAGTCCTGGCCAGTGGTTTGGCGATTACGGCCATATTCGCCTTTCTTCTGATGTCTCTCGCCCGGCGTGAGGCCTATGTCCGAAAGGAGGTGGATACCCGTACCAGCGAAGTGTTCGAACGCGAACGCGGTCTGGAAAAGGCACTGGCTGCGCTGAAAATCAGCGAGCGCCGGTTCAGTTCGCTGGCAGGCCTTTCCCCCGCGGGAATATTCCGCACGGACAACTACGGCTTTTGCAACTTCGTGAACGAGGCCTGGCTCGAAGCGTCGAGGCTATCGGCCAACGAGGCCATGGGCGCCGGCTGGATCGATGCCATACACCCCGAAGACCGCGACCGCGTTCATCGCACATGGCTCTCATCCATCGGGTCGGAAGAAAGCGTCAGGATCGAATTCCGCTTTCGCGAGCGCGACGACGGCGGCGTAACGTGGATCGATCTGATCAGCGGGCCCGAGTTCGACGATAATGGGAAACTGATTGGCTTCATCGGTGTTGCTATCGACATTACCGAGCGCAAAGAGCTCGAAGCGAACATGGCAGCCGCGCTCGAAAGCGCCGAACAAGCCACGCGGGCCAAGTCCTCGTTCCTCGCCAATATGAGCCACGAAATCCGCACGCCCATGAATGGCGTAATTGGTTTTGCGGAACTCCTGCGCGAAGGCGAGCTTTCCTCCGAACAACGCAGGCAGGTGGATCTTATCCTGGAATCGAGCCGTTCGATGATGCGGCTGCTCAACGATATTCTAGACATTTCCAAGATCGAGGCCGGTCAGATGAAAATCGCGCCGGAGCCGGTAGAACTGCCCCGGGAAATCAGCAGATATGTCAGCGCATTTCTGCCACTTGCGGAAAAGAAAGGTCTGCAGATCGAGACTGATATCTCTTCCGGCGTCCCGACGTGGATCAGCGTCGATCCTCTGCGGCTTCGCCAGATCGTCACCAATCTTCTGGGTAACGCGATCAAGTTTACGCATACTGGAAAAGTATGCCTTCGTGCCTGCATGAAACCTGGAAACATCCTTGCCATCGAGGTGGAAGATACGGGAATCGGCATAGCCGATGAACGGCAGTCATCGCTTTTCCAACAGTTCGTGCAAGCAGATGACAGTGCTGCGAGAAAGTATGGCGGCACAGGCCTTGGCCTTGCAATAAGCTTCAACCTGGCAAAGCTCATGGGAGGCTCATTGTCCCTGCGCAGCACGCAGGGTGAAGGGACCACGGTAACACTCGAATTGCCAGCCCTGCCGGCAGAACCGAATGAAACCCTCGACAACAATATCGAGTTGACCACGGCACCCGCTTCTGCCTCGCCAGCCGCGCTCAAAATTCTGCTGGTGGAAGACCACGACATAAACCAAGTACTGATTACCGATATGATACGGCAACTCGGCTATGGCGTGGACCTCGCCTGCGACGGTGAACAGGCCCTTGAGATGGTGTCAGCGTCATTCAAGGAAGGCTCGCCCTATCAATTGGTCCTGATGGACCTCCAGATGCCATCCATGGATGGCAGAGAGGCAACGCGCCGCATCAGAGCAATGGGAATACATGCCCCAGACCTGCCCATCATTGCGCTCAGTGCCAACGCCTATCCCGAGGATGTCCAGGAATGCCTCGCCATTGGAATGCAGGCGCACCTCGCAAAACCGGTTCGCCTGCGTGAACTGGAAGCTGCCATCGCGCGGTGGGGGACGAAGGGAAACGCCCCGCCAAAACAGCCGGAAACAAAATCAAACTCGGCTAAATTCGGAGAAGCACTGACAGCCCGATACGAGAAGCGGAAAAACGACACGTTCTCGTATATGGAAAAACTCGCGCAAGAGCAGGATCTCGGACAAAAAAGCTTGGAGGAGTTGCACGACATGCTTCACAAGCTGGCGGGAACAGCAGGAATGTTTGGCGAAGAAGCCCTGGGTCTTTGTGCAAGGGAGATCGAATACGAAATGCCCATGTGGCGGGATCCGCAAAAGAAAGAAATTCTTAGGGCGTTGGAACGGCTGAACGCCGCCGCCGGGCGCCACGGCACAGAACCAAACCATAGCAAGCAAGTTCATTGAAAGCCGTCATATCAATAGATTGATTGACATCTTCAGGAGGCGGCATCTTTTGAACAGCCCGGCGCAATGGCAGGTCAGATATCCGTCAGAACAGTTGCGAAGTGATCGCGGACGAGGCCGTTGCAATTGCACGCCATACGCTTCAGCGTTTCGGGTGAGCGCACCGCGATTCCTCCACGGCGGGTTTCGATCAGCTTTTGGGCCCGCAGGCGCTGAAGCATGCGGCTAACGTAACTGCGCCCTACCCCCAGGAAGGATGCAAGCTGATCCTGCGTGATGGTAATTTCCTGCGTGCCGGTGCGCTCGACCGCCGCCGACAACCACTTGGCCGCTCGTTGACCGAGCGGATGGACCGCATTGCAGGCCACCGACTGAAAAACCTGCGCCATCAGGCAATCGGCATACCGCGTGAAAAGGTTACGGATGGCAGCAGACTCGTTCTTGGCCGCCTCAAGATTGCGCGACGCGATGCGCAGGAACGGCCCGCTATGCATGACGCAGGCCCTGGAAAAGGCGGGGAGAAGGCCATGGCTTACGATGCCGCCGATCGCTCCTTCATTACCAATCATCGCCGTTTCGATCGAGCGGCCGTCTTCCATCACGACGAGAAAGGACGCCAATGACGGGCCGAGCGGAAAATAGGCGTGATCGACATGGTCGCCCGGTTCATAGAGAACGTGGCCATTCGTAAGCTCCATGGACGTCATGTGCTTTCGCAAAAGCGCCTGATCGGCTTCCCCCAGCGAAGAAAAAAGGCTGCTGTGGTCGAACATCGTAACTTCCAATTCCTCTTGTCCCATCGCTCGCTCACAACCACGGGAGCGTATGAAATGTTCCCATCTCTGTGCACTTATGCACAGACAGTCTGTGCAATCTGACACATAAGCAGCTTGTTCGACGGGTGGCTGATGCCTCCTCGCAGATCGGGGGATCATCGCGGCGGCACGCGGCATTGCAGGCATCGCCAGAGTGTTTCGAGCCGATAGTGCATGGCGCGCGAACGCATTGGAAGGACGAACGATTTTGGAGTATGCAGGCGGGGGTCAGGGGACTGTTGTTCCCGTTGGAAATCTGGCGGCTATCCGGCGTGAAACGGCAGAGAGCCACCAGCTTCTGGACAGTTTGTTCAGCCAGCTCGATCTGTCTGTGCCTCACCATTACCAAGCCTTCCTGACTAGCCACCATGCGGCCCTGGCCCAGGTGGAGCACTGGCTGATCGACCGGCTGGGCACGCTCCCGGGTAAAGCGGGCTGCTCGCCTGTGCAGCGCCTGCCATTGCTTTCGGCGGACCTCGCCGCCCTGGGATGCACGCTGCCCGCACCGCTTCCGGCACAGTGGCTCGCGCGGCTTTCGGGCACTGGCGGATTGCTTGGCGTGCTCTACGTGATCGAGGGATCGCGCAAGGGAGCTGCCGTGCTGCGGCGCCGCGTGCCGCCCGGCACACCTTGCGCCTATCTTTCCGGCCGCGCGCATATCCTGCCATGGAACCATTTGTGCGAAGCAATCGATGCTATGAGCGAGGCCCAGTTCCCAGAGGCCAACCACGCCGCACAGTGCTGCTTCCAGCACTTTCTGGACGCAGCTGTCACGTTCGCGGATCATGCGCTATCCAGCAACGCCGCGTCATCTCCAGCACCGGGGATGCCGACATGAACTCCCCCGTCACGCTAACCTCATGCGATCGCGAGCCGATCCACCACCTTGGCCGGATCCAAGGTTTCGGCTGGCTGATAGCCTTCACTCCCGACTGGACCGTGGCGAGGGTCTCGGCGAATATCGCGACGCTGCTGGAGCTTACCGCCGACGAGTTACTGGGCCTGCATATCTCGGAACTGTTTTCCAGCGAGACGATTCACACCCTGCGCAGCCGTCTCGCCGTGTTGTACGGAGACGACGCTGTCGAGCGGATTTTCGGGCTAGGGCTGTTTCCCGAACGGCCAGAAGCGCTCTACGATCTGGCGCTGCACGTATCGCACCGGAATTTCGTCGTCGAGATCGAGCCCTCTCGCTCGGAACTGAACTTCGAGCCCCTGGGCATAGTGCGCAACATGATGGCGCGGCTTGAACAATGCGACAGTATCGAGAGCTATCTGTCCCAGTCCGCGCGCATGTTGCGGGCGGTGATCGGGTTCGACCGGGTGATGGTCTACCGCTTCGACGAGCGGGCGAACGGAATGGTTGTCGCTGAAAGCCTCAATCCCGGCATAGACAGTTTTCTCGGGCTCAACTATCCCGCCTCGGACATTCCGCAGCAGGCGCGCAAACTCTATGTGCGCACCCCCTTCCGCATCATCGCCGACGTGGCCGACCCCGGCGTTCCTATTGTTCCCGAGCACAATTACGATGGGGAACCGGCCGATCTTTCGCTGTCCGTGCTGCGCTCGGTATCGCCAATCCACATCGAGTACTTGTGCAACATGGGCGTGGCCGCCTCGCTTTCGGTCTCCATCATTGTCGACGGGAGCCTGTGGGGGCTGTTTGCCTGCCATCACTATGCGCCGATCCTGCCGTCCTTCGGATCGCGCACGCTCGCGGAACTGTTCGGCCAGCTCTGCAGCCTGAAACTCGAAGCGCGCCTGCATAACGCACGCATGGATCAGGAACATGCCGCAAGGCAGGCCGGGGACCGCCTGCTTGCCGGTATCGCGCATGACCGCACGAGGCTGGAAGACCCGGAGTTCATTTCCGATTGCCTGCAGAACGTGGTGCCCTGCGACGGCGTGGCGACGATTATCGACAATCGCATCGCCACGATCGGAACCTGCCCCGACGACCCGCTCATTCGCGCCATGGCCCAGCGATTGAACGCTGCGGATGGCGGGCGCGTGCTGGTTTTTGATCGCCTGGCGGATCTGCTGCCAGCCGCCGCCGAACAGGCTCATGCCGCCGCCGGCATGATGGCGATCCCCATTTCGCGCGCGCCGCGCGACTATGTCATGCTGTTCCGCAAAGAGCAGTTGCAGACTGTCGACTGGGCCGGCAAGCCCGAAAAGGCAGTGTCGTCCGGCCCCAATGGCGACCGGCTGACCCCACGTGGCAGCTTTGCTCTTTGGCAGGAGGAGGTGCGCGGCAAATCGGCGCCCTTTACGCACGCCGAAAGGTATATCGGCGAAGCCTTGCGGAACGTGCTGACCGAGGTCGTGCTGCGGCTCGCCGACCGCGCGCGCGACGATATGCACCGGGCCAACGAACGGCAGGAACTGCTGATCGCCGAGCTGAACCACCGCGTCCGCAATATCCTCACGCTGGTTCGGGGGATCATCAACCAGTCCTCCAACAGCGCCGGGGACATGGAGAGCTTCGTCTCGATCCTCGATGGCCGTGTACGCGCGCTGGCCCGGGCGCACGACCAGATCACGCGCGACAAGTGGGGACCGGCGGCCATCCGCCAGCTTATCGCGGCAGAAGCCGAAGCCTACTGCAACCAGGCCGAAGGGCGCGTTCGCGTTTCCGGGCCGGTCACGCTGCTCGAACCCGAGGCTTTCACCACGCTCGCCCTTGTCGTCCACGAACTCGTCACCAATTCCGTCAAATACGGCGCGCTTTCGGACAGCGGCACGATCACCGTGACAATTGGCCAGGACGATCAGGACCAACTGCTTCTCGACTGGCAGGAAAGCGGCGGTCCGCCTGTGCGTGCGCCCACACGGCGCGGCTTCGGCACGACGATCATCAACCACGCGATCCCGCATGATCTGGGGGGTGAAGCGCGTGTTGATTACGCGTTGAACGGACTGAAGGCCCATTTTGTCATCCCCGCCCGCTTCGTTCACAAGGGTGCGAACTATGCCCAGCCGGAGGCCCGAAGGCCGGTTCCGTCAGGTGAGGCTCACGCCAACCGGCAGCCGCTCAAGGGCATGCGCGTGCTGCTTGTCGAAGACAGCCTTATCATCGCCGTGGACGTCGAGGCGTCGCTGCAAGAACTGGGTGCCCAGCATGTTGACATGTGCTCGTCGGGCAAAGCCGCTCTTTCGGCTATCGATGCGAACCAGCCCGACTGCGCGATCCTCGACTACAATCTCGGAAACGAGAACAGCCTGCCAGTCGCCGACGCGCTGATTTCGCTCGGCGTTCCCGTGCTTTTCGCCACGGGTTATGGCGAGGAGAACGATCTCGGCACGGGCTACGCGACGATTCCCATCCTGCAAAAGCCATACGATCAGGCCGAGCTTTCCCAAGCCCTCATCGCGGCCTTGTCGCTACCCCGCTGAACATGGTCGAGCTTGCCCGTCACCGTGTCCGGCATGTTGAAGGGATAGGCCGGGGCTTTGATGATCTGCCCACCTCTGTTGATTTCCACTGAGAGCTGACCCGGGAGGGGCACAAATTTCCACTGAGAAGTGACCCATGTTTTGACCTTGCCCCTGACTAACTTGTCGGGGGATCCAGGAGTGATCGACATGGCGTTACTGAGTGTAATCCGACGCTGGTATTTCCGGCAGCACCTCCCGATCCTTGAGGTTGAACGACGCACGGGGTTGTCGCGCAACACGATCCGCAAGTACCTGCGCGCGGATACGGTGGAGCCGAAGTTCAAGGTTCCCGATCGGCCGAGCAAGCTGGACCCGTTTGCCGAGAAGCTGTCAGCCTGGCTTCGGATTGAGACCGGCAAGTCGCGCAAACAGCGACGCACAGCCAAGCAGATGCACGCCGATCTCGTGGCCTTGGGATACGACGGTTCCTACAATCGCGTCGCGGCGTTTGCGCGGGACTGGAGTGAGGACTGGGCGATGATCGGCGGCAGGCGGACCAAGCTGCAGGCCGCACATACGAAGCTGTCGCACAGCAGGGCTTTCATCGTCCGCGCCTACCCGCTCCAGACCCACGAGATGCTGTTCGATGCCATGACCCAGGCCTTCCGGGTGCTTGGGGGCGTGCCGCAGCGTGGAATCTTCGACAACATGAAGACCGCGGTCGACAAGATCGGCAGCGGCAAGGTCCGTCAGGTCAACGCCCGCTTTGCGGCCATGGCGAGCCACTACCTGTTCGAACCGGAGTTCTGCAATCCCGCCGCGGGATGGGAGAAGGGGCAGGTCGAGAAGGACGTCCAGGATGCGCGGCGACGACTGTGGCAGGCAATGCCGGCCTTCCCGGACATCGATGCGCTCAATGTCTGGCTCGAGGAGCAATGCATCGCGCAGTAGGGAGAGATTCCACACGGTGTGTTGCCCGGCACCATCGCCGACGTGCATGCCGCAGAGATCGCGAGCCTGATGCCGATGGGGCGGCCCTTCGACGGCTTCGTTGAACATACCAAGCGGGTGTCGCCGACCTGCCTGATATCCTTCGAACGCAACCGCTACAGCGACCCTGCTTCCTTCGCCAACCGGCCGGTGAGCTTGCGGGTTTATCCTGATCGGATCGTCATTGCCGCCGAGGGGCAGATGCTGTGCGAACATGGGCGGATCATCGAACGGTCCCATGATCAGCCGGGACGGACGATCTATGACTGCGGCACTATCTCGCGGTGATCCAGCGCAAACCGGGAGCCCTGCGCAATGGCGCGCCCTTCACCGAGATGCCGGAGGCGTTCCGGCAACTGCAGAGCCAGCTTCTGAAGCGCCCCGGCGGCGATAGGGAGACGGTGGAGATCCTCTCGCTGGTCCTGCACCATGACGAACAGGCCGTGCTGTGTGCCGTCGAGCTGGCTCTCGAGGCCGGCGTCGCGACCAAGATCCATATCCTCAATATCCTGCACCGCCTGGTCGACGGCAAGGCCCCCGCTCCGCCCAGCATCGATGCTCCGCAGGCCCTGGTCCTGCGGCGCGAACCCAAGGCCAACGTCGCGCGTTATGATACCCTGCGGGACAAGGATCTGCGCGCATGTTGAGGTCTGGGCGTCATGATCCCGCCAGCGCCGCCGTCGTGGTCATGCTACGCTCCCTCAAGATGTATGGCATGGCCCAGGCTGTCGGCGACCTCGTCGAGCAAGGCGCGCCTGCGTTCGATGCGGCCATTCCCATCCTCTCCCAATTGCTCAAGGCGGAGGTCGCCGAACGCAAGGTCCGGTCCACCGCCTATCAGATCAAAGCGGCCAAGTTCCCGGCTTACAAGGATCTGACCGGCTTCGACTTCACTTCCAGCGAAGTGAACGAGGCCATGGTCCGCCAGCTCCATCGCTGCGAGTTCATCGATGGGGCTCACAATGTCGTGCTGATCGGTGGCCCCAGCACTGGCAAGACGCACATCGCCACTGCCCTCGGCGTGCAGGCGGTCGAGCATCACCGAAAGAAGGCCCGCTTCTTCGCCACCGTCGATCTGGTCAATGCGCTGGAACAGGAAAAGGCCATGAACAAGGCCGGGCAACTGGCTCACCGGCTGCTGCGCCCGATCTGCCCATCCTCGACGAGCTCGGCTACCTGCCGTTTAGCGCGTCAGGCGGCGCGCTGCTGTTCCACCTGCTCAGCAAACTCTACGAGCGCACCAGCGTCATCATCACCACCAACCTCAGCTTCAGCGAGTGGGCCGGTGTGTTCGGCGATGCCAAGATGACCACGGCGCTGCTCGATCGGCTCACCCATCACTGCCACATCCTCGAGACCGGAAACGACAGCTTCCGGTTCCGGGCAAGTTCGGCAGCGCCCAAATCCAGAAAGGAAAAATCACCCGCTTAACCCACCGCCCGCACAGCGGGACATAGTATCCACCCGGGTCAATTCTCGATGGAAATCCCGGGTCAGCTCTCAGTGGAAATCAACACGGATCCGGCTACTTGAATGGATGGCTGCTTTCGGAAGGCCGATTTAAGCCGCTCTACGTCCGGTTTGCCGACGCTTCTGCCCGAATGCTCTGACATATACCAACGACCGGCTTCGGGAGAGCGGACATACAAGCACCTGCAGTTGAGTGGTGTGGAATGGCCCCCCACCACCAAGCACCCGGTCTGGAATGCGGGAAGAACCGTCGGCCCGAAGCGAGCTTTGAAACCAAAGCATATTTGAGAGATTCGATTCTACCTCAATCAGCGTCGCCGCCTGCGAGATCGCGCGCTGTTCGACTTGGCGATCGACAGCAAGCTCCCTGACTGCGACCTCATGCAGATAAAAATTGGCGACATTGTCAGCGGAGGACATATCCGAACGCGCGCGATTGTGATGCAGCATAAACGGGTCGACCGGTTCAGTTTGAATTGCTTCCCGATGCCCGAGGCAGCCTATTGGCATGGCTTGAACGTCGCGGCGGCGGGGTGGATGATTATGTTTTTCCAGGTCGGGTTGATCACAACAGCCATCTCAGCCCTCGCCAATATGGCCGTCTCATCGATGAATGGGTGATGGGAGTAGGCCTGATGCGCAGCGAGTATGGCACGCACTCACTTCGTCGAACGAAGGCCTCGATCATCTACAGGGGACCGGTAACCTTCGCACCGTCCAGATCCTTCTCGGTCACAGCAAGATCGAGAATACGGTACGCTATCTCGGGATCGACGTGGGAGACGCGCTCACCCTTGCCTAGAATACCGAAATTTGATCCTTCGGCGAAAGGCCAATCTCACGGTATCTGGGGAACACCGGCCGGTAGTAGACTGGCGGGTTCGGGGTTTGTGGCGCAAATTGCTACCGATCAGGCATGTCGGAAAACATCGCCTGACAAGGTTTCCAGCACATTTTCAATCCGACAGGGTTTTCCGTACAATCGCCTCCACGCGAATGCCAAGAAGCAGCGTGCGCGACGAGTTTCTGGCTGAATTGTGCGCCCACTGTACGGAAAACATGTCAGTCCGTCCGAAAACGCACGGGCTGATCGGGTTTCG
>NZ_JALHLG010000051.1 GCF_022832375.1 Novosphingobium beihaiense
GCGCCGCGCGCGGAAGCCCCGGCTCCGGCAGCGGACAAGCCCCGCCGCGCGCCCGAGATCGTCGATCCCAAGGCCTCTCCCACCCCAGCCATGCTCGGCTCCGGCAGCCGCCAGAAAGACCTGTTCGACCAGTACGAACTGCCGAGCCTCGACATTCTGGCCGATCCACCGCCCAATTCCGGCCAGAAGATCGACAAGCTCAGCCTGGAACGCAACGCTCGCCTGCTCGAAACCGTGCTCGACGATTTCAACGTCAAGGGCGAGATCACCGCCGTGCGCACCGGCCCGGTCGTCACCATGTACGAGCTGGAACCGGCCCCCGGCACCAAGGCGGTGCGCGTGATCGGCCTGGCCGACGATATCGCCCGCAACATGTCGGCGATCTCCGCGCGCGTCTCCTCGATTCCCGGCCGCACCGTCATGGGCATCGAACTGCCCAATGCCGAGCGGCAGATGGTCTCGTTCAAGGAAATGATCGCGTCTGAAGCCTTCGCCCACCACAAGGGCATGCTGCCGATCATTCTGGGCAAGGATATCGCGGGCGAGCCGGTCGTGGCGGACCTGGCGACGATGCCCCACTTGCTGGTGGCCGGTACGACCGGTTCGGGTAAGTCGGTCGGCCTCAACTGCATCCTGCTCTCGCTGCTCTACCGGCTCACTCCGGCGCAGTGCCGCCTGATCCTCGTCGATCCCAAAGTGCTCGAACTCAAGAGCTACGACGATATCCCGCACTTGCTCTCGCCCGTCGTCACCGAGCCGCCCAAGGCCGTGCGCGCGCTCAAGTGGGCGGTCGAGGAGATGGAACGCCGCTATCGCATGATGAGCGAGGTTTCCGTCCGCAATCTCGCCAGCTTCAACGAAAAGGTCCGCACCGCCGCCGCCAAGGGCAAGCCGCTCGGCCGCCGCGTGCAGATCGGTTTCGATCCCGATACCGGCGAGGAACTCTACGAGGAAAACCAGCTCGATTACGAAGTGCTGCCGCAGATCGTGCTGATCGTCGACGAGCTGGCCGACCTCATGGTCACGGTCGGCAAGGAAATCGAAGTCTTGATCCAGCGCCTCGCGCAGAAGAGCCGCGCGGCGGGCATCCACCTGATCATGGCGACGCAGCGCCCCTCGGTCGATGTCATCACCGGCGTCATCAAGGCCAACCTGCCGACGCGCGTCTCCTTCGCCGTCACCAGCCGCATCGACAGCCGCACGATCCTGGGCGAACACGGCGCCGAGCAGCTGCTGGGCAAGGGCGACATGCTCTACAAGCCCAGTTCCGACCCGATCAAGCGCGTCCACGGGCCTTTCGTGTCCGACGAGGAAGTGGAGCATGTGGCCGATTACTGGCGCACGCAGGGCACGCCGGACTACGTCACCGCCGTTACCGAAGAACCCGAGGAAGGCAGCTTCGGCTTCGACGATCTCGACGCCACCGCCTCCGACGCGCCCGAGGAGCGCAAGTACCGGCAGGTGTGCCAGCTGGTGTTCGAGAACCAGAAAGTCTCGGTCTCCTGGCTGCAGCGCCAGATGGGCGTGGGCTACAACACTGCCGCCAAATGGGTGGAGCGCATGGAGAACGATGGCTTCGTCGGCCCGGCCAACCACGTCGGCCGCCGCGACATCTACCGCGACGAGAACGGAAACCCGCTTTGAAACGCGCCTTGCTGCTGGCCGCGGCCATCGCGGCGCCCGCCACGGCGGCCACGGTGGAACTTACCGTGCAGGCCGGGCAGTGGGTCCAAGTCTTCGCCAACGACGTGGAACGCGCGACCGGCCGCAGCGTGCGGGTCGATACCGCGAGTGTCGCGGCAGGCGGGCTAGGCAGGCAGTTCCGGCAGGCCAGCGTGCTGCTGCGCGCGCAAGGGCCATATCCCTATGGCACCACGATCTATGCCCTGCGCAGCGTGAACTGTGCCGCCGGGCAGCAGGCCACGCACCAGTGGAGCGCGGTGGCGCCCAGCGGCGCCGTGCTGGGCGGGCAGGCCTATGCCAGCCCGCCCGTCCAGAAAATTCACTGGGATTCTCAGGACGGCAAAGTGCTCAAGTTCATCTGCCAGGGTATCCTGCCGCGCTAGGTGCGTTGTCACGCGCCGTGGCAAGCCGGAGCGGCTGCTAGCACCAGTTTTCGTAGGAAACGGACTTTCCGGATACGCTGACATAGCGAACACTAGCTACACAGACTATAGCAGGTGCAGCATCGACAGGATATCGACTTGCCGAAATATATCATAGTTCCCTTCGTAGTTTTCTTTGGATGCTGCGTGGCCCAATTCTGGTTCATGCAGAAGGTCCGGGACGCGCTGATAAAGCGCCATCCGGAGACGTTCTTGGCTATCGAAAAGTCATCTATATTTCCCTATCGAAGCCTCCAACGTTTCACCCGGGGAGGCAGATATAAAGCGCTCCAAGATGCAGAGCTAAACCGACATGTCCGCAACCTCAAACGCTTGAATATCGTAGCCGTCGCGTCATGGCTGGCTTACGGAATCGCAATCTTTACTGCCCCTATGAGCTAATATCCGCATTCCACCCATAGTTGCCGCTCAACCTGCTCTCGGCACTTCCCAACCGTAGGCATCCCTTCAGCCGGATTTGTCCACGCTACGTTGGAATCATGCACAGTGTCCGCCGCAGGGGTTGGTGAAATCCGATCCTGCGCCTAGATTGCGCGGCACGCAACTTCCCCATCGGACGCCCCCCACATGGAACACCAGACCCAAGCCTTCCCGTTGCAGGACGGATTCCTGCTGCTGGGAACGGCGCTTGTCTTCGTCCTGCTGTTCCGGCGGCTCGGGCTGGGCGCCACGCTGGGCTTTCTGCTCGCAGGCGCCGTTCTAGGGCCTTACGCGCTCGATCTGGTCGGCGATCCGGAAGGCAAGATCGGATTTGCAGAACTGGGCATCACCTTGCTGCTGTTCATCGTCGGGCTGGAGCTGGCGCCCCGGCGCCTGTGGCGGATGCGCAGCGAGATATTCGGACTGGGCCTGCTGCAGGTAACACTATGCGGCCTCGCGATTTCCGCGATCATCTTTTATTTCACGCCTTTCACGATCGAAGCTGCGCTGGCGCTGGGCCTGCCGCTGGGTCTGTCCTCCACCGCGCAGGTCCTGCCGATGCTGCAAAGCGCCGGGCGCCTGCATTCACCGGTGGGCGAGCGCTCTTTCGCGATCCTGTTGTTTCAGGACCTCTCGATCATCCCGCTGATCACGATCATCGCCGCGATGAACCGCAATCCCAACCTGCCCGAGGGCCCTCCGGGCTGGCAGCTCGCGCTGATCACCGTACTCGCCATTGCCGGGCTGATCGCCGCCGGGCGTTTCGTGATCCGCCCGCTGTTCCGCCTGATCGGCAATCTGGGCGAGCGCGAGATGTTCGTCTTCGCCGCGCTGTTCACCGTGATCGCCTCCGCCGCGCTGATGGAGGCTCTGGGGCTCTCCACTGCGCTGGGCGCTTTCATCGCGGGCGTCATGCTGGCGGACAGCCCCTACCGCCACGAGCTGGAAGCCGATGTCGAGCCGTTCCGCTCGATCCTGCTCGGCCTGTTCTTCATGTCGGTGGGCATGATGCTGGACTTGTCCGCGATTGCCGAACGGCCGCTGTTCGTCGCAGGCATGGCGCTGACGCTGATCGCGGTGAAGGCGGGGATCATCTTCGTGCTCGCCATGCTGTTCCGTATGCCCTGGCGCAGCGCGCTGGCGCTCGGCCTGCTGCTCAGCCAGGGCGGCGAGTTCGGCTTCGTGCTCTTTGCCCAGGCCGCCAACGCCTGGCTGATCGAACCACAGGCCGCGAGCCTGTTCGGCGCCATTGTCACCCTGTCGATGGTAACAACACCGTTCCTGATGATGGCGACCGCCCGCTTCCGCGAGGCTCCCGCCGGCAAGGAGGTGCGCGAGGGGCCGCAGCAGGACGGCGCCAATGCGCTGATCGTGGGATACGGGCGCTTCGGCCAGACGGTGGCGCAGATCCTGAACGCCGCCGGGATCAAGGTGACGCTGATCGACACCGACATCGAGATGATCGATGTCGCCGGATCGTTCGGTGCCAAGGTCTATTTCGGCGACGGCACCCGTATCGACATGCTGCGCCAGGCCGGGGCCGCCGAAGCCCAGCTGATCGTGTTCTGCATCGATGGCAACCAGCTGACCGAGGGCTTCCTCCACGCCGTCCATTCCAGCTTCCCCCAGGCCGAAATCCACGCCCGCGTGTTCGACCGCCGCAGCATGCTGCGGCTGAAGGACGCCCCGCTGAAATCAGCCATGCGCGAGGTGATGGAATCGGCCGCCATGCTGGCGCGCTGCGCGCTCAAGAGCGTGGGCCTGTCGCTGGAAGAGATCGACAAGGCGGAGAGCACATACCGCACGCAGGACAAGGAGCGGCTGGCCCTGCAGTTCGAGGCGGGCGACATGCGCGTCGCGCATGACCGCATCCTGACGGAGCCCGTGCGCGGCGGGCCTCACCCCGGAACCGAGTAACCCTCGAACCGTTTGATCCGGCGCAGCGAGAAGCTGCTTTTCATCGACGAGACGCCCGGCAGCCGCGCCAGGCAATCGCGGTGGATCTGGCCGTAATGATCGAGATCGGCGGCGGCCACGCGCAGCAGGTAATCGCCCGCGCCGCTCATCAGGTGGCATTCCAGAATATCGTCAAAATCGCACACCGCGCGCTCGAACCGGTCCAGCGCCTCGCGGCTCTGGCTGTCGAGCGTGATCTCCACGAAGACTTCCACCGACAGCCCCAGCCGCCGGGCATCGACCCTCGCGGCATAGCCCAGGATCAGCCCCTGCTCTTCCAGCGCCTTGATCCGGCGGTGACAGGCCGAGGGCGAGAGGTGCACAAGCGCCGCCAGATCGGCGATCGAGCGCGACGAATCCGCCTGCAACGCTTCCAGCAAGGCGCGATCCGCCCGGTCCATGAAATTTTCTCCCGAGATATAGGGTAAAATCGGGAAATATTACATTTTCATGAGAGATCAAGCGCAATTCCGGTGAAACATTGCGCCCGGCCCGGTGTACCTTTTCTCCAAGGCAACCCGCACCGGAGACGAACCATGCGCATCGGCACTGTCAAGGAAATCAAGAACCACGAATACCGCGTCGGCCTCACGCCTGAAAGCGTGCAGGAACTGGTGCGCAATGGGCACGAAGTCTGGGTGGAAATGGGCGCAGGCCTTGGCATCGGCGCCAGCGACGGCGAATACCAGCGCTGCGGCGCGACGATGATCGCCACCGCCGCCGAAATCTTCGCGGGCTGCGAAATGGTCGTGAAGGTGAAGGAACCGCAAGCCGTCGAACGCGCGATGCTGCGCGAAGGGCAGATCCTCTACACCTACCTGCACCTTGCGCCCGATCCGGAGCAGACCGCCGATCTCGTCAAATCGGGCGTCACCGCGATTGCCTATGAAACCGTGACCGGACCCGGCGGTTCGCTGCCGCTGCTCAAGCCGATGAGCCAGGTGGCCGGGCGCATGTCGATCCAGGCAGGCGCCACCGCGCTCGAAAAGGCCCACGGCGGGCGCGGCGTGCTGCTGGGCGGCGTGCCGGGCGTGATGCCGGGCAAAGTCGCGGTGATCGGCGGCGGCGTGGTCGGCTTCAACGCCGCGCAGATGGCGGCGGGTCTTGGCGCGGACGTGACGATCCTCGACCGCAGCGCCGACGTGCTCGAACGGCTGGGCAACCACTTCGAGGCGCGCGCCAAGACGCGCTTTTCCAGCACCGCCAACCTTGCCGAGAGCGTGGCCGAGGCCGATCTGGTGATCGGCGCGGTGCTGATCCCCGGCGCCGCCGCGCCCAAGCTTGTCACGCGCGAGATGCTGGGCACGATGAAACCCGGCGCAGTGCTGGTCGACGTCGCCATCGATCAGGGCGGCTGTTTCGAAACCAGCTATGCGACCACCCATGCCGATCCGACCTTCGTGGTGGACGGCATCGTTCACTATTGCGTCGCCAACATGCCCGGCGCCGTCGCCCGCACCAGCACGTATGCGCTCAACAACGTGACGCTGCCGCATGCGCTCGCCATCGCCGATGCCTTCGACGGGGCGGAGGGCTGGAAAGCCGCGCTGCGGGCCGATCCGCATCTGGCCGCCGGTCTCAACGTCCACGCCGGGCACGTGACATACGAAGCTGTGGCCCGCGAACTCGATTACGCGTTCATGCCGGTGGAAACCGTCCTGAAATAGGCAATTTGCCGGAGGCATTAACTTCATATTGAAAGCCTTGTCCCATGGATTGCCCATGCTTTCCGGGACAAGGCTCCTTCTGACCGGCCTCCTGGCCATCGTCTGCGCTCTGCTGGGCGCGCCGGTGGCTGCCGCCGCGCCGGGATTTCCCGCCGGATCGGTCTGCACGGCCCTTGCTCCGGCCCATGACACACAGACCAAAGCCAGCATCGCCGCACTGGCCCGGGATCCCGCCCGCTGGGATTGCAGCGGATCGAACTGGAAGATCGACGGGTCCAGAGCCAGCCTCGTCCGGATCGACATGACCGGGCATCCGCTCGCCCCCGGTTCCGTCCTGACCACGCGCCTCACCCGTTTCGGACAGCTCTCGCTGACCGCCATCGGCGCCGATGGCACCAGCGCCACTCGCGAGATCGCGCCCGGCGACCTGCAATTTTCCACCACCCATTGGAAAATGCGCATGCCCTTGCCCCGGCTGCACGCGCCCGTGGCGGCCTATGTCCTGAAAGTTACCGGCGCGCGGCATCCGGCCCTGCTGTCCGACGTGCATGTCGCGCCGCCGCCGAGCGAGGCCCATGTCGGCAACCAGCAACTGGTCCTGGCCGTGCTGTGCGGACTGATGCTGATGCCGCTGATCCTGAACTTCGGCTTCTACCGGGTGTTGCGCCAGCCCTTTGCGCTTTGGCACGCGCTGGCCGTGTTCGCGATGCTGATCCAGACTTTCGTCGCCAGCGGCCTGGTCAACCGCTTCTTCTCGCCATCGCTGCTCGAAATCTGCGTGCTGTCCTCGGCCAGCCTGGGTCTTGCCAGCATCGCCGCCACCCAGTTCCTCGCATCGCTGGTGGAGCCGGGTATGCTGGGGCGGAGACAAATGACGCTGCTGCGCGCCATGGGGCCCTGGATGGCGCTATGGTCGGTCTACTACCTCTTCGCGGACGGTGTGCTGCTGCCGACCGTTTCCGCCGTCTACTACGCCGCCTTCCTGCCGCTCTTCGCCATGCTGGTCTGGTCGATGATCACCGCGGCGCGGCGCGGCAGCCGCACCGTATGGTTCCAGATCATCGGCTGGGCTCCGCTGATCGTCACGGCCCTGGTGCGGATCGGGTCTTTGCTGGGCATGGCCGATTCGCCCTTGAGCGTGATGACCGCGCAGCACCTTTCGATCGGTTTCGAAGTCCTGCTGAGCACGCTGGGCGCGGCCGACCGCTTCATGACCATCAAGCACGAACGCGACCATGCGATTACGCAGGCCCGGTTCCTCGAAAGCCTGGCCGAACGCGATCCGCTGACCGGGCTCTACAACCGGCGCGGGTTCGAGGAACGCTACGCGCGGCTCGCCAAGAGCGGCTTCGACACGATGGCCGTGCTCGATCTCGATCACTTCAAGGCGGTCAACGACACGCTCGGCCATGCCATGGGCGATGCTGTGCTGAAAGCAGTCGCGCGCGCGCTGATGCCGGACGAGGACACGATCGCCGTGCGGTTCGGGGGCGAGGAATTCCTGCTGCTGCTGCGCGGACCGGACGCCGCAGACCGCGCCGAGCGCCGCCGCCAGTCGATCACCGCGCGCATCGCCGCCGAGATCAGCGGGCTCGACCGGCCCGTGACCGCCAGCATGGGGCTGATCACCGGCGCGCCGCCGATGCGCTTTGCCGATCTCTACGCCCGCTGCGACGCGCTGCTCTATCAGGCCAAGTCCGACGGCCGCGATCGCACCGTGCAGGACACGCTGGCCCTCAAGACCGGCAGCGAAGGCGAGACGGTTATCCGGCTGCGCTGAACCGTTCCGCCACGTCCTGCGGAATACGCATGACCCGGCCCGTCTCGATCGCAATCATCGCCCAGGTCGTGCGCGAACGCACGATCGCTTTTCCGTCCGCATTGCGGAATTCCACGCAGCGGTCGAACCGGGCGCCGTTGGGACCATCGGGGATGAACGTTTCCGCCGTCACGCTCTCGCCCTCGCGGATATTGCCGCGATAGTCGATCTCGTGCCGGGCCACGACCCAGGCATATTTTTCCTGCTGTTCGGGCAGCGCATGGGCTTCCCAATGCGCGACGGCGATGGCCTCCATCCACTGCACCCAGACCGCATTGTTGACGTGGCCCATCACATCGATGTGTTCGGGCCGCGCGGTGAATGTAAGGGTGAAGCGGTTCATACTACATCCGTTCGTGTCGAGCGAAGTCGAGACACATTTGCCTTGCCCTGACGTGTCTCGACTTCGCTCGACACGAACGGCAAGGGCCTTCGTTACCCCTCCACGCCCAGCTGCCACAGGATGAAGGCGAATTCCTCCGCCGTTTCCTTCAGGCTTTCGAAACGGCCGGACTTGCCGCCGTGGCCCGCGCCCATGTTGGTCTTGAAAATCAGCTCGTTGTCATCGGTCTTCAGC
>NZ_JALHLG010000052.1 GCF_022832375.1 Novosphingobium beihaiense
ACACGAACGGCAAGGGCCTTCGTTACCCCTCCACGCCCAGCTGCCACAGGATGAAGGCGAATTCCTCCGCCGTTTCCTTCAGGCTTTCGAAACGGCCGGACTTGCCGCCGTGGCCCGCGCCCATGTTGGTCTTGAAAATCAGCTCGTTGTCATCGGTCTTCAGCTCGCGCAGCTTCGCCACCCATTTGGCCGGTTCCCAATAGGTCACGCGCGGATCGTTGAGCCCGGCCGTCACCATCAGCGGCGGATAGGCCTGCGCCGTGATCTGGTCATAGGGGCTGTAACTCAGGATATGTTCAAAGGCGGCCTTGTCCTCGATGGGATTGCCCCATTCGGGCCATTCGCCCGGCGTGAGCGGCAACGTCTCGTCCAGCATGGTATTGAGCACGTCGACGAACGGCACATGCGCCACCACCGCGCCCCACAGATGCGGATCGGAATTGATCACCGCGCCCATCAGCTCGCCGCCCGCCGATCCGCCCGCGATGGCGATCTGTCCCTCGCGGGTGAAGCCGCGCTCGATCAGGCCTTTCGCGCAGTCCACGAAGTCGTTGAAAGTATTGGTGCGGTGCTCCAGCTTGCCCGCCTTGTACCAGGCGCGGCCCATGTCGTCGCCGCCGCGGATATGGGCAATCGCATAGGCAAACCCGCGATCGACAAGGCTGAGCCGCGCGGTCGAGAAACCGGGATCAATGGAAATGCCGTAAGCGCCATAGCCGTAGAGGTAGAGCGGCCCCGCCCCCTCGCGATCCTTGCGGTACACGATGCTGACCGGAATCGCCGTGCCGTCGCGCGCGGCGATCTCCAGCCGCTCGGTGGCATAGAGCGAGGCGTCATAGCCCGAGGGGATTTCCTGCACCTTGAGCGTTTCCATGGTGCGCGCGGCAACATCGTAATCGAGTACTGACGACGGCATGACCATCGATTCGTAGGACAGCCGCAGCGTGTCCATGTGCCATTCGGGATTGTTGGACAGCCCGGCGGAAAAGCTCGCTTCGGGAAATTCGATCGGCTCGATCCGCGCGGAATCGTCGTAATAGCGCACCTCGATCCGGTCGAGCCCGCGCACGCGCCCCTCGATCACGTAGAAATCGCGGAACAGGTCGACGCCGGTCAGATAGAAATCGTCCGTTCCCTCGATCAGCGTCGTCCATTCGCCGGGATTGCTGAGCGGCGCGGTGGCGAGGCGGAAGTTCTCATGCGTGTCGTTGGTGTGGATGTAGAGCACGCCGTCGCGCTCGTCGGCATCGTATTCCACGCCCTTGGCGCGCGGCTTGACGAGGATCTGCTCGCCCAGCGGATCGTCGGCGCGCACCAGCCGCGCTTCGCTCGTCTCGTGATCGCTGGAGCCGATGATCAGCCACTTCTCGTTCGAGGAAAGCGAAGAGCCGACGCGGAAGCCCTCGTCGTCCTCGTGATAGAGCTCGACATCCTTTTCCAGCGGCTCGCCCAGCCAGTGCAGCCGGGCATTGTCGGTGCGCCACTGTTCGTTGGCGAGCGAATAGACCAGCCCCTTGTCCTCGGCCACCCAGACGAGGCTGGAGAGCGTGCCGGGGATCTCGTCCGCCAGCAGCTCGCCGGTCTCCAGGTTCTTGATCCGCGCGGTGAAGCGTTCCGAGCCGTTGTCGTCGATCGCATAGGCCAGCAGCTTGCCGCTGGCGCTCACCGAGATCGCGCCGAGGCGGAAGTAGTCCTTGCCTTCGGCCAGCGCCACTTCGTCGAGCATCAGCTCGTCGGCGGAACCATCGTCCGGTGCGCCCACGGGCCTGCGCCACCACTTCTTGTATTCGGCGCCTTCCTCGAACTCGATCCAGTAGAGCCAGTCGCCGTCCTTCTGTGGCACCGACTTGTCCGCTTCCTTGATGCGGCCGCGCATTTCGGTGAACAGCGCATCGATCCGCGCCTGATGCGGCTTCATCCGCGCCTCGAACCAGCGGTTCTCCGCTTCCAGATGGGCCAGCACTTCCTTGTCCGCCACTTCGGGATAGCCCGGATCGCGCAGCCAGGCGTAATCGTCCGGAACGGTCAGGCCGTGGCGGGTGAAGGACTGCGGCTTCTTGGCCGCCTGCGGGGGACCGGAAAGGGTCGGGGTGGAATCTGCCATGCCCCGCATCTATGTAGCGAAGATGCCCCCTGCAAGCCGGATACCCCAGACATGCTGATGAATACCCATGAAGCCCGCCTCGATGCCCTGCGCAAGGAACTGAAGGCGCGCGGCCTCGATGGCTTCGTGATCCCCATTTCCGACGAGCACATGAGCGAATACGTGGGCGCCTATGCCCAGCGCCTCGCCTGGCTGACGGGCTTTGGCGGATCGGCCGGCACGGTGGTCGTGCTCACCGACCCGGCGCTGTCCCCCTCTGCCGCGATCTTCGTCGACGGGCGCTATACCATTCAAGTGCGCGATCAGGTGGACGAGCGGCTCTTCGCTTACGAAAGCGTGCCGCAGACGAGCCCCGCCAAGTGGCTGGAAGCCCACGCCCCGCAAGGCGCGGTGATCGGCTACGACGCCTGGCTGCACGGCGTGAAATGGGCCGAGGCGGCGGACAAGGCGCTGGCGGGCCGGGGCGGCAAGCTGGTGGCGGTGGACAGCAACCCCGTCGATGCGATCTGGGAAGACCGCCCGCTGCCCTCCTCCGCCCCGGCGCAGGTCCACTCCGGCGATCTCGCCGGGCAATCCAGCGAGGCCAAGCGCGCGGCCGTGTCCGAATGGCTGACGGGCAAGCGCCTCGATGCCACGGTGATCACCGCGCTCGATTCGATCGCCTGGCTGCTCAACATTCGCGGCACCGATGTGGAGCGCACCCCGGTCGCGCTGTCCTATGTGATCGCGAAGGCGGACGGTACCGCCGATCTGTTCATCGCCGAAGAGAAAGTGACGCCGGAACTGCGCCAGCATCTGGGCAATGCCGTGACGATCCGCCCGCGCAGCCAGTTCGTGACCGGGCTGGAAGAACTGGCGGGCAAACATGTCGCCGTGGACCCGGCCCGCGCCGTGGCCGCCATCTTCGAAGTGCTGCGCAAGGCCGGGGCCAGTGTCGCCGAGGAGACCGACCCCACCGTGCTGCCCAAGGCGGTGAAGAACCCGGCCGAACAGCAGGGCCACCGCGATGCGCAGGCACGCGACGGCGCCGCTGTCTCGCAATTCCTGCACTGGCTCTCGCTGGAAGGGCCCAGGGGCGAAGTGACCGAAATGTCCGCCGCCGACCGGCTCGAAGCCTTCCGTCAGGCGCGCGGCGACTTGCGCGATCTCTCGTTCGACACGATCTCCGGCGCCGGTCCGAACGCGGCGATCTGCCACTACCGCGTCACCGACGAAACCAGCCTGACGCTGCAGCCGAACTCGGTCTACCTCGTCGATTCGGGCGGCCAGTACCCCGACGGCACCACCGACATCACCCGCACCGTATGGATCGGGCCGGGCGAGCCGGGCGCCGAAGTGAAGGACCGCTTCACCCGCGTGCTCAAGGGCCATATCGCGCTCGCCATGGCGGTGTTCCCCAAGGGCACCACCGGCAGCCAGCTCGACGTGCTCGCGCGCTATGCGCTGTGGCAGGCGGGCATCGACTATGCCCACGGCACCGGCCACGGCGTCGGCAGCTTCCTCTCGGTCCACGAAGGCCCGCAGCGCATCGCCAAGCCGTCGAGCGGGCAGGCCGGAAGCGACCAGCCGCTGATGCCGGGCATGTTCCTCTCGAACGAGCCGGGCTACTACAAGACCGGCGAATACGGCATCCGCATCGAGAATCTGGTGCTGGTCGAACCGCGCACGATCGCAGGGGCCGAAGGCGAATACTACGGCTTCGAAACCCTCACCCACGTGCCGATCGAGCGCCGTCTGGTCGATTGCAGCCTGCTCACCCGCGCGGAGCTGGAATGGTGGAACGCCTATCACGCCCGCGTGCTGGAACTGATCGGGCCGCAGCTCGAAGGCGAGGCCAGGGCGTGGCTGGAGGCCCAATGCGCGCGCCTGTAAAGCGCCGTTCATGACAGCGTGAAAGATCGTTTGTGAAAGCCAATTTGTTCACTTAATGTTCCACCACCTGATGCGATTCGCAAGGAGAGTGAGACATGATTGGGTACGTGACGGTCGGCACAAACGATCTGGAACGCGGCGCGAAGTTCTACGACGCGGTCTGCGGCGAACTGGGCGTGGGCCGGATGATGGATTTCGATAGCTTCATCGCCTGGGGCGTTCCGGGCGGCGGGGCCGGTATCGGCCTGACCAAGCCCTTCGACGGCCAGCCCGCGACGGTCGGCAACGGCGTGATGGTGGCGCTGGAAGCCAAGGACAAGGATCAGGTGCAGCGCCTCTACGACATCGCCCTTGCCAATGGCGGCACGTGCGAGGGCCCTCCGGGACCGCGTGGCGACGAGGGCTTCTATGCCGCCTATTTCCGCGATCTGGACGGCAACAAACTGAACGCCTTTATCATGGGCTAAGATTCTGGATGAAGTCCGTATCACTATTTCCCCTCACCCCCGCGCAAGCGGGGAACCCGCTTCTGGCTGCATAGCGTCAGGAAGAGCGGCGGGCCCCCCACCTTCGCGGGGACGACAAATTGTGAGGTGAACTTCGTTTCCACCACACTCGAACGGATCAGCATTCAGCCTTAACGGTCTGCAAATGGAGATTTTCGGCTCACCATTTTCTGAATGCTGATCCGCTCAAAACCTTGCCTGCATTCTCTCCGCCTGCTTCAAAGACGGCGGAGAGAATGCAGGAGAGAACGATGCCGGTTGCGCATGTAACCTTCGGAACCAACGACCTTGCGCGCGGTGCGCGCTTTTACGATGCGATCATGGCCGAATTCGGCGGTACCCGCGCCTTTGCCCATGACAAGGCGATCGGCTGGAGCTTTCCCGACGGCGGGCCCAGCATCGGCATTACATATCCGTTTGACGGCGAGCCCGCGAACCGGGGCAACGGCACGATGTTCGCTCTGATGGCGGCCGGCGAGGACATGGTGCGGCGCGTCCATGGCGCCGCGCTGGCCCATGGCGGCAGTTGCGAAGGCCCGCCAGGGCTGCGCGCCAACGGCTTCTACGCTGCCTACTTCCGCGATCCCGACGGCAACAAGATAAACGCCTTCTGTGCCCCGGCAGCGCCGTGACCTGCGCGTTCGGGGGCTGCTTGCTGAACGCGCGTTCATCCAGTTTTCCTGCCCATGAACAACGCGGCCAGACTGTGACAATTGACGACAATAATCGGGTGCTACGGCACATCTGCGCGACAAGCGCGCCGTAGAAAGGGCCTCAGAGAGCCGCGGGGCATATCTTCCCCCTCCCTTCCCCAGCCCCGTGGCTCTCATCCCTTTCCCTTTGGGAGTGAGATGACAATGAAGACTGCAATCAAGACCCTGACGCTCGGCCTTTCGGCCGCAGCGCTTTCGATCGGCGGTATCGCCTATGCCCAGCCGCCCGGCCCGGCCAAGCCATTCATGGATGCCAACAAGGACGGCCTGATCACCCGCGATGAAGCGCAGAAGGCCGCCGAGGGCATGTTCACCCGGCTCGACTTCAACAAGGACGGCAAAATCGATCAGGCCGACCGCGATGCCCGCCATGCCCAGCGGCGCGGCGCCATGTTCGCGAAGATCGATACCAATGGTGACGGTTCGATCTCCAAGGACGAATTCATGGCCGCCAAGGCGCCCGGCCCGCGCGGTCCCGGTATGAAAGGTCCCGGCATGACTGGACAGGGCATGACCGCACAGGGAATGACGGGCCCGGGCATGGCCAATCCCGGCAAGAAAATGTCCCGCTGGGGCGGCAAGGGCAAGCGCGGCCATCACGGCAGGCACGGTCACGGCATGATGATGCTGAAAATGGCCGACACCAACAACGACGGCGCCGTCAGCAAGGCCGAATTCATGACGGCTTCCACCAAGCACTTCGACATGATGGACGCCAACAAGGACGGCCAGGTTACCAAGGAAGAACGCCAGACCGCGCGCCAGAACATGCGGGCAAAGTGGCAGGCAGCCCAACCGGCCAAGAAGTGACTGGACAAACCACCGCCAAGGGGTGTGGAAGAATACCTGTATGAACGATACCACGCCCCCGAGCCTGCTTCTGGTCGATGACGAGGCGGCCCTGCGCGAACCCCTGGGTGACTATCTGTCGCGCCAGGGGTTCGACGTCGTCCAGTCGGCCAGTGCCGCCGAAGCCCGCAGCCGCTTGCGCGACGGCAAATTCGATCTCGTCCTGCTCGACATCATGATGCCGGGCGAGGACGGGCTTTCGCTGTGCCGCCACCTCGTCGAGACGCAGGACATCCCGGTTATCTTCCTGACCGCGCGCGGCGAAGCGACCGACCGCATCGTCGGCCTCGAAATCGGCGCCGACGATTACGTCGTGAAGCCCTTCGAGCCGCGCGAACTGGTCGCCCGCATCCGCAGCGTGCTGCGGCGCGCCGCCCGCAGCGCGCCGCCCGCGCCGGAGAACGAGGCGCTCATCTTCGAAGGCTGGCACCTCGATCCGCTGAAGCGCCGCCTCACCGATCCGGAAGGCGCGGCCGTGGCCATTTCCTCGGTCGAATTCCGGCTGCTGATGGCGTTCCTCGAACATCCCCGGCAAGTGCTCAATCGCGACCGGCTGCTCGACATGGTCCAGGGCCGCGAGGCGCACCTGTTCGACCGCGCGGTCGATAACCAGGTCAGCCGCCTGCGCCGCAAGATCGAGATCGACAGCCGCAATCCGCAACTGATCCAGACCGTCTGGGGCGGCGGCTACATGCTGGCAACCGACGTGAAGCGGGTCCCGCTCGATCCCGAATGAGGATCCCGCAACCCCGCAGTCTGATGGGCCAGATGCTGCTGGCCGTGGCCATCGCGCTGCTGCTGGTGCAGGGGCTCAGCTCGTTCCTCATCTACAAGGCGCAGCGCGAGGCCTACGAAACCGGCATGATCAATGTCGCTGCGTTCCGGCTGATTGTCGATACGCGCGGCCCCGGCGCATTCTCCCGTCACAACCATTCGCCGGACCGGAGCGCCATCGGCAACCCGCCGCCGCGCGCCTTCCCTCTGGAAATCAGCAACCAGTCACCCATCGAGCAGAACGAACAGCGCGATGCCCATGCGGAGCAGCGCCTGCGCGACGTGCTGGCCGACCAGAATTTCCCGCAATCGGAAATCGTCATCGTGCACCGGGCCGTGGCGAAAGACCCGGTTGCCCGGAACAGCGCCTTGCGCCGGGCCGCGCGCCACAAGCTGGGCGCCGACGCGATCAGCGGGATGATGGAGAGCCACGTGCTGGTGGTGGGCGTGCGTCCGCTGAACCAGCAGGACTGGCTGATCGCCCGCGTGCGTTCGCCCCGCGCGGTGAACATCCTGCTGATGCCGCTCGTGCTGCAGACCTTGCTGATCTACGCCGTGCTGGTGGGGGCGGTCGCATTGATCCTGCGCCGGATCACCCGGCCGCTGGCCGCGCTGACCCGCCGCGTCGAGCGCTTTGCCGCCACCCCCGACGCGGAAGGGCAGATCGTCCCCTCCGGCCCGGACGACATGCACCGCCTGATCGTGGCGCACAATGCGATGGAAGCGCGCATTGCCGCCATGCTCGATGAAAAGAACGTGATGCTGGGCGCGATCGGCCACGATCTGAAAACGCCGCTCGCCGCCTTGCGCGTGCGCATCGAATCGGTGGAGGACGAAACCGAGCGCGCCCGCATGGCCGCGACGATCGAGGACATCGTGCGCACGCTCGACGATATCCTCTCGCTGGCCCGCGTCGGCCGCCCCGCCGACCCGCGCGAACGAACCGAACTGTCCGCCCTCGTCGCCTCGGTGGTCGAGGAATACGAGGATATGGGCGAGCCGGTGGAACTGGGCGATACCAAACGGATCGTGCTCGAACTGCGCCCCACCTGGCTGCGCCGCGCCTTGCGCAACCTCATCAGCAATGCCTTACGCTACGGCCAGACCGCGCGCGTGTCGTTGGCCCGCGAAGGCCCCAGCGCCGTGGTGCTGATCGAAGACGACGGCCCTGGCATTCCCGCCGGGCAGATCGAGGACATGATGAACCCGTTCACCCGCGGCGATCCATCGCGCAATTCGGCAACCGGAGGCGCGGGGCTCGGCCTTGCCCTGGCCCGCGCCATCGCCGATCAGCACGGCGGCGCGCTCACGCTTGCCAACCGGCTTTCGGCAACGGGCGAGATCGAGGGGCTGACCGCCCGGCTGGAGATACCGGTCTGACGCCGGTCGATCAGCGCAGCTTACGGAATTCCTGGTCGATCTGAACGCCCATCATGTCTTCGAGCAGGCCGCAATTGCGCACCCGCTCGATAGCGCGCTCCAGTTCCAAGGCGCCGGGGGTACCGGCCAGTCTGTTGCGGAAGTCGCGGGCAATGCGCCCGGCCCAGGCGACCGAGCAGAACCGGCCGAGCGCTTGCGGCAGGCGGGCCGCGAACAACGGCCCGTCGCGGCTCGCCAGCAGCCGGTCCGTGTTCGCCAGCGCCCAGTCATACCCCAGTTCACGCGTGGCGCTGCGGGCCATGATCCCGTCCAGGAATTCGCGCTTCTCGCTCTCGCGAAGGCGCGGATCGTCGAGCGCGAGCAGCCAGTGCGCCATGTCCTTGCTGCTGGTGCGGGCAGCGGCGCGCAGCGCGGCGGGGCGGAACACCGGGTCTTCCGAGTCCAGTGCCTTGTCCACCAGCGCCTTCGCCGCCGCTTCCTTGTGCGTGAACAGATAGACGTCGAGCGCGTGATCGAACCAGGCCGGGTCCAGCGCCTGCGTATTTCCGTCCAGATAGGCGGTGGCAGCCTCGCTCATTTCGCGGCGCAGCCCTGCCCCCCGGCCCGTGCCGAGCAGCGCGGAAACGACCTGCACCCGCCGCTGCGTGCGGGCAGGCGCGTCGCGAGCATAGACACCCGCACGCGGATCGAAGCCGTATTTCTTGAGCAGCTTGCCATAGAGATGTTCGCGAAAAAGCCGGTACCGGCGCCGTGCCTGCGGGCTGAGCATGCCTTCCATCATCATCTGGCTAAGCGCCCTGTCCGGCGCGTCCGCGGCATGGGGATCGGGATGCCGGATCAGCTTGCGCGCCAGTTGCGCCATCTCGCCGATCGTGCCGCGCCCGGCCCGGACCGAGGCCCACAGCGAATCGACCAGCGCTTGCGCCTCACCGCCCGGCAAGTCCCCCGCCTGAGATATAAGCCGGCTCCAGTGCTGCGCCGTCAGCTCGAACCGGTAGTAGCCGGTGCCGCCCGCATTGGGGAACACCGGGCCCTCTCCCGCGATCGTGAAGGCCTGTGTGTCCTTATCCATCAGGAAACAGCGGCGCACCGCGCCCCGGCGCAGGCACAGCGGGATGATCCAATGCGCTTCCGGCGGGGCAACGCCTGCCGTCGTGTAGCGCAGCTGGGTGATCGTCACCTTGTCCCCCTGCTGCCGCATCGCCAGCAACGGCACGCCCTGCTGCTCCACGAAGCTGCGCATCGCCGGGACCAGCCGGGGATCGCCCGCGACATCGGCCAGCGCCGCGAAGAAATCCTCGCTGGTGGCGGAGCCGAAGCGGTGGGCGGAGATATAGCGGCGCACGCCCTCGCGGAACGTATCCTCCCCCAGCCAGGCCGCAATCATGCCGATGATCTGGCCGCCCTTGCCGTAAGTGATCGAATCGAACGCAGTATCGATCTGAGTATTCACCGCGATCGGCTGGCGCACCGGCCTTCCCGCCAGCAGCGCATCGGTTTCCATCGCCCGGAACCCGTCGCTCAGCGCATCGCCTTTGATGCCGAGATCGGGCCGCCAGGCGTCGCCGATGCGGTAGCCAATCCAGTTGGCGAAACTCTCGTTCAGCCAGAGGTCGTCCCACCACGCAGGCGTGACAAGATCGCCGAACCACTGATGGCCCAGCTCGTGCCCGGCGATAATCCCGAAATCGCGCTGCTGCATGACGGGAGCCTTGCCGTCCAGCACGATGATATCGTCGCGGTAGAGCCCTGCCCCCGCGTTCTCCATGGCGCCGGACAGCACAGGCGTCGTCACCTGATCGAGCTTGGGAAACGGAAACGGCTCGCCGAAATAGTTTTCGAGCAGGCCCACGATCTCGCGCGTGCCCGCCATGGCATAAGCCAGCCGGCCGGCATTCTGCCGGGTGGAATCGATCCGCACCGGCAAGGGCGTGGCGCGCTGGGCGTTGGGCGGCACCGTGCCTTCCAGGCTGGCAAACGGCCCTACCATCATCGCCACCAGATAGGTCGGCAGCGGCGGGGTGGGGGCGAAATGGTGAACGGCAAGGCCCGCTTCCCTCTGCGGCGTGCCCAGTTCGGGGCTGTTGCTGATCGCCATCAGTCCCGGCGGCGTGCGCAGCGTGATCGTGAAAGGGGTCTTGAAGCCCGGCTCGTCAAAACCGGGGAAGGCCGCGCGCGCATCGATCGATTCGAAGTGGGTCCAGCTATACCATTCCCCCTCGACCTCGACGTGGAACATGCCCGCCGGGCCATCGGCAAAGGCCGCGCTGTAATCAAACACGAGCGTGACGGGACCAGCGGGCAGCGCCTCACCGAACGACAGCCGCACGACGCCGGTCGGATCGCGCTCCTGCCATTGCCCCGGCACCGTGCGCCCCGCCACTTGCGCCGCCGCGCGCGAGACCGAAAGGCCCCGCCCGTGAAGGTCGATGAAGCGGGCGGGCCGCGCCAGCGTCACGTCGATCTCCGCATGGCCGGAGAAACGGGACGCCGCGGGATCGACGGTCAGATCCAGCCGGTAGGCCTGCGGAACCGCGTCATGGCTCAGCCGCCCCAGCGGCAGCGGATGCCCAGGCGTGACGGTAATTTCCGCCGGCGCGGGGTCCGCGCCTTGCGGTTCCGGCTGCGCATGAACCGCCCCCGGAAGGATCGCGAAAACGAAAGCGAAAAGGATCAGACGGCGCAATAAGCCCATCAGCCTAACGCATCAGCCCCCCGATCAGATTGCGCGCAAACCGGCCCAGGCCGGGCACTCCGATAGCCCGGCTCAGCGTGGTGCCAATGGCCCCTGCTGCCGCACTGGCCGCCGAAGCCCCGGGATTGGCCCGGCTCTTCTTGCCCTGGATCGTCTGCGCGAGAATGGACCCGGCGCTGGCCGCCGCCGCACTGGCCGCCGCCTTGGCCATCTTGCCGCCGATCCCGTCCCACAGGCTGGGGCTGCGGCGTTCGCGCTTGCGCACTTCCTCCTCGCCCTTCTGCGCCACTTCCTCGGCGGTGGCGGCCGCATCGGCGGCTTTGGCAGCCAGCACTTCCTCGGCGCTCTCGCGGTCGACGCGGGTGTCGTACTTGCCCTCGCAAGGGCTGATCGACTGGACGATCGCGCGCTCCTTCGCCGTCACCGGCCCCAGCCGCGAGCGCGCGGGCGCAATCAGCGTGCGCTGGACCACGCTCGGTGCGCCTTCCCCGTCCAGCGTCGAGACCAGTGCCTCGCCCACCTTGAGTTCGGTGATCGCCGCTTCGACATCGAGATCGGGATTGATGCGGAACGTCTCCGCTGCCGCCTTGATCGCCTTCCTGTCGCGCGGGGTGAAGGCGCGCAGTGCGTGCTGCACGCGGTTGCCGAGCTGACCCGCGATATCCTCGGGAATGTCGACCGGGTTCTGCGTGCAGAAATAGACGCCCACGCCCTTGGAGCGGATAAGGCGCACGACCTGCTCCACCTTGTCCTCCAGCGCCTTGGGCGCATCGTCGAACAGCAAGTGCGCCTCGTCGAAGAAGAACACGAGCCGGGGCTTTTCCGGATCGCCCACTTCGGGCAGCGCCTCGAACAGTTCGGACAGCAGCCAGAGCAGAAACGTGGCGTAGAGCTTGGGGCTGCGCATCAGCTTGTCCGCAGCCAGCACGTTGATATAGCCGCGCCCCTGCTCGTCGCACTTGATGAAATCCTCGATCTCCAGCGCGGGCTCGCCGAAGAACTGCGCGGCGCCCTGACTGTCGAGCGAGAGCAGTTGCCGCTGGATCGCGCCGACGCTGGCCTTCGTGATATTGCCGTACTTCGCAGACAAGTCCGAAGCGTTTTCCGCCGCATAGGCGAGCATTGCCTGCAGGTCTTCCAGATCGAGCAGCAGCAGGCCCTGTTCGTCGGCAAAGCGGAAGACGATGTTGAGAATACCCTCCTGCGTCTCGTTGAGGTCCATCAGCCGCGCCAGCAGCAGCGGGCCCATCTCGGAAATGGTGGTGCGCACCGGATGACCCTGCTCGCCGAAGATGTCCCAGAACACCGCCGGATTATCGGCATAGGCATAGTCGGCAAGGCCGATTTCCTTCGCCCGCCCTTCCAGCTTGTCCGCATGCTTGAACGCAGGGCTGCCCGCCATCGAAATGCCGGACAAGTCGCCTTTCACATCGGCGAGGAATACCGGCACCCCTGCGGCGGAAAACTGCTCGGCAATGCTCTGCAAGGTCACCGTCTTGCCGGTGCCGGTGGCGCCCGCGATCAGCCCGTGCCGGTTGGCTCTCCCGAGCAGCAGCTCCTGCTTCTCGCCATTGCCGCCCAGCCCCAGGAATATCTCGCTCATCGCCCACCCGTCTCGTTTTGCCGAATACCGTTTCCCAAGGTGATAGAGCGGGCGCCCCGCCAGCGCGAGAGTGTTTTTGCCAGAGGGGCGCGGCATCGCTAGAGGGCTGATTTCAATCCTTATGACAGACCCTTTCGTCCTCCTTGATGATGCCCGCACAGAGGGCGCTGCCGATGCCCGGCTGTTCCGCCATCCGGTGGAAACCGTCGTCGCGCGGCGCGGCGAGGACGTGCTGCCCGCGCTGGCGCGGATCGAAGCGCTCGCGCGCGAGGGATATCACCTTGCCGGGTATCTCGCCTACGAAGCCGGGCTGGCGCTGGAACCCCGGCTGGCCGGACTGCTGCCTGCCCGGACCGGCGCGGCCGGGCCGCTCCTATGGTTCGGCGCCTTTCGGGAATGCGAACGGATCGCTGCCACCGATATGCCGCGCTGGCTCAGCGCCGAAGCGGGCCCGGCCACGCCGGAAATCGGCCCGCTCGAACCGCAAGTGGACATCGGCGCCTATACCCGCGCCTTCGATGCCCTGCGCGCCGCGATCGAGGCGGGGGATATCTATCAGGCCAATCTGACGTTCCCGCTGGCAGGCCCCTGGCGCGGCGATCCGCTGGCGCTCTACGGCGCGATCCGGCCGAGCGCGGCGGCCGGCTATGGCGGCGTGATCCATGACGGCAGCCACTGGCACCTGAGCTTCTCGCCCGAACTGTTCTTTTCGCTGCGCGGCGGCACGGTGCGGGTCAAGCCGATGAAAGGCACTCGCCCGCGCGGACGCGATGCCCAGGAAGACGCCCGCCTGCGCGCGGACTTGCAGGCCAGCCCCAAGGACCGGGCCGAAAACCTGATGATCCTCGATCTCATGCGCAACGACCTGTCGCGCGTGGCCGAGGCGGGATCGGTCACGGTCGAAAACCCGTTCCACATCGAAAGCTATCCCACGGTGCACCAGATGGTCTCGCCCGTGCACGCCACCTTGCAGGGCGGCAAAGGCGCGGTGGACCTGCTGCGCGCGCTGTTTCCCTGCGGATCGATCACCGGCGCGCCCAAGATCCGGGCGATGGAACTGATCGCCGAAACCGAACATGGGCCGCGCGGCGTCTATTGCGGATCGATCGGCCATATCGAACCCTCTGGCGATGCTGCGTTTAATGTGGCAATCCGGACTTTGCGCCTGTCGTCAGCCAAAAACGGGGGACACGATAGCGGCGGCGGCCGTGCGGTCCTGGGGGTGGGATCGGCGATTGTTTCGGATTCAGAGGCGCTTCCCGAATGGCGGGAATGCCTGATCAAAGGGGGTTTCGTGCGAGAGTCGGATGCGCGGCAACCGGGAGAGCCCGCCTCGCCCGCAAGCTTCGATCTTATCGAAACGATGCGTTTCACGCCCGAAGAGGGCATTCCGTTGCTCGAACTTCATCTGGAGCGGATCAAGGCCAGCGCCGCCGCGCTCGGCTTCACGTTCGACCGGCACGCCGTGCGCAATGCGATTCAGGCGCTGTGCTTCGATGCGGACAGCCCCGCGAAGCTGCGCCTCGTCTCCGCGCGCAGCGGCGCCTATGCGCTGGAACTGGCGGCGATGCCGGAAAGCCTGCCCGATCCCGCCGTCGTGGGCGTGATGCGCATCCCGGTCGATCCCGGCGACTGGCGGCTGACGCACAAGACCAGCGACCGCAGCTTTTACGAAACCGGCCTTGCCGCCGCGAAAGCCGCGGGCGCGCACGAGGCGCTGTTCCTGCGCGACGACGGGCTCGTCACCGAAGGCACGTTCACCAACCTGTTCGTCGAGCGTGACGGCAAGCTGCTCACCCCGCCCGCGCGGCTCGGGCTGCTGCCCGGCGTGCTGCGCCGCGCGCTGATCGAGGAAGGCCGCGCCGTGGAAGCGGAACTGACGCTGGACGATCTGGCGGGCGGCTTCCTGATCGGCAATGCCCTGCGCGGCCTGATCCCGGCCCGGTTGCTCACCTGATGCATATCTCCAACGCCCTTTCGCGCATCGCCCCGTCGCAAACGACGGCGATGACCGACCGCGCCACCCAGCTTCGCGAAGAAGGGCGGGACATCATCTCGCTCTCGGTGGGCGAGCCCGATTTCGCGACCCCGCCGCATGTCTTGGCGGCCGCGAAGGCCGCGCTCGATGCGGGCGATACGAAATACACGCCCGTCGGCGGCACTTCGCGGTTGAAACAGGCCGCCGCGCTGCACTTCGCGCGCGATCTCGGCATCGAGGTACCCGTCTCGCAAGTGACGGTAAGCGCGGGCGGCAAGCAGGCGATCTTCCACGCCATGCTCGCCACCGTCAGCGAGGGCGAGGAAGTGATCGTGCCCGCGCCCTGGTGGGTGAGCTATCCCGAGATCGTGCGCTTCGCCGGGGGCAAAGTGGTGCCGCTGCACACCCACGCGAAAGACAATTTCCGTTTCAGCCCCGCCGATCTGGAAGCGCAGATCGGCCCGCGCACGCAGTGGCTGCTGCTCAACAGCCCCGGCAATCCCACCGGCGCCTGCTATCCGGCGGACACGCTGCGCGGGATCGGCGACGTGCTGCGCCGCTATCCGCAAGTCATGGTGCTGTCGGACGATATCTACGCGCCGATCAATTACACCGGCGCGCGCCACGCAACGCTGGCGAACTTGTGCCCGGATCTCTCGGACCGCATCCTCACCGTCTCGGGCGTCTCCAAGAGCCACGCGATGACCGGTTTTCGCATCGGCGTTGCCGCCGGGCCGGAATGGCTGATCAAGGCGATGGAACGGCTGCAGTCGCATTCCTCGGGCAATCCCTGCTCGATCAGTCAGGCCGCCGCCGTCGCCGCTTTCGAAGGGCCGCAGGATTTTCTGGCGGACTGGTGCGAGCGCTTCCGCGCGCGGCGCGATCTGGTGGTCTCCGCCATCAACGCGGTGCCCGGCCTCTCCACCCCGGTGCCCGATGGCGCGTTCTACTGCATGGTCGATGCCGCGCCGCTGATGGCCCGCTTCGGCGACGATCAGGCGCTGGCGTTGCACCTGCTGGAGCATGGCGTCGCCATCGTTCCCGCTTCCGCCTTCGGCGGCCGCGACGGCTTCCGCATCAGCTTCGCGGCGGACGAGGCCAAACTGGAAGAAGCCTGCCGCCGCATTGCCAGGGCCGTAACGTGATACCCCACCGCCCCTTCCCCGCTCGTGCTGAGCTTGTCGAAGCACGCAAGTCCGGCCCTATCGTGCTGCGACAAGCCCGGCACGCACGAAAGTAGATTCATGGAACTCGACATCCTCTTCGAAGACGGCGAAGCGCTGGTCATCGACAAGCCCGGCGGCCTGCCGCTCGACCGTCCGCGCGCGGGCGGCCCCTGTCTGGAAGACCACCTCGACGATCTGAAGCTCGGCTTCCAGCGCGCACCCAGCCCGGTCCACCGGCTCGACCGGGACACTTCGGGCTGCCTGCTGCTGGCGCGCAATCCCAAGGCGCTGAAACGCTTCTCCGCCGCCTTCGAGCAGCGGCTGGCGGAGAAGCGCTATATCGGCATTGTCGCGGGCGAGGTGGCCGAAGAGGAAGGCACGATCGCGCTTTCGCTCTCCAAAGTCAGTACCGCGAAAGACGGCTGGCGGATGATCCCTGCTCGCAAGGGCAAGCCCGCCGTCACCCACTGGCGCAAGCTCGATAGCCGCGATGGCCTCACACTCGTCGAATTCCGCCCCGAGACCGGCCGCACCCACCAGATCCGCGTCCACGCCGCCTCCGGCCTCGGCGTGCCCCTGCTGGGCGATCCGGTCTACGGTTCGGGAAAGGGCGCGGGCCGCACGATGCTCCACGCCGCCGGGCTCACCGTGCCGCGCGGCGAGAAGCCCCCGATCGTGGCCGTGAGCCCGATGCCCGCCGATTTCACCGCGCTCGGATTTGCGGATCATGACGCCGGTTGAAGAGACCATCGGCCGGGCTCAGACGCTGGCGAGCGAGAGCTTCATCGCCTCGGCCGGGCCCGGCGGGCAGAACGTCAACAAAGTGGCGACCGCGGTGCAGCTGCGGCTCAACATCTATGCCCTGCGCCTCTCCCCGCCGGTCTTCGCGCGGGTGAAGGAACTGGCGGGCAGCCGCATGACCTCGCACGGCGAACTGGTGCTCACCGCGCGCAAGTTCCGCACCCAGGAGGCCAATCGTGCCGATGCCCGCGAGCGGCTGGCCGAACTGCTGGAGGAAGCCCACAAGCTGCCGCAGAAGCGCGCCAAGAGCCGCCTCAACCGGGTCGGCAAGGAACAGCGGCTGAAAGGCAAGAAGCTGCGCGGCTCGGTCAAGGCCGGGCGCGGCAAAGTCCGCTTCGACTGAACGCTACCGCGCGGCTTCGCTCGCCGCGTCCGTGGGCTGCGCCATCGAGGGTTCGAGCGCTTCGGGCGGCGGACGGCGCGCATCGAGCATGGCGGCGGCCTCGTCCAGCGCACGCGCTTCGCCCACGGTCACGCCGCCAGGGCCCGGATCGTTATCGGCCTTGCCGCACGCGGCGAGCGCCAGCAGGCCTGCAAGAAGACAGCAGCGTTTCATGATGCCGTTTCTATAAGCTGAAATCCTGCGCCATTGCGAGCCCGTAAAGCGGGCGAGCCGACCGGCTGCTATTGGGAAGCGCCGAAAGGGTGCGGTACGGCAGGGAAGCCGGGGGAAGCGGACGTAAGATTCCACTTTTTAGCGAAAATTGGAACGTGACCGCAGTGCATGTTCGAATCTACCGAAACCCGGATACAGGTAGCTCCAATAGATTCTTCGCCCGTCATGAGTTTCCAAGTAATCGTATCCTGTCAATGTTTTGCCAGTCTTGACTATGTCACGCCAATCGACGCGATGCCGCTTCCAGCCCAATGTCAGGCCAAACATGTGCGCTGGCCCCTCTACGTAGTCTGATTCCCAAGTGACGTCATGAGCGTGGGTAAGTGACGGCGCCATAAAGCCGACGAGCAAAGCGCCGGTAACCAAGAGTCCGATCCATACGCCGAAGCCATCTTGCTCCGCATGCATGAACAAGACGGCGATCCCAATAAATCCCAGCAGAGCCATGCAGACGCCAGCGACTACCACGATCGCAGCAGACACTTTTCCAGGCGTTATTCGGTTCGGTGCGCTAGGTTGTCTTCTCGCATTGAAGGTTGCGATTGCGGCTATAACCAGCATCGTGGCGAAAACGACAATAGCCGTGTGCATCTAAGAAAATCTCGTGAAACGTTTAACACCTGATCCACACCCTTAGTCGCGAAATCAAGCGTGTGAAGCATTGCCAATGTCCGAAATGTCGGCGTATCCGGAACGTCCGCTTACAGACAGAAATCCTGAAAAGCGGCCATGAATGCCTTCGATAAAATTTGTCCGCCCAGCCCGGCCTGATCCGCCACGCCCGTTCATTCCGGGCAAATAGGTCAGGCGTCGATCACCCGCGTGTGCGGATGGTGCTTGTCGAGATGCTTGCGGATGATCTTCAGATTGCGGCTGTTCGAGCGGTAGAGGAAATCGAACAGGTCGCCCGCCACCGGCACTGCACCGACCAGCGTATCGAAGCCGACATTGGCGGTCATGCGCGCGAGTTGCCACTTCGACATGCCGAGGTTGCGCGCTTCCCACACGAGGTAGAGCCCCATAGCCGCCGCGATCGCATCCCCCACGACAGGCACCAGCCCGACCAGTGCATCGAGACCGAACTGCTGGCGGGTGCCGGGAACGGTGAAGGCGCGCTCCAGCACGTGCTCCATCGCCTCGATACGCCGCCGGATCGAGACCGGATCGGTGCCGAGCGGTAGTTCGTAGTCCATACGGCGGGTGGAATTGCGGCCTGCTGCCAATGGGTTTCCTTCGTTCAACCGGCGTTCGCCGCCGAAACTTATTTGGGCAGCCAGGCCAGCGGCATCAAGGGGTGCCAGCCCCAGGCATTGGGCGAGAACCCGTTCACGCTGCCGCGCACCAGCGACCAGCGGATCGGCGTTCCGAAGGGGATGAAGACATTGGCGGAGGTCAGCTCCGCCTCGGCCTCGGTGAGCAGCGCAGCGCGATCCTCGGGCGTGGCAGCCTCTTCGGCTTCGGCGACGCGCGTGTCCGCCTCTTGCGAGCAAAGCCCCCGCCGCGACGCGCAGGACAGGCGGTTGAGGAACCATGCCGCACGCGGATAGCGGGCCACATCGTCCACCAGCACGAGATCCGCCGCCTGCATGTCCTGCGTGCGGCCCAGCCCGACGCCAATCGTGGCGAAATCCTCGGCCAGCTTTTCGAACAGGACCTGCGAGCCATCGCCATCGGGCAGCCACAGTTGCAGCGTGACGGCAGGCGGTTCGGGCGCCGCGCCGCCTGCGGGGGCGTCTCCTGCCGCCGCTTCGCCCGTACCGGACGCCCAGCCCCGCACCCGCGCCGCCGCGACCTGCCGCCGCTCGTCGAGCGACTGCCCGGCCCAGCGCTCTCCGATCGTGCCCAGATCGCCTTCCAGGCTGGGCGTGACGATCCGCGTGGTGGGCGACCAGCCGCCGACGCCGAACGGCTTGATCAGGGCTTCGCGGTCGACCGCCATCGCCAAGGCCTCGCGATTGGCCGGTTCAGCCAGAAAGCCGCGGGCATTCATCACCTGCAGCCCGAACAGGCCGACAACCGGATCGATCTGGATCGTGCCGCGCAGGATACCGACCGAGCGGGTCAGCATGAAATCCTCGATCCGGCCGCCCAGCACGAGATCGGCCTCGCCTTCGTTGAATTGCTCGACCGCTTCGGGCCCGGCTACCGAATGCAGCACGATCTGGCGCGTGCGGGTATCCCAGTTCTCGATCGACGGCAGGCCGAGGTCGGCCGGATCGACCGGGGTCAGGCGCGCCGTCCCGTTCTCGCGCGCCAGCGTCATCGGCCCGGCGCCGCGCTTGCCGTGATAGAGGCCGAGTTCCGGCTGGGCCAGGAGCTGCAGCAGAAAGGGCATCGGCCGGTTCAGCCGGATTTCGATGACCCGGCTTGCCATCGTCCGGATTTCGTCAATCCCCGACAGATCGAGCGCCAGCGGCGTGCTGCCAAGCGACTTGAGCGCGGCGTTCAGCGCCCGCCGGGCCGAATCGGCAGTGATCTCGTCGCCATTCGCCCAGTTGCCGTCGCGCAGGCGGAAAATGTAGCTCTGGCCATCGTCGGTCACGATCCAGCGGTCCGCCAGAGCCGGGATCACCCGCCCTTCCGCATCGAAGGCGACCAGTCCTTCGACCGTGGCCCCGCGCACAAGCTGCGCTGCCGTGGTCAGTCTGATGCCGCTCTGGAACGGATCGTCCGGCGCGCCGATCACGGCCACGTCGAGCGCGGACGTATCGACACCGCTGCACGAGACGAGAGGAAATGCGGCCAGGACGGCCAGAACCTTCATCGCTGTGCTCTTGGCCTGCATGAAGCCCCGGTTAGCCCATTCCGGCAACGCAGCAAATGCGCACGAGACAAATTTTCGCAAGGAACGCGTCAGATTTTGCGGATGTTCTCGCCCGGTGCGAAGTGGGCCTCGTGATTGCGCACGAAGCGCGGCGCCGTGTCTTCGGCCGCGCTGACCGGCGCGCGGGCCAGCTTGGGATCGATATCGGTGCTGAAGGCAACGCCGAAACGGTTCTCCTGAACCCAGGCCACCGAACCTTCAACCCAGCCGACATTGCGGATGTTCACTTCGACCATGGCGCCGCGCACCACGCGCACCGCGCCTTCGCCCATCATGCCCCCGGCAGACAGGTTGCGGACCTTGATCCGGTATTCACCGTCAAGACCGCCCACGCGCAAGTCAGCCATGAGAAACAGGCTGTCACGCGCGACCTGACGATTGTCACCTTCGTTCATGAACTCCGTCCGGCATTCGAACCCGCACATCGCGCTGTGCCGCCCCGCGCTGGCCGGATACCGGGCGCAGCGCACGGCGCAAGGGCTATTGTGCTAAACAAGCCGCTTACCGGCAAGTGGCAAACAAACGCTTAATGCGCCCCTTCCCGCAATACCGATTCGCCCGCGGCACAGCCACCGGTCAATCGTCGCGCGAAATCTTCTCGCGGCGCTCATGGGCTTCCTGCGCCTCGACCGTCATCGTCGCGATCGGGCGCGCTTCCAGGCGGCCAAGGCCGATCGGTTCGCCCGTCACCTCGCAATAGCCGTATTCGCCTTCCTCGATCCGGCGCAGGGCGGAATCGATCTTGGCGATCAGCTTGCGCTGGCGGTCGCGCGTGCGCAGTTCGATGCCCCAGTCGGTCTCGCTCGACGCGCGGTCGTTGAGATCGGGCTCGCGAATGGGCCCGTCCTGCAACTGCTGCAGCGTACCGGCGGCCGCGTCGAGAATCGAACGCTTCCAGGCGTGAAGCAATTTCCGGAAATAGTCCTGCTGCGCCTCGCTCATATAAGGCTCGTCAGCAGCGGGAATGTAAGAACCGCCAATGGCCCGCTTGGCCTTGGCGAGGACATCGATATCGTCAGTAAGGGCCGTTGCCATCCAGAGAAACTCCGCACGTGTCTCGCGGATCGCCAACGCCCTGCAGTCCCGGACTTTTTCCGGTAACCGTAAAACGATCCGAGGTTTGGGGGCCTATAGTTCGGCATATTTCCGGGCACAAGCACATATGGCGGTGCGTCCACAAAAATCCCGAATACCATCCCGCCGCGGCACATTCCGGATCAGGCTTCGGCAACTTTCCTATTTGCCATTAACCATTTCTTGACAGGCTGCGCCCCAACGTGGCGGCATCGGAAGACCAAATATGCGGTCCGAAGAAAGGGGTACTGAAACAGACGGGGGTAATGGAACATGAAAACTGCCTGGAACACACAATTTCAACATGCCGAACCGGCGATGGCCGCCGACTTCAATGGCGAAGACATGCTCGTCGCGGAATGCCTGGCTGCTGCCGCAGAAGGTGACTTTTCCGCCTATTTCGACCTTGGCGTCGCCTTTTCGACCGGCAGCCATGGGGCAAGCTGCGATCTGGTCGAAGCGCACAAGTGGTTCAATCTCGCGGCCGTCTCCGGCCATGAGGAAGCAGCCCAGTGCCGCGCCGAAGTGGCAGAGGATATGACCGCCCGCGAGATCGCCGAAGCCCAGCGCCGCGCGCGCCAGTGGCTTGCCGCCGCGAATCGCGTTTCCGGCCTCAAGGCTGCCTGACGTTAACCTTACGGCTTGCGGAAGGGCGAACGTTCGCCAAGCCAGATCTGGTCCCGGGCAATACCTGCCCGTTCCTGTTCCAGATAATCGGCGACCGCCGCGCGCAGCCCTTCGTGAACGATGTAGTGCGCTGATACCGTGCGCACCGGCTCATAGCCTCTGGCCAGCTTGTGACCGCCCTGCGCGCCTGCTTCCACACGCGGCAGGCCCAGTGCGATCGCCGCGTCGATCGCCTGATAGTAGCACAGTTCGAAGTGCAGGAACGGCTTGTCTATGCGCGCGCCCCAATAGCGCCCGTACAGCGCATCGGCGCCGATGAAGTTGAGCGCGCCGGCCACCGGATCGCCGTCCATGAACGCCAGGACCAGCAGGATGCTGTCCGCCATGGTCTCGCCCAGCAGGGTGAAGGCTTCGCGCGTCAGATAGGGCCTGCCCCATTTGCGGGCGCCGGTGTCCTGATAGAAATCCCAGAACGCGTCCCAGTGCACGGCCATGATCTCATCGCCGCGCAAGGCGCGGATCTCCACGCCTTCCTGCGCTTTGGCCCGCTCCTTGCGCAAATCCTTGCGTTTGCGGGAGGACAGCGCGCCGAGAAAATCATCAAAACTGGCGTAGCCGCGATTTTCCCAGTGGAACTGGATATCCTCGCGCAGCAGCCAGCCCGCCTCCTCGAACACCGGCACTTGTTCCGGCTCGATGAAGGTGGCGTGCGCGGAGGACAGCCCGCTGTCGCGGCACAGCGTCTCCGCCGCGCGCAGCAGCGGCAGCGCCAGTTCGGGATGCGGCGTCAGCAGGCGCGGCCCGGTGGCGGGCGTGAAGGGCACGGAAATCTGCAGCTTGGGATAATAGGACCCGCCCGCGCGGTGCCAGGCATCGGCCCAGGCGTGGTCGAAAACATATTCGCCCTGCGAATGTTCCTTCAGATACGCAGGCAGGGCCGCCGCCAGACCGCCTCCGGGGCCCTCGATCACGATCGGTACCGGGGTCCAGCCGCTGCGCCCGCCGACACTGCCCGATTCTTCCATCGCGGCCAGAAAAGCATGGCTGACGAAAGGATTGCGGCCCGCCGTCAGGGCATCCCACTGCGCAGACGGAAGCTCTCCGATCGCGCCATGGACTTTCGCGGTGAAGGCGCCTTCGCTCATGCCCGTTCGACCACGCCCTTGGCCGGGCGCACGATGCCTTCGAAGATATCGGCATCGGCATGGCTCTCCGCCCGGTCGCGGTGTTCGTTGCTGGCCACTGTCCAGGCGACCACCGGCAGGCCCCGGCGGCGCTGCACGGCGGCGAACCCGCTCGGCAGATCGCGCACATCGTAAGCCAGGAAATCGGGGCGCGCATACCACAGCGCCAGACGGCGGCGCACTTTGCCAGGCAGCGCCCGGTCCTCACCCTCGGTGATCGAAAGGCCGCGCACGGTGTGCGGCGAATGCTGCGCGTACCAGTGCGCCACCCGCGGATCGAAGCTCATCACCGCATGGAGGCCGGTATAGCCTTCCAGCACGCGGCGCACGGCCAGGCACAGAGCGGCGACGCGCGTGTCCGGGCCAGACTTGATCTCGATAAGCACCGGCACGCGGCCCGCCACATCGGCCAGCACCTGCCGCAGCGTGGGAATAGTCTGCCCGGTCCCGGCCAGCCGGACAGCGCCGAGCTGCGCGGCGCTGCGCCGCGCCAGCGCGCCGGTCTCTCCCGTCATCCGGTCCAGCGTTTCGTCATGGAAGACGACCGGCAGCCCATCGCTCGACCGCTGCACGTCGAGCTCGATCCCGAAGCCGGACATCGCCGCCCGTTCGAAAGCCGAGCGCGAGTTTTCCGGCACCCCGGCATCGTGCAGCCCGCGATGGGCATAGCCGTATTCACCCAGCCACCCGGCCTTGCGCAGGCCGGGCGGGGGTGAAAGCCAGCGGTCAAGCAGGGCGAACAGCAACGACGGCGTCCACTTCGACAGCGGCACCCAGCGGCAGCACCGGCACGCCGACAGCGCTGCGGGCATGCTTTCCAGCCTCGCCGAAAACCGCCACCATCAGTTCGGAGGCGCCGTTGGCGACCTTGGGCTGGTCGGTGAAATCGCCGGTGGAATTGACGAAAGCGCCCAGCTTCACGATTCGCTCCACCCGCTCCAGCGAGCCGAGCGCCGCCTTGAGCTGGGCCAGGATCATCACCGCGCAGGCCTGCGCGGCCTCGACGCCGGCTTCCAGCGCCACGTCCTCGCCCAGCCGCCCGGTCACGAGCTTGCCCCCGACGAACGGCAGCTGCCCGGACACATGGGCCATCCCGCCCGCAACAACCACCGGCACGTAAGCCGCCACCGGTGCGGCGGGTTCGGGCAGGGTCAGGCCGAGTTCGGTCAGACGGTTTTCGATCTCACTCATTCGCTTGCAGGTCCTTTTCTTCGCAAGTCAGACTTTCCAGCAGCCAGGGCAGCGCCCGTTCCCACTCGTCGATACGCGCGTGGGCGTGCCCGGCCTCGTGGGCACAGGGGATATGCGGCGCAATCTGCGGTTCGGCGCAAAGATGCAGGCGACGCACCTGCGGCGCAACCTCGAAGACCGATCCGTGATGCTGCGAAAGATCGTCGATGAACACCGCGCGGCCGGGCTGATATTCATCGAGAATCGCCTGCAGCGCCGGGCCTTTCGGCCCCTGGTTGGTGAAAACCCGCACATCGATGCCGTGCCCCGCCAGTTGCGCCCGGCGCGCATCCCGCCGGAAATCGAGCAGGTTGGTCAGGACCACGACATCGGCGTGCTCACGGATCGCGGCAATCGCATCGACCGCCCCCTCGACCGGCGTCTGGCGGTACATCTGGGTATCGAAGAAGCGGTTGAGCAGCGCCCACATCTCGTCCTGCGCCAGCGGCTCGCCGGTGGCGATGCGGCGCATCGACCTGTAGAATTCGCCGCGCCCCATGTCGAAGGCCACGCCTTCGTCCTCGGCCAGCCATTCGCGGAAGTGCGAGATCATGTAGAGCAGCACTTCATCGCAATCGGTGATCAGCAGCGGCCGGGTCATGCGCCCAGCCTTTCGCGCGCGCCTGCCAGCGCCTGCGGCTCCACGCCGAGCGCTTCGGCGGCGCCGAGCAGGTCCGGCTCATGCGCGCAGAGAAAATCGAGGACGGCGCCCAGCGTGGACGATTCGCCCAGCGATGCGCGCAAGTCGTCCGGCGTCAGGCCGGTCAGCGACAGGAACCGGGCGGCCCGGTCACTGTCGCCCAGAACCCAGCCGAGCGCGTTCAGCGCCAGGGCCTGCGGGTCGGGAGATGGGGATGGCGGCTTTCGAAGAATTGTCAGCCTCGCTTGCCTGGAATAGAGGAGATGCACCCCTAACATGGTGCGCGGGCGTCGAATGGCAAAGCGAATCCTCGTTGTCGAGGACAACGACCTCAACCGGAAGCTCTTTTGCGACGTGCTCAAGAGCCAGGGCTACGCTGTGGAGCCGGTCGCGGACGGGCTCGACGCGCTCGACAAGGCGCGCGAATTTGTCCCCAATCTCGTGATCATGGATATCCAGCTCCCCAATGTCTCGGGGCTCGACCTGATCGAAGCCGCCAAGAAAGACCCGGTGCTGCGCGCAATCCCGATGCTGGCCGTCACGGCCTATGCCGGCAAGGGCGACGAGGAGCGCATCCGCGAGGCCGGTGCCGAAGGATACCTCGCCAAGCCAGTCTCGATCGGACCTTTCATGCAGGCCGTGAAAGCGCTGATCTGATGCCGAATCTGACGTATCGCGCTTGACATGCTACACTGCCGCCGCTTTTGCGCCGCATTTCCCGGCCAGAGAGCCGCCCGGACTTACTCGGAGTTGAAAAGACCATGGATCGCGAAGAGACCTCGGCCCGGATCACCGCGCTGATCGAACCCTTCAACAAGAAGGACGTGGCGATCACCGATGCCACCCGCTTCACCGACGATCTGGAATTCGACAGCCTGACGGTGATGGATTTCGTCGCCGCCATCGAGGATGAATTCGACATCATCATCTCGATGAACCAGCAGGCCGAGATCGAAAACTACGGCCAGCTCGTCGATGCCGTGACGAAACTGCAAGGCTGAAGGATACGGCCATGACCGACATGCTCGACGATGACATGACCCAGGCCCACACCGATCTGTTCAGCAAGTTCGATCCGCTGATCGAGATGCGGCGCGATCTGCTCTCCACCGGCGTGACCGATCCCTTCGGCCTCGTGATGGAGCGGGTGATCTCTCCCACCGTGGCGATCTGCAACGGGCGCGAGACGATCCTGCTCGGCACGTACAACTACATGGGCATGACCTTCGATCCGGACGTGATCGTGGCGGGCAAGCAGGCGCTCGACGATTTCGGATCGGGCACCACCGGCAGCCGCGTGCTCAACGGCACTTATGCCGGGCACAAGGCGGTCGAGCAGGCGCTGTGCGAGTTTTACGGCATGGACCATGCCATGGTGTTCTCCACCGGATACCAGGCGAACCTGGGCATCATCTCCACGATCGCGGGCAAGGGCGATTACATCGTCCTCGACATCGATAGCCACGCCTCGATCTGGGACGGGTGCAAGATGGGCGATGCCGAAGTCGTCCCCTTCAAGCACAACGATATCGAAGCGATGGAAAAGCGCCTGCGCCGCATTCCGGAAGGCGCGGGCAAGCTGGTCGTGCTCGAAGGCGTCTATTCGATGCTGGGCGACATCGCCCCGCTGAAAGAGATGATCGCCATCGCCAAGAAGTACGGCGCGATGGTGCTGGTGGACGAGGCGCACTCGATGGGCTTCATCGGCCCCAACGGGCGCGGCGTCGCCGAAGAGCAGGGCTGCCTCGACGATGTGGACTTCGTGATCGGCACGTTCTCCAAGTCGGTCGGCACCGTCGGCGGGTTCTGCGTGTCGAACCACCCCAAGTTCGAGATCATGCGGCTGGTCTGCCGCCCCTACGTCTTCACCGCCAGCCTGCCGCCGAGCGTGGTGGCGACGGCCTGCACCTCGATCCGCAAGCTGATGCACGCGGGCGAGAAGCGCGCGCACCTCTGGGAAAATTCCAAGACGCTGCACAAGGGCCTGCGCGATGCCGGTTTCCAGATCGGCACCGAGGAACCGCAAAGCGCGATCATCTCGGTGATCATGCCCGATCTGGAGCGCGGCGCGGCGATGTGGGAAGCGCTGCTGCACGAAGGGCTCTACGTGAACCTCGCCCGTCCGCCGGCAACGCCCGCGAACATGACGCTGCTGCGCTGCTCGCTGTGCGCCGAGCATTCGGCCGCGCAAGTCCAGCAGATCATCGGCATGTTCACCCGCGCAGGCAAGGCCACCGGCATCATCGGCTGATTGCGTGACTCTCCGCCTCCGCTTCGTCCTGGCCGGACTGGCGCTGGCGGCAGCCGTCTATCTGGGCCTGGCCATGTGGCAGACGCACCGGCGCGCGGCGCTATCGGGCCTGACCGATGCGCCCTGCACGGCGGCGGGCCGTTCGGTCACCGGCAACGATTATGACGACTGGGGCGCGCTGTGCTTCTACCGCGCGCAGAACGCCCGGCTGCGGGCATCGGGCCAGCGCCCCGAGGTGGTAATGATCGGCGATTCGATCACGATGGGCTGGCCCGGTCAGGGCGCCGCCGTGGTCAATCGCGGCATTGGCAAGCAGTCCAGCAGCCAGATCCTGCTGCGCTTCATACAGGACGCGGCGGCGCTGAAGCCGCGCGTGGTCCACATCCTCGCCGGAACCAACGACGTGGCAGGGACCACGGGGCCGGTGACGCCCGGGCAACTGGAAGACAACCTGCGCGCCATGATCACTCTGGCCCAGGCCCGGGGCCTTCCCGTCGTACTCGGCACCGTTCCCCCGGCGGCAGGCTCCCGGGCCGGTATCGCCCGGGTCAACACCGTGATCCGGCGGATCGCCCGGAATTCCCATGCCGTCGTTCTGGCGGATTACCATGCCGTGCTCGCCAATCCGGACGGCACACCGAAAGCGGGCCTTCTGGCCGATGGCACTCATCCCAGCCCGGCGGGCTACGCCGCCATGCAGCCTGTTTTCGCCCGGGCCGTAAGGTCGGCCAAGGCGATAGCCGGAAAACCGGTCACTTCGCCGCCGGATGCGCTTCCACCAGATTCAGGAAAGCCTCCATCCAGCCGTTGAGAAAATCGTGCGAGCCCTCGCCCACGGTTCCATCGGCAGTGAGCAGATCGTCGCTCCACTGCACGAACACCTCCGGCTGGCAAAGCGCGGGCATGTCGAGATAGGCCAGGACATTGCGCAAGTGCTGCTGCGCCATGGCCGTGCCCGGCTTTCCCAGCGAAGTGCCCATTACGCCCGCGGGCTTACCCGCCCAACAGCTCTCTCCGTAAGGCCGCGAACCGTGATCGAGCGCGTTCTTGAGCACGCCCGGCATCGAGCGGTTGTATTCCGGCGTGAGGAAGAGAACGCCATCCGAAGCGGAAACGAGGCTCTTCAAGGCCTTTGCAGCCTGCGGCTGATCCGCGTCGTCATCCTGATTGTAGAGCGGCAGCGAACCGATATCGGCGAAAGTGAATTCATGCCCCGATGCGGCAGGCAGGCGGATCAGGGCTTCGGCCAATTGGCGGTTGAACGATCCGGCACGAAGACTGCCGACGATAACGGCGATAGTGAACGGCATGGCTTGCTCCTGTCTGCAATACAGACAGGACAACCCTCTCACCCGCGGACTGTTCCGCGCCGCCCTCAGTGGATCGAAATAACCCCGTCCACCGCGCGCCATTCCTGCGGCCCGATCAGCCGCTTGTGCGCAACCCGCACCGAATGCAGCGGCCCCTCGATCTCGCGGGTCCAATAGTCGAGGAATTTGCGAAGCACGGGAAACGTGGGGGCCTCGTCATATTGCTGGAACGCGAAAAGCTGCAGGAGTTTGGGGTGGTCGGGGAGGAAATAGTGGATCTCTACGGTCGTGAGGCCGTAGCCTTCCATCTGCCTGACGAAGTCAGGCGATACGCGATATCCGGGTGACACTCCGTCCAGTCGAACAGCCATAGTCCTCCTTCCGGCACCGCACGCATATTGCGGTGCAGCATGGGAAGAATGGCACAGAAGGGCCTTCAGTCAAGTATCTGCGGATACCGGGAAAATGCGGGGTTCGGGAGTTAGATTCTCCCAGACTCGCCTACGGTCCGTTCGTGTCGAGCGAAGTCGAGACACGTTGGCGCGGTGCAAGCGTGTCTCGACTTCGGCTTTCCAAGCCGAAGTTCATCCCGAGCTTGGCGAGGGGCTCGACACGAACGGCGGCTGCTCCCCTGCCTTACTTCGGCCGGCGCGGCACGGGCGGGCGGTGATAACTCACGTCATCGCGGTCGCGCGTGGCCTGACAGGGCTCCTCTGCTGTGTAGGCGGTCTGGGGCGAAGGCGCGCGGGAGGCTTTAGGCACATCGTAAGTGCCCTCCACGATCGTCACCCGGTTGGCGATCCGCCATTCACCACACCGCTTGCGGAAATGGTCGACATAACGGCCCGTCGACATGAAGTTCGGCCCCTCGGCGGTCACGCCCGAAAAGTGGTAGTACGTCTCGCAAAACGCCTCGTCCCCCTGCAGATCGCAGACATGATTCAGGATCGCGTGCTGGGTCGATTCGAATAGCAGCGTGGTGCCGTCGGCCCAGGGCACGAAGTCATCGGGCGTGCCGACGAAGTGGCCATGATCCTCGATCGCATCGTCCCAGTAGCACGCGCGGACGAGATCGTTGTCGAGCCGGTCCAGCCCGCGTGCATAGCGCAGCATGACCTGATGGATCTCGTGCCGGTCGATGAGTTCGGCCAGTTTCGTATCCATGCTCATCGTCAGTCCTTCAGGAAATCGAGCAGCATCGGCGCGAGCAGCGGCCAGCGCTCGAAGCGCCCGCGCCGGTTGGCCGGATCGACCGGGAAAGTCGAAACGTAGTTCCATTCCTGATCACCCCACGGCGGCTCCACCATCGTCGAATGGGGCAGCAGGCGGTGGACCCATTCGGACGTTTGGCGGGTATGGGCCATGTCGCTCTTGCCCGAACGGAACGTCAGCACCGGCATCGTGATCTTCGCGAAGTCCGCTTCGGTCATGCCCGGCACCGGCGATTCGTCCGAATAGGCGAAAGCCTTGCCCCATTTCTGCATGGTGGCGATGTAGGTGTCCGGGTCCTGCGCCAGCAGGATCTGGCGAATCTTGGGGTTGCGGCTTATCTGGTCCGCCCAGCTTGGCAATTGCGCGACGGCATCCATGCCGCCCTTGCTGGCCGCCGCGATCTGGTCTCCGCAATAGAACCAGGCGAGGCCGGCCAGCCCCACCGGTCCGCCGCTGATCCACCAGATCGCCATCTTGCGCACGTTGTCCGGCATCCGCGCCGCCGCCATCAGCGCGATGCGCGAGCCCGCCGAACCGCCCGCCAGCGTCACGTCCCTGAGGTCCAGCGCCTCGACGAGACCGACCAACGCCTCGCAGTTCATCGCCGATTCGGACGGGGCGGTAAACGCAATGTCGGAGGCGCCGCAGCCCGGGCGATCCCACAGCAGCACGCGGAAGCCGCCCTCGGCCAGCTTTTCCGCCAGTTCCGGAAGCCCCGCGGTATCGCGCGGATAGCGCCCGCCGGGGGTGAGCACCAAAGGCGGCGCGCCCGCATCGCCCACAAATTCGTAGTCGAGCGTCAGCCCGTTCACATCGATCTTCGCCATAGCCTCTCCCATCTTGTCCTCCCCCGTGGGGGAGGGGGACCATGCGCAGCATGGTGGAGGGGATTCCCGCGACAACGCCAGGGGCCGTGTGAGGCCGCGAATCCCCTCCGCCAGCGCTGCGCGCTGCCACCTCCCCGAACCGGGGAGGACAAGCCTATGCCATCGCGTCTGCGGCGGCCAGTTCGCGCGGGGCGGTTTCCCAGCGGCCGAGGCCGTAGTCGCCGCTGATCGTGGTGCGGTACATCAGCCGTTCCTCTTCCGGATCATTGCCCGAAACGCAGTGGAGCATCCGCAGGTTGTCCCAGATCGCCATGTCGGTGGGGCGCCAAGTGTGGTGATAGCTGCAGGTTTCGGCGAGCCGGTTGATCTCCTGGCACACCGCCTCCAGCAGCGCATCGCCTTCCGGCGTTTCGTCGCCAAGGATGCCCTGCGCCATATAGGCCGAGACGTGGAGGCACTTCTCGCCGGTGGGCCGGGTCCAGACCGCCGGGTGAATCGCGCGCGGCATCGCGGCGGCCTGCTCCCTGAAACTCTCCGGCATCGGCTTGGGCTCGATCATGCGGTACTGCGCGGGACGGCCGAACTTCAGATCCTCGTACTGGGTGCTGAGCTTGTAGATCACGTCCTTGCCCTCGATCCGCTCGCGCAGATCCCGGGGGAACGCCTCGTAGAGCGCGATTCCGTCGAGGAAGCCGGTCACGCCGCCCTCCTCCACCCGCTCGACCGAACGCAGCACGCCCGCGCGGTTGAGCTCGTCGTTGTAGCAATGGTCGAAATGCCAGGGCAGCCAGTGCGAGACCTGCCGCCCGTCCACCTCGACAATGCCGCGTCCGCGCTTGCTGCGGATCTCGATCACGCCGGGCATCCGGTCGCTGTCGACGCGGGCGAGCCCCTTGACCGGATGCTCCTTGAGCGGGCCGAAGCAGCTCGACAGGGCAAGCTGCATTTCGTCCGACTGCTCGACATCCTCGAACACGATCATGCCGTGTTTGATGAAGAGCGCGTCGATCTCGTCACGGATCGTCTTGTCTTTCAGAATTTCCCGCGTGAGGCCGCCGATACGGACGCCGAACGGCAGCCCTTCCTGCAGCGGGCGGACATCGGTGAGGGGCATGGCCGTTCTCCCAAAACGCTAAGCCAGTTGCTATTCGTATTACATAGTAATACACTATATCGTATAGTAACACGGTATCGTGAGGAACAGGTGACGGTCAAGCGAAGCCGCAGCGCGGCGCGGATGCTTTCGGTGTTCGAGACGGTAGCCCATGCCCAACCGGTCGGCGTCAGCGCGCTCGCCCGGCTGCTGGAGGCGGACAAGAGCGCGGTGCAGCGCGATCTGATGACTCTGGCCGATGCGGGATGGATCCGCCCGGCGCCGGGCCTTGCGGGCCAGTGGGAACTGTCGCCGCACGTGCTCACCCTCGCCCGCCCGCCGCACAGCAACGAGAGCCTGCGCCTGCGCGCCGGTCCGGTGCTCGAACGGTTGCGCGGAGAGACCGGAGAGACGGCCTATCTGGCCGTGCCCGACGGCGATCACTTCGTGGTGATGGCGGCCGCCGAAAGCCATCACCTGCTGCGCATGGTGCCCGCGGTGGGGATCGTCATTCCCCTGCGCGGCAGCGCCACCGCGCGCGCGGTGCTGCCCTACCTTCCGGCGGAAGAGCAGGCCCGGCTGCTGGGCGCCACGCCCGACGCGGCGGCGCAGGCCGAATTCGCGCGCACCCGCGAGCGGGGCTATGCCGTCAATGACGAGGACGTGCAGCCCGGCGCCGTCGCCATGGCCTC
>NZ_JALHLG010000053.1 GCF_022832375.1 Novosphingobium beihaiense
GGCCACGGCGGTCACCGCCGCGATCGCCGCGCGGTTCACGCGGTTCGCGGGGCGGACGGGTGTCTTCCAGCTCTTCGCCGGTTTCCTGATCGACCACGCGCATCGACAGGCGAACCTTGCCGCGGTTGTCGATTTCGAGGACCTTGACCTTCACTTCCTGGCCTTCGGAGACGACATCGGTCGGCTTCTCGACGCGCTCGTTCTTCATTTCGGAGACGTGGACGAGGCCGTCCTTGCCACCCATGAAGTTCACGAAGGCACCGAAGTCGACGATGTTGACGACCTTGCCGTTGTAGATCTTGCCGACTTCCGGCTCTTCGACAATGCCCTGGATCCAGGCTTTGGCAGCCTCGATCTGGCTGATGTCGGAAGAGGAGATCTTGATCACGCCTTCGTCGTCGATGTCGACCTTGGCGCCGGTCTCGGCGACGATCTCGCGGATGACCTTGCCGCCGGTGCCGATGATGTCGCGGATCTTCGACTTGTCGATCTGGATCGTCTCGATGCGCGGCGCGTGGGCCGAAAGTTCGGTGCGGGCCGAACCCAGGGCCTTCTGCATTTCACCCAGGATGTGCGCGCGGCCGGCCTTCGCCTGCTCCAGCGCCTTGCCCATGATTTCCTTGGTGATGCCGGCGATCTTGATGTCCATCTGCATCGTGGTGATGCCGTTCTCGGTGCCGGCCACCTTGAAGTCCATGTCGCCGAGGTGATCCTCGTCGCCCAGGATGTCCGAAAGGACGGCGAACTCGTCGCCTTCCAGGATCAGGCCCATGGCGATGCCCGAAACCGGACGCTCAAGCGGAACGCCCGCGTCCATCATCGAGAGGCAGCCGCCGCAGATCGTCGCCATCGAGGACGAGCCGTTGGACTCGGTGATGTCGGACAGGATGCGGATGGTGTAGGGGAAGTCCTCCTTGGAGGGCAGCACCGGGTGCAGCGCGCGCCATGCCAGCTTGCCGTGGCCGATCTCGCGGCGGCCCGGGGCGCCGAAGCGGCCCACTTCACCGACCGAGTAGGGCGGGAAGTTGTAGTGCAGCATGAACGGCGAGTACGACAGGCCGTCAAGACCGTCGATCATCTGCTCGGCGTCCTTGGTGCCCAGCGTGGTGGTGCAGATCGCCTGCGTTTCACCGCGGGTGAACAGCGCCGAACCGTGCGTGCGGGGCAGGAAGCCGACCATCGAATCGATCGGGCGGACCTGATCGAGCTTGCGCCCGTCGATGCGCGAACCGTCCTTGAGGATGGCGCCGCGCACGATTTCCGCCTCGACCTTCTTCATGGTCTTGATCGCGACCATCTGGGTCTGCGGCTCGGCGTCGGCGAAGGCTTCCTTGGCCTTGGCACGCGCGTCGTTGAGCGCGCTGGCACGGGCCGACTTGTCGGTCAGCTTGTAGGCGGCGGCAACATCCTTGCCGACCACGTCCTTGAGCTTCTTCTTGATGTCGGCGGTGTTGTCCGACAGGTCGATTTCCCAAGGCTCCTTGGCGGCCTTCTCGGCCAGATCGATGATCAGATCGACGACCTTCTTGCACTCGTCATGCGCGAACATCACGGCGCCGAGCATCTCGTCTTCGGTCAGCTCCTTGGCTTCCGATTCCACCATCATCACGGCATTGCCGGTGGCGGCGACGACGAGGTCGAGACGGCCCTCTTCCAGAGCAGCGCTCTGCTTCGGGTTCAGCGTGTATTCGCCATCGGTGAAGCCGACGCGGCAGGCGCCGATCGGGCCCATGAACGGCACGCCCGAGATGGTGAGCGCGGCCGAAGCGGCGATCATCGCAACGATATCGGGCTCGGTCTCGCCGTCATAGGACATGACCTGCGCGATGCAGTTGATCTCGTTGTAGAAGCCTTCCGGGAACAGCGGACGCACCGGACGGTCGATCAGGCGGCTGGTCAGCGTTTCCTTTTCGGTCGCGCCGCGTTCACGCTTGAAGAAGCCACCGGGGATGCGCCCGGCGGACGAGAACTTTTCCTGGTAGTGCACGGTCAGCGGGAAGAAGTCCTGGCCTTCCTTCACCGACTTGGCGGCCGTAACGGCGCACAGCACAACAGTTTCGCCATACGTGGCGAGGACCGCGCCGTCAGCCTGACGGGCAACGCGGCCGGTTTCCAGAGTGAGGGTCTTTCCGCCCCACTCCATGGATACGGTTTTGACGTCGAACATAGAGAATTTCCTCAGACCCGCCGGCCCTATTGCTCAGCGGGGTTTACTGCCGGGGATACCGTCCCGGTCCGGTGCGGGGCCTTAGTTTGGCCCCTAGGCCCCCCGCCGGATTGCGGGGATACCCGAAAAGGTTGGCCCGGACTCTGTCCGGGCGGTTTGCCGTTCGTACCGCAAAATCGCCGGTTTCCAAAGAAACGCGTCACCCTGAACTTGTTTCAGGGCCCATTTCCCGATTCCAGCGGCCGGTTGAGCGGCACGATGGACCCTGAACCAGGTTCAGGGTGACATAATGCGAAACGGCCCGCCAGAGGCGGGCCGAAGCATTATGTCACTTACGCAGACCCAGCTTCTGGATCAGAGCGTTGTACCGCGCGACATCCTTCTTCTTGAGGTAGTCGAGCAGCGAGCGGCGCTTGTTGACCATGGCCAGCAGGCCGCGGCGCGAGTGATTGTCCTTGTGGTGCGTCTTGAAGTGTTCCGTCAGCGTGACAATCCGGCTGGTGAGGATAGCAACCTGCACTTCCGGCGAACCCGTGTCGCCAGCGGCGCGGGCGTTGTCTGCAATGATTTCCTGCTTCTTTTCTGCGGTAACCGACATTCATTCTACTCCGCGACATCGGAAAGGTTGAACCCCCTGACGACCCGGGCGTCTCCGCCCGAAAGCTCCATCAGCGCGACCGGCACTTTGCCTTCACGCGCCCAATGCAGCCCGTCTTCCTGGGGCAGCCCGGTAAGAACGCGGCCCTGCCGGACCGCCCTTGCCTGCTCCGGACTGAGGCCGATGGCCGGGATGTCGTCCAGCCCCGCCTCCAGCGGCAAGAGTATCTGCTCAAGAGGCGCGCCCTTACCCGTTTCGTTCAGTTTGTCCAGCGAAATCGCATGGGACAGGCCGAACGGCCCGGCCTGAACGCGGCGCAGCATAGTAACGGTGCCGCACGAACCCAGCGCCTGCGCAATATCGCGCGCCAGCGAGCGGATATAGGTGCCCTTGGAGACATGGGCGCGGAAAGTCATGTCCTCCCCGGCACGGGGAGGGGGACCACCCGCAGGGTGGTGGAGGGGATCAGCGTCCTCCCGCAACGCCGGGTCCGGGCGAGAGTCCCCTCCACCACCACCTTCGGCGGCGGTCCCCCTCCCCGTATCGGGGAGGATCGTGAGTTCGAAAATCTCCACGCTGCGCGGCTTCAGCTTCACATCTTCTCCCGCCCGCGCCAGATCGTAGGCCCTTTGCCCATCGACCTTCAGCGCCGAATAGGCAGGCGGCACCTGCTCGATCGGGCCGGTAAAGCGGGGCAGCACCGCTGCAACCTGCTCCGCCGTTGGCCGCACATCGCTGGTGGAAATCACCGCGCCTTCCAGATCGAGCGTGTCGGTCTCCTCACCGAAGCGCACCGTGAATTCATAGACCTTGCTCGCATCGAGCATGCGCCCGGTCAGCTTGGTCGCCTCGCCCACGGCCACCGGCAGGATGCCCGAGGCCAGCGGATCGAGCGTGCCGCCGTGGCCGACTTTCACCTTCTTGCCATAGCCCGCCTCGCGCAAGTTGCGCTTCACGGCGGCCACCGCCTGTGTCGAGCCGAGCCCCACGGGCTTGTCGAGAATGATCCAGCCGCTGGGAGCCGGGAGGGGCATAGAGGGGGTATCCGTCATCGCGCCCCCATGTGCGCGGCGGCGGCATTGGTCAACGGCGGCCCCGCACGGCTACTTCGCCTTTTTCTTCTTCACCGGCGGGCCGTCGACTTTCACGAAGGACGTGAGCGGATAGCGCTGCCCGTGGATATAGACCGCGCTCCAGCGGTCGAGCGTGCCGTTGGGGCGCGTATCGAGGCCGATGAAGTTCACGAAAGGCAGATCGGTCGAAAAGCCCATGAGTTCGGCCTTGTACCAGTTGCGGCGGTTATCCTCGAAATAGAGCGTGCGGTTGCCTTCCGAGCGCCAGTTCCACACCCCGCCATGATTGGCGAACGGGATCGAGGCTTCGGCCTGTTTCTTGGCCGTCCCGGTTTTCGCGGCCTGCGTTCCGGATGCCTGCGGCGGGTCCGTCCGGGCCAGTGCCGGAAGCGGCGCCATGGCCATCAGCGCGGCTGGAAGGAGAAGAGAAAGGGGCTTCATCGTCGGTTCCTTTCCGTTTCCCCCGCAGTCCCAAGATGGTCGCTGCCAGCCCATCGCGCAAGGCGGCGGGACAAAGTGATACAATCCTGAGGGCCGCGTGAACGGCTCCGTTCAGCCGCCCGCGACGAAGCGCACCAGATCGTAGTAGTATCCGCCCAGCCACTCCACCGGCGGGAACACCACCCGCTCGATCAGGCCCCAGCCCGGAAACAGCCTCGGGATCACCAGCAGGATCAGCAGCACCGCCAGAATGCCGTAGGGCCGCAGCCGCTCGTAAGAACGCGCTGCCGCGCGCGGCAGCAGCCCCTCGACGATGTGCGAACCGTCGAAAGGCGGGATCGGCAGCAGGTTGAAGAACGCCAGAAAAACGTTGATCGCGATGAAATTGTTGAAGTTCTGCGCCACGAAGGCGAGCGATGCGGCGTCACTGTCGCCCGCATAGCGCACCAGCAGCCCCAGCAGCACCGCGCCGACCGCCGCCAGCACCAGATTCATCCCCGGCCCCGCCGCCGCAACCGCCATCATCCCCCGCCGCGGATCGCGCAGCCGCCGCTTGTTGACCGGCACCGGCTTGGCCCAGCCGAACGCCGTATGCGTGGTCAGCCACAGGATAGCCGGCAGGATCAGCGTGCCGAACGGATCGACATGGCGCAGCGGATTGAGGCTGAGCCGCCGCTGCTCGTGCGCGGTCGGATCGCCGAGCATTCGCGCCACCAGCCCGTGCGCGATTTCATGGAATACGATGGCGATGATCAGGGGAATGATGATCGCTGCGATCTGCAGCACGGTGTCGTTCATGCCCGTTATCTAGGCTGCGCGCCCTCCCGCTGCAATGATGCCCGCGTTCAGCGCCCCAGCGCCTCGCTGAAATGGCGGCGGCACAGTGCCACATAGCGGTCGTTGCCGCCGATCTCGGTCTGCGCGCCTTCGTTCACCGCCTGGCCTTCGGCATCGACGCGCAAGTTCATCGAAGCCTTGCGCCCGCAGTGGCACACCGCCTTCAGCTCGATCAGACTGTCGGCAATGCCCAGCAGCAAGGCCGCCCCGGCGAACAGTTCGCCCCTGAAATCGGTGCGCAGGCCATAGCACAGGACGGGAATGCCCACCCGGTCGGCCAGATCCGCGCATTGCCACACTTGCGCAGGCGTGAGGAACTGCGCCTCGTCCACCAGCACGCAGGACAGCGGCTCCACCGCATGGGCCGCCTGCACTTTGCCCAGCAGATCGGTGTCGGGCGAAAACCGGTGCGCCCCGGCATGAAGGCCGATGCGGCTTTCGATCGCATGCGTCTCTCCGCGCGCCTCGCTGCGGTTGTCGACTTCGGCGGTCCACAGCATCGTGCGCATGCCGCGCTCGTGGTAATTGAAGTTCGCCTGCAGCAGCGTGGTGGATTTGCCCGCGTTCATGCTGGCATAGTAAAAATAGAGCTTGGCCATCGCGGCTGGGGATAACACCGCCCGATCCGCCTTGCACGGGATTGCCCGCGCTTCTCCCCGTATGAATGAAATTAACCATAGCGTTGTAAGGACGGCGCAGGACGGGCGTGGGAGTCGGGGATGAAAAGAGTCATTGCCATGTTTGCGGTCTTCGGGCTGGCCGCGATTGCAGCGGCCTATGTGGCCTCGGCGCCGCATGGGGCCAGCGGCGGCGTGTGGTCCCTGCCCGATGCCGCCGCCGCCCGGCTGATCGCGATCCGGGGGCGCAGCGCCGCCGTTACGGGATTGCTGGCGCTGGGCATCGTCCTCTCCCTGCTGGCCGCCATGACCATCCGGGACGGCACGGCAAAAAGGCCGCAGCCGGGCAAACGCGGGCGTGACAAGCAACGGCCGGGCAAGAAGGCGCAGGGGAAGCCGGGGCCGGTCTGGACGCCCGAACCGCTCTCCGCCGAAGACCGCGTGGCCAGCCTGCGCCGCCGCACCGCCAGCGAGACCAGCCAGCTTGCCGCGGCATCGGCGGACGGGGAGCAGGCAGATGACGCGCCGCCACGCCCCGTCGTCTTCGTGCGCAAGGCGCGCGATCCTGAGCGCGACTGGTTCGACGATACCAGCTGGCTGGGCGGATTGCCCCGGCTGGGCCCGGTCGCATGGCCGCGCGATGCCGGGGGCACGCCGCTCCCCTTCGCGGCGCAGATCGATCTCGCGGAACTGGCCGCCGCCTGCCCGGAAAGCCCCCTGCCCCGCACCGGCTCGCTCGCCTTCTTTCTCGGCACCGGCATGGTCCTTCACATCCCGGCCGGAGAGCACGAGCATGGCTTTGCCGAAGTGCCCGACGATCTGCCCTGCGCGTTCGACGAAGGCGGATATCCCTTTCCCGCCCGGCCCAACCGCCTGAGCCGCCCCTTCTTCCCGTTCTGGCCGGTCCAGCCCGCTGTGCTGGACTTGCCGCAGGACTTGCGCAGCCATGCCGATCCCGCGCTCGACACGGCGATCGCAGAGGCCATGGCCGCTCAGCTGGTGCTGCACGCGGCCCCGCGCAACAGCGCCTTCAGCGCCGAGGACGGCGCCCCCGCCGCGCCCGCGCTGTGGTGGCACGGAGCCAATCACCTGGCCGATCAGCTTCACGCCGCGCTCGACGGGGCAGACCGGCTCGTCATGCTCCGGCGCGACGCCGTGGAGCAGGCCGAAGCGGCGCTGGCAGCGCTCGAAGCCGAAGCCGGCCCCGGCGATCCGCGCACCGAAGCCGCTCGCGGGAAAGTCTCCCGCAAGCGCGCCGCCCTTTCCGCCGTCGAAACCCAGCGCGACGGCCTGCCGGACATGATCGCCGCCATCGACCAGTTCGTGACCGGCCGGGAAACCTGGGAACAGCTCGACGCCGAGGAATACGCCATCATCGCCGATTTCCTGGCCGAACTGCATACCAGCTACGCCGATGTAACCCAGCATCATGCCCCGCACTCCACGGGCGAACTGGCCACACTGTCGCTGCGGACCATGATCACCGACACGTCCGAAGCGCTCGACGCGATGCCTGCGGAACAGCTTGCCCGGATCAATCGCGAATACCGGCTGCCGGTGGCGGACCAGCACCAGATGTTCGGCCTGGGCGGAAGCAAGCAGGGCGGCGGCGCGCAGGCCCGCGACGAGCATCGCGGCGACATCCTGCTGCTGCAGCTTGCCTATGACGACATGATGGAATGGCGCTGGAACGGCATCGGCCTGTTCCAGTTCTGGATCGCGCCGGAAGATGCCGCCGCGGGCCGGTGGGATGCCGTGCAGCTCACGTTCGAATCCGCATGAGGACCACCGCAGTGAAAGACCGCCTCACCGTTCTTCGCCCGCGTGCCTTGCCGCGCGCATTGACAGATGGCGGTTCGCGACGCAGCCTTCGCGCAGCAAACCCGTTCAAAGGAACTCCCATGCGCCGCAGGACGGCCGCTGCCTTTGCAATCCTGTCCGCCGCCCTGCTCGCCGCCGCGCCGCCTGCCCGGCTGCACTACCGGATCGACCCGGCAGCCAGCAATGTGGATGCCCGCGTCGCGTTCCTGGGGCTGTCCAGCAAGACCGCCTCGTTTCCCGCGATCGTGGGCAAGCTCTCGCTGCCCGACGCCGCCGCTTCCGCTCCCAAGAGCGCCATCACGCTCGATGTAACGCTGGATGCGCGCAAGCTGGAGGCGGGCGATACCCGGACGCTGAAGCGGCTCAAGGGGGAGGACTTCTTCGATGTCGAGCACTATCCGACCGTGCACTTCTCCGGCGAGACACTGCGCATGACGGCCGTGCGGACGGCCGAAGTCTCCGGCCAGTTGACCGTGCGCGGCGTCACCCGCCCGGAAACGCTCCATGTCACGTTCAACCAGCCTCTGGCGGAAAACCGTGGCTCGCAGCCGATCCAGCTGACCGGCACGATGCGGATAGACCGCCGCGCCTATGGTATGACCGGGCTGTCGATGGTCGTCGGCCGCAAGGTCAACATCACGATCAAGACGCGGATGGTTCCGCTCTGACTGCAGGGGTGAAACCGCCCCTGGCGGCCGCTACGGGGCGAAGCCCTATTCCCCCTGATCGAGATCCCGCTTCACGCGCGGGTCGTCCAGCAGCGCATCGATACGGCTGGCCTCGTCGAAAGTCTCGTCCGCGCGGAAACGGATCTTCGCCGCGAACTTGAGCTTCAGGCGCTGGGCCACCTCGCGCTGGAAAAAGGCGGTATTGGTGCGCAGCGCTTTCAGCACGTCTTCCTCATCCACGCCCAGCAGCGGTTTCACATAGACCGTCGCCTGCCTGAGGTCGGGCGTCATGCGCACTTCGGTGACGGAAACCGAATGCGCGGTCAGGGTATCATCGTGCACTTGCTGGCGGGCAAGGATTTCGGACAGGACGTGACGCACCTGTTCGCCCACCTTCAAAAGGCGGACGGAGTGCTGTTCGGGGGTGAATTGCTGGCGTGCCATGACTCTTTCTACGGGAAATCAGCCCATCTTCGCAAGGATGCGCGCAAGCGATCCCACATTGCGCGCGGTGCCGGGGCAGCCCAGGCGGCGTTGGATGAAAGCGGACGTCAGCTTGCTCCGGCCCACGCCGTCGACGTAATCGATGTAGAGGCAGCGCTGGCCCGGCGCGATCCTCTCCGCGCCGCGCCCGGCGTGATCGCTCATCAGCTTCTCGAACTGTTCCGGCGTGGGCTGGCCCGCCAGGAAATGGGTGTGGACGAACTTGTCCTCGCCGCTGCCGGTGAACGGATTATCCTCGACCGCCGCGCGCACTTCCTCTTTCGTGCGCACCGCCACGAAGCTGTCGATATCGAAGCGTTCCGCCATCATATGTGCGAAAAGCTCTTCCAGCCCATCGGTCGGCCGCTCGTCGAAATCGAACAGGACATTGCCGCTGGCGACGACCGTCTCCACATTCGTGAACTCCTCGCGCTCGAAAGCATAGCGCAAGTCCGCCATCGTCAGCCGGTTGCCGCCGACGTTGATCGAACCGAACAGGGCAAGGTAGCGGGTCATCTAGAAAACTCCGGCGTTTGGGCATCAAAGCCACGCGGCCAATGGCCCGGATAGATGAAGGGGGGGCGAACACTGTCACCCCCCCCCCCCGATCCAGTTGGTCCGAACATCAGGCCTGCAAGCCGTGCCCGGCAAGCTTACCCGACGGTGCGCTCGCGATGAGTGACCTCGAAGACTTCGAGGTGATCGCCTGCCCGGATATCGTTGGTGTCGGCCAGGACCACACCGCATTCCAGACCGGCGCGCACTTCGTCCACGTCGTCCTTGAAGCGGCGCAGCGAAGCGATCGTCGTTGCCGAAACGATAACGTCGTTGCGGGTGAGACGCGCGCTGAGGCCCTTGCGGATGAAGCCTTCGAGAACCAGCAGACCGGCAGCCTTGTCCTTCTTGCCGGCCGGGAAGACCTGCTTGACCTCGGCGCGGCCGACCACGGTTTCCACGCGCTCGGGCCCCCAGATACCCGCCATCTGCTTGGCGACTTCCTCGGTCAGCTCGTAGATGACGTCGTAGTACATCATCGAGGTCTTGGTCTTCTCGATCTGCTCGCGCGCCTTGGCGTTCGGGCGGACGTTGAAGCCGATGATCGGCGCGCCGGAGGCCGAAGCCAGCGTCACGTCGGTCTCGGTGATGGCGCCCACGCCGGAATGCAGGATGCGCACCTTGATCTCGTCGTTCGAGAGATTGTGGAGCGCCGCGTTGATCGCTTCGAGCGAGCCCTGCACGTCCGCCTTGATCACCACCGGATACTCGATGACGTTCTGCTTGGCGGCCAGCGCCGAGAACATCGTGTCGAGGCTGGCAGGCGCCATCGCGGTACGCTTGGCGGTCGCCTGTTCCTGGCGCCAGGACGAGACTTCGCGGGCGCGCTGTTCGCTATCGACCACGCTCAGCACGTCACCCGCCATCGGCACGCCGCTCAGGCCGAGCACTTCGACCGGAGCCGAAGGCCCGGCTTCCTTGACCTGGCGGCCCTTGTCGTCGTTCATCGCGCGGACACGGCCGCTCTCGGTGCCGACCACGAAGATGTCGCCGCGGCGCAGCGTGCCGCGATTGACGAGAACCGTCGCGACCGGGCCCTTGCCCTTGTCGAGCTTGGCTTCGATCACGGTGGCTTCGGCATTGCGGTCCGGATTGGCCTTCAGCTCCAGCAGTTCGGCCTGAAGCAGGATCTTGTCGATCAGATCGTCCAGCCCCTTGCCGGTCTTGGCCGAGACTTCCACGTCCTGCACGTCGCCCGACATTTCCTCGACGATGATCTCGTGCTCCAGCAGGCGTTCGCGCACCTTCTGCGGGTTCGCGTCTTCCTTGTCGCACTTGTTGATCGCCACGATCATCGGCACGCCCGCGGCCTTGGTGTGATTGATGGCCTCGATCGTCTGCGGCATGATGCCGTCATCGGCGGCCACCACCAGAATGACGATGTCGGTGACATTGGCACCGCGCATGCGCATCTGGGTGAAAGCCGCGTGGCCCGGCGTGTCGAGCACGGTGACCCGGTCGCCGCTCTTGGTCTTGATCTGATAGGCGCCGATGTGCTGGGTGATACCACCCGCCTCGCCGCGCACCACGTCGGTGCCGCGCAGCGCGTCGAGCAGGCTGGTCTTGCCGTGGTCGACGTGGCCCATGATCGCCACCACCGGCGGACGCGCCTTCAGCGATTCCTCGGTATCGACGTCGCCCGAGGTATCGATGTCGATGTCGCTTTCCGACACGCGCTCGATATTGTGGCCGAATTCGGTGACGAGCAGTTCGGCGGTGTCCTGGTCGATCGTCTGGTTGACGGTCACCATCATGCCCATGTTGAACAGCGCCTTCACCAGGTCGGCGCCCTTCTCGGCCATGCGGTTGGCCAGTTCCTGCACCGTGATCGCTTCGGGCACGATCACATCGCGCACCTGCTTTTCACGCTGCTGCTGACGGCCGCCGAAGTGCGCGCGGCGCTCCTTCTCGCGGGCACGCTTGAGCGCGGCGAGCGAACGCGCGCGTGCGCCCTCGTCCTCGTTCAGCGCACGGCTGACCGTAAGCTTGCCGGCCTGGCGGCGGTCGCCCTTGCCGCCACGGTCCGCGCTGCGGGCCGCGGGCGCGCCCTTCTTGGCAGCGTCGGGCTTCTTGGCGCCACCGGCTGCAGCTTCCGGCTTGCGGGCAGCCGGCTCGGGGCGCTGCACCGGCGTGAACCGGCGCGGCGCGGGAGCCGGAGCGGCAGGCGTCGCGGGTTCCGCAGGCTTCTTCGCGGCGGGTGCTTCGGGTTCCGGCGCGGCAGGCGCTTCCTCGGGTGCCGGAGCCTCGGCCGCAGTCTTGGCGGCTTCTTCCTCGGCCTTGGCGGCAGCGGCGGCTTCTTCTTCCGCCTTTTCCTCCGCCTTGCGGTTCTCTTCCGCGCGGCGCTTTTCCTCTTCCTGCTCCTTCAGCCGCTCTTCCTCCTCGCGGCGGCGGGCTTCCTCGGCCATGCGCAGGCGGTCTTCCTCGGCCTCGCGCTGCAGGCGGGCGACGCGTTCCTGCGGCGTTTCACCGGCAGGCGCGGCGGGGCGCTTCGGCGGAGCCGGGCGCGGTGCGGGCTTTTTCGCTTCGGGCGCGGGAGCAGGCTTGGGCGCCGGAGCCTCAGCCTTGGTTTCGGCTGCGCTGTCCGCGCCGGGCTTGCCGATCAGCTTCTTGCGCTTCACCTCGACCACCACCTTGTTGGTGCGGCCATGGCTGAAGGTCTGCTTGACCTCACCCGCCTCCACCGAGCGCTTAAGCCCAAGCGGCTTGCGGCCCAGGGTCGGTTTGTTGTCGGTCTCGCTCATATCTCTCGTCGTGCCCTTCAATCTCAATTCGTCGTCACGGGCGCGGCATGAGCCTGCCCGTTATCATCATCCATGACGGCCGCGTCCGCTGCGGCCTGCCCCTGGAAATACAGGAGGCGCCGCAGCAGCGAAGCGACTCGATCTGCCGCTCCGCGATCGTTCAGCGCCAGGTGAACGACGTTGTCGCGGCCCAATGCCACAGACAGCGCCTCACGGTCCAGTGGCAAGCGCGTGCCTTTCAGACCGCTGCCTTCCACTTCGCGCCCCACTCTCCAGGCCTGATCCAGCTTGCGGGCGCCGTCTTCGCTCGCATCGGCGGCATGGCCCAGCCATTCGACTCGCCCTTCGCGCGCGTTCTGGGCGATCCGGTCCGACCCCATCAGCAGCTTGCCGGATTTGAGTTCGAGGCCCAGCCGCTCGGTCAGCGCGCGAATCAGCGCCTGTTCGATCCGGTCCGCCAGGTCGTCAGGAATAGAAAGCGGCGCGCCCTTGAAGGCACGCGCCAGCGCTCCCTTTAGTTTGCCCTTCGCGAGCGCTTTTTCAAGGTCCGCGCGCGAAACGCCAATCCACGCGCCGCGCCCGGGGGCACGCGCGTGGACATCGGGAAGGACCAGCCCGTCCGGCGAAATCGCCAGACGCACGAAGTCCTCCCGCGCAGCCTTCCCGCCGGAGAGGATGCAGGTCCTCTCCGCCTTGGCGTTATCGATGCCGGAGCTTACGCGCTCATTGCGAGGATTCCGCATCGGCGGCCTCCTCAGTCTCTGGCTCGTCTTCGAACCAGTGGGCGCGCGCGGCCATGATGATCTCGTTGCCCTGCTCTTCGGTCAGGCCGTATTCGCCCAGCACACCGCCCTTGTCCTCTTCGCGGGCACGGCGGTTCACGGAGCCGTCACGGCGGCGCTGCTCGGTGCGTTTCTTGGCGATCAGCTCGTCGGTCGCCAGATCGGCGAGATCGTCGAGCGTCTTGATGCCGCCCTTGCCCAGCGTGACCAGCATGGCTTCGGAGAGGTGCGGGATTTCGGCCAGCGCATCCTCGACGCCCAGCGCGCGGCGGGCCTCGCGGAAAGCCTCTTCGCGGCGTTCCAGCGCCTCACCGGCACGGCTCTGCAGCTCTTCGGCCAGTTCCTCGTCGAAGCCTTCGATCGCGGCCAGTTCGGCCAGATCGATGTAGGCGACTTCTTCCAGCTCGGTGAAGCCTTCGGCCACCAGCAGCTGCGAGAGCGTCTCGTCGACGTCGAGTTCGTCCTCGAACATCTTGGAGCGTTCCTGGAATTCCTTCTGGCGCTTCTCGCTCGATTCCTGCTCGGTCATGATGTCGATCTGCGAGCCGGTGAGCTGGCTGGCGAGACGCACGTTCTGGCCGCGGCGGCCGATCGCCAGCGAAAGCTGATCATCCGGCACGACGACTTCGATACGGCTTTCCTCCTCGTCGATGACGACGCGGCTGACCGTGGCAGGCTGCAGCGCATTGACCACGAACGTCGCGGTGTCCTCGCTCCAGGGAATGATGTCGATCTTCTCGCCCTGCAGTTCCTGCACGACGGCCTGGACGCGGCTGCCCTTCATGCCGACGCAGGCGCCGACCGGGTCGATCGAGTGATCGTGGCTGATCACGCCGATCTTGGCGCGCGAGCCCGGATCGCGGGCAGCGGCCTTGATCTCGATGATGCCGTCGTAGATTTCGGGCACTTCCTGCGCGAAGAGCTTCTTCATGAACTCGGGGTGCGCGCGCGAGAGGAAGATCTGCGGGCCGCGGTTCTGGCGTTCCACCTTCAGCACGATGGCGCGCACGCGCTCGCCGACGCGGGCGGCTTCGCGCGGGATCTGCTGATCGCGGCGGATCACGCCTTCGGCGCGGCCGAGGTTGACGATCACGTGGCCGAATTCGACCGACTTGATCACGCCGGTGATCACTTCGCCGACGCGGTCCTTGAATTCCTCGAACTGGCGGTCACGCTCGGCATCGCGGACCTTCTGGAAGATCACCTGCTTGGCCGACTGCGCATCGATGCGGCCGAGATCGACCGGGGGCAGCGGATCGACGATGAAGTCGCCGATCTTGGCGTCCTTCTGGAGCTTTTCAGCCTGCTTGACGTCAACCTGCTTGAAGTAGTCCTCGACTTCCTCGACCACTTCGACGACGCGCCACAGGCGCAGGTCGCCGGTGCGCGGATCGAGTTTCGCGCGGATGTCGTTCTCGGCGCCGTAACGGTTGCGGGCCGACTTCTGGATGGCTTCTTCCATCGCCTCGATGACGATCGACTTGTCGATCATCTTCTCCGAAGCGACCGAGTTGGCGATCGCAAGCAGCTCTGCGCGGTTGGCGGAAATCGCACTGCTCATGGTCAGTCTTCCTGTTCCTCAAGAATCTCGTCGGCGCCGCTGGTATCCAGCGGGCGGGTTGCGGCAATCAGCTTGTCGGTCAGGACCAGCCTTGCGGAATGAACGTGGGCCAGCGGGAAGCTGACGCGGCCGGACTTGCGGTCATCGAGCGTGACGGTTTCACCCTCGATCCCCAGCAGATCGCCGTGCAGCGCCTTGCGGTTACCCTCCACCGGCTCGGTGAGGTTGATTCGCGCTTCGTGCCCGGCCCAGTTGGCGTAGTCCTTCACGCGGGTCAGCGGACGGTCGATCCCCGGCGAGCTGACTTCGAGGCGATAGGCTTCGTCGATCAGCACTTCGCCCGCTTCCTCCAGCGCATCCATGCGGTCGGAAATGCGGTGCGAGAGCGTCACGCAATCGTCGAGCACGAGCTGGCCGGTCTTCGGGTTTTCGGCCATGACCTGCAGCGCGATCTCGTCGTCGCCCACTTCGCTCTTGCCGAAGATTCGCACGCGCACGAGATCGAAACCGAGGGCCTTCACCTCCGGTTCGATGATTTGCGTGATGCGGGCGATATCGGCCAAGCGCGGGTTCTCCAGACAAGTCGCAATACATTCAAACAGAGCCGCATCCGTGCAACGCGGTTTCGCGCCGGCCCCTTCCGGCGCCAGCCCGAACCTTGTTTCACCAATGTCGGGATGAGGCGCAGATAGGCGCATTGCCGGGAAAAGGCAAGTCCGCTGCGTGCCGGACACAAATAAACCTGCGTGCAGCGGGACGCATCCCGGTGCACGCAGGCCGCCACTCCCCCGTGGCACGGACAAAACTTCAGGTTCGGAGCGGCTGCTTCGCGGGACCCATCAGCCCCGCCCTGCGCATGCTGACGGCTGCCGGGCCGCCAACGACCACATGATCGTGGAAATCCAGGTCCAGGACATGCGCCATGGCGGCAAGACGCCGCGTCTCAGCAATGTCCTGAGAGCTGGGGCGCGGATCGCCGGACGGATGATTGTGCACCAGCACCAGCCCGCTCGCCTGCATCCGGAAGGCATGCTCGAACAAGCCGCGATACCGCGCCGAAACCGCCCCCGCTCCGCTGCCGGCCTGCACCCGGTGGCCGCACAGGGCGCCATGCGAATCGAACAGCACTTCCAGCATGATCTCGCGGCGCAGGCCGCCCATGTGCCGCACGAGAATTTCCAGCAGAGGCGCGGAAAGCGGCCTTACCCGGCCGCGTGCCGCGACCAGCTCTGCCAGGAAGGATCGGAGCCACGGCGCCGCAGCCGGTACATGTGCAGCAGCGTCCCGATCAGGATCGCGATCGCCACGCCAAACGTCGGTGCGCCGCGCATCACCGCATAGACCATCGGATAGATGCCGATGTCCGCCCATCGCGCGAAGTGCGCGCTCAAGCATAGGACTTGCAGCGATGTTGCCCATAGGGGCCAAAACCTCCGCGCCTCCAGGGCGAGATAGCCGAATCCCAGAAAACCGGTGAGATCCGCCACCAGAGCATCAGGATCGACCCTGACGAAGTGGCTGGGAATGAATGCCATCACCAGCGCCTGGATCACGGCCATCAGAATGAAGACGAGAGCGCCCGCCCTTTCAGGCGCTCCCCCTTTCCAAAGGGCCAGCCCAACCGACAGGATCAAAATCAGGAAATACGCGATCCTTTGCGTCAGGTCCAAGTCTGCCCACTCCGTTCCATCAACCGGCGCGCACCTGCAGATCCCCGCAGATATCATCGTCCAGTGCCGACTTTTCAGGGCACTGGTAGGCAATGTCCATGGATTCGGCCAGTCTGGAAAGATCGTTGTGCGCCCGCACAAGTTCGGAGCGCGCTTCCACCAGATTCTTCTGCACCGCGGCGACGCGGGCGAGCGGGCGCTGGCCGTGAACGGCGCCATCCAGAGCCGCGACACGGGCCCGTGCCATTTCGGTCAGCAACTCGCCAGCCTTGGCCAGCAGTTCGTCCATATCGTCTTCGACCGACTTGATGCTGCGTGCGATCCGCATACCGGCAATTTCAGGGGTCATGATCTACGCCTCCACTGGCACCGAAGCGCCATCTCCAGGTCGAAGGCCCCTGCCCCGGTCCGGATAGCCTAGATCAACCGCCCCAGCGCTTCTGCTATCGCCAGAGACGATACCAGCGTCAGGGCCATGACCAGCGCCAGAACAAGCACCGCGCCAATGCGGCCTGCCCGTCCGAACCGTGCATCGAGAGCCTCCAGGCCCGCCGGGGCGGATTCCATGTCCTCGTACCAGTCCTGATGCCGGCGCAGCGCCGAAGCATCCGAAAGAACGAAGACCGGATCGACCGGCAAGTCCCGCTCGCTGTCTTCCGCCCCTTGCTCCTGAGGGTCGACACGGGAAAAACCACATGTGGTTTTGCCACACTGCTCCAAAAGCTGCGAATAACGGCGCGCCGTGTCCTTGCGGTTGGCGGTTCCCCACTTGTCACGTACGGCATTGATCCGCTGATCCACCGTATTCGGCGCAATCGAAAGTTCGCGCGCGATTTCCTTGGTGGTGCGGTGCATGATCAGCAGATCGAGCACTTCGACCTGCTTGGGCGTCAGACTTTCCAGCTGATCCAGCGTCGGGATGTCTTCAGGCACGGTAAAATCACTCTTTATATATGCTTGCCAGGATACAGCATCCTTGCCGTGAAACCAATCGGTCTCGCGCCCCCAGGAAATGGCACGCGGCGCAGCCTCCGGTTCCGCCGCCGTTCCGCGCCTGTTTACAAGGCGCGTTTATCATTCTCGTGAAGGCCGTGTCTTTTCATACAATGCCGGAACTGGTCGTAAGTCAGCCCCGCAAAGGCTGCCGCGCGGCGCTGATTCCAGCGGTGGCGTTTCAGCGCGTCGAGCATCAGTCCGCGCTCGTAAGCCTCGACCGCCGCGCGCAGATCGCCCGGAATCGCGGGCGGTGGAGAAGGCGTCTGGGAAGGAGGTGCTGGCTCCGCTTCTGCCAAGGCCGGTACGGGCTCTGCCTGCGCAGGCGGCGGAACCGGCGCCGCTTCCTGCGCGCCAGCCCCATCGCCCCAGGGATTTTCGAAGGGATCGAACACGATCCGCCCGATTGGCGCCTCATCGTGCCCCCAGCGGTAGACCGCCCGCTCCACCACATTGCGCAGTTCGCGCACATTGCCCGGCCAGCCGTGCGCGTCCAGCGCCGCCAGCGCCTCTTCGGAAAAGCCGGGCCAGCTCTCCCACTCCAGCTCGCTGGCCATGCGGCGGCCGTAATAATCCGCCAATTCGGACACATCGCCTTCGCGCGCGCGCAGCGGCGGCAGCGTGATAACCTCGAAACTCAGCCGGTCGAGCAAGTCGGCGCGGAACGTGCCCTCTTCCGCCATGCGCGGCAGGTCGGCATTGGTAGCCGCAACGATGCGCACGTCCACCGTCACCGGGCGCGAGGCGCCGATGCGCACCACTTCGCCATATTCGATCGCGCGCAGCAACCGCTCCTGCGCGGCCATCGAAAGATTGCCCAGTTCGTCGAGGAACAGCGTGCCCCGGTCCGCCTCCTCGAAGCGCCCGGCCCGCGCGCGCGTCGCGCCGGTGAAGGCGCCTGCCTCGTGCCCGAACAGTTCGGCCTCGATCAGGGTTTCAGGCAGCGCCGCACAATTGAGCGTCACCAGCGGCTCGCCCCAGCGCGGGGAGAGGCGGTGGAGGCGCTGGGCGATCAGTTCCTTGCCGGTGCCGCGCTCGCCGATCACCAGCACCGGGCGGCGCACCGGCGCGGCGCGGCTGGCGCGCTCCACCGCATCGAGGAAGGCCGTGGACTGGCCGATGAACTGAACGTCGCGCTCCATGTGCCAATAGTTAGCGTATTTCGCTATTCATTGGCAATTCATATTGCCACCCCTTGCGCGCCATCGCGCAAAAACCGCCGGAAACCGCCACGTCCGCAATTTGGCACACCCCTTGCTGAACAGGAGGCAACACGAAGTTCAGGATCATCGAGGGAACCACGCCATGTTTGCCCGCACTGCCAAGACCCAGCCCGCACAGCAGCCCGCCCGGCCGGCCGTGCGCTCTACTCTGGCCCGCACCAAGCTGGACTGGGCGATCATTGCCAGCCTGCTGGCGATGGGCGCGTTCAACCTTCTGGTCATGGCCGACAACTTCGCCACCACGGCCCATGCCGCGGCGCCGGTCTGCGGAGTGCCGCTGGCATGAGCAGGCTCGACGCGGAAATCGAAGTGCTGCAGAATTGCGGACACGGCACAGCGCACGAACAGACCCGCGCTTACCGCCCCGCCAACGATTTTGCCGCCAACGACTTCGATCGCACCACCACACCCCGCTTTCGCCCGGCCTACAACAAAGGAAATATCAGGATGGGTATCTTCTCGCGCACCCGCGACATCATCGCCGCCAATTTCAACGATCTGCTCGACAAGGCGGAAGACCCCGCGAAGATGATCCGTCTGATCATCCTCGAAATGGAGGAAACCCTGGTCGAAGTGCGCACCAGTTCGGCGCGCACCATTGCCGACCAGAAGGAACTGCGCCGCCACGTCGCCAAGCTCGACAAACTGCAGGCCGACTGGTCCGACAAGGCGCAGCTCGCGCTCAGCAAGGACCGCGAGGATCTCGCCCGCGCCGCGCTGCTCGAAAAGAAGAAGGCCGCCGACATGGCCGGACAGCTTCATTCCGAAATCGCCGTGCTCGACGATTCGCTGCGCGCTTACGAACAGGACATCGAAAAGCTGCAGAGCCGCCTGCGCGAGGCCCGCAGCCGCCAGAGCGCCATTGCCGCCCGCTTGCAGAGCGCGGAAAACAGGGTCAAACTGCGCACGCTGCTCTCGAACGAGCGTGTCGATGAAGCGCTGGCACGCTTCGACCAGCTGGAACGCCGCGTCGATTATGCCGAAGGCCGCGCCGAAGCGATGAGCATCGGCGACAACCGTCAGCCGACGCTCGCCGACGAAATCGCCGCGCTCGCCGATGGCGACTCGATCGAGGCGGAACTGGCCGAGATGAAGCGCACGATGAGCCCCGGCGGCGAAACCGCGCCCGAACCGGCAAACCGCCAGGACTGACAGACAGCGCAGCGCGCTTCCCGGACGCGCGCGCGAAATGGGCATGGCCGGGAACAGGGGGACCGCACCGGTCCTGCAGACTATCTTACGAAAGGGACAACCAGTGTCACGCGGACCATTCTATCTCGACAAGTCGAACGCCAAGCTGGCCGGCGTCTGCGCGGGCATCGCCGATTACACCGGCATCGATGCCTTCTGGGTTCGCCTGGGCGCGGTGCTGCTCACGCTGTTTGGCTTTCCCTTCGTCATCCTGATCTACATCGCCATGGCCGTGCTGGCGGACAGCCGCCCTGCAGGCCTGTACAGCGAGGAAGAGGAAGAGCGCCTGCTGCGCCGCATGGAACGCCGCCGCCAGCGCCGCGGTTTCGCCCAGGGCCTGACGATGCCCGGCACTTCACGTTCCAGCCGCCTGCGTCAGGACATGTCCGACCTCGACCGCCGGATCGCCGATATGGAAGCGCACTACGCCAGCTCCAGCAACTCGCGCCTCGCCGCCGAGATCGACAGCCTGCGCTAAGCCGCAACCAACGGGAAAACAGGGACACAACCATGAGCGATCTAGCGCTTCTCATTCCGCTCTCCGGCATCGCCTTCGCCGCCTTCACCGTCTGGACCAAGCATCAGCGCAAGCTGGCCGAACTCAATTTCGAGGCCAGCGCGGAGAAGGCCGCGCTATATGCGGCAAACAACGCCCAGCTGGAAGAACGCGTGCGGGTGCTGGAACGGATCATCACCGAAGGCGGCTATGACACCGCTCTCCAGATCGAAGCCTTGCGTGATCAGCGCGAGGCCGAGACCAGACACGCCGCCCCTCACGAGCCAACCGTCAACTGACTTCCGCAGGATATATCCCATGGACACCGGCATCCTAGCCTTGCTCATCCCCATCATCGGCGTCTGCATCCCGATCGTCGCGATCTGGACCAAGCACCGCCGCGACATGCTCAAGATGGAGTTGGAAGCGACCGCGGAAAAGAGCGCGCTCTACGCCAACAAGAACGCCGAACTGGAAGAGCGCGTGCGGGTGCTGGAGCGGATCATCACCGATGGCGGATACGATACCGCCCTCCAGATCGAAGCCCTGCGCGACCAGCGCGCCGTGGAAGATAGCCGCGCCGAAAGCGAGCCCGGCAAGACCGTCAACTGAGGAATACCGGACATGGACTGGGCAGGCCCAAACTTCGTCGTTCTGATCATCGCCGTTTCCACTGTGGGATGGCTGGTCAACAACTGGATCCGGGCCCGGCACGGCTATGCCCTGGAAGACGAATTCTTCGGCAAGACCGAACCGGCGGCCAAGGCCGAGGCGGACAGCCTGCGCCAGGAGAATGCCGAACTCGCCAGGCGCCTGAAAGCACTGGAAGAGCGCACCGCCACGCTGGAAGCGATCGTCACCGACAGCGGGTTCGACACCTCCCGGCAGATCGAGGCGCTGCGCGACAAGCCGCGCACCGCACTGGAAAACGCCGCCCACTAAGCCCGCTCCCGGCGGGAATTCCAAGGAGTCTGCCGATGCCTTCCGATGTGATGCCCTATTTCATCATGTTCGCGACAGCAGCCGGCATCGGCGGCTGGATCTTCAACAACTGGCTGCGCATGCGCCACGGCTATCCGCTGGAGAACCAGTGGGGCAAGGCGGTCTACCCCAGGACCGATCCCGAAGCGCAGGCCCGGGTGCAGTTGCTGACGCAGGAAAACGCGCAGCTTCGCGCCGAGATCGGATCGATCAAGGACCGGCTCGCCAGCGTGGAGCGCATCGTCACCGATCAGGGCTATGACGTCTCGCGCCAGATCGAAAGCCTGCGCAATGCCCGGGAAAGCGCGAAGGGAACCCGTCAATGAACCCCGAACAGGCGGCGCGGAACGCCAGCCTAGAAAACCGCGTGCGCGTTCTGGAACGTATCGCTACAGAACATGGCAACGATCTTGCGACGCAGATCGAGGCCCTGCGCAGCACCCAACCGGTTGAGGTTACAAAGCAATGAGTTTCTGGACCGCCGTCGTCGTTCTTTTCGCGATCGCCTGCTGGACATGGCTGCGCACGCAGAAGTACCGCGCCCTGGGCAAGAGCAACGGCCAATACGATCACACCGCGCGCGAGCACGAACTGGAACGCGAAGTCGAACAGATGCGCAAACGCATCGCCGTGCTCGAACGCATCGCCACGGACGAACGGCGGGGCAAGGACCTCGCCCGCGAAATCGAATCGCTGCGGGACTAGGCCCCCTGCCCCGCAAGTATTGCGGACTAACGGACGCCCCCTGAAACGGCGATCCCGGCCCCGGCCTTCAACCAACACCTGCAAGACCAAGGCAGCGCCCTGGGCGCCACCTGTTTGCGTGCGTCAAAAACATAATTCGGCAAAGCGGAGGCCTGCATGAAAATACGATCCTCGACGATGGCTCTGGCGGCTTTCTCCGGAATTCTTGTGTCCCCCATCGCCCGGGCCGAACCACAGGCCCATCCCGACCCGAAAGACCAAAGCACTGCAAAAGACCAGGTTCTCGCTGCCGAAAAAGCCTATTGGAAGACATTCAACGCCTGCGATCTCGACACGATGGGCCATTTTCTCACGCAGGACGTGGAATTCTATCACGACAAGTCGGGGAAAAACGCGACCCGCGCAAAAGTCATCGCTTCGATGCGCGACGGACCGTGCAATCCGGCGGCCAGCACCCACATGCGCCGCGAGCCGGTTGCCCGGACCGGGCAGGTATTTCTGCTCGCGGGCGGCTACGCCCTTACCCGGGGCGAGCATCGCTTCCTGACCACCGGCCCCGATAAAATCGAGCGCCATGACAGCATTGCACGATATACCGTGCTCTGGCGGAAAACCGGCGCGGGCTGGCAGATCGCGCGGGCCATCAGCTATGATCACAGGCCCGATCTGCCAAATCTGATCCCTGTCCAGCAGCCCATGGCGCAACTGCGGGCCGCGCAGGGGCAATATCAGCTCGATGACGGAAACATCCTCCCCGTCACACTCAAGGATGGAAAGTTGACGCTGGGAACGGGCGAGCGCGCCATGGAACTGGTCCCTCTGGGTAAAGGGCTGTTCGGGACCGAAGGGCGGTGGCTGCAGTTTCGCATCGCCAATGGCCTGCTTGAAATCATGGACGAGGGCAAACTGGCGGCTTCCGGCAAGCGGCTTTCGAACTGACCGCAGGACAGCGCGGAACGCCCCCGCCCCGGGCCGCGAACGCACCTATCTTGACAAATATAACCATATAGGTTATAAGCCCCAGCCATCCAGCAGGGCAAAGTACACGCCCGGCTGGTGTTTCGGGCCGGCGTTGCGGGCACGGGTGCGGCGTATCGCCGTGGCCACGCACACAGCGCCTGCACCGGAGCGGTTCATATGCGTCTCCGGCAATGCCGCCCTCCTGTCAGGACGGCCATCCCGGACACGTCCGGACCGGCGCCTCATGCGAGCCCGCGCCGCTGGTTTCGAACCGTTCCCACAGGGCCGAGCCGGGCTGTCGTTGCTGCTATCCGGCCATTCGCAAGCGCCAGCTTCCCTCCCGCGCCCCTTGCACAGGGCGCCCCAGCGCCGGCCCGGAGTGTCTCCTCCCGCCTTCGCGTTCTGCCCCAGGGCGTTACGTCCGCACTCGCCAGCGGAGGATGCGGCGTGCCTGCATGCAGACGAATTCCCATCCCCATGTTCTGTCGCCCCCGCCCTTCGGCTGGCCGAAGCGCGGCCGAAGGGCGGGGGCGACGGACACCTTATGGGCTTAGCCCGCCAGCAACGCGGGTTACGCCGCGTCCTTGATCTCCACGAGAGTCAGGCCGAACTGCAGGTCTTCGCCTGCCAGCGGATGATTGCCATCGGCAGTCACCGCTTCCTCGCCCACTTCGGTAATCACCAGGTTCAGGGTCGAACCATCGGGCTGGCTGGCGGTCAGCTGCATGCCGGGCTGCGGCGCGGTTTCCTGCGGCAAGCTGGAGCGCGGGATCTCGATCACCATCTCTTCGCGGCGCGGGCCGAACGCGTCGTCAGAGGCGACTGTCACCATTTGCACCGCGCCCACGACCATGCCGTCCAGCGCGGCCTCGATCTGCGGGAAGACCTCGGCGTCGCCGATTTTCACGGTCTGCGGCCCGCTCTGTTCCGTATTGCCAACGACGCGGCCATCGTTTGTGCGCACCACGAAATCGATAACGACGGTATCGCCGGTCTTTGCGGTCTGCATAAACATTCCTTTGGGTAAATTCGTTCCGGCACGCGCACGCGCCGCTCGATCGGTGCCTGTCGGCGGCACCGGCGGTTCGCCAAGAGTCGCAATTTATCGCCGGTCCGTCAAATCGGGAGAGGCGGTTGCCCACATGCCCCGGCCTGACGCGTGCGCCCTCACCCCTTCGGCACCCGTGCATCGAGTTCCGCCAGCCACACCGCCGCGCTGGCATCAGACGGCGCGCGCCAGTCGCCGCGCGGGCTGAGCGCGCCGCCGGAGGAGACCTTGGGGCCATTGGGGATCGCCGAGCGCTTGAACTGGCTGAAGGCGAAGAAGCGGCGCAGGAATTTCTCCAGCCAGTCGCGGATGGTGGCGAGGTCGTACTGGTTCCTGCGGTCCTGCGGAAAACCATCGGGCCAGGTGCCCGCCGCCGCCTCGCGCCAGGCGTGCCAGGCGAGGAACGCCACTTTGGACGGCTTCTGCCCGAAGCGCATCACGTGGTGCAGGAAGAAATCGTTGAGTTCGTAAGGGCCGATCTTCGCCTCGGTGCTCTGGATCGCGCCGTCGGCGCCTGCGGGCACCAGTTCGGGCGAGATTTCGGTGTCGAGAATCGCCATGAGCACATCGCCTGTCGCCGCGTCGAACTGGTCGCCGCGCGCGCACCAGCGGATGAGGTACTGGATCAGCGTCTTGGGCACGCCCGCGTTCACCGCGTAGTGGCTCATCTGGTCGCCCACGCCATACGTGCACCAGCCGAGCGCCAGTTCGGACAAGTCGCCGGTGCCGACCACAAAGCCGTTGTGCTGGCTGGCGAGGCGGAACAGGTAATCGGTGCGCAGGCCCGCCTGCACATTCTCGAACGTTACGTCGTAGACCGGCTCGCCGTTTGCGAAAGCATGGCCGATGTCTTCCAGCATGCGCGTGGCGGCGGGGCGGATGTCGATTTCCTCCGCCGTGATGCCTACCGCGCGCATCAGTTTCCACGCGTTGCCCTTGGTATCGTCGCTGGTGGCGAAACCGGGCATTGTGTAGCCGCGAATGAAGCTGCGCGGCAGGCCCAGCCGGTCGCAGGCCCTGGCCGCGACGATCAGCGCATGGGTGGAATCGAGCCCGCCCGAAATGCCGATCACCATCGATTTGGCGCCGGTCGATTCCAGCCGCCGCATCAGGCCATCGACCTGGATATTGAACGCCTCGTAGCAATCGGCGTCGAGCTTCTCGGCGCGGTCGGGCACGAAGGGGAAGCGGCCGGCCGGGCGCACGAGGCCGATGTCGCCGCCATGCGGGGCGTGGCGGAACGGCACCGTGCGGAAGCTCTCTTCCGGGCGGCCCGCCGCTTCGGCGGCATCGTTGAAGGTGGGGATGCGCAGCCGGTCCATCATGATGCGTTCGCAATCGACATCGGCGACGCACAGTTCCGGGTGGAGCGAGAAGCGTTCGCTTTCGGCCAGCAGATCGCCCAGCTCGTAGATCACCCCCTGCCCGTCCCATGCGAGGTCGGTGGTGCTCTCGCCATGCCCGGCGGCGCAATAGACATAGGCCGAGGCCGTGCGCGCCGATTGCGAGCGGCAGAGCATGTGCCGCTCGTCCGACTTGCCGATGACAATGTTGGAGGCCGAAAGGTTGCACAGCACCGTCGCCCCGGCGAGCGCGCCGAGCGAGGACGGCGGGGTGGCGGCCCAGAAGTCCTCGCAGATTTCGGCGAAGAAGCGGAAATGCGGCAGCACTTCGGAGGCAAAGACCAGATCGACGCCGAAAGGCACCTCCTGCCCGTTCACCCGGATCGTCTGCCCGCGCACCGCCTTGCCGCTGGCGAACCAGCGCTTTTCGTAGAACTCGCGGTAATTGGGCAGGTAGGACTTGGGCACCGCGCCCAGCAGCTTGCCATGCGCGATGGCGAGCGCGCAGTTGTAAAGCCGCCCCTTGTGCATGAGCGCCGCGCCGATCAGCAGGACCGGCGAGAAGTCCGCGCTGGCCTTGACGATATCGCCGATCGCCGCCTCGACCGCCGCGATCATCGCGCCCTGCAGGTGCAGATCGTCGATCGCGTAGGAGGACAGGCACAGTTCGGGGAACACCAGCAGATCGACATGCGCCGCATGCGCCCGGCGCGCCTCGGCCAGCACCGCATCGCGGTTGAACGCGACATCGGCGGTGCGCACGTGCGGGGTGGAGGTGGCGACCCGCACGAAGCCGTGTTCGTGCATGGCGTAAAAGGGATGCGCTTTCGCTTCGGTCATGGGCAAATCCCTGACAGGATTGGGGAGCGAGGGCAATCTCCCCCATCACTCCCTCCATTCCACCCTCCCGTTCGTGTCGAGCGAAGTCGAGACACGTTAGCGCAGTGCCAGCGTGTCTCGACTTCGCTCGACACGAACGGAAGTTCTGCAATAATGCGAAAAATACTGGCAACTCCAGCAAGACATCTTGTCCTCCCGCGCGGCCTTCCTAAATGCCAATACCATGCGCAGCCTTGACGATATTCGCGAAGAGTATGAGTTCCTTGACGGGGAC
>NZ_JALHLG010000054.1 GCF_022832375.1 Novosphingobium beihaiense
CTCGACACGAACGGAAGTTCTGCAATAATGCGAAAAATACTGGCAACTCCAGCAAGACATCTTGTCCTCCCGCGCGGCCTTCCTAAATGCCAATACCATGCGCAGCCTTGACGATATTCGCGAAGAGTATGAGTTCCTTGACGGGGACGAACGCTACCGGCTCCTCATCGAACTGGGCCGCGAGCTGGACGAGATGCCCGATCCGCTCAAGACCGACGCGACCAAGGTACGCGGCTGTTCGGCCAGCGTCTGGGTCTATCCCACCGCGAAGGACGACGGCACGCTGCATTTCCTGGCGGACAGCAATGCCGCGATCACCAAGGGCATCGTCTCGCTGGTGATCTCCGCCGTGCAGGACAAGCCCGCGGCAGACGTCGCCGCGACCGACATTGCCGCCGCGCTCGAACCTTTCGATCTCAAGAACCAGCTCTCGTCCAACCGCACGCAGGGTGTTCCCAACATGATCGCGCTGATCCGCGAAACGGCCGGGCGCTACGCCGCCGAAGCATGAAACGGATCACACGCCCTGCCTGGATGGCGGGGGGGATATTCTTCGCCGGGCTGGGCACGCTGGGCATCTTCCTGCCGCTGCTGCCCACGGTGGTGTTCTACTTGCTGGCGGCCTGGTGCTTTTCCAAGAGCCATCCCGAATGGGCGGAGCGGCTCTACAACCACCCCACCCACGGCCACCACTTGCGCGAATGGCGCGACCGGCGGGCGATCAGCCGCAAGGGCAAAATCGCGGCGATCGGCGCGATGTCGCTCAGTATCGTGTTCGTCGGCCTGACGCTCGGCTGGCCCTGGCTGCTGATCCCGGTGGGCGTGCTCGCGGTAATCGGCCCTTGGATCTGGACGCGCAACGAGTAGCTTCGTTCCTGCTGTTTCGTCCCCGCTGCTTCGTCGTTGCGAGCGGCATAGGCCGCGCGGCGATCCACGAGCGGTTTACGCCGCTCTGGATTGCTTCGTCGGCTTCGCCTCCTCGCAATGACGAAGAGGGCTCAGGCCTTCTTCGCGCCTGCCTTTGCCGCGGCCGCTTGCGCCGCCATCTGCGGCGTGAATTCGCCGCGATAGCCATCGCCCTTGTCGAGCGTGCCGAACATCCAGTCGTAGAGCAGCGTGATCGTCGCGAAATTGCCGCCGGTGAAACGCGCGTGGTGGTTGTGGTGCATCACCGAGACATAGTTGAGATAGCGGAACGGAAACCGGTCCGTCTCCCACAAGTCATGGTTGTGCAGGTTGATCTGGTTGAACGCCATCCAGGTGATGACGATCGTCACCACATGAAACTGGCCCATCAACGCCGCCAGCACCGCAATCGAGGCAACATAGAGCCCCAGCCCGATCGCCACTTCCAGCGGATGGATATAGCTCGAATCGCCGCGGCAGGGATTGTGCTGGCGATGATGGATCGCATGCATCCACTTGAGCGGCCCGGCCCCGCCGAACAGCGCGCTGTCGTGAAACAGGAAACGGTGCGTCAGGTAATAGAAGAAGTCGTAGAACATCAGGATCACGACAATGTCGCGCAGCACCTGCCACCACGGCTGCGGATCGGCGGTGAGGCAGAACGGCAGGATCACGCCGAAAATGATGGCAACGAAGAAGATGCCCCACTTGCGGTTCCATTTCTGGTTCTGCGCATAACTGGGCTTTTCCATCTTGCGGCGGTAGGTATCGGCATTGCGCTTCCCCTCTACCCGCAGCGCGGGAACGGCATAGGCAATCGCCTTGCCCAGCAGCACCATCGCAATAATGCCCAGACCGGTCATCAGCGACAATTGCCAATGGTAGTGGGCCAGCAGCGTCGAAACGAAAGACGAATTCATCGGTAATCCTGCTCTTTTCGCAAACGGGCGTCTGTCCGCGCCCTTCTCCCCTCTGTGAGCGATCAAAGCTCATAACGGAAACGCCGTTCCCGTTCAATCGCAATAGAGCGGGCTCTCAGATCTCGGCGTGGATCTGCCCGTAGGCGAGCATGGCGAACAGTCCGGTGCCGCCGATCACATTTCCGGCAAACGTGGGCAGGAGATGATCGAGCAGCGCCGCCCCCATGCTCATCTCCCCGCCGACGACCAGCAGGAACATCTCGGCCGATCCGGCAATGACATGCGTGAACCCGCCGGCGGCGATCAGGGCCGTGAACAGCACGATCACCCACAGTTCGAATCCCTTGGAACTGGGCAGCATCCACACCAGCGCGGCGATGAAGAAGCCCGCGGGAATGCCTTTTACCAGCGCCGTCATCCCGCTCGCTTCGGCCGCATGGCGCGAGACTTCGAGCATGGCCGTGACATGGCCCGAATGGCCGCCATCGCCGGTCCCCGTCAGCATCAGCACCATCGAGGCGGTCAGGAACGTGCCGATGAAATTGGCCGTCAGCACCACGCCCCACAGGCGCGCGGACAGGCCCAGCCGGGTCCAGCTCGGCTCGGAAAGCATTGGCAGCACCACGCTCAGCGTGTTCTCGGTAAAGAGCTGCAGGCGCGAGAGGATGACCAGCACGAACCCCACGCTGTAGCCCAGACTGGCGATCAGATCGCGATGGGGATGCGCCGCGAAAGCATGAAAAAGCAGGGCCTGCGCATAGACCGACGAGGAAATCCCGATCCCTGCGGCAATGCCCGACCACCACAGCGACGAGGCGGGCCGCCGCAGTTCCTCTTCCCCCTCGCGGCGGATAACCGAAAAGACCGTGAGCGCCGAAAGGCGGCTGTGTTCCGAGACCCGGCGCCGTTCCTTGCGGGTCAGCGTAGCCGCGCTGCCTTCGATCTCGCGTTCGGCGATCTCGCGCTCGGCTTTCTGTTCCGCCTTCTGCTCCGCTTTCTCTCCGTCTTCGGCCTGCGGCCTGGAGGGCTTGCGGGATGCCCCTTCGGAGGCGCTGGCACTGTCATGCACGGTGTTCGGTCTCCTGCAGATTCGTCCTGATAGAACCCGCCAACGCCGTGCCGGTTGCCTGCACGGCGCCCGCCCGGCCTGCCTCTACCGGTCTATCAGCGCGGAAATCCGGTGGAAGAAGGGATGATGCGGCGTGGCTCCCACTTCGATCCCGTGGAAAATGCCCGTGCCCAGCGATGGCAGGATTTTCTTGAGAACCTCGATATCCTCGCCATTGCGCACATCGATGTGCAGGCGCAGCTGTCCATCGAATTCAATGCTGATCTTCGCGTCCTTGGGCGCACTGCCGCGCGCCATGTCGAGAAGCTTGGCCAGCTCTCCGGACACGAGTGCCGATTTCTGGCTGGGCAGTTGCTCAACGGTGGACGGGCCGTCGCTGGTCTCATTCATCGGGAAATTTTCCTCCGCATCGCCCCGGGAACCGGCGCGCTGCCGCGCGGCTTCCCATGGCTGCGATGGTGCGGGCCGGAACCGCAAATGTCCAGTCCTGCACACGCGCCATCGCGTGGCAGAACGGTCATCGCATCAATCGCCGGACGCGTCGCGCAGCACGGCGATCCCCTGTTCCCGCTGCGCCTGCAATTCGCGCTTGAGCACGGCCGGATCGCGCGCGATCACGAAGCCAAAGCTGACGCCGCCTTCCTTGCCCACCGTCGCATGATGAAGCCGGTGCGCCTGCACCAGCCGCCGGGCATAGCCGCGCTTGGGCACCCAGCGGAAATAGCGCTGGTGCACCAGCCCGTCGTGAACCAGCGTATAGATCACGCCGTAGATCAGCACGCCGAGCCCGATCCATGTGCCTGGCGCCCAGGCCGCCGCGCCCATCAGCATCGGCGATCCCAGCGCGAACATCGCGATGCTGATCACCGCACCCACCAGCGCGTAGAGATCGTTCCGTTCGAAAATCCCGTCATGCCGCTCATGATGATCGCGGTGCCAGGCCCAGCCGAACCCGTGCATCACATACTTGTGGCTGGACCACGCGACGCATTCCATCGCGGCAACAGTGGCAAGGACAACAAGCGTGGCGGCAAGCGGAGACATGGCGGCCCCATAGCATCCCTGCCTGCGCGCGCCTACGCAGGATCACTGGAAAGCCCGCTGGCAGGCAACAGACGCAGACGTGCGCCACTGGGGGCGAGACACATCTGCGCCTGCATTGTTTTGCCTATCGTGCTCCCCCTCCCTTCGGGTCGCGGCATTCTTTTACCCCTTCGGGCCTGCGACTCTTAATTACAAACACCGACAGATCTGTGACCGATGAGTCTTCCGCCGTTCATCTTGAGGGTACTAATTCTGAATGCACAGGAACACCCCGCCTGTCGCAACAAGGAATGAAGACCATGCGTACCCTGACCAAGATCATCGCTCCCGCCGTCGTCGCGGCTCTGGGTGTCGGCGCCGCCCTGCCCGCTTCCGCCCACGAAACCCGCCACGCCTACCACGACGTTTCCCGCCATGCCCCCCGTTACACCCCGGCGCGTTACACCCCGGCACGCTACACCCCGGCACGCGACCATGCAATCCGCGCCGATATCCGCGACTTGCGCGCCCGGATCGACCGTGCCGCCGCCCGCCACGCGATCTCCTACCGCGAGGCAAGGGGCCTGCGCCGCGATACCAGCCGGATCCAGCACCTCTATGCGCGCTTTGCCCGCAATGGTCTGGACCGCCAGGAGGTCCGCGTGCTGAGGGCCAAGGTCGATCGCGTGCACTATGCCCTGCGCATGGAGCGCCGCGATCGTAACGGCCACCGCGGATAACCTTCGATATCGAATCTTTCTGCGGCACCGCGCGCCCGCTTCCGCTTGAATTGCGGGGCGGGCGCGCCTAATCGCGCCTGACTATGACCAAGAATCCGCGCACGCTGTACCAGAAGATCTGGGACGCCCATGTCGTCGACACGCGCGACGATGGAACCTGCCTCATCTATATCGACCGGCACCTCGTCCATGAAGTGACGAGCCCGCAAGCGTTCGAAGCCCTGCGCGCCGCCGGACGCACGGTGCGCCGCCCGGATCTTACGATCGCGGTTCCCGATCATAACCTGCCCACCACCGCGCGGCAGGACGCAGAGGGCCATCTGCTGCCTATAGCCGATCCCCAGAGCGCGACTCAGCTCGCCGCACTGCGCAAGAACGCGCCCGAATTCGGCATCCGCTACATCGACGCGATCGACCGCGAACAGGGCATCGTCCACGTCGTGGGCCCGGAACAGGGCTTCTCGCTGCCCGGCGCAACGATCGTGTGCGGAGACAGCCACACCGCCTGCCACGGCGGCGTGGGCGCGCTGGCTTTCGGCATCGGCACGACCGAAGTCGAACACGTGCTGGCAACGCAGACCTTGCTGCTCAAGCAGTCGAAGACCATGGAAGTGCGCGTCGAAGGCCAGCTCGGCGCCGGGGTCACGCCCAAGGACGTGGTGCTCCACGTGATCGGCGTGATCGGCACGGCGGGCGGCACCGGCCATGTGATCGAATTCTGCGGCAACGTGTTTGCGGAAATGTCCGTCGAAGGCCGCCTCACGGTGTGCAACATGGCGATCGAGGGCGGCGCGCGCGCGGGCCTCGTCGCGCCGGACGAAACGACCTTCGCCTATATCCAGGGCCGCCCTTATGCTCCCGCCGGTGAAGACTGGGACAAGGCCGTGGCCTGGTGGAAGAGCCTCGCGACCGATGAGGGCGCCACGTTCGACAAGTCCGTGCACATCCGCGCCGAAGACATCCAGCCCACCGTCACCTGGGGCACCTCGCCCGAGGATACCTCGGCCATCGGCGGCGTGGTTCCCGCCCCGGAAGACTTCGCCGATGCCTCCAAGCGCGATGCGGTGAAAGTCAGCCTCGACTACATGGGGCTGACGCCGGGCACCAGGCTGACCGATGTCGAAGTGCAGAACATCTTCATCGGCTCGTGCACCAACAGCCGCATCGAGGATATCCGTGCGGCCTGCGAAGTGCTCAAGGGCCGCAAGAAAGCGGACAATGTGAAGTGGGCGATCGTCGTGCCCGGCTCGGGCCTCGTCAAGGAACAGGCCGAAGCCGAGGGGCTCGACAAGATCATCATCGAAGCGGGCCTCGAATGGCGCGAGCCGGGCTGCTCGGCCTGCCTGGCGATGAACCCGGACAAGGTTCCGGCGGGCGAGCGCTGCGCCTCGACCAGCAACCGCAACTTCACCGGGCGCCAGGGCCCGGGCAGCCGCACCCACCTGATGAGCCCCGCCATGGCCGCCGCCGCCGCGGTCACGGGCAAGCTGACAGACGTGCGTGAACTTGTAGGCGCGAACTGCTAGGATAACGATCATGGCTGACGAAACCGAAGAATCCTCGCTGGCCGGCAAGGCCGCTATCGCCGCTGGCGCCGCCATCGGCTCTGCCGCCATTGCCGCGGCGCTGCTGTTCGTGAAGCGCCGCAAGGCCCGCAACACGGCCGATACGCTGCCGCCGCACCCCGAAGACGCGCCCGAAACCGACTGAGAGCGACGACTGATGGAACCGATCAACCACGTCGCCGGACGCGCCATTCCGTTCGGCCGCAAGAACGTCGATACCGACGTCATCATTCCTGCCCACTGGCTCAAGACCATCACCCGCGAAGGGCTCGGCAAGGGCGCGTTCGAGGCGGTCAAGAAAGAGCCGGGCAACGTCTTTGATGATCCCGATTACGCAGGCGCGCCGATCCTGATCGCGGGCGACAACTTCGGCTGCGGATCGAGCCGCGAACATGCCGCCTGGGCCCTGCTGGACATGGGCGTGAAATGCGTGATCGCGCCGAGCTTCTCGGACATCTTCTCGGGCAATGCCTTCAAGAACGGCATCCTCACCGTCGCCCTGCCGCAGGAAGCGATCGACCGGCTGCTGGAAGTCGCGAAGACGGACCAGATCGATATCGATCTGGAAACGCAGTCGGTCACGACGCCGTTTCAGGACCGCTTCGCTTTCGATATCGATCCGTTCCGCAAGCACTGCCTGGAAAACGGCCTCGACGAAGTGGGCCTGACGATGGCGCAGAACGATGCGATCAACGCCTATGAGGCCAAGGCGAAAGCCGGTCTGCCGTTCCTAGCCCGGACGCCCGCGACTGCCGCTTGACGCCGGACACATCCGTCTGGTCAAATCCACGCAAGGGCGATTGCACGCGTCAACATGGCGAATCAGGATTGAACCGGATCAATACCGGCCGTATCGGCGTTCATTGAACAAAAGGGGGCCCGGATTCTCCGGGTTACGCAGTCGAGGACTTTCGATGACCAGTTTTGAGGATCGCGAGCGCGCCGAAGAAGCCAAATTCGCGCATGATGCCGAGACCCAGTTCCGCATCCAGGCCCGCCGTAACCGCCTTGTCGGCGAATGGGCGGCCGAGCGCATGAAGCTTTCGCAGGCGGAAGCCGAAGCCTATGCCAAGAGCGTGGTCCAGGCCGATTTCGAGGAAGCGGGCGACGAGGACGTCATCCGCAAGCTGCTGGGCGACCTGACCGCCGCCGGCATCGAAACCAGCGAGGCCGAAGTGCGCACAGCACTGGAAGCCAAACAGGTCGAAGCCCGCCGCGCCTTCCTCGGCGAAGTCTGAAACCCACACATCTGAACCCCACACAAGGGCCCGGACCACGGGCCCCGCAATCCGGAGACCGGCCATGGCGATGCCCGCCAGCGAGATCGAATCCCTCATCCGCGCGGCACTGCCCGATGCCCACGTGACGATCACCGATCTGGCCGGTGACGGTGATCACTATGCCGCGCATGTCGTCTCCGCCGCCTTCGCCGGAAAACCGCGCGTGGCCCAGCACAAACTGGTCTACGAAGCGCTGGGCGGCCGCATGGGCGGCGAACTTCACGCCTTGCAACTGACGACCGCCGTCCCCAACTGACGCCAGGAACACGCAAGAAGGCTTCATCCATGTCCGACGTCAACGCCCGCATTGGCGAAATTGTAAACAAGAACGACATTGTCCTGTTCATGAAGGGCACCCCTCTGTTCCCGCAGTGCGGCTTTTCCAGCCGTGCCATCGCGATCCTGGAGCACCTCAACGTGCCTTACGAGACCGTGGACGTGCTGCAGGACATGGATATCCGCCAGGGCATCAAGTCCTTTTCCGAATGGCCGACGATTCCCCAGCTCTATGTGAAGGGCGAATTCGTGGGCGGCAGCGATATCATGATGGAAATGTACGAAGCCGGAGAGCTGCACCAGCTCATGGCCGACGCCGGGATCGCCGCGCAGGGCTGATCGCCCGCGCGCCATCCGGCACGCACACCGCTACAATTGCAAAGCCCGGACGGCGCGAGCCTTCCGGGCTTTTGCATGCCTGCGGCTATCGGCGGTTTTCAGGGAAATTGCTCGGGGAGGCGGGGCCGGGAGACTGGAACGGCCCCGCCTCGATCGAGACTTCTCAGGGTACGAAACCTTATAAGCACAAGGCGTGCCAAACCGCACGAACATCCGATTTCCGCCATTTCACCGGCAGGCTCCAGCGGCACCTCCCGCCAAAATGTAAACTTCTCCGACATATCCTGCCGGGGGCAGGCATGACTTTTCCGCTTGCCTGCCGGACGCCCTCGGGCAAAACCCGCGCGATGCTGCCCACTGCCCCTTCCGATCAGCCGATGCCTGCTGGCACGCCCGCCGTCGTTCCCGCCGCCACCGTGGTGATCTTCCGCAGCGGGCAGGACGGCGGCGCGCCCGAACTGCTGATGGTCCAGCGTTCGCGCGAGATGCGCTTTGCAGGCGGTGCGGCGGTGTTCCCCGGCGGCCGCGTCGATCCCGCCGACCGCGATCTGGCCCGCAGCCTCCTGCCCGGCGAGCCGGAGGAAATCGCCGCCGCCCGGATCGCGGGCATTCGCGAGACGCTGGAGGAAACCGGGCTGATGATCGCCACCCGCGCGCCCGTCAGCGCTGCCGAAGCGGCGGAAGGACGGCGGATGCTGCTGGAGACCGGCACGCTTGCTCCCGTGCTCGAACGCTATGGCTGGACGCTGGAACCGCAGGCGCTGACGCTCTACGCGCACTGGTGCCCGCGCTGGGACAAGGCTTTCGACACACGCTTCTTCGTGACCGACCTCGGCACCGGCGCAGTCGACGTGCAAGTCGATGCGACGGAAAACACCCGGCTGTTCTGGGCCAGCGCCGCCGATGCACTGGAGATGGCCCGGCGCGGAGAGATCAGCGTGATCTTCCCCACCCACCGCAATCTGGAGCGCCTTGCCCAGTACGCCAGCTATGCCGATGCGCTGGCGGACATTGCCGCCCACCCCGTCTCGCGCATCCACCCGGGCAGGGAGGAGCGGGAGGACGGCGAGTGGATCGTCATTCCCGATGGCCACGGCTACCCGGTGCTGGGCCAGCCCAAAGCGACGGCACGGCGCGGCTGAGGCCGGACCTGTGCCGCCCCCCGGGGCCTGACAGGCTCGTGACCTAAGCCGGAGCGGCAGCGGGCCCTTCCACCTTGGCACCACCCGCGCCGTAAAGACCTAGCGCAACGGCCACGGCGAAGAAGGCGGCCATCGCGGTAATCGCCAGATCGTAGCTGCCGGTGGTCGAGAACACCCGCGCCGCACCGACCACGCCCAGCGCGATGAACGGCAGGCCGATCAGGGAATTGAGGCCAAAGCCCCGGCTGTAACTGGCCTGCCCGAACGTATCCGAAAGGCCGCGCCCCAATGCCGGGATCGCCCCCACGCCGTGCATGCCGATCAAGCCGACGACCACTGCCGCCGCCGCGAACGGCGGATGCTGCAACAGGATCAGCCAGAGCACCGCGCAATCGAACCCGATCAGCGCCAGCGTCCGGCCGCCGCCCAGCTTATCGGAAATCCAGCCGAACAGGATGGAACCGGCCAGCCCCACCAGCGACATGATCGACTGCAGCAAAGCCGCTTCGGGCCGGGTAAAGCCCCAGGACATGCCCATCGGCACCAGCAGCGATCCCAGCAGCACCGAGCCGGTCATGCTGGCGATGGCGGCCAGGCACAGCGCCCAGAAACGCGGGCGCACCAGCAACTGTCCGATGCTGAAAGACCCGTCCGCCGTGCGCTTGTCAGCCGGTTCGGGGGCCATCGTCTCGTCATGGCTGGGCGGATGGTCCACCGTGAACAGGATCAGCGGCACCAGCAGGACGGCCGCGATCGTGCCGATCCCCGCATAGAGCGTGGCGGGCGTATAGTGCCCCAGCGCGCGTTCCAGCGCCCAGGGAACGATGGCGATCACTACCGGCAGGTGGACGATCCCCAGGGCCAGCCCCCGGTTGCGGTGAAACCAGCGCGTGACCAGCGTGGCCGGGCCGATCGATCCGGCCAGACTCATCGCCGGACCGAAGCACAGGCCATAGGCGAGCAGGTAGAAGGCATAGCTGTTGGTGATCGCCAGCAGGAAATATCCCGCCACGGTCAGCAAGGCCCCGGCCATCAGCAGCAGCCGCAACGAGTAACGGGCGATGAGCACGCCCACGAATGGGGCCAGGATGGAGGAGCCCACCAGCACCAGCGGGATACCGATGGCGGCCTCCTCCCCGCTGACGCCGAGCCGCTGCTCGACCGAAGCCAGCATAAGCCCGAAGGAGCCCATGATCGTGCCGATCACGACGTTGTGCGATACGCCCGCGATCACGCCCATCCGCACGGCTAGCGGATGATTCGGTGCCTCGCTGGCAGGGGCTGCGGAATGCGCCAAGTCTCTCTCCCGATGCTTTTCCAGGCCGGTCTTGATGCCGGCTGAACACAAGTTCAGGATTGTGAGGCGCAAGCCGCCGCTTGGCCAGCACTATTTCGGGGCGGAACCGGAAGTTCGCAGGTGCGGCCTTTCCGAACCGGCTCTCAGGCCGCCCGGGAAGAATGTGTGGCGACGATATGATCGACGACCGGGCCATACATGGGCCGGTCGAACTCGACGCCAGACAGATCGCTGCGCACCCAGCGCACAATGCCGGTCAGTCCTTCCATGCCCTCGGGCCGCAGCACGACACGCGCCCCGACTCGCAGATAGATCCCGCGCGTCCGCATGCAGCATCCCTCGGCCGAGATGTCGGAGATTTCGCCATTGTCCCGCAGCCCGCTTTGCGTGCGGCATTGCACGGCCATCAGAACCGGCCGCCGGACAGATCGCCTGGGGAGCATGATGCGTGTCATTCCCGCAGTATGGCCGGAACCGGTTTACCAAGATTTAATGCGCGCGCCTTGTCCGCCCCGGTTCGCTGATTTTTATCTTCGCGCCGGTGCGAAAATGCCGTTCACCCGCCTGTTCCGGTAAGATTTCAGCTTATCGAAATCCTCTGAACCGCGCGCACCGGCAGCTCTGAACCTGCCCTGCGGATCGCTGGCGAATCCGTCCGGCAAGCATTTCGTTAACCAGATCATACTCAAAATTCGTTTACCAAAGACTCGTATCCAGCCTCAAAACCCGCGCGCGCCTCCCTTGATCCCTTGTTGCCCGGCGCCGCGGCAAAAGGACGGTCGAATGCTTGAGTGGTATCGCAAAACCCCCAACATCCGTTGGAAGATCACGATTGCCTTTGGCTTCATGGCCTTTTTGACGGCCATCTGCCTGGCCACCGTCATCCTGCAGTATTTCTACCTTACGAGCCGGACTGCGGGCCTTGAGGACACGGCCGTACTGGACGCGATCAATTTCAGCCTGATCTGGTCGCTGGGCACCTATCTTATCTGCTCTGCCCTGGGGCTTACCGGCGCCTATTTCTTCGGCCGCGCGATTGCTGATCCCTACTCCGAAACGGTCGAGCGCATGGAAGCGCTGGCCGCGGGCGATCTCGACAGCCCGATCCGCTTTACCGACTACGAAGACTGCGTGGGCCGCATGACGCAGGCGATGGCCACGTTCCGGGGCAATGCCGTCGAAGTGCAAAACAGCCGCGCCGAGCAGGAAAAGATCGTCGCCGCCCTGTCCGGCGGGCTGAGCCGCCTTGCCGAAAACGACCTCGACCACCGCATCCGCGAAACGTTCCCCGGCGCTTACGACAAGCTGCGGCTGGACTTCAACCACGCGCTCGATGCGCTGGCGCGGACGATCAACTCGGTGCGCGACAGCGCCGCCAGCGTGATGACCGGCGCCACCGAAATCCGTACCGCCTCGGCCGATCTCGCCCAACGCAACGACGCGCAGGCCGCCCGCCTGCGCCAGACCGCCGAAGCGATGGACAAGGCCACCGGCTCGGTCAAGGAAACCGCGGACGGCGCCGTCAACGTGCAGCACACCATCGCGCAGGCCCACCGCGAGGCCACCGAAGGCGGCGGCGTGGTGCGCAAGGCGGTCGATGCCATGGCCGCGATCGAAACCTCCTCGCAGGAAATCGCGCAGATCATCAACGTGATCGACAGCATCGCCTTCCAGACCAACCTGCTCGCACTCAACGCAGGCGTCGAAGCCGCGCGCGCGGGCGATGCAGGCAAGGGCTTCGCCGTCGTCGCCGCCGAAGTGCGCGCGCTGGCCCAGCGCTCCTCCAATGCCGCAAGCGACATCAAGGATCTCATCGCCAAGAGTTCCGAACATGTCGAAACCGGCGTCGGGCTGGTGGGCGAGACCGGGCAGACGCTCGACAATATCGTCAGCCGCGTGGGCGAGATCAACGCACTGATCACCGAGATCGCCACCGCCGCCGAACAGCAGGCGGGAACGCTCCAGCACATCAACAGCGCGGTGAGCGACATGGACCGCGTTACCCAGCAGAACGCCGCCGTGGTTCAGCAGACCTCCGGCGCGGCCAGCCATCTGGCCGAGGAATCCAGCCAGCTTTCCGATCTGGTCGCCCGTTTCCGCTGCGGGCGCGATAACACCGCTCTGCGCCGCGCCGCCTGATCCCAGACCAGTTCAGGGTCTCGCGAAATTCAGGCCCGGTCCGTCCGTGACAGATACACGGCCCCGTCCCGCTTGCTTGCCCGCAGGCCGAACAGCGCGCCGATCAGTTCCAGCGACTGCTCCGGCCGGTCCAGCCGGAAGCGGCCACTGAAAGTCAGACCGGCCAGCTTGGGATCGCCCAGCTTCAGCGGAGTGGCGCTATAGCGCGCCAGCCGCTCGACCGCGAAGCCCAGCCGCATCGAATCGGCGTCCAGCCAGTCGGTCTGCCAGTCGCGGCGGACATCGGGATCGAAGCCGCCCGTCTGCATCGAGCGGCCGTTCACCAGCGCCCACTGGCGTGCGGGCAGGACAAGGCTGCGCCCGTCATGCGCATCGAGTTGCACGCGCCCGGAAAACACGCGCAGTTCGCTGGCATCGGACAAGTGATCCACGCTGAAGCTGGTGCCAAGCGCCGTCATGCTCGCCATCGGGGTGCGCACTTCGAAGGGGCGGTCCGCATCGTGCCGCACATCGAAGCGCGCGGCGCCCTGCTCCAGCACGATCCGGCGCCGCTCTCCGGAAAAGTGCACCGAAACGGCCGAAGCGGCATCGAGCAGCAGCGCGGAACCATCGGGCAGCGTGAAGCGGCGCCGCTGGCCCACCGCGCTGGCAAAACGCTGCGGCTGCGATGCAGGCGCGTTCTGCCCTTGTTGCACCAGCCAGTACCCCGCCAGCGGCAAGGCCAGCGCGCCTGCCAGCCCGGCGGCCAGCGCCTGACGGCGGGCCATGACCGGCG
>NZ_JALHLG010000055.1 GCF_022832375.1 Novosphingobium beihaiense
GGTCTCGGGCCCGCTGCTCGACCGGATCGACCTGCACGTGGAAGTCGATCCGGTTCGCGCCGCCGACCTCGCCCTGCCGCCCCCGGCGGAAGGCAGCGAGGACGTCGCCATCCGCGTCGCCCGTGCCCGCCAAGTCCAGACCGCCCGGCTGGAGGGCACCGGACGGCGCACTAACGCCGATCTCGACGGAGACCTGCTCGACACCCACGCCACCCCGGACGAGGCCGGACGCAAACTGCTGATGCAGGCAGCCGAAGCGATGCACCTTTCGGCCCGCGGCTATACCCGCATCCTGCGCGTCGCCCGCACTATCGCCGACCTCGCGGGCGCTGAAAACATTAGCCGCCTCCACGTGGCCGAAGCGCTCAGCTACCGCAGACAGGCGCCGAGGGCGTGAGAGGCCGTTTGGAAATTCGCTCGAAGCGAATTTCGCGGCACCAAAAATGCCCCAATGGACATTTTCAAACAGACTCTAAGCCCGGTACCATCCCCCTGCACAGACAGATATCAATAGTCTTATGGATTAGTACAGTAACCGATGCGCATATCGCGAGCCCTGCAGGCGACAGCTAATTTTTGCATTCGAAAGGAATGCGAACATGGGCATCGACGGATTGGGCGGCAGTGCCGCAGGCGGCTCCGGCAATGGTATAGGCGGCGGCACTGGCAGCGGTAGCGCGGACACGGCCGCCGCTGCGGAAACGGCAACGGGCCTCGACACGGACCTCGACAAAGCACTGAACACGGCCCGTACCGGATCTCCTGTGGAGCAGGGAAACGCCCTGCGCACGCTCGACGCGATGACCGGAAGCCGTCAGGCCAGCGATGCCGCAGTGGACCAGAATGCCGCCCCTGCCACGATGACGGCGGCCCAGACCTGCACGATCGAAGTGCGCTTCAAACCGGTAATCGGGCCGACCAATCACGCATTCATCGTCACAACGGATGCGGATTCGGCCAACTATTTTCGAGGCGGGCCACAGGCGAACAACACGGGCCTGAACAGCCCGTCTTCGCGTTCAAGCAGCGATGCACCGCAAGCGCCCTACGATCCCGAATTCGGCATCTACGGCCCCATCGTCACCGAATACGGCGCCTACCGCCCCGGCACGGTCGACTGGACGACGGAACCATCGGGTCGTCAGACCGTGGCCGAAACGCAGGGCAATTGCGACAGGATTGAAACCGAACTCGCACATCATATGGATGACATCGAGGCGGCCCGCATCAACTACATGCCCCTTGCCGCGAACAGCAACTCGACTGTCCGGGAGGCCCTCGAAAGGTCTGGTTATCCTGACGTGTCCCCCGTAGTATGGGCTCCAGCATGGAATTCGCAACTGCCCGATCTGCCCGGTCCACGCTGAAGGCGCCGCTTCTGGTTTTGACCGCAGCCCTTGCCGGCACAAGCGCGATGACCGCAGCCTGCCAACAACAAGCGGAAACCGGAATGGCGCCCGAAGCGAAGATCAAGGCCGAAATCGCCGAGCAACTGCCCAGACACACGCCCGCCGCCAAAGTGGAAGCATGGCTGGCCGCCAGGGAACTCCCGCATTCGGGCCTGATCGACAATACCAATCTGGCGCATATGGGCTTCGATCCCGAAACCTATGAAATCAAGGCCTTGATCCGTGGCTCTGCCAAACCCGCGCTGGTGCGGACCGATATGCAACTGGTCTTCGTTTTCAATCGGGAGCGCCGACTGATCGAGAGCCGGGTAACGCCTGTCCATACAGGGCCATAGCGCCGTTCCTGCTTGGAACCGGTGGCCGCTTTGCGAACGTGAATTTTGGACTTCACCTACAGCGCCCGCCGCAAGTTTTTGAAAATAGTGTATTTTTTGACGTTTGTGACGTTAAGAGTTTCACGCCCGCTGCGTGATGCACCGAAGGGAATTTTGCCATCCCGCCACGGCGTTAACTCTCCTTCATCCCGCCTTGAGGCCCGGCAGCACTTCCTTCGCGAACAGGTCCGCCGCCTCGCCCCACTCCGCGGGATAGAAGCCCGGCCCCACCACGACGATCCTTTCCAGCCCCAGCGCCATCAGCGCAAGCAGGCGTTCCAGGCAGTGTTCGGGGCTGCCAACCACGGCAAAGCGCTTCACAAAATCAGGTGAGAGCGTGCCGCCCACGATGCGCTGTTTCGAGGCGATATTGCCATGTTCGGTCATGTCATAGCCTTCGCGGATCCGGCCGAGGTTCTCGCTGGCCGCTGCATCGGCGGGGCCCGCCTGCCCCTGCCCCGCCCGCCTCTGCATTATCTGGAAACGGGCAAGCGGCGGGACCATGTGCAGCGCGGTAGCCATCGCCGTGGCCTCGTCCGGGTGGCAGATGACGGCGATCTGGGCGCCGTAGGATATGCCCTCGTCCGTCAGACCCGCTTCGGCACGCGCCTTGCGCGCCTCGCCGATGGCCCAGCGCATCCGCTCCGGATCGGCACCGACACTGAACGTCACGCGTTCGGCGGCAAGGGCGGACATGGCAATGACCTTTGGGCCTGTCGCGGCCACATCGAGCGGGACCTTGGGCAAGCCTTCCGGCAGCCAATTGAGGCGCACGCCTTCGGGGCGGACGCCCAACGGCAGGCCGTGGATCGAGGGGGCATCGCCCGCCGGGCCGAAATCCGCGAAAGGCACTTCGCCGCCGGACAGCAGAGTCTGCAAGTGCCCGATCGCCTGCCCGAAACGCTTGAGGCTCACCGGCGCGTGGCCGAGCCAGGCCAGCGCGGAATCGCCCCGGCCAATGCCCAGCACCGCGCGCCCGCCGCTGATCGCCTGGACCGTCGCCGCCGCGTTCGCCGTTACCGCAAGGTTGCGCGTCAACGGATTGGTGACGCCAGTCGAGAGCCTGATCCGCTGCGTGGAGCAGGCCCAGACGCCCATCTGCGCGTAAGGATCAGCGGACAGGCACTGCGAATCCATGAACATCTGCCCGTCCCAGCCCTCCGCTTCCACGGCGCGGGCCTGTTCGCGCGTGGCTCCGGTGCTGGTGCCTCCAGCCCTCCAGATTTCTGGCCAGATTTCCGGCATTTCCTCTCTCCCTTGCGCGCAGTCTGCGCCGGGGGAGGGGAAAATCAATCCTCCGCGTCTAGCTGGCGCAGGACCTCTGCGATGACCCTGGGGGCATTGGAGAAATCGAGGTGCGAGCAGCGGACCGGGATCGCGCGGTCGCGCTCTTCGGGCCAGCCGCAGGCGGCGCGCGGGGCGACGATACCGTCGCGCGGGCTCCACAGGGCGATGGTGGGCACCGGCGGCTTGACCGAGAAATCGCATTCGATCGGCGGCTCGTCCACCGAATGGCCGGTGACGACCTGATAGGCCCGCCAGGCATTGTTGGCGCGCGGATCGCCCGAGAAAGGCGTGCCCATAGTGATAACCTTGGCCACCATGTCCGGTTCGCGCCGGGCGATCTCGCGTGCGAAAAGGCCGCCGAGGCTCCAGCCCACCAGCGCGACAGGCGCCTTGTGCCCCAGCGAGATCGCGCCGACCCTGCGCATCAGGAACGCGAAGTTGTCTGCGCTGGGACCGAAGTTGAAACCGAGGCCCCATTCATAAACGTGATGGCCCGCCGCCTTCAGCGCATCGGCCATCGGCTTCATCCGCTTGGGATGCGCGCCGAACCCCGGCAGCAGCATCACCGGCATCGGATGCACGGCAGGCTGCACCGCCTGCTCCTGCTTGTGCCCGCGATAGAGCGAGCGCAGTTCGGCCAGCATGAGCTGCAACGGCGGCTTGGCGACGCCTTTGGGATGCGGCTCGCGCACGAAAGCGGCGCGCCGGGCTATCGCCTCACGCAAGGAGCCCGGATGGTGCCGCGCGGCATTGTTCACGTCGTCTTCCAGCCTTTCGTTCATCAACCGCGATCAGGACGGGCAATCGCCCACACGTTCGGCAATCATATGCATTTTCATCTTCATGTTGCCCATCGGCGGCTGCCCGCCGGTAACATCCATGCCGATGATCACGTCCGAGCCGGTTTCGCTGACAGTGCCATTCATGGTCATCACGGCATCGCCCTGGCCCGGCATGGCGCAGTGCATCTGGGCATCGAGACGCCCGCCCGCAACATCGAATTTCGAATAGGTGCAATCACCGCCCTGGCCGGCGTTCTGCAGCATGTCCTTGTAGCCGTCGTCGTTGTCCTCGTCCGTGATGCAGAAGGTGTGTGTATCCGTCTTGCGGATCATGCCTTTCATCTGGCTGGCGGCGTTCTCCGGCAGCCCGGCAATCTGCAGGTCCATCACCTCGATCGTCTGCTTGTAGGAGCCCGGCCGGGGCCGTTCCAGCCGCGCCGCCGCTTGCGCGGCTTCATCAGCAGACATGGGCGTGCCCGCCGTTTCGGCAGCGGAAGGCGCCGCGCTCTCGCTCTTCGCCTCTTCCTTCGAACCGCAGGCCGCCAGCGGCAGCGCCAAAACCGTAAGGCAGGCGCCCAGCGCCCCCTTTCGCATAGAACCGTTCGTCATAGCCGCACTCCCTCCACCGCAAGGCTCCCCCGGATCAAGGGGCGCAGAGCTACCACCGCCCCTGCCCGGTGCCAACGATTCATCGGCCAACAACGCATTGCGGGCGACGGGGATATACCCCATATGTTCCGCCATGGCCGAACTGATCATCCGCCGCGGACTGGAAGAACCCGATACCTCGGGAAGCTTTGTCCCTCACAAACCGCAGCGTCCGGAAAAGTCCCTGCCCGGCAAGGCATTCCGGATCGTCTCCGACTATGCGCCCGCAGGCGACCAGCCCGCCGCCATCGCCGAACTCACCGCCTCCGCGCAGGAGGGGGAGAAAACGCAAGTGCTGCTGGGCGTGACCGGATCGGGCAAGACGTTCACGATGGCCAAAGTGATCGAGGAACTGCAGCGCCCGGCGCTGATCCTGGCGCCCAACAAGATCCTCGCCGCGCAGCTCTATGCCGAGTTCAAGGACTTTTTCCCTGACAACGCGGTGGAATATTTCGTCTCCTATTACGATTATTACCAGCCCGAAGCCTATGTGCCGCGCAGCGACACTTACATCGAGAAGGAAAGCTCGGTGAACGAGGCGATCGACCGGATGCGCCACTCGGCCACCCGCGCGCTGCTGGAGCGGGACGACGTGATCATCGTCGCCTCGGTCTCGTGCCTCTATGGTATTGGCTCGGTCGAGACCTATTCGGCGATGATCTTCGATCTGGAAGCGGGCAAGACGCAGGACCAGCGCGAGATCATCCGCAAGCTCGTCGCCCTGCAATACAAGCGCAACGACCATGCTTTCGCGCGCGGCACCTTCCGCGTGCGGGGGGACAATCTGGAGATCTTCCCCAGCCACTATGAGGACATGGCCTGGCGGATCAGCTTCTTCGGCGACGAGATCGAGGAAATCGCCGAGTTCGATCCGCTGACCGGCAAAAAAGGTGCCACGCTGGAAAAAGTGCGCGTCTATGCGAACTCGCACTACGTCACGCCGGGCCCGACGATGAAGCAGGCGAGCGAGGCGATCCGCTTCGAATTGCAGGAACGGCTGAAAGAACTGGAGGCAGAGGGCAAGCTTCTCGAAGCGCAGCGGCTGGAACAGCGCACCAATTTCGACCTCGAAATGATCGCCGCCACTGGATCGTGCGCGGGGATCGAGAACTATTCGCGTTTCCTCACCGGCCGCATGCCGGGCGAGCCGCCGCCGACGCTGTTCGAATACCTGCCCGACAACGCGCTGCTGTTCGTGGACGAGAGCCACCAGACGGTGCCGCAGATCGGCGCCATGGCGCGCGGCGACCACCGGCGCAAGCTGACGCTCGCCGAATACGGCTTCCGCCTGCCGAGCTGCATCGACAACCGCCCTCTCAGATTCAACGAGTGGGATGCGATGCGCCCGCAGACCGTGGCGGTTTCGGCCACCCCCGGCGGCTGGGAAATGGAGCAGACCGGCGGCGTCTTCGCCGAACAGGTGATCCGCCCCACCGGTCTGATCGACCCGCCGGTGACGATCAGACCGGTCGAGGATCAGGTGCAGGACTGCATCGCCGAATGCAAGGAGGTCGCCGCCAAGGGCTACCGCACGCTCGTCACCACCCTCACCAAGCGCATGGCCGAAGACTTGACCGAATTCATGCACGAGGCAGGCGTGCGCGTGCGCTACATGCACAGCGATGTGGAAACGCTGGAGCGCATCGAACTGATCCGCGACTTGCGCATGGGCGTCTATGACGTGCTGGTGGGCATCAACCTGCTGCGCGAGGGGCTGGACATTCCCGAATGCGGCCTCGTGTGCATTCTCGATGCCGACAAGGAAGGCTTCCTGCGCAGCGAGACCTCGCTGATCCAGACCATCGGCCGCGCCGCCCGCAATGTGGACGGCCGCGTGATCCTCTATGCGGACCGCATGACCGGATCGATGGAACGCGCCATCGCCGAAACCGACCGCCGCCGCGCCAAGCAGGAAGAATACAACGCCGAGCACGGCATCACCCCGCAAACGATCAAGCGCCGCATCGCCGATATCGTGGCGGACACCGCCAGCAAGGACGGCGTGGTCGTCGATCTCGAAGACGACGAGCGCAACAACCTCGTCGGCCACAACCTGCGGGCCTACATCGAGGAACTCGAAGGCCGCATGCGCGCGGCGGCGGCCGATCTGGAGTTCGAGGAAGCCGGGCGTCTGCGCGACGAAATCCGGCGGCTGGAGGCGACCGAGCTGGGCCTGCCGGAGGGCGAGCACAAGGCGCCGAAGGTGGGCCGCAGCAACGAGGGCAAGCCGGGGACGCGGAAGACGCGGTATGGGAAAACGCAGAAGAAGTGGGGGAGGTAGGTTACGTTTCTTTTTCTGCCCCGGAACCCGTTCCGGGGCGCGTACGAATAATATCAATGTTTAATGAAGGCTGTTTCATTGATCGAGGCAGCAATGGTCAGAATTTTCCAGCCACGGAAATTGGATAGGCTAGGACGAAGTCTCACCCGAACCGTCCGTCGCGCGCGATTCAAACACTTCGTACCATGTGATTACAACGTCACAGTAATCCACTCAGGTGCGAGGCAGCCATGACCAAAGACGGTGACAACCCTCCATCTGTCCTATATACAGGACAAACCTTCCAGCTCTCGGAAACCCCGGTTTTCGCCGACTGGCTTGGTGCCCTGCGCGACCGCAAGGCGATGGCGAGGATCGCCGATCGTCTGAAGCGCGCATCGAACGGCAATTTTGGAGATCACAAGTCCGTGCAGGGCGGTGTCTTCGAAATGCGGATCGATTATGGGCCGGGCTATCGGGTCTACTACTTCCGGCGCGGGAAGGAGCTTGTCATTCTGCTGTGCGGAGGCGACAAGCGGACGCAGAAAGCCGATATTGCGGAAGCAAAGCGGCTCAAGGCAGAGATAGAGCGCCAGAATGGAGCTGACCCCGTTTGATCCCGCCAAGTACCTCGATACCGAGGAGGACATCCTCTATTACCTTGAGGCTGCCATGGAAGGGAACGACCCCAAGCATATCGCCAGTGCCCTTGGCGATGTCGCCCGTTCAAAGGGCATGAGCGAAATCGCCCGCAAGTCAGGGCTCGGGCGTCAGGCGCTGTACAATGCGCTATCCGAAAACGGCAATCCCCGGCTTGATACACTGATGGCCGTTCTCGACGCCATGGGTCTGCAACTGACCGTGCGGAAACCCGCAGCCTAAGTGCTTTGGGTCGTCATTGCGAGGCCCGCAGGGCCGCGGCAATCCAGAGCGTAGCGGCATCGCCCTGGATTGCTTCGCTCCGCTCGCAATGACGAAACTTCATCCAAGGCGATCATGCTGCCCCCAACGCAAGCACCACCCCTCTCCCGAACACGGGAAAAGTCGCAAACCCTTCAATCGCCGCACCATCACGCCGCCGATTGTCGGCTTTTCGCCATCAGCGGCGTGACAGCGAACGCAGCATGCCCTGCACTTCATCCTGCATGTCCATCTCCACCGCAGGCGCGCCCAGCAGCAGCATGTTGGCGACGAACGCCGCATCGTTGCGCGGTTCCTGCAAGGCTTCGCGCAGGATCGGCAGGTTGTCCTCGATGTGCGCCATGAAGCCCACGCCCTTGTCGCACACTTCCTCCCAGCGGGTGCGTGTCCACAGCGCCAGCGGGTAGAGAATCTCGCTCTTGAAGTTGGAGCCCAGCGCACGTTCGAGGAAGCGCATGCCTACCGTCCAGGCCTCGCCATTGCGCATCGGCGGTGGGGTCGGCTCGCCCGAAAGCATCTTCTTGCCCGCCTGCCCGACATGGTCGTCCAGCGTCACCGGCGCCGCGATTTCCCCGCGGAAATGCCAGAGTCCGGCGTTTCCGGGAAAGCCCGGGCCGAAGCGTTCGCGCAAGGCCGCCTCGACTTTGTCGACCGCCTCCTTGTCCCCTTTCATCGCGGCCGACATCGCGAACGCGACCAGCGTATCGTCACCGATCTGATGAGTGATCCCGCCCGCCAGCTGCTGCCCGGTCAGCGCCGGAGTAAAGCCGTCGTCCGGCATTTCCACCTGCCCGGACCGCAGCGCCGAAAGGAACGCTGTGATCTCCAGCCAGGGCAGGAAATGATCGAGAAAGGCGTCCGGATCGACGTGGACGATGGCGAGGTTGATCGGCTGCTTGCGCTTGGCCAGTTCGGTCATGTCGGTCATCTGCGGGCTTCTCCTTCCGGTCTTTGGCGATGCAATCGCGGAAGAAGAGGAAGCAAAATTTGCGCCATGTCATGGAATCACCCTTCCGCAGGGCTAGAACGCATGTTGCAATGGTGGTTCGCGTGCCTATGCACCGGGCCACAACTTGCATGAAACGCAAGTCAAAGCGCTCCTTTTTCACTGTTCTTTCGTGCGCCCGCGCGCGAACCGGGCCCTGTGTGAAAAAGAAGGAGAGGTTGCTTGCGTATCCGTAACCATGCGCTGCGTTCGAAGATCATGACTGCCGCCGATGCCGCTCGGTTCATCACGAACGACAGCACCGTGGGCATGAGCGGATTTACCGGTTCCGGATATCCCAAGGCCGTGCCCCAGGCGCTCGCCGCGCAGATCGAGGCGGAACACGCCGCGGGCAATCCCTTCAAGGTGAGCATGTGGACCGGCGCCTCCACCGGCCCGGAGCTCGACGGCGCGCTCGCCAAGGCCAACGGCATCGATTTCCGCCTGCCCTACAATTCCGACCCCATCGCCCGCGAGAAGATCAACAAGGGCGAGATGAACTACTTCGACATGCACCTGAGCCAGGTGGCGCCGATGGCCTGGCAGGGTTTTCTGGGCCCGCTGGACACCGCCGTGATCGAGATCACCGGCATCCGCGAGGACGGATCGCTGATCCCCTCCTCCTCGGTCGGCAACAACAAGACCTGGCTCGACCGCGCGGAAAAAGTGATCCTCGAAGTCAATTCCTGGCAGAACGAGGCGCTGGAGGGGATGCACGACATCTACTACGGCACCGCGCTGCCCCCGCACCGGCTGCCGATCCCGCTGGTCCAGCCCGACGACCGCATCGGCGAGAAGACCCTGCGCTGCGATCCCGGCAAGATCGTCGCCATCGTCGAGACCGACTCGCCCGACCGCAACGCCCCTTTCTCTCCGCCGGACGACAAGGCCAAGGCGATTGCCGGGCACATTCTCGAATTCCTCGGCCATGAAGTGAAAGTGGGCCGTCTGCCTGCCTCGCTGCTGCCGATCCAGTCGGGCGTGGGCAATATCGCCAATGCCGTGCTGACCGGGTTGATCGACAGTCCCTTCGAGGCGATGACCGCTTATACCGAAGTGATTCAGGACGGCATGCTGGACCTGCTGGACACCGGCAAGCTGCGCATGGCGAGCGCCACCGCCTTCTCGCTCAGCCCGGAAGCCGCCGAGCGGATCAACCGCGACATGCACCGTTACCGCGACAAGATGATTCTGCGCCCGCAGGAAATCAGCAACCACCCGGAACTGGTGCGGCGCCTCGGCTGCATTGCCATGAACGGGCTGATCGAGGCCGATATCTACGGCGCGGTCAATTCCACCCACGTCATGGGATCGCGCATCCAGAACGGCATCGGCGGCTCGGGCGACTTCGCGCGCAATGCCTATATCTCGATCTTCGTGACGCCTTCGACCGCGAAGGGCGGCGCGATTTCCGCGATCGTGCCGCAGGCGAGCCACGTCGATCACATCAATCAGGACGTGCAGGTGATCGTCACCGAACAGGGCCTCGCCGATTTGCGCGGGCTCAGCCCCAAGGAGCGCGCCAAGGTGATCATCGCCAACTGCGCGCATCCCGATTACCGGCCCCTGCTGGAGGATTACTTCACGCGGGCGCAGAAGCAGTCCTATGGCCTCCAGTCGCCCTCGATCCTGAGCGAGGCGCTGTCCTGGCACCAGCGCTTCGTGGAAACGGGATCAATGCTGCCCTGACCCCAGAGCGGCGGGGGCGGTACTGCTTGCCATGCGCTATACCCCTGCATCGTCATTGCGAGGCCCGCAGGGCCGCGGCAATCCAGAGCGCAGTGGCATCGCCCTGGATTGCTTCACTGCGCTCGCAATGACGAAGGACAGGAGACGAACTTCGGATTCCGGTGACTACGCAGCCCCCTTGCCGCCGCGCGCCGGGACGCTAAGCTGGCGCCTCCCCCCC
>NZ_JALHLG010000056.1 GCF_022832375.1 Novosphingobium beihaiense
AATCCAGAGCGCAGTGGCATCGCCCTGGATTGCTTCACTGCGCTCGCAATGACGAAGGACAGGAGACGAACTTCGGATTCCGGTGACTACGCAGCCCCCTTGCCGCCGCGCGCCGGGACGCTAAGCTGGCGCCTCCCCCCCACCGACACCACGCAATCGAGGTGCGAGATTCCATGCGATTTCTGACTCTGGCCTGCTCGGCCCTGCTGCTGGCCGCGTCCGGCTCGGCCACATTCGCTGCCGACAAAGCGGCCGACACCAAGACCGCCGAAAAGGCCGACGATCATTTCACCCCCTTCCCCGAACCCAAATCGATCGCGCAGACGGCCGTGATCGGCGGCAAGACAGTGCACTACAAAGCCACTGTCGGCTCGCTGCCGGTGAAGGACGACAAGGGCAAGGTCATCGGCGAAGTGGTCTATACTGCCTATACCGTGCCCGGCGCCCCCACCTCGCGCCCGGTGACGTTCGCCTTCAACGGCGGCCCGGGGGCCTCGTCGGTGTACCTCAACCTCGGCGCGATCGGGCCCAAGCGCGTGGCGTTCGGCGATCAGGGCGATGCCCCGTCCGACCTCGCGGTGCTGCGCGACAATCCCAATTCCTGGCTCGATTTCACCGATCTCGTCTTCATCGATCCGATCGGCACCGGCTTCTCCCGCTCCCGCGAGGACGCGGAGAAGACCAAAAAGGACTTCTACTCCGCCGATGCCGACATCCACTACCTCAGCCGCATCGTCTATGACTGGCTTGTCGCCAACGACCGGCTGACCAGCCGCAAGTACCTCACCGGCGAGAGCTACGGCGGATACCGCGTGCCGCGCCTCGCCTATTACCTGCAGACGGAAATGGGCGTGGGCATTTCGGGCATGACGCTGGTTTCGCCTTACCTCGACCCGCCCGCCATCGGCGAGGACGACGCGCTGTCTCCGCTGCCCTGGATGATCGAACTGCCCTCGATGGCGGCGGGCCATTTCGAACGCCAGCACAAGCCGCTCGACGAGACCACCATGGGCCCGGTCGAGACCTACATGCGCACCCAGTACGTGCAGGACTTCCTCGCAGGGCCGGGGGACAAGGCGGCGACCGACCGGCTCTCTGCCAAAGTCGCGGAGCTGACCGGGCTCGATCCCGCACTGGTGCGCCGCATGAACGGGCGCATCGACCGCCGGACCTACTTGCGCGAGATCCGCCGCAGCCAGGGCCTGATCGGTTCGGTCTACGATTCAAACTACACCGCCTACGATCCGTTCCCGGCCAGCGCGACACCCCAATATACCGATCCGCTGCTCGCCACGCTGATCGCGCCGACGACCTCCGCCATGGTCGATTTCATCACCCGGCAGGTCGGCTGGAAAGTCGATGCCCGCTACCACGCGCTGTCCTATGCCGTGAACGAGGAGTGGAAGCGCGACGATACCGACAGCCCGGTGAGCGACTTGCGCAAGGCCATCGCCAGCGATCCGAAGATGCGGGTAAACATCGTCCACGGCTGGGACGACTTGTCCTGCCCCTACTACGGATCGAAGCTGATCCTGGCGCAGATGCCGGACTTCGCCCGGCAGGGCCGGGTCAACCTGCACATGTATCCGGGCGGCCACATGTTCTATTCCCGGCCAGATAGCGGCGCGGCCTTGCGCCGCGACGTGATGGGAAGCTACGCGGCGGCGGGCTGAGCTGCGCTCAGGAGGCGCCCGCCATCAACCGCGCGGGCGCTCCCTTCGCCCTCAGAGCTTGCCGAACTTCGCCTCGTAAGCGCCGGTGTCACCGCCTGCGAGCAACTTCGCCTGCTCCACCCAGTTGTCCCGGCGCGGGCGGCCCGCGAAAGAGCCCAGCTTGGTGTCGAGATCGTCGAGATCGGCCTCGGTCCAGGCGGCGATCTGTTCGTAGCGGGTGATACCGAGAGAAATCAGCAGGGTCTGCATCTTGGGGCCCAGCCCCTTGATCTTGCGCAGGTCGTCCGCCTCCCCGGCAGGTGCCGGTTCCGGCGCCGCAGCAGGGGCGGGAGCAGCCGCCGGTTCGGGGGCCGGAGTGGGCGCAGGTGCGGGTGCGGGGGCAGGTTCGGGCTCCAGATTGTCGACCTCCTCCTGCGCGGCCACCGCAATCACTTCGCCGATGCCCGCCATCGTCCCGGCCATCGCCGGGGGATCGATATGCGCGGCGGGCGGCGCGTCTATCAGGGCCTGATTGCGCTGCGCAGGGGCGGCGCCTTCGTCCAGCACGTCGGGGCGGCGATCGCGCCGGGGCGGCTTCGTCCCGTGGACGAACAGCCAATAGGCCACGGCAATGCCCACCAGCAGCGCGGCGATGAAGATCAGCCAGTTGGCCTCGATCATTTGCAGCACAGTACTTATCCCTTCCGGTTCCACAGCAGCCAGCCGATGCCGAAGCCGAGCCCGTAGGCCAGCAGCACCGAGACAGCCATTTCAAGCCATAGCGGCAAGGCAGCATCCTTTCATAGGGGGCTTATCCCGGCCCCGGCGTATCGATGGGCGTCGGCTTCACCGGCGCGGGGGAAATCACCGAAAATTCGATCCTGCGATTGGCCGGATCGCGCGGATCGAGGCCCGGCACCGGCTGCTTCGCCCCCACCCCCGCCGCGCGCAGGCCGTCAGCGGGAATGCCCCGGCCCACCAATGCCCAGCGCACCGCATTGGCCCGCGCCATCGACAGCGCGAGATTGGCCTTGGGATTGCCCCCGGCATCGGTATGCCCGATCACCGCGATGATACTGCCCACGCACGGGCGCAGCGCACGGGCGACTTCGTCCAGCAGCCTTTCGCTGGCGGGATCGATCCGCGCGCTGGCCTCGCTGAAACGGATCGTGCGCGTTTCCAGAATGCGCTCCACATCGTCCTGGCAATGGAGCGCGGGCGCCGCCGCCAGTCCCTCGCGCGCCCAGCTTATGCCGCCGATTCCGGGAACCTGCGCCACGGCCGCAGCCACCCGTGTGCGGGTTGCCGCATCGAGCCGCTTGCCCCCGGAAAGCACCGGATGGCGGGTCAGCCAGCCGTAACGGTCCCGAAAAGCCAGCTTCACGCCCTTGCCGCCTGCCGCATCGCGCGCGGCCATGGCCTGCCGCTCCAGCCCGCCGATAAACACCGGGCCGCGCAAATTGGTGGCCGCAAAGGCCATCGCAAGGCTCAGTGCGGCTCCGGCGGCGGCGATCGAGGCTCGGCGGGGGTTCATGCCGCCGAGCCTATAAGCTTCCAGCCGCCCTGTCAGCCTCCCTTATCCGGTGACTCCAGCGAATCCGCGATATCGACCAGCTTGAGGAATTCCTGCCGCCAATAGCCGGACTGCGGCCCGGCGAGCTTCTCGATCTGCACGCCCGAATAGCCGTTCATCAGATCGTCCCCGCGCAGCGTCTGCCCGAAAGCGGCCACCGCGCTGGCAAAGGCGAAGTCTCCCGATGGCGCCCGCGCCGTCTGCAACAGGCTGGCGGCAACCGGCCGCGCGATCAGCTTCGAGGTGTCGCCATCGGGCAGCTTGTAGCGCAGCTTGACGTAAGCCATCTCCTTCGCCGGGCCCTTGGCCTTCGCCGCCTCCTTGTCGTAGCGGCGCGGGCCGATCCAGCCTTTCGCCCCGGCTGGCACGATCTCGTAGATCGCCGTCACTTGATGGCCCGCGCCGATATCGCCCGCATCGACCTTGTCGTTATCGAAATCCTCTTCGCGCAGGGCCCTGTTTTCGTAGCCGAGCAGACGGTACTGGCTGACCGCGGCGGGATTGAACTCCACCTGGATCTTCACGTCCTTGGCGATCGTGAACAGGGTCGAGCTCATCTCGTCCCCCAGCACTTTCTTCGCTTCCAGCGCGCTGTCGATATAGGAATAGTTGCCGTTCCCGTGATCGGCGATCTGCTCCATCATCGCTTCGTTGTAATTGCCCTGCCCGAAGCCCAGCGTGGTGAGCGTAATGCCCGAATCGCGCTGCTTTTCGATCATCGCGATCAGATCGTCGCGGTTCGAGACGCCGACATTGAAATCGCCGTCCGTGCCGATCAGCACGCGGTTGACCCCGCCCTTGATGAAGTTCTCCCGGGCGACATTGTAAGCCAGCTTGAGCCCGGCCGCGCCTGCGGTGGAACCGCCCGCCTGCAGCCGCTCCAGCGCCGCGCGGATCTTGCGCGGATCGCTGGTGGGCTCCAGCACCAGCCCGGCCGCGCCCGCGTAGACGACGATCGAAACCTTGTCCTTCGGCCCCAGTTCCCCCGCAAGGCCGGACAGTGCCGTCTTGAGCAGCGGCAGCTTGTCCGGCGCATTCATCGAGCCGGACACGTCAACCAGGAACACGAGGTTCGCGGGCGGCCGGGCATCGCGCGGCAGATCATATCCGCGCAGGCCAACACGCAGCAGCCGGGTCTGCGGATTCCATGGCGTTACCGCCACGTCCGTCGTCACCGAGAACGGGGCCTCGCGGCTGTCGGGCCGGGGATAGGCATAGCGGAAATAGTTGATCATCTCCTCGGTCCGCACCGCGCCCTCCGGTGGAAGGTTGCCGTGCATCAGGAAGCGCCGGACATTGGCATAAGCACCCGTGTCCACATCGACAGAAAACGTGGAAACCGGCTCGGACTGCACCATGTGGACGGGCGAGACGTCCTTGCCTGCATAGCGTTCGCGGTTCTGCGGAACAGGCGCGACTGCCAGCGGCGGAGCCATCGCAGCCTGCGTCGGCGCCACTCCCGGCATGTTGAACAGGCGCTTGTTTACGGTCAAAACCGGAGCGGGCGGCAGAGAAGAGTATTGAGGAGGCGGAGGCGGAGGAGGCGGAGGCGGAGGAGGCGGCGGCGGCGGTGGAGGCGGCGCCACACCGGGCCCTCTCTCCTCTTTGGTGTCAGCGCTCGCCACTTTGTCCGCCCCGGAATGGTCTGCCGTGCTGCACCCCGCCAACAGGCCAAGAACCGATGCCATGGCCATCGCCGCAGCACACACCTTGCTTCGCGTAAATTTCACGATTTTCCCTCCACCTTGCGCCGTCCGCGGGAAAGAACGCCGCACACGCGCTTAATCGCGACTGAACACTGTTCCTTCGCAATAAACAGCGAGTCCTGCGTGCAGGTTGCTTTTTACAGATCGGGCGAGGACTTGGTCTTCTGGAACAGCTTGCGGTCTTCGGGGCCGAAGGCCTTTTTCCAGATCACCCACATGTAGGAACCGAGGATAGCCGGAATCCCGAAAGCCAGCTCCGCCCACTCGGGCAAGTACTGCGTGGCCAGATAGCCCAGGACCACTGCCGGAGCCGCCGCCCAGACCAGCGCCCAGCGCCAGTTGTTGATCCGCTCTCCCAGAAAACGCGCCAGCATCCGCGACTTCACGATCGAGGCGAGCCCCAGCGCAACCACCAGCGCTCCCGCCGCAGCCGCTGCCTGATAGAGCGAATTGTAGCCCAGATGCTGCATCAGCAGGATGCCGGTCAACGTCAGCACCGCCTGCAGCCCGATCGTCATCACCGAGACGGCAAGGTTGCGCACCCGCGCGACATAGATCAGCGCTGCCTCGCTCACCACGGCCGTCGCGGCGACGACTTCGGCGGCCAGCAGCAGCGCCAGCGCCCCGGTGCCGCCCACGAACTGGCGGCCGATCAGGCCCATGACGCCCTCGCCGGGGATCGCCAGAGCGAGCGCGATGCCGGCCTGTGCAGCCGTGATCCAGAAGCCCACCTGGCAGACCTGGCGGGCAATCGCGCCATAGTCCTTCTTCTTGAGATTGCGCGTGATGACGGGGCCGAGCACCGGTTCGAAACTTGTCTTGAGCTTCTGCGGCAGGCTCGCCACCTGCTGCGCGGCGTAATAGACGCCGACCGCCGCAGGCGGGGCCAGAAAGCCCAGCAGCAGGATATCCACGCGCCGCGTGCCCCATTCGATGGCATCGGCCAGCGCGATCGGCATCGAGCGCACCGCCAGCCGGTGCATTTCGCCGGGGTGCGGACGCCAGTTTCGAGGCACGCCGTATTCGCGGAAAAAGGGGATGAACGCGGTCAGCGATGCCGCGAAGACGGAAGAGACATAGGCCAGCGTCAGCCCGCTCTCCGGTGCGATCCAGATCATCGCCCCGGCCATGATCGAGATCGTCCACGGCTCGACGATGGCGCGAGACCATACGGTGGGGCTGATCCGCAGGCGATAGGCAAGCGCGGCCAGCCAGATCTCGGTCAGCGTCAGCGGCGGGATCGCAATCACGATCAGCCGGTCGATCTGGCTGTATGTGCCGCCCGGGAACATCGGGGCAGGCACCAGATAGAAGAACAGCGCGGCGGCGCAGGAGGTGATCAGCGCCAGGATCGTGCCGTCGGCAATCACGTTGGCCGGGTGAACCTGCCCTTCGGTATCCGAAAGACGCTGCGCCAGGCCGCGCTTCTCGCCCATCGTGCACAGCATCGCGGTGAGTTCGATCACCACCAGCGCCGAGGCGAACCGGCCCAGCGCCGCCGGGCCGTAAGCCGCCGCGCGGCCCGCGATGAACAGGAACGGGATGCGCGCGGCCAGGCGCAGGAAGAAGCCGAAGAAGTTCGTCCGCCCGCCCTTGGCCAGGGCCGCGATATCGTCATTTTCGCGTTTTTCGAGTGCCGCGTCCTCGCGGCTGACTGTCTCGCTCAAAGAGCGAACTCCCCCTCAGTGCGCAGCGGGCGGGCGAGCAGGTCCGTCACCACCGCCCCCGCCGGCGCTTCGCCCGAAAGCAGGCGGCAGACCGCATCGACAATCGGCATCTGGATTCCGTCGCGCCGCGCCAGACCGGCCAGCACCGGCGCCGTCGCCGCGCCTTCGGCCACGCTGTTCTTGCCGGAAAGCGCCTGTTCCGCCGTCAGCCCCTGCCCCAGCGCGAGGCCGAGCGAGAAATTGCGGCTGGAGGTGGACGAGCAGGTCAGCACCAGATCGCCCAGCCCGCACAGGCCGGACAGCGTTTCGGGCTGCGCACCGCGCGCGAGGCCAAAGCGCAGCATTTCGGCATAGCCGCGCGCAATCAGCGCCGCGCGCGCATTCTGCCCGAGTTTCAATCCGTCCACCACGCCGCAGGCAATCGCGAGCACGTTCTTCACCGCGCCGCCGATCTCGGCGCCGATCACGTCGTCCGAATGATAGGGCCGCAGCGCCGGGCGGGCGATGACAGGCGCCAGCCGCTTCCACTGCGCCTCGCCGCCCGAACAGGCGAGCGTGACGGCAGTGGGCAGTCCAGCGGCCACTTCATGCGCGAAAGTCGGGCCCGAAAGCACCGCCAGATGCGCGTCCGGCGCGGCATCGGCGGCGACATCGGACATCAGCCGCCCGGTGCCCGCCTCGATCCCCTTGGCACAGAGCACCAGATCGCGCGTCCCCTGCGGCAGCCCGCCAATCACCGAGGCAAGGAACTGCGCGGGCACGACCGCCAGCAGCACCGGCAGGGAGGCCAGATCGGCGAGATCGCTCGTCGCACGGATGGTTTCGGCCAGCACCGCGTCGGGCAAGTAAAGCCCGTTGCGATGTTCCCGGTTGATCTGCGCGGCGAGGTCCGGTTCGCGCGCCCAGAGCAGCACTTCGCTGCCATCGCCTGCCAGCGATTGCGCCAGCGCCGTGCCCCAGGCCCCCGCGCCAATCACGCCGACGCGCCGCTGATCCTGAGCCTGCCGTTCGTCCTGAGCCTGCCGAAGGGTCATGCTTTCACTCCCGCCCCGCGCACGGCCTCGGCATCCGGATCGAGCGGCCAGCGCGGCCGCGCTGCCACGTCGAGCGGGTCCGACTGCCCGCGCTCGAACCGTTCGAGCCCGGCCCATGCGATCATCGCCGCATTGTCCGTACACAGCGCCAATGGCGGTGCAATGAACGGCAGATCATGGTCTGCGGCCAGGTTTTCCAGCGCCGTGCGGATCGCCGTATTGGCCGCCACCCCGCCTGCAACCACCAGCGCATTGACCGGCCCCACGCCCGCCAGCGCGCGGCGGGCGCGGTCGATCAGGCAATCGATGGCCGCCTGCTGGAACGAGGCGGCAATGTCGGCATCGCTATAGGCAGGCGGCACCACGCTGCCCGCGACACAGCCCTGCACCGGCGGCGGCATATTCTGCTTGGCGCGCAGCACTGCACTCTTCAGGCCCGCAAAGGAGAAGTGCGGCTCCGCACTGCCCAGCAGCGGGCGCGGCAGCGGCACTTTCTTCGCATCGCCCTCACGCGCCAGCCGCTCCAGCGCCGGGCCGCCGGGATAGCCGAGGCCCAGCACTTTGGCCGACTTGTCGAAGGCCTCGCCCAGCGCATCGTCGATGGTGGTGGCCAGACGGCGGAACTGCCCCACGCCTTCCACCAGCAGGATCTGGCAATGCCCGCCGGAGACCAGCAGCAGCAGATAGGGATAGGCCAGCTCGGGATCGGCCAGGCGCGGCGACAGTGCGTGGCCTTCCAGATGGTTCACCGCGATCAGCGGCTTGTCCGCCGCCATCGCCAGTGCCTTGGCAGTGACGAGGCCGACCATGACCCCGCCGATCAGCCCCGGCCCCGCCGTGGCGGCAATCGCATCGACATCGTCCAGCGTCATGCCCGCATCGGCCAGCGTCGCCTCGATCATCGGGGCCAGCCGCTCGGCATGGGCGCGCGCGGCGATCTCCGGCACCACGCCGCCATAAGGGCGGTGCACTTCGTCCTGCGAGGCGATGTGCTGCGCCAGAATGGTGCGCTCGCTGGTCACCAGCGCCGCTGCGGTTTCATCGCAGGACGATTCTATGCCGAGAATGATCCTCATCCTGCCTTCCCCTGAACGACATTGACGGGTAGCACAAGCCGCCCATGGAAACGCAGACACATACCTCAAACCAGACTTTCCGCCTCGGCACCCGCCGCTCGCCGCTTGCCATGGCCCAGGCCGAGGAAGCACGCGACCGGCTGGCGCAGGCGCATGGAATCGATCCGGCGCATATAGAGATCGTGGCCGTAACCGCCAGCGGCGATCGCATCCAGGACCGCGCCCTGGCCGAAATCGGCGGCAAGGCGCTGTGGACCAAGGAGCTCGACGCCTGGCTGGCGGCGGGCGAGATCGACTTTGCGGTGCATTCGGCCAAGGACGTTGAAACGCTGCGCCCGGACCTGTTCACCATCGCCGCCGTGCTCCCGCGAGAGGACGTGCGCGATGTGCTGATCGGCGCGGAAAGCATCGCCGCTCTGCCCGAAGGCGCCGTCGTCGGCACCAGCGCGCCGCGCCGCGCCGCGCAATTGCTCCACGCCCGGCCGGACTGCAAGGCGGTGACGTTCCGGGGCAATGTCGCCACCCGTCTGGCCAAGCTGGCGGCGGGCGAAGCGGACGCCACCTTCCTTGCCGCCGCCGGGCTCAAGCGTCTGGGCGAACACGGCACCGGCCATCCGCTCGACGAGGAGCACTGGCTCCCCGCCCCGGGGCAGGGCGCGATCGTGATCGAATGCCGCGCCGGCGACGAACGCACCCGCACGTTCCTGTCCGCCGTCGATCATGGCCAGAGCCGTGCCGAAGTCATGGCCGAACGCGCCTTGCTGGCAGGTCTGGGAGGCAATTGCCACAGCCCGATCGCCGTGCTCACGCGCTCCTACGGCCACGAACTGGTGATGCGCGCCGCGCTTTACAGCCCGGACGGGGCCGAACATGTCGAAGGCCACGCCCGGTTCGCCACCAGCGACGAAGAGGCCCCGGCGCGGTTGGCTGCAGACCTGCTCGCCCGCGCCGTTCCTGCGATTGCCGATCACTTCGACGGCCCCGGCACCTGACATGGCGCTGCCGGTTCTCGTCCTGCGGCCCGAACCGGGCGCGGCGGTAACCGTGGAACAGGCGCGGGCGATGGGGCTCGATGCCCATGCCTTCCCGCTTTTCGCCGTGCGCCCGCTGCCCTGGCAGCCGGTGCCGCGCGAGGATGTGGACGCGCTGCTGCTGGGCAGCGCCAATGCCCTGCGCCACGGCGGCGGGGCACTGGCGCTCTACCGGGAGCTGCCTGCTTATGCGGTGGGGGAAAAGACGGCCGAGGCGGCACGCGAGGCCGGACTCAACGTCATCGCCACTGGCAAGGGCGGATTGCAGCCGCTGCTGGATCAACTGCGCCCCGGCCACCGCCGCCTGCTGCGCCTGGCCGGACGCGAACGGGTCGATCTGGCCATCCCCGCCGGTATCGCCATGATCACCCGCGAAGTCTACGCCAGCGAAGCGCTGCCGATGCCGCCCTGCCTTGCCACCCGGCTCGCCGCGCCTGCGCTGGTCCTGCTCCATTCGGGCGAGGCCGCCGCGTATTTCGCGCAGCTTTGCCGCACGGCCGCGATCGATCACGGCAAGGTGCGGATCGCCGCCATCGGGCCGCGCGTTGCCGCGCGCGCCGGGAGCGGCTGGGCCGCCTTGCGCAACGCTGATCGGCCCAGCGACGCCGCATTGCTGGCCTTGGCCGCGCAGATGTGCGAAGAAGCAGGCTCGGGATCCCAATCACAACGGCCAGAACAAGGTTAAATGCAGGACTATTCTGCCACCGCCGCACCATCCTCCAGCCGTCCGCGCTCACGCAGCATCACGCTGTTTGCCGCCCTCCTGGCCTTTGTGCTGGGAGCGGCGCTGGTCGCCTGGGCGGCTTCACGCGGCTATCTGTCGAGCGTGCTGACAGCACCGGAACCGCAGGAAACGGCAACGACTCTCGCCGAACCGGCAGACGAAGCTGCGGTGGAGGACGAAGCGCCCGCCAAGACGCCGCCCGAGACCACGGCGGCGCAGATGGCCGCGATCAGTTCGGTAGAGGGCCGTCTTGCCCTGCTGGAAGACCGTATCTCCCGCCTCGATTTCCAGACCGACGCCGCGTCGGGCAATGCCGCCCGTGCCGAAGGCCTGCTGATCGCCTTCGCCGCCCGCCGCATGATCGACCGGGGCGAACCGCTCAGCTACGTGGCCGATCAGCTCAAGCTGCGCTTCATGAATGCCCAGCCGCGCGCGGTGGAAACGATCATCGCCTTTTCCCAGAATCCCGTCACTATCGACGAACTGTCCGCCCGGCTGGAAGCCCTCTCTCCGGAACTGACCGGAACCGGCTCCGAGAGCAAGAAAAGCCTGTGGGAGCGTGCGGGCACCGAACTGAGTTCGCTGTTCGTGATCCGGCGCGATGCCGCGGCACTGGTTTCGCCATCGGCCCGCATAGACCGCGCCAAAGTCATGCTCACCGCGCGGCGCATGACCAATGCCATCGCCGAAGTCGAACGCCTGCCCGGCGCCCAGCAAGCGCAAACGTGGATCACCGATGCCCGGCGCTATGAAGACACACAGCACGCACTGGACCTGCTGGAAACAACGGCCATGCTCGAACCCAGCCGCCTGAAGGACGCCGAAGGTCACAAGGTCGACCAGCCCAGCCCGCTGGCCACGCCTGTGCCAACCGCCACGCCGGATGCGGCAGCGGCGCCGGACGAGTGAGCCTCTGCCTCCCAATTTCCCGTCATCCCCGCGAAGGCGGGGATCCCGCTATGTTTCCGGGAAACTGACTTAAAAGGAAGTTGCCCCCCGCCTTCGCGGGGGCGACGCATAGGGTATTAGGCCGCCCGTTACCCCTGCAACAGCTCCGGCAGCTTGCCCGACATGCCGCGCGCCTCGTTCATGAAGAAGCGCTTGAGCGTGGGCATGCGCTGCACCGCGCCCATGCCGAGGCGGCGCACGGCGCTGGGGATCTTGCCCGGCACACCGAACAGGCGGGTGAGGCTATCCGTCACTGACATCGAAACAACGCTGTCGAGCGCGCGCCAGCGCTCATAACGGGCAAGCAACTGTGCATCGCCCGGTTCGAGGCCGAGGCGCATGCCATCGGCCAGCACTTCCACCAGCGCGCCCACGTCGCGCAGACCCAGATTGAGGCCCTGCCCGGCAATCGGGTGCATCCCGTGCGCGGCATCGCCGATTACGGCAAGGCGCTGGTCGATCACTTTGGCGGCATGGTGGAATTTCAACGGATAGCTCATGCGGGGCGCGGCGAGTTCGATCTTGCCGAGAATGCCGTGCATGCGCGCGGCCGCCTCGTTCAGGAACATCGCATCGGGCATGGCGATCACGCCCGCTGCATCCTTTTCCGCCACGGTCCAGACAAGCGCACTGCGGTGGCGGCCCTCATCGTCGTCGAGCAGCGGCAGCAACGCGAAAGGCCCGGCGGGATAGAAGATTTCCCACGCCGTGCCCTGATGCGGCTTGTCGTGATAGAGCGCCGTCACCATCGCGCGGTGCTTGTAATCCCACTTGGCCATCGAGAAGCCGGCTTCATCGCGCGTGGGCGACTGGCGCCCTTCCGCCGCGACCAGCAGCGAGGCGCGCAGCACGCGCCCGTCGCTCAGTTCCACTTCGACGCCGTGCGCGCCCCGATCGCGGCGCACCGCTTCGGTCTTCACATGCCAGGCGATAGCAGGCTCGTCCTTCGCTGCGTCGAACAGCGCGAGACGCAGATCGCGGTTGAAGAACATCCGGCCCAGCGAGCCTTCATCGGGCTTGGGCGCGAAGTCGATCTGGCCGGGCTTCATCCCGTCGGTCACGGCGATGGAATCGATCGCGCAGCCGAGCGGGGCAAGGCGCTCGCCCAGCCCGATATTGGCGAAGAGATTCCAGCTTGCGGTGGAGATCGCGGAGGCGCGCCCGTCCGCCCCCACGGCCACGAGATCGGCCGGGTCGGCACGGTCGATCACATGGCTGGTGATCCCCGCTTTGGCAGCCGCCAGCGCCAGCGTCATGCCGACGAGGCCGCCGCCGAGGATGATCAGATCGCGGGTTTCCCCCGCAGGCTTCGCAGTGGTTTCCGAGTCGCTCATCGAGCGCAGGTATCGGCCTCAGAACCATCAATGTCGAGACATCTTCCGTCCCATGTGCCCGCCGGTTCCTTCAGCCCCACGAGCGCCGCGAGAGTGGGTGCGATATCGACGGTTTCGACCGGGACGGGCTGCTCCTCGCCCGCCATGCCCTTGCGCCAGAACACGATCGGCACGCGGCGGTCATAGTCCCACGGGCTGCCGTGCGTGGCGGTATGCCCCTGCTCGGGATCAGAGATGCCGACGACGCCGCGCTTGGTCATCATCAGCACGTCGCCCGAACGCTCGGGATCGAAGGAAGCGCGCACGCGCTCGATCATCGTCCAGTCCTGCGGATCGCCGTGCGGCACCTGCAAAGCCTTGAGCTCGTCCGCCGTATAGACCGCATCCACTTCGGGATTGGCCTTGAGCAGTGCGACCAGCGCTTCAGTCACGGTCTTGCGCTGCGCCTTCGTCAGGCCTGCGCCGAGGTAGATATCGCCCGAGCTGCCGCCGCCATAGAGCAGCTTGCCCTGCGGCGCGGTGATACCGGTTTCCTTCGAGACCGCAGCGGCCAGCGCATCGCCTTCCAGCGCGGGGCTGATATATTTCGCCGCCGGATAGCCCTGCTGGTTGAGCCGGTCCGGCGCATCGAAGCCGCCATGATCCGCGCTCAACACCACTGCATAGTCGATCCCGCGCGCGTCGAGCGCAGCGAACAGCTTGCCGAGCGTGGCATCGAGCTGCGCGAGCTGGATGCACATCTCCACGCCCTCATGCCCGAAAGCATGGCCCACGCGGTCGGTCTGCGAGAAGCTGACGGAAAGCACGTCCGGCACCGCGTCCTTGCCCATGCCGAGTTCGTCGACCATGCGGATCGCCATGTCGCCCGTCGCCGCATCGAGGCGCGGGCCGCGCTTGAACGTGCTGTAATCGCCTGCCTGCTGCGGGAAGCGGTAAGTGCCGATCGTGAAGTCCTTCACTTTCACCGCGTGATCCACAGCGCCGCAGTATCCCGGCACCGGCAGAGGGCCGTTCCCGGCATCGACCAGCGCGGCGACGGCAGCGTTCTCGGCCTTCACCGCAGGCGTGATCTTGCGGTCTTCGAACGTGGTGAAGCCCTTGCCGTCGAACCAGTAGACCGCATCAGTGTCATGCCCGCTCATCATCACGGCCGCGCGATCCTTGGCGGAAACGGCGGCGTTGATCGTCGCCGGGTTCCGCTTTTTCAGCAGATCGCCCAGCGTCGGCGCCTTGAGGTGCCCGGGCGAGACCACCGGCTTCTTCGGCGTGCTTTTCGGATTGGTTTCGTCCTCGACGCAATAGACCTTCTTGTCCGCACGGCCGATGCCCGGAACGTACCAGTTATTGGCAACGATGCCGGTGCGCGAGGGGTGGACGCCCGTCAGCAGCGTCGAGTGGCCGGGGCAGGTCTCGGTCGCCGCGTGCGACTGGTAGCCGCTGGGGAACACCGCGCCTTGCAGCAGGCGGCCGAAGCCCTTGGAGAAATGCTCGCGGTACTGCGCAAAAAGATCCGCCGAGAACTGATCGACCGAGATCGCCACGATCAACCGGGGCGGCGCGGCAGGCGCAGCGGCCTCTGCGGCCGGGGGCGCGGCGGGCGTCTCATCCGCCAGCGCGGGGCTGGTAAAAGACAGCGCGGTGGCCAGTGCGAGCAGCGGAAGAGCGATCTTCGGAAGAGCGGGGCGCATGGGGGGAGAGTTCCTTGAATTGTCGGCGCAATGCAGGCAGATGCGTCGATGACCGGAACGCGCGACAAGCGCAAGAGCCCCAACGCACGGAAGCTTGATGGATTTGCGCTGCTATCGCCCGTTTATGGCACTCCTGTGTCAATTGCTCGCACTGATCCTGTGGAGCCCGGCCGCGCTGGCTGTGCCCAACCATATCGCCGCCGAACTGATCGCGGGCCCCGCCGCAGAGCCGGGCGGGGAAACCACTCTGGCCATCCGCATGACGCCCGAAAAAGGCTGGCATGGCTACTGGGTCAATCCCGGCGATGCCGGGCTGGGCATGCAGCTCGACTGGACGCTGCCCAAAGGCGCGAAAGTGGGGGAACCGGCCTATCCGGTGCCGCAGACGCTGCTGGTGCAAGGGCTGATGAACCATGTTTACGAGAGCGAATATGCCGTTCTCGTGCCTTTCACGATGCCTGCGGACGTCAACCCGGAAAGCCGCCTGCCGGTGCGGGTGAAAGCGCAGTGGCTCGCCTGCACCGAGGAAATCTGCGTGCCCGAAAGCGCCGATCTGGCGGTGGAAGTGCCGGTCGGCGCACCGCAGCCCGGGGCGGCGGCAAAGTTCGATGCCTGGCGCCAGCGCCTGCCCGCGCCGCTCGATGCCCCGGCGGCGATGGCGCTTTCGGACAAGGCGCTGCGGCTGGCGATCCCGCTGCCTGCCTCGGTGGAGCTGTCCGCGCCGCACGTGTTCATTCGCGAGGACAAAGTGGTGGACTACGCCGCGCCGCAAATGTTCACGCGCAAGGGCGATACGCTGCTGGTGACGATCCCGCGTGCGAAGTTCGCCCCGCGCGGAGCGGACAGCATCGAAGGCGTGCTCAAACTGGACGGGCAAGGCAACGGTGTCTCCTTCGCCGCGCGGCCCGGGGACGTGCCTGCGGGCGGCGTGCCGCTTGCAGGCGCGGAAACGCCAGAACTGCCTGCCCTGCCCTGGCTGCTGCTGGCGGCGCTGGCAGGGGGGCTGCTGCTCAATGTGATGCCCTGCGTCTTCCCAATCCTCAGCCTCAAGGCGCTGAGCCTTGCCCGGGCCGGGGAGAGCGAGGCCCATGCGCGGATCGAGGGGCTGGCCTATACGGCGGGCGTGATCGCGGCCTGTCTGGCGCTCGGCGGTGTGCTGCTGGCCCTGCGTGCGGGCGGCGAGCAGGTCGGCTGGGCGTTCCAGTTGCAGGAGCCGCTGGTGGTGGTGGCGCTGTTCCTGCTGGCGAGCGCGATCACGGCTAACCTGCTGGGGCTGTTTGAGTTCACCGTGCCCGGTTTCGTGGGCAACAGTTCGCCGCGCAGCTATACGCAAGGTGCCTTTGCGACCGGACTGCTGGCGGCCTTCGTCGCCACGCCCTGCACCGGGCCGTTCATGGCCTCGGCTATGGGCGCGGCGCTGCTGCTGCCGGTGCTGCCAGCGCTGACGCTGTTCGCGGCGCTGGGGCTGGGGATCGCGCTGCCGTTCCTTGCCGTGGCTTTCGTCCCCGCACTGCGCACGCGGCTGCCCAGGCCCGGCGCGTGGATGGTCCGGTTCCGGCACTGGATGGCCGTGCCGATGGGGCTCACCGCACTGGCACTGGCCTGGCTTGTATGGAAAGTGGGCGGTCCCACATTCGGACTGCTGACGCTGATCGCCGTATTGCTGCTGATCGCGGTGCTCGGCTGGCTCGGTCTGCGCCAGCGTAAAGGCAAGAGCGCCAGAAGGCAGGCGTGGATCGCCATTGCCGGATGCGCCGCCGTGCTGCTGACCCTGCCCCAGCCCGCGCCGCCCGCCGCCGGGATCGAATCCATCCTCGACACCAAGCCATTCAGCGAAGCCGCGCTGGCCAAGGCGCGCGCCGAAGGCAAGCCGGTGTTCGTCTACATGACCGCCGACTGGTGCCTGACCTGCAAGGTGAACGAGGAAGTCGCCATCGAACGCGCCGACACCAAAACCGCGTTCGACAAGGCCGGTGTTGTCGTCCTGCGCGGCGACTGGACGCGGCGCGATCCGGAGATCACCCGCTACCTCACCGCCCAAGGCGCCGCCGGAGTGCCGCTCTACATGTGGTATGCGAAAGACGGCAGCGCGGAGAAACTGCCGCAGGTACTCACCCCCGCGCTGCTGGCGGAAAAGGCCGCGCAGTAGCCCTTATCCGCCTGGCTCACCGGGCCACCGCCACCTCGCCCCATCCCGCTCACCCTGAGCTTGTCGAAGGAGGGGAACCACGCACAGCGCCAGCGTCCTTCGACAAGCTCAGGACGAGCGGGGGCGGGGGTAACTTTACAGTTGCCCCCACGCAGGTAGCGTGTCCCTTACTCCGGCAGTTTCGAAGCGATCTCCGGCACCTTTTCCAGTTGCGGGCGCACGCTGTCGAGCGGGCCGAGGACGACCACGTTCATCTTGTCCAGCGGCAGCTCGCGCTTGACGGCGTTCTGGAGATCGGCGGCGGTCAGCGCGCTGACTTTGCCGACATAGCTGTTCATGTAGTCCGCGCCGAGCCCGAGCAGATCGAGAGAGGACAGCGAATTCGCCATACCCCCGCGCGAGGAAAGGCCGATCACGAAGGTGCCGTTCATGTAGTTCTTGATCCCCTGCACTTCGGCAGCCGTGGGCGGCTCGTCCTGCATGCGGCGGATTTCCTTGTAGATCTCGCTGATCGCGGGGCCGGTGGACTGGGCGGTGACGGCCGCGCTTTCCACCCAGAACGCGCCTTCGACGCGGTCCGCCACGCTTGCGCGCGGGGAGTAGGTATAGCCCTTGTCCTCACGGATATTGCGGGTGATACGCGAGGAGAAGTAGCCGCCCAGCAGCGTGCTCGCCGCCTTGAAATCGACATTGGCGCCGGGCTTTTCGACCCGCTCGCCGATCAGCACCATCGATTGCGGCGCGCCCGGGCGGTCGAGCAGTACCACCTTGGGATCGGGGCTGGCCGGAACCGGCAGCGACGTGGGCGCGGGCCCGGCCTTCCAGCCGCCGAACGCCTTTTCGATTCCCGCACGCACGGCGGCGGCATCGAAATGGCCCACGACATAGAAATGCGTGCGCGCCGCGCCGAAGTTGGCCGCGTGGAACGCCTTGATCTGATCGAGCGTATAACCTGCCAGTTGCTCCTTCGTGGGGAAGGTCTGGCCATAGGGGTGGCCCGGATAGAGCGTCTTCGAAAAGGCATCGCGCGCAATCGCATTGGGCGAGGACTTGGCGACCGAAAGATTGCGCATCAGATCTGCGCGCACTTTCTCCAGCTGGTCCGGCTTGAAATCGGGCCGTTGCAGCAGGTCCGCGATCAGGCCGATCGCCTGCGGGGCATCCTCGCTCAGCACGTCCATCGAGGCGGTGGTGATGTTGAGCCCGTTCGACAGCGACAGGCTGCCGCCCATCCCCGCCGCCAGATCGGCCAATTGCGAGGCATCGTGCCCAGCCGCGCCCTTTTCCATCAGCGCCCCGGTCATGTCCGAAAGCCAGACGTTGCCGCCATCGTCGATATTGCCGGTGTAGACGCTGGCGAGGATCGTCGCCTTGGGCACATTGCCATAAGGGATCAGCGTAACATGCATGCCGTTGGGCAGGCTGTACGTGGTCATCTGCGGCAGCGTGAACGGGCGCGCCGGGCCGGGTGCCGGGGGCGCTTCCTTGGCTGCGACGGTCTGGGGCACGGCGGCAATGCCAGTGGCAAGGGCGGCAGTGGCAGCGGCAAAAGCCAGGAACATCTTCATCGTCTCGCCTCCCTTACTGGCCCGCATCCGCCGCGGCTTTCTTGCCGGGCTTCAGGTCGATGACCGAGCGGTTGGTGGGCCGCAGGTATTCCTGCGCGGTCTTGCGGATCAGCTCGGGCGTGACCTTGCCGATTTCCTGCTCCAGATTGTTGATCCGGCCCGGATCGTCATCGAACAGCGCGAAGCTGGCCAGCAGGTTGACGAGGCCGACCCGGTTGCCGTCCCCGATCACGTCATAGAGCTTCGAACGGGCCTTGGTCTTGGCGCGTTCGAGTTCGGCGGGAGTGATGAGATTGGTCTGCAGATCCTTCACGATGCCGTCGATACTGGCGAGGATCGTATCGTCGCTGACATCGGCACTGTGAATGATCATGCCGGACCACAGCATCGGCCCGTTGTAGTCGTAATCGTTGCCCAGCGGCCAGTTGATGCCGCCCGAGACACTGCCGCCATAGCCTTTCTCGTTCACCAGAACCTTGGTGAAGCGGCTGTCGTTGCCCTGCATCAGCATCAGGTCGATCAGGTTCATCGCGGCCCATTCGGGCGTGCCCTTGGGCGGCACGTGATAGGCCCAGGCCAGCGCGGGCTGCGGCGCCAGCGGATCGACTTTCTCGATCCGCTTCTCGGCCGTCTGGCGCGGTTCGGAGATATCCGGGCGCACGATCTTCGGCGCGGCGGGGATCACGCCGAAGTATTGCTTCGCCCAGCCCATCACCTGTTTGGGATCGACATCGCCGGCCACCACCAGCACCGCGTTGTTGGGCGCATAGTACTGTTTGAAGAAGGCCTGCACGTCCTCCAGCGTCGCCGCATCGATCTCCTTGAGATCGCCGTAGAAATTATGCGCGTTGTACCAGTTGGAATTGGCGAGCTGCGGCAGGTCGAGCCACGGGAAACCGCCATAGGGCTGGTTGAGGACGTTGACCTTGACCTCGTTCTTCACGACTTCCTGCTGGTTGGTCAGGTTGGCCTGGGTAATGTCCAGCCCCTTCATCCGGTCGGCCTCGGCCCAGAGGAAAGTCTCGGTCGTGTTGCTGGGGACGACTTCGTAATAGTTGGTGAAATCGAACCGGGTCGATCCGTTGAGCACGCCGCCGTTCTTGTTGACGAGGCCGATGAACTCCGCCTTGCCCAGGTTCTGCGAGCCCTGGAACATCATGTGCTCGAACAAGTGGGCAAAGCCAGTGCGGTCCTTCGGCTCGACGCGGAAGCCGATGCCATAGTAGACGCCGATCGTGGTCGTGGGCACCGAGTGATCGGGCGAGATCACCACTTTCAGGCCATTGGCCAGCTTGTGATATTCCACCGGCACATGCACGGCGGCGGCCGGTGCGCTCTTGGCCGCAGGATCGGCCGCGAACGCAGCCTGGGCGGGGATGGCTAAGGCGAGCAGGGGCGCGGCGAAAAGGGCCGCGCGCTTCAGTCTGCCGTGCTGAATCATGTCGATGAGGCTCCCGGACAGTCCCATGGGACGGGAGACCCCTGCCCCCCGCATTGGATCGGCACGGGGTAGAGCGCGCCGAAACTGAACAGGGCTTTAATCGACGAACCGCATCGTGCCATCGACCAACGGCATTACAGAATTATAACCCCGCAAGGCCGGGGGTCACAGAATATCGGCAACCCCTTCAAGGCTTTCGCGCAGCTTGCCCAGCGCCTGCGCCTTCAACTGGTGCACGCGCGGGATCGAAACCTGCAGCACTTCCGCGATCTCGGCGAGGTTCATCTCTTCCACGAAGTAGAGCTGAACCACCAGCTTGAGACGTTCGGGCAGTTCGGTGATCGCCTCGATCACCGACTCCCGCACTTCCTCGTCAGCCATGAGCGAGAAGCTGTCCGGCGTCTCGTCGGCGAAGGCGGTGTTCTGATCGGAATAGACCTCGTCGATGGAATCGAAGCGCAGCGGCTGGCTGGAATCGCGCAAGGCGGCAAGATCCTGCGCAGCAAGGCCCATCGCATCCGCCAGTTCCTGCGGATGCGGATCCCGGCCCAGCTGGGTGCGCAGTTCGGCTTCCTTTTCGGCCAGCATCTTTCGCCTTTCGGTGGCGCCGCGCGACATCGGTATGGTGCGGCGGATGAGATCGACCATCGCCCCGCGCACGCGCATCTTGGCGTAGGCGGCAAAACCGTCCTCGGTCGGTCCGGAATGCTTCTGCGCGCATTCGGTCAGCGCGACGAGGCCTGCCTGAATCAGGTCTTCCAGTTCGATGCCCGGTCTGCCGGATCCGTGGACGTGCCAGGCCAATCGCCTGACCATCGGCAGGAACCGCCGGACGCGGTCGGCTACGTCCCCCTGATAGGCCCCAGCGATCCGGTTGGGGCGGCCAGCGGGAACAGGAGTGGCATGCGCGGACGTGAATGCGCCTTGGTCTTGTTTCATGCGGCCATGCTCTCTGCTTGGTCTTGATACGTGTTTGCTGTGGAATCGTGATGCGCCAGGCCCGGCTGCTGATTGACGGCGGGCGCGGTGCCGATGACGTCGACGACTTCGATCGGCTGCGTTGCGGGCAGCTCGGCGATGGAGATAACGAGGCACGAGGGCGCGCGCAGCCGCAGCAGCGCTGCCAGCGCCCGGCGCGCGGCGGGCTGGACGACGAGC
>NZ_JALHLG010000057.1 GCF_022832375.1 Novosphingobium beihaiense
TCGAGAAAACCGCGCTATCTTACTCAACCTCGACGCAGCAAGGCTCCGGCTAAAACATTTTGGCAACGCGACCTAGGCGCTACTCACTTTGGTATCTACTCCAGCAGTTCGGGAAGCATGGGCGCATCGCCCACCCGGCTGCCGGTCACTTCGATAGCCCGGATCTCGAATGTCCGGGCATCGCCGCCAAGGCGGACCTTGCACCACCGGCGGCGTTTGCTTGCGCGCGCACCATTTCCCATCATCCACAGCCTTGATGCCGACGCTGTCAATCAACGGCTGCAACGCTTCCGAGCCGGACTAGCCGGAAATTTCGGCGAGCAGAATCTTCATGCGGCCCGCTCAGGGTATTGAGCTTTTCTTTCAGCTCATCCCCCCCATGACCTTCACGATGCGATGGCGAGTCGGCTGGCAAGCTTTACGTCCCATGCATTCGATGAGGCAGCCCACACGATTAGACGAGGGTTATACGGCAGCAAACAGTTGGCAAGACGGACTTGCCCGTGCTCCTGTAAGCAGCCTCCTGGAGACACCAGACATGAAGGATGCCGCTTGATGATGCGATTTTGGTTTCGATTCGCGCTTTGGAAGCGGGTTCTGCTGGCTCTGGTCCTGGGCGTGGCGGCCGGGTTGGCCATGGGAGAGCACGCCAGCGAAATCAAATGGATCGGCGATCTTTTCATACGCGCCATCAAGATGCTGGTGGTGCCTTTGATCTTCTTTTCGCTCGTTTCGGGGATTACGGCCGTGGGCGATATCGGGCGCCTCGGCAAAGTCGGCGGGCGGGCGCTGGCGCTGTTCATGGGCACGGCGCTGATTGCGGTATCCCTTGGCATGGGCCTCGCCGCCCTCGTCCAGCCGGGCGCGGGGCTGACCATCGCCCTGCCGGCCGGAAGCGCGGTGCCGTCCGCGCCCGACCAGTCGCTTGTCGCCATGATCGTGGGGCTCGTGCCCGAAAACCCGATCATGGCCATGGCGCAAGGATCGATCCTGCCGGTGATCCTGTTTTCGGTGCTGTTCGGCATGGCGATTCTTGTCTCGGGAGACGAAGGCCAGCCGCTGGCCCGGGCCATGAACGCAGGCTCGGCGGTCATGCAGAACATGACCATTTTCGTGATGGAACTGACGCCTTTTGGCGTCTTCGCGCTGATCGCCTGGGTCACGGGCACGTTCGGGTTCGATGCCCTGGTGCCGCTCTCCAAGCTGGTCGGCCTCAACTACCTCGGCTGCGTGCTGATCCTGGGGATCGTCTATCCGCTGATCCTGCGCCTGATCGCGCGCCTGCCGGTGCTCGATTTCTACCGGGGCGTGATCGATGCGCAGGCCGTTGCCTTCTCCACTGCCTCCTCCAACGCCGCTCTGCCGGTGACGCTGCGCTGCGTGGAGCGCAACCTCGGCGTCTCCAACTCGATCGCCAGTTTCACCGTCGCTCTGGGCGCGACGATCAACATGAACGGCACGGCCATGTACCTCGGCGTTATCGCGCTGTTCGGGGCCCAGGCCTACGGGATCGAGCTGAGCTGGTTATCCTACGTGATGATCGCGCTGACATCGACGCTGGGCGCGATCGGGGCCGCCGGCGTGCCCGGATCGGGGCTGGTGATGATGAGCCTTGTGCTTTCCTCCATCGGTGTCCCGCTTGAGACGATCGCCTTCGTCGCCGGGATCAACCACCTGCTCGACATGGCCCGCACAATGACCAATGTGACCGGCGATGCGACCGTGGCCGTCGCAGTAGGCCGCATGGCCGGCGAAATCGACGTGGCCGAATACGTGTCCGCGGACGACGTCTGACGCGGAAAAGGGGCGCCGCGACGTGAAGCGCGGCGCCCCTCCTCATCGCCTGCCGGTCCGTGGGGGTGGGGTCATTCCAGACAGGCGACGGCCTCGATCTCGACATCCCCGGCCGCGAGACCGGAAATGACTGTCGAGCGGGCCGGGAAAGGATCGGCAAAGGTTTCGCGGTAGACCGCGTTGAACCCGGCCATGTGCGTGGGATCCGTCAGCCAGGCGTTGATCTTGATCACCTGATCCAGCCGCGCGCCCGCCGCTGCCAGCGCCGCTTCCAGGTTGGCGAGCGCCTGGCGGGTCTGAGCCTCGATGCCGCCGGGCACGATGGCGCCGTCAGCCCCGCGCGGAAGCTGGCCGGAGGTGAAGACAAGATTGCCAGCGCGGCGGAAACGGCTGAGCGGGGGACGGGGAGAACCGGACATGGCAATCAATCCTTTCGGGACATTGTGGGATCGCAGGCCGTGACAAGCTCCGCGACCCGTTCGCCGCTTCCCGCAGCAAGGGTCCAGCCCAGCATGCCATGGCCGATGTTGAGGAAAACGTTCCCGGCGGCGCGGCGCACGATGGGCACGCTGTCCGGGCTCATCGGGCGAAGGCCGGCCCAGCCGTCTTCCGCTTCCCCGTAACGCGCGGCCCGGGGCATGGCGGTGCGTGCCGCCTCGATCAGAGTGTGCAGGCGCGCGGGATCGACGCGCAAGTCCCGCACGCCGAGCTCCGCCAGTCCGGCGATACGCATCTTTCCGCCCAGCCGGCAGAACACGATCTTGCGCGCGGTATCGGTCAGGCTGACCTGCGGTGCATGGCCCCCCGGCGGCGCGGTGAAGCTGTAGCCTTTCATCGGCTGCACCGGCGCCCGGATGCCGAGCGGGGCCAGATATCCCGGCGCATCAATGCCCAGGCACACCACCAGCTTGCGCGCCACGATCCGGCGATTCCGGCGTTCGTCTGTTCGCGTGGCCGCTTGCGGGATCACGATGCTGTCACCGGCATGGAGAGGCGCTCCGGCAGTGAATCCGAAATGCGCCTGCACATCGTAATCGCGCAGGAGAACGTCGAGCAGGCCCCGGCAGAACAGGTAGGGATCGCCGACTTCCTCGGCCGGGCTCCACAAGGCGCCGGCGAAATCCCCGGCATCGGCCAGCGCCGGCTCGATCGCACACGCTTCCGCAGCCCCCAGCACATGCTGCTCGAAGCCCGCATCGCGCTTGATGGCGGCGGTTTCGCTGGCCCGGGCCAGCGTAGCGGCGTCTCGGAAGATATGCATCTTGCCCGGGCAGGCATGGGCGAATGGAAAGGGATGGCGGGCCCGCAGCCGCGCCATGGCGGCCTGCGATTCGAGTCCCAGTTGCAGCGCCGCCCGCGTCTTTTCGGCAAAGCGTTTCTTCGTGCAGTTGCGCAGGAATGCGAGTCCCCAGCGCAGGAAGCCGGGGTCCGGCGAGAGGTGCAGGCGAAACGACGGGTCCAGCCCCGCCAGCATGCCGGGCATCTTGCGCCACAGCGAAGGCTGCGCGAGCGCGTCGGCATAGGCATAGCTGAGCTGCGCGCCATTGGCATGGGACGTGCCGAGCCCCGGCTCCTCGCGGCGCTCGACAATCGCGACCGACAGCCCGCGCCGGGCCAGCGCATAGGCCGTGCATACTCCCACCACGCCCGCGCCCAGAACGGCGACGTCAACCTCGGCCTCCTCCTCTCCGCCCGTGCTGGCCGCAGCGCCCGGCAGGCACGCATTTCCCTTCGCGGGCCGCGAATATTCCATCGTATTCCTCATCGTCATGCGTCACTGCCGCGCGAGCGGACAGAAGGCCTCCAGGTCCAGACCGGCTGTCCGGGTCAGGACGGGCAGGTGCCGGGCGGCGGGTGGTGGCGGATCGCCCTGCCTGCCGCGATCCCCGTCGGCTTGCCATGCAGGATCGCCGCCCTGCCGTTCACGAACAGGCTGTCCACACCCACCGTCAGCTCTCGCGGAGAGGTATACGTCGCCACGGGCCGGTACTTGCCGGGATCGAACACCACGACATCGGCCTTGTACCCCGCTTTCAGGTAGCCCCGGTCCGCCAGCCCGAACATGTCCGCGGTGCGGCCGGTGCTGCTGTTGATGAAAGTCGCCAGATCGATCAAGCCGTCGGTCCTGACGTACTTTGCGTATTTGCGCGGGAAATTGGCATACATCCGGGGATGGCCTTCCGAACCGTCCGAACTCGTCACCACCCAGGGCTGGCGCATGAAGGCGGCGATATCGCTTTCAGCCATGTTGAAGGAGACCAGCTTGCCCGAACGGTCCCCGTCGCGAATGATGCGGACAGCGGCATCGAGCGGATCGATCTGCCAGCGCGCGGCGATCTCGTCCAGCCGCAGCGACGTCCATTCATGGCCGGGGTTCGTCAGCAAAAGCGCATGCGGGCCGCCACGGCGGCGCATGTTTTCGGCCATGGCCTTCCTGATCCGCGCCAGCGTGGCGGGATCGTCCAGCCGCCCGAGCAGAGCGCGCCGTCCGCCGTCCTGCGCCCAGCCGGGCAGCAACGCGGCCTGAAGGCTCGTGCCCGAGGCTTCCCAGGGATACTGATCCGCCGTCACGTTCTGCCCCTCGGCCCGGGCCTTTTCGATCTGCGCGATAATCCGGCCCGCGGAGCCCTGCACGTCGACGCCGAGCACCTTGATATGGGCGAAGTGCACAGGAAGCCCCGCCTCGCGGCCAATGGTGATCGCTTCTTCCACCGACTTGGCGACGCCGATGGTATAAGTCGCCTCGTCGCGCTGGTGGGTATCGTAGATGCCGCCGCGCTTACCGGCCTCACGCGCCAGCGCTATGACCTCGCCGGTCTTCGAAAAGCTCTGCGGGGCATAGAACAGTCCGGTCGAGAGACCCAGCGCGCCTTCGCACATTCCCTTGGCGACAAGCCCCTTCATCCGTGCCAGTTCCGCCGCATCGGGAGCTCTGTCGTCATGGCCCAGCACGGCCCGGCGCACGGGGCCGAAGCCGACATAAGCGGCTACGTTGGTGCCGAAAGTGCGCGCTTCAACATCGTCCAGGAAAGCCTTCACTTCGGGCGTTCCACCGCCATCGACGCCCGAGAAGATCGTCGTCACCCCCTGCATCAGCCAGGGCAGGTTGAGCCGCCCCTCCCCTCCCTCGCTGTCGAGAAAACGCTGGGCGTGGGTATGCGGATCGATGAAGCCCGGAGCCACGATCATACCCTTCGCATCGATCACCCGCGCGCCTTCCGGCACTGCGCGCGCGGTGCCGGCATAGACGATGGTATCGCCGCGCAGGACCACGTCGCCCAGCACCGGACTGGTGGAACTGCCGTCATAGATCGTGCCGCCGCGGATCACCGTTACCTTCCCGGGCACCGCCGCTCCCTCGCTTGCGCCAAGGGGCTGCACCGCGCCGCTGCCGGCGAGCACTGCAAGCGCGACGTTCCGATATCTGCGGGCACTCATCGGGGTTTCCTTTCGGCAGTGCGGATCAGGACCAGCTCGCCCGAGCGCCCCCGGCGAAGCACGAGGCGTTCCGGATCGCCGGACGGAGCCAGGCTCATCGGGCCTGCATGGAAACGGCCATCGTCCCGGGCCGTGAAGTGCAGGCGCCGTGGCCGGTCCGTCAGGGGAGACGTGATCGTGACGGCAAGCCCGTCTCCCTCCCGGACCAGCGCGTAGTCCGCGTTCAATTCGTCGGAGTGATAGAGCCCGGCCTGCGGGCGAACAGGCTGGCCGGGCGGGCGGACGCCAGCGGCACGCATGGCCGCGGCCAGCGTCGCGCTCGCCTTCCGGTCGCCCCGGTTGCACAGCAGCGCGAACGACAGCCCCCGGTCCGGCAGCCGGAGGTAGGCGTGCTTGAACGCCTCGGCCGAGCCGCCGTGCCGGATGACGCGCTCGCCCCCCTTGCGGCCGATATGCAACCCTCCGCCGTAGGACAGCCCCTTGCCGTCATCGATGACCGTGCCGTCATTGAAGCGCCCCGGCGTCAGCAGAATCTGCGCGACCTGCGGTGTCCAGACCCGGTGATTGCGGGCCACGTCCGCCTCCCATGCGGCCATGTCCGCCATGGAAAGCATAAGCCCGCCCGATCCCGAGAAGCGGGGGAAAGTATCACGCACCGCGTATCCCCCGGCCTCCGGCAGATAGCCGTGTGCGAGCGCGCCCTTCCGCGGGGTCCCGTCATCCAGGAAATAGGCGTTGGGCATCCCCGCCGGTGCGAAGACCGCGTCGCGCGCATAGTCCGCGAACGGGCGCCCGGAGACCCGCGCGACGATCTCGGCGAGGAGAAGATAGCCGCCGTTCGAATAGCTGTAAGCGCTGCCTGGCTCGAAGGCGGTGTCACGCTGCCGGAACAGGAGGCCGAGCGCCTGCGCCTTGCTCGCCTGCCCCACGTCCGCCAGCCCCGCCATGCGCAGCAACGAGAGCGAATCGCGGATCCCCGAGGTATGGTGCATCAGCATCGCGACAGTGACGGGGCGGCTATAGGCCGGCAGTTCGGGCAGATAGCGGCGCACGTCGTCCTCCAGCGCCAGCTTGCCTTGCACAATCAGCGTGGCCGCGGCCAGCGCCGTGAACTGCTTGGAAAGCGAGGCGCCGTAGAACAGCGTATCGGCATCGAGCGGGCGGTGCGCGGCCAGGTCGGCCTCCCCCTGCGAAACAATGCGCACGGTGCGCCCTTCGGCAAATTGCCCCATGACGCAGCCGGGCGCTTCCTCCGCCGCGCCGCCAGCCAGCACGGACCGGATCGCCGCTACCCGCCCGTCCTGCGCGGCGACGGCGCCAGGCGCGGCATGACCGCCGGCGAGCACGGCCATCCCGATCAGCACACGCCGGGCGAACGCGGTGCGCGCAGTCAGGAAGGGCCCGGAGCGGTCAGGGAAAAGGGGAGTCAAAGGCAGATCTTTCGCGTTGGGCATGGCACGCAACACAGGAAACGAGGAAAGTCCGGTGTGGCGCCTTGGCCGCAGCGAGACAATGTCGGGTTCTTGGCCGGGGCATAACCCATGGCTATGATGCCTTTTCCGCCAGACCGCCCTCCCCGGCTTCGACGAGGACTGCACGCATCGCTTCCACGAACTGGGCTATCAGTGCCGCTGCGGGCGGATTTTCCAGGGTTATGGCATTGACCGGCGCGCTGACGTCGGGATCGAGGCGGTAGTAGGACAGGTCCGGCCCGCTGAGTGCCGCCGCGGTGTAGGCATCGGTCACCGTGACACCTTGCCCTTCGCGCACCAGCGCCATCGCGGTGTAGTATGTATGCGACGTCACCACTTCGTGCGGCGCGATGGCGAGGCGGGTCAGCTCGTTCACGAAGACATCGGCCAGCGGCCCGCTGTCGCGAAGGCCGATGAAGTCGCGCCCGTTGAGCGCTTCCATCGGCACCGGCTCGTCGGCCGGACCGAACTGCCCGCTTGGAGAGACCAGCACCAGTCCCGCGCTGCCCAGGGGAATCTGGCGCAGCGGCGTCTGGCGCAGGACCCTGTAGCCGATGGCCACATCGCACTCCCGCTCGAACAGGCTGCGCTCCACCTCGCGGCTGTGCAGCGTGGTGATCTCAAACGTCACCTCGGGGTTCCGGTGCCGCATCCGCGCCACGGCCTGCGGCGCCATGGCCAGCCCGAGCGAAGGCAGGACCGCCAGCCGCAGGTGCCCGCCCTTGCGCGCACCGATATTGCGGGCCGCGCGCGAAAGCCGCCCCAGCCGGCTGTAGACTTCGGACACTTCCGCAAAGAGTTCATGCGCGGCCTCGGTCGCGATGAGGCGGCCCTTGGTGCGCTGAAAAAGATCATAGCCAAGCTGGTCTTCGGCATGGCGCAGGACTTTGCTGACCGAAGGCTGCGAGACATTGAGGACGCGCGCGGCCTCACTGACCGATCCCTGCTCGTAGACCGCGTGAAATATCTCGATGTGGCGCAGACGCACATTTCGCTCCCGTTTCTGACGATCTTGAGTTCATAGACTAAGGTTATATGGCGGGGAACTACCATCATTGGACGGTCATCGCCGAATCCCGGATCACTGTTTCAGATTTGTGTCAGCTCCCACGCAGGACTGACAAGAACCACCATCCAGGGGGGAATACCATGACCTTGTTTGCACGTTCCAACCGGTTCCGGGCCGGCCTGCTGATTACCACATGTTTTACCGGCATGCCGCTTGCCGCCCATGCCCAGACGGCGGCTCCCGTTTCTGGTCCGGCTTCGGACGAGGCCATCGCCAGCGAGATCGTCGTCGTCGGCTCGCAGATCAAGAACCTCAAAACCGCAGGCGAGCTGCCCGTCTCGGTGGTAACCGGCGACGATATCGACGCCATCGCCCCCACGTCCGCCGCCGATCTGCTCCAGGCGCTTCCGGCGAACGGCACGATGGATTTCAACGGCACGGACACCGTATCGGGCGGCGTTCACTCCGCCCGCGGCGACGTTGCCTCGGTCAACCTGCGCAGCATCGGTTCGGGCAACACGCTGGTCCTGCTCAACGGCCGCCGCCTTGTACAGCATCCGGGCACCCAGACGGAGGATTCGGTGCCCGTCTCCACCGTCAACATGAACACGCTCCCGGTCAACGGGATCAAGCGCATGGAAGTCCTGCACGACGGCGCCTCGGCGATCTACGGTTCGGACGCGGTGGCAGGCGTGATCAACACCGTGCTCGACGACAGCTTCGAAGGCCTGCGCGTGACTGGCGAAATGGGCTTCGCGGAGAACACCGACAAGATGAAATTCTCGGGGAACCTGCAAGGAGGCTGGACTTTCAACGAAGGGCGCACCCATGTCTCCCTGTCGCTGAGCTACTACAAGGCCACCAGGGTCTGGGCCAGCGAGCTCGGCTATGCCGGGGCGAGCGACAGGCGCGGATTCGTGGAAGACACTGCCTTTGCCGGAGACACCAGCTTCGACAACCGCTCAAGCAGCACGCCCTGGGGCCAGTTCACCGCGTCGGAGGGCGTTGCGGGCCTGACCAGTTCGGGCGGTGTTTTTCACATCCAGCCCGCCACCGCGAGCGGATGCAGCGGCGCGCTCGGCGATGGCCTGTGCATTGCCGACGGCAGCCTGCCGCGTGCCCTGCGCTACAACATCAACCAGTCGCGCACGATGTCGCCGGGCGTCAAGCGCGGCAATGCCTTTGCCTTCATCACCCACGATTTCGGCGATTTCGAATTCTATTCGGAGCTGGGCTACTACCGTGCCCGGACCGACGAATACCGGGGTGAATCCTCGATCCTGAGCTCCGCGCGGTTCAACATTTCCCGGGATGCCTACTGGAATCCGCTGGGCGCTGCGGGCAATGCGAACCGCATCGATGGATACGGCATTCCCGACGAAGGGCTCGACGTCACGCTTACCAATTACCGTGTCGTCGATGCCGGTCCCCGCCATATCCGGGTGGACAACGAATCCTTCCGCCTGCTCGGCGGTTTTCGCGGTGCCATCGGCAACTGGGACTGGGATACCGCGGCGCTCTATTCGGAAGCCACCACCAAGGACGTGACTTTCGACCGGGTCAGCAACACGCTGTTCAGCGCAGCGCTCAACCGCACCGACTCCAGCGCCTACAATCCCTTCAACGGCGCGAATCCCGCCGCCCCGAACTGGGGCGATGCGACACCCAACCCGCAGGACACCATCGACAGTTTCCTTGTGGACGTCACCCGCCATGGCAAAACCACGCTCGCACTGGCCGATTTCAAGGTTTCGAACGGAAGCTTCCTCTCGCTTCCCGGCGGCGATGCCGGGCTCGCGCTGGGCGGCGAATGGCGGCGCACCAGCTTCAGCGAAGACTACGACGACCGCCTCGACGGCACGATCAACTACATCGATGCCGTCAGCGGCGAGATGATCAACCAGTCGGACATCATGGGATCGAGCGTCGCGGACGATTCAAGCGGTTCGCGCAATGTCTTCTCGGCTTTCTCCGAACTGGCGATCCCGCTCGTCAGCCGGGACATGAACGTGCCGCTGGTGCGCGCGCTCAACCTGCAGGTCGCCGGGCGCTATGAGCATTATTCCGATGTCGGCAGCGTGTTCCGCCCCAAGTTCGCGGCCTCCTGGTATCCCTTCGATCAGTTGCAGATCCGCGCCTCCTATGCCGAGGGATTCCGCGCACCCAACCTAGAGCAGCTCAACACCGAAGTGACCACCCGCGTCAGCACCGTGATCGACTACTACCGTTGCCAGGCGAGCGTAAACAAGGGGGACATCGCCAGTCTGGGGGCCTGCTCGGGCAATGATCGGGTGGAGGAGCGCCGCTACGGCAATTCCGACCTGAAGCCCGAGAAGAACGCGAGCTATTCGATCGGCGCGGTGTTCACGCCATCCCGGCGCTGGACCTTCACGGTGGACTACTGGCACATCAAGCAGCGCAATCTCGTCGGCATTTTCGGGGCCGAGAACATCGCCGCGCTCGATTACGTCTCGCGTCTTCAGGGCAACGGCGGGCTGGCGGGCATCCACCGCACCAGCCCGACGGCGGACGATATCGACTTCTACCAGGGCAGCGGCCTCGATCCGATCGGCGAGATCGACAAGATCGACGACGTCTTCACCAACCTCGACACGCGGACCAGCGCGGGGATCGACTTCGGCGTCTACTACCAGCCGCCGGAAACCCCGCTCGGCACGTTCGACATCAAGCTCAATGCCTCCTACCTCGACAAGGCATACCAGGGGCTGTCCGGACAGGCGCAGCTCATCCAGTCGGTACTGGGGGACAGTATCCCGCTTGAAGCCGTGGGCGATCTCATCGAGCAGGACGGCCGCCCCAAGTGGCAGGCTTCGGGCACGCTCACCTGGAAGAAGGGCGGCTGGGCAGCCGGTCTGTTCGGACGCTATGTCGGCTCTTACTACGACACCGGCGTCGTGCAGGACGAGACCGGCGAGTACTGGAAGGTGGACGACTGGTTCACCATGAACCTCTACCTCCAGCATACGTTCCAGGACGGCCCCGTCGAAGGCAGCCGGATCCGCTTCGGCGTACGCAACCTGCTGGATTCCAAGCCGCCGTTCCTCGATGCGACTTATGGCTATGACGCCACCCTGGCGAGCGCGGAAGGACGCTTCTTTTACACCTCGATCCAGGCGAGTTTCTGACCGTCAGACTGCGGGAGCCGCGCGGCATAGGTCTCCCGCAGTCCGGCAAGCTCTCTTGACCGCCCGGTCCGTCGTCAAGATATTTGGGGCTTTGATAGTGTGGCCGCCCTCCGACGGCCAAGGTGGGGCTGGAACGATCCACGCAAGAGAGCGGTCAAGCCAGAGATTGTCACAATCGCTCTCGACCTGGCCGGGAATGTGTTTCAGGTTCCATGGCGCATGTCTCTTCGCATCAGATAGGAATCCATGATCCAGCCGTGCCGCTCTCGCAGCGCCTTGCGTGCTTCGACTATCCGGGGGGCGGCTTTGGCCAAGGGGCCGTGGACGAGCGCTTGCCGCGCCATGCCCAGATAGGCCCCCCACCAGATTTCGATGCCCTGCGGATCCAGCGTATCGAAAGCGCAGCCGCCATCGAGCATGACGACGACGCTGTCCGCGTCTTGCGGCCAGCCGTGTTCGCGCAGTTTCCGGCCGGTGGTGATGATGACCGGCTCCGCCAGCGCATTCAACGGGATGGCATGGGCGGCAGTGAGCGCCTGAATGCTGGTGATGCCGGGCAGCACGCGAACATCGATCGCCATGCCCCCTGCCCGCAGCTTTTCCGAGATCCGCAAACTGCTATCATAAAGCGAGGGATCGCCCCAGACGAGCAACGCCAGTCGGCCCCCATCGGGCAAGTGCAGGGCAATCCGGGTTTTCCATGCGGCGGCGATGGCATCGTGCCATTCGCCGACGGCCTCATGATAATCGCCGGCTGCATCGCGGACGGGAAGATCGAATTCGACAACCCGCGTGGAACTGGTGAGTACATTGGCGCAAATGCCACGCCTGAGGTCGATCAGGTCGGACTTTGCATCGCCCTTGCGCGGCAGCAGGATCAGGTCCGCCTCGTTCATTGCCCGGATAGCCTGACCGGTCAGGTGATCCGGGTTGCCTGTGCCGATACCGATGAGATCGAGTTCGATCATCAGCGCCGCCGCCCAGCGACTATCGGCTCCGGCATGCTCATTCGCCCGCTCCGGCAAAACGCGACGAGGCATCTTGCGGGCGGAAACGGCGATCATAACCCGGTGCGTAGAGGCAGCTTTCGGCGAAGCCTTCCCCCGCAAGCACCCGCCCGACCACGATCAGGGCCGTACGTTCCATGCTGCCTGCAACGGCCTGTTCGATCGTTTCCAGCCTGGCCCTGACGATACGCTGATCCGGCCAGCTCGCCCGCCAGACGACGGCAACGGGGCAATCCGCCCCATAGGCCGGCGTCAGCTCTTCCACGACGCGGGCCAGATTGTGGATCGAAAGATGGATGGCCAGCGTCGCGCCTGTCGCCGCGAAGGCGGGCAGGTTTTCGCCCGCAGGCATGGCACTGGCCCTGCCTGACGTGCGGGTGAGGACCAGCGATTGCGAGAGTCCCGGCAGCGTCAATTCCGTTTCCAGCACCGCTGCCGCCGCCGCGAAAGCGGGAACGCCCGGCGTTACCGTGAAGGGAATGTCCATGGCGCGAAGCCGCCGCACCTGCTCGCCCATCGCGGACCAGACGGAAAGATCGCCCGAGTGCAACCGCGCCACATCCAGCCCTGCTTCGTGAGCGGCGGCCATCTCCGCCATGATCGCATCGAGATCGAGCGGCGCGGTGTTGACGATCCGCGCGCCGGGCGGGCAGTGCTCCAGCACGGCGGCGGGAACCAGCGATCCGGCATAGAGGCAGACCGGGGAAGCCGCGATCAGGTCGCGGCCGCGAAGCGTCAGCAGGTCGGGCGCGCCGGGGCCGGCGCCAATGAAATGCACGGTCATGAAACGAATCCTTCTGCAAGGGCGCAAGTCGCCATGCGGTCTGAGGAAATGCAGCGCGGCCCCAGCAGGCGCGCGCCCGGCCCGGCGGCGGTCAGCGCGCAGGCCTCGGCCACGCTGCCGGTGCCCCATGCGGCAAGGCTGGCGGCAGAGCGGGTGAGCGTGGCTGCACAAGCCAGAACATCGGCAGGTACGCCTGTCAAAGGCAGCCCCAGCAGGGCCGCCAAAGGTGCCAATGCAGCCGTCTTGTCGCTCACGGTGACAAGCTGCGTAACGGGAACGCGGCCCTGCTGTGCAAGGACGAAGGCCGCCCGGAGTGACGGCAGCCCCGCGCCATGACGAAATCCGAAACCGGCCACGATCACAACGCGACGCTCCACTGTACGACCGGATAGCTTGCCCGCCACCCTCTACGGCTGCCGAGCGGTGCAGCGCTCGCCAGTTCCAGACGAAGCAAGTCCCCGCCTTTGTCACTCTGCCACTGCACGAGCAGCGCTTCGGATTCCAGAGTGACGGCATTGGCCACCAGCCGCGTTTCCGCGGGCAAACGCGACCACAGCGCCTCCAGCAAGGCATGCGAAAGCCCGCCGCCGACGAACACCGCATCAGGAACGCCGTCAGGCAGGACATCGGGCGCACGTCCGGAGATAATCTCCAGCCGGTCCACGCCCAGCCCGGCGGCATTAACGCGGGCGCGTTCGGCGCGGACGGGATCGGCCTCGATCGCAAAGGCCCGGTTGGCAGGATGCGCGAGCAGCCACTCGATCCCGATTGAACCCGATCCCGCGCCGATGTCCCACAAGGTCTCACCCGGAACCGGGGCGAGCGCGGACAAGGTCAAGGCGCGGATCGGGCGCTTGGTGATCTGACCGTCATGATCGAACAAGCCATCAGGCAGGCCCGAGGCGCGGGGCAGCGCCGTGCCGGTCCCGGCACAATCGATCCCGACCGCAACCGGATGCACGACATCGGGGAATGCCAGCGCATCGGCGCGGGCCTGCCGCACGCGTTCGCGGGGCCCGCCCAAGGCTTCCAGCACATGCAATCGCGAAGCGCCGAAGCCCTGGCCTATCAGGTAGTCCGCCAATGCCTTCACCGCGTCGCCGTTCCGCGCAAGAACCAGTATCTTCTGCCCCGGCGCAAGATGCGGGCGCAGACGCGAAAGCGGCGCGGCATGGAGCCCCAGGCATGCTGTCGCCTGCACAGGCCAGCCCAGCCGCGCGGCGCACAACGAGAAAGTCGAAGGCACCGGACGCGCCGCCCATTCGCCGGGTTCCAATCGGCGGATCAGCGATGTCCCCAGTCCAAACCAGAACGGATCGCCCGAAGCCAGCACAACCACCCGCTTGCCGCGATGGGCCATCACCCGTTCGATCCCTTCGGCAAAGGGCACTGGCCATTCGATCGCCGGGCAATTAAGCGCAGGCAGCAGCGAGAGGTGCCGCGATGGACCGATAACCAGTTCGGCCCTTGCCAGCGCTTCCCGGCTGGCAAGAGAAAGGCCGTCCGCCCCATCCTCGCCGATGCCGACGATCGTCAACCAGGGAGTGTCCGTCATAGTCTCAGCCACGCCAAACGTGCTCCTGCTGGGCGGCACCACCGAAGCCAGCGCGCTGGCCCGGATGCTGGCGCAGGCGGGGGTGTCCGCGACGCTCAGCTATGCCGGCCGCACGGCCACGCCCCGCGCCCAGCCGGTTCCGGTGCGCGTGGGCGGCTTCGGCGGCGTCTCCGGTTTGGCCACTTATCTGCGCGAGCACGGCGTGACGCATCTGGTCGATGCAACGCATCCCTTTGCCGCGACGATGAGCGCACACGCGATCGAGGCTGCCCGGCTTGCAGGCATTGCCCACATCACCCTTACGCGTCCCGCCTGGACGCCGGTTCCGGGCGATCGCTGGCAACCCGCCGAAAGCATTGATGCCGCGATTGCAGCTCTCGGCGGACCGGCCCGCCGGGTGATGCTGGCGCTGGGCCGAATGCATGTGGAAGCGTTCGCCGCGTGCCCCCAGCATCATTACCTGCTGCGCTTCGTGGATGCGCCCGAAACCATGCCCTCCTTGCCCCGCCACAGTCTTGTCATCGATCGCGGGCCATTCACGCCCGAAGGTGACGCTGCGCTGATGCGCGAACACGGGATCGAGGTGGTGGTCTGCAAGAACGCCGGGGGCAGCGGGGCGCAGGCCAAGCTGATCGCCGCGCGCGCACTTGGCCTGCCGGTGATCATGATCGAACGCCCCTGCGTGCCCCTGGGACGGGAAGTGCACGATCCGGCGGAAGTGATGCGCTGGCTGAATCATGCCGCCGCCTCCACCGCCGAACGGGGCGTGTAGAGGACCGGTCCAGCCGTCCGCTCGATGATTCTGCTCCGGCTCGATCCCACGATCACCACAGTGCGCATGTCCGCCATTTCGGGGCAGGCTTCGCCCAACGGGACGATCCGCAAGTCTTCCCGAGGCGTCGAAACGGCACGGGCGAACAGGACCGGGCGCTCCGGACCGCAAGTCTCGCGCAGCACGTCCAGTACGCGTGCGAAGCCCTCGGGCCGGGCCCTGGAGCGCGGGTTATAGAAAGCCATGGCGAAATCGGCCTCCGCCGCCAGCCGCAGCCGTTTCTCGATCAGGGCCCAGGGCTTGAGGTTGTCCGAAAGGTTGATGGCGCAGAAATCGTGCCCCAACGGAGCCCCGGCCCGCGCGCTGGCGGCCAGCATGGCAGTGATGCCGGGCATGACGCGGATATCGATATCGCGCCAGTAGCGCGGACCGGCCTCCAGCGCTTCGAAGACGGCGGCGGCCATGGCGAACACGCCGGGATCGCCGGAGGAGACGACCACCACGCGCCGTCCCTGCGCCGCCAGTTCCAGGGCATGCACGGCCCGCTCCAGTTCCATCCGGTTGTCGGACGGATGCAGTGTCAGCCCCTCGCGCGGCGCGATGCGGGCGACATAGGGGATATAGCCGATAACATCGCTCGCCCCGGCCAGCGCGGCCGTCACCTCGGGCGTCACCAGCGCTTCGTCTCCCGGCCCCAATCCGGCGATGGCCAGCCAGCCGCTCGTTGTTCCGGCGCTCACGGACGCCTCCCCTGCCCGTGGATCAGCAGGATCGAGAAGTACGGCGTCACGCCCTCCGCCTCCGCCAGACGAGTCACCCGCTGGCCGGGCATGGCAGCATGTTCGACCAGCCAGGCATCCTCTTCCCGCCCGGCGGCGGCAACCGCGCGGCGCAGCCTGGGCAGGTTGCGGCCGATCTTCATGACGACGAGTGCATCGGTATCGGCGATCCGCCGCGCCAGTTCGGCTTCGGGCAGCGTTGCCGTCAGCACTGTCAGCACATCATCGCCCCAGGTGATCGGCACGCCGGTGGCGTTCCAAGCGCCGGACATGCCGGTGATCCCGGGGACCACTTCCACCGGCACCTCACCCGAAAGGCGGGCATGCAGGTGCATGAACGAGCCGTAAAAAAACGGATCGCCCTCGCACAGCACGACAACATCCTCCCCCGCCAGCGCCAGCGAGCGGAGGCGGCCAGTGCATTCTTCGTAGAAAGTGGAAAGGCAGGCCTTGTAGCGCGGATCGGAAACGGGGATTTCCGTCGTCACCGGATATTCCATCGCGATCTCGATGGCATCGGGGTGCAGCATGCCCTCCGCAATACGGCGGGCCTGCCCGGGCCTTCCCGCCTTGCGGAAATAGGCGACATGGCGCGCCGAACGCACAAGCCGGTCCGCCCGCACGCTCAACAAGTCCGGCGCGCCGGGGCCCAGCCCGACGCCATGGATCGTGCCGCAGATGACCGGCGCGTTCATTCGGCGCGGCTCGCAAGCGCGTTGATCGCCGCCACAGTGATCGCGCTGCCGCCAAGCCGCCCCTCTACCATGCAGCAGGGAACGGGAGATGCGGCCCATAGCGCCGCTTTGGATTCCACCGCGCCCACGAAACCGACAGGGCAGCCGACAATGGCCGCAGGGCGCGGGCAGGCCGGGTCTTCCAGCATGTTGAGCAGATGAAACAAGGCGGTCGGCGCATTGCCGATCGCCACCACCGCACCTTTCAGATGCGGCCGCCACAGTTCCAGCGCGGCGGCGGAGCGGGTATTGCTCATCGCCGCGGCCAGCCCCGGCACGTCCGGTGCGTGGAGCGTGCAGTGAACGGCATTGCCCGCAGGCAGGCGCGTGCGCGTGATCCCTTCGGAAACCATGCGGGCATCGCACAGGATCGGCGCGCCCTCCCCCAGCGCCACGCGCGCGGCCTGCACAAAGTCCGGCGAAAAACGGATATGGGCGGCCAGTTCGACCATGCCCGCGGCATGGATCATCCGCACGGCAACCGGTTCCTCGTCGGCTGTGAAGCGGGCAAGGTCGGCCTCGGCGCGGATCGTGGCGAAGGACTGGCGATAGATCGCCGCGCCATCGGTTTCATAGACATGCGGCATCAGGATGCTCCGAAATGGGCAAGAACGTCGTCCCGGCAGAGCGCGTGGCGCTCAGGCCCTGCGCCCGAAAGATCGTACCGGCCATCGCGGCCCGTCAGCGTGGCATCGCCCCGCTGGCGCGCGCGCCGGGGGGCGGCACAGTGCTTGGCGCAACCGGATACATGCAGGCGGCCCGCCACATGGCGCGCAATTCGCCGGGCGAGATCGCGGGTCTCGACACTGGCCTGCGGGCACATCGGCGCACCGGGACAGGCATCCGCGCGCAGCAGGGGATCGGCGGGATCGTTCAGCAAACCGTCCATGACTACCGGCACGGCGCCTTCCGCCAGCACGACACGCCAGGGCGTGAAGCGCAGGGCCGAAACCTGCGGAGCCGCTACCAGCCCGGCCAATGTGTCCGCCTCGACCTGCCCGAAGGGAATGCCCCACGCCGCTCCCAGCGGCGAAAGGCCCGGTGCGATGCGCGGTGCGGGGGCCGCCGGTGGCACGTCTCCCCGCGCCCAGTCAGGCAGGCCGGCCCGGTGCCGGGCCATGCGCCGCGCCACGATGCCGCCGCTTTTCGCGAACCAGTGCGCCAGCGCGACAAGCCGGGCGGCCTCCTCGCCATGGGGCACGGCAACACCGGTAGCCCGCCCGTCGGCGCGCAGGATCAACCCGCCATGCTGGCCGCGCTCGATCCGGAAATCACCCGCTTCGCCCAAGAGTTCCGGGGCCGGTCCCGCATCGATTGCGAACCCCATCTTGCCGGACAGGACCGGCAGTTCGTCCAGCCGCTCCGCCAGATCGCGCGCAATCCGCTCGGTATCGTCCCCAAGCTGCCACCGGGGCGCGGCAAGGATGGCGCGCCGCCCCTCCCTGACGGGATCGGGATCTGTCAGCCGCAGCGCCACCAGCCGGTCCACCAGCGGCTGCCACGTGCTCTCGCCCACGCCCCGGATCTGCAGGTTGGCCCGGCTGGTCACGTCGATAAGGCCATTGCCCCATGTTCGCGCCGCATCGCACAGGCCCAGAACCTGCGCCCGGTCCAGACGGCCAAGCCGGGGCCGCACCCGCACGATCAGGCCGTCGCCTGCCTCCATCGGGTGCCACGCATCCGGGCACCACCCTTTCACCACGAAACCCTTCATTCCGGCACCTGCAGATGGGCAAGGATCGAATTGCGCCGGGTTTGCCAAAGGCCCGCGGCATGAAGCGCGGCAAAGCGGGCTTCCATCGCCGCCAGCGCCCCGGGGTTCTCGCGTTGCAGGAATTCGCGCACTTCGGCCTGCCCCAGCGTGGCATCGTGGTAGAGGTCGAAGAGTTGCGGCGGCACGCCTCCGGCAAGGTGCGCGAAGGCACCGAGATGATCGAGCGTCGCCGCCAGTTCCGCCCCGCCGCGAAAGCCGTGGCGCATCATGCCCGCAACCCAGCGCGGATTGGCTGCCCTCGCCCGCACGACGCGGGCCACTTCCTCGGTCAGCGTGCGCGCCGCCGGACGGGCGGGATCGCGGTTGTCGAGATGGTACAGCACCGCCTCGCCCCCGGTGACGGCCTTCGCGGCCGCAAAACCGCCCTCATGCGCGGCATAGTCTGCGGCCAGCAACAGGTCGGTTTCGGGCAGATCCTGCAAGTGCACAAAGGCATCCGCCCCGGCGACGCGGGCCCGCAGCCCTTCCGGATCATATGTATCTTCCGCGCCGAACGCATGGGCGGAAGCCGCCAGCCATGCTTCCCCCGCCGCCCGGCGCGCCTCATCGGTATAAGTGTCCGCCGCATCATCCAGACCGAGCCCATAGCTGCCCGGACGCGGGCCATAGACACGCGGACTTGCAGCCTTGCCCGCGAAGGGATTCCACTCGGGCTCTTCGTCGCGCAGACGCAGAGCCTCCACCGCCTGCCCGAACAGCACGGCCAATGTCGGGAAAGCATCGCGAAACAGACCCGAGACCCGCAAGGTCACATCGATGCGCGGCCGGTCGATCATCGCGAGCGGAAGGATCTCCACGCCCGTCACCCGTTCGGATCCATGGTCCCATATCGGTTTCGCGCCAAGCAGATGAAGCGCCATGGCGAATTCCTCGCCCGCCGTGCGCATCGTCGCCGAACCCCAAAGATCCACCACCAGCCCGCGCGGGTATTCCCCCTGATCCTGAAGGTGGTGCCGGATCAGTTCCCCGGCCAGCGTCACACCCTGGGTATGAGCCGTGCGCGAAGGAATGGCGCGCGGATCGACGGCATAGAGGTTTCGCCCTGTCGGCAACACATCGGCCCGTCCGCGCCAGGGAGAACCAGACGGACCGGGCGCGACCCGCCGCCCGTCCAGCGCCGCCAGCAGTCCCGCACGCTCCGCCTCCCCCTGCTCGCCGCGTCCGAATACGTGCAGGCCATCGCCGAACTGGCTTTCCTTCACATCGCACACGAACCGGTCGATCCGGGTAATGGCCTCGATCAGCGTGGTGGCACGGTCCAGCCCCAGTTCGGCTTCGAGCCCCAGGGCCTCCGCTTCCGCACGAATAGCCGATTGCAGACGGTCACGCCGCGCGGGATCGAGGCCATCGGCATTGGAGAATTCATCGAGAAGCGCTTCGATCCGGCCCAGCCCGCTACCGGTCCCAGCCGGTGTCAGCGGCGGCGGCGCATGGCCGATGGTGACCGCACCGATCCGGCGTTTGGCCTGCCCGGCCTCACCCGGATCGTTGACGATGAAGGGATAGATAACCGGCAATGTCCCGGTCAATGCCTCGGGCCAGCAGGTTTCGGACAGGGCAACCGATTTGCCGGGAAGCCATTCCAGCGTGCCGTGCGCGCCCAGATGCACGAGCGCGTCGATCCGCGCCGCGCGCAACCAAAGGTAGAAGGCGACATAGGCATGACGCGGGCAAAGCGAGATATCGTGATAGTCCGCATCGCGGCTCTCCGAGCGGCCACGCTCCGGTTGCAACGCGATGACGAGCTTTCCCGCCCGCACCGCCGTGAAACGAAAAACGCCGCCCGACACAGCGGGATCGCTCTCGGGCTCTCCCCATGCGGCAGCCAGATCGGTACGCAGGGCTTCGGGGAATGCCTTCAGGGCCTCGCGATAAGCGGCAACCGGCCAGCTCAGGCTATGCAGGAAAACGTCCGCCATCACATCCCGGCGCCCTTCCAGATCATATCCTGCTTCGGCCAGATCGGACAGAACGGCATCAAGAGAAGCCAGCGCATCCAGCCCCACGGCATGGGCCATCTGGTATGCCTTGCCGGGATAGGTCGACAGCACCAGCGCCAGCCGCCGTTCGGCAGCGGGCTTTTTGCCAAGCGCGATCCAGCCGGCCACCCGGTCCGCAATGGCCTCTATCCGCGCCGGTTCCGCACGATGGGCACTGCGCGCGAATTGCAGATGGGGATCGCGGGCGCGGGCTTCCTTGAAACTGGCGACACCCGCGAAGAGGCGGCCATCCACTTCGGGCAGGACGACATGCATCGCAAGATCGGCGGGAGAGAGCCCTCGCGCCGCTTCGGCCCATGCCTCCCGCCCGTTGGTGGCAAGGGCAATCTGGAATACCGGAACCCCGGCACCGTCGAGCGGCGTGCCGCCCTCTTCGCCGCGCGCCGAAAAGGCCGTGGCATTGACGATCGCGGCCGGGGCCAGCGCTCTCACCCAGCGGTCGATCCAGCCGCGCGCCTCCGCCGCCTTCAGCGACGGCGCGAACAAGCCCAGCACGTCGAAACCGCGCGCCATGAAGGCCGCGTATAGCGCTTCGATCGGGTCGAGGTCGGCCGCGGCAAGATAGGAGCGGTAGAAGGTCAAAAGGATGCGCGGCCGGGACGCGGACATGGCGAACGGGGACTCGGCGAGCGGAGACTCGGCGAGCGGGGACAGGGCGAACGCGGCCGGGCAATGGAGGCCGCTGCCCGGCTGCCATCCCCCCACCAAGGGGAGCGCCCGAAGGCCCCGCTCTTCGTTCACGGAAAGGCCCGCCGCCCGCGCCAGCCGTGCAAGCACCATCTGCGCCGCGTCCGCTCCGCCCGCATCGCATAGCTTCGTGAGATCCCGCAGCACGGCGACCGGCACGGTCGAGACCGCATCCAGCCGTTCGTCGGGGCGGCCATCCGCGGGAAGCACGGCCAGAGCAATCCCGTGCGCTCGGGCCAGCGCTTCCACTTGCTGCAGCCCGTAAGTCCAGTAAGGCATGCCGCCGATCACCCGGACCAGGATCGCTCTGGCGCCGGACAAGGTCCGCTCGACATAGGTATCCACCGATAGCGGGTGCGTCAGCGCGGCCAGGTTGGCGAGCCGCAGCGACGGCATCTTTTCACCTGCGCCGCGCGCCTGCTGCCAGCCTTCGGCGAAAGCGCCCAGATCGCTGTCAGAGAACGACAGCACCGCCATGTCCGCAGGCGTTTGCCCCAGATCTTGCGGCGCGGAGGTTTCCTCCAGCCCATGGGTTTCGCGAAAGATGACGTGCATGGCGGTTCAGCCCTGCAAGGCCTTCCGGATGACTGCCGGGTCGAGCCGGTCATGCTCGGCAATGGCGACCAGTGAAGTCGCCCGCGTTTCTCCGGCCCGCCAGGGACGGTCATAGTGGCTGCGCACACGGGGCCCCACCGCCTGAACCAGCAGCCGCATCGGCTTGCCCGTCACCGCCGCGTAGCCTTTCACGCGGAGGATTCCATGATCGCGCGCCAGAGTTTCGATCCGCGCGGAAAGACCGGCCGGGTCGGCGATCTCGCCAAGCACGATCACCGTGCTGTCGAAATCCTCGTGCTCGTGATCGTCCGCGCCGTCGTGATGCGAGGGGCGGGCGGCAAGGTCGTCCTCCGCAGCCGCACCCAGCCCGAGAATGACGCGCGGATCGACGGCGCCCTCGGTAAGCTCGATTACCGGCACGGGGCGAGGGGCTTCCGCCGCGATTATCGCGCGGGCAGCGGCAACGCCGTCCGGCCCGGCCAGATCGGCCTTGGTCAGCAGCACCAGATCGGCGCAGGCCAGCTGGTCCTCGAACACTTCCGAAAGCGGCGTTTCGTGATCGATCCCGGGGTCGGCGGCACGCTGGGCCTCCACTTCCGCCAGATCGGGCGCGAACCGGCGGGCCGCGACCGCTTCGGCGTCGGCCAGAGCCAACACCCCGTCCACCGTGATCCGGCTGCGGATGGCAGGCCAGTCAAAGGCTTTCAGCAACGGCTTGGGCAGCGCCAGCCCGGATGTCTCGATCAGGATATGATCGGGGCGCGGATCGAGCGCCAGCAATTGCTCCACGGTGGGAATGAAATCATCGGCCACAGTGCAGCAGATGCAGCCGTTCGCCAGTTCGACGATGTTTTCCGCCGGGCAATCGGGAATGGCGCAGGACTTCAGGATCTCTCCATCGACGCCCAGCGTGCCGAATTCGTTGACGACCACCGCCAGCCTGCGCCCTTCCGCATGGCGGATCAGATGCCTGATGAGCGTGGTCTTCCCCGCCCCCAGAAAACCAGTGACGATGGTGACAGGCACCTTTGACAGATCGGGCACTTCAAAGCCTCCGCACGCCGGAACGACGAAAGGCGGGGCTTGCCGGTAGAACACCGGCCGGCGCGCGGACAACGGGCGGGCGCGCCAAAGGCACCCGAAACCACGCGGCCGTGCAGCCCCAGCCGCACAGCTTCGTCGCCCAGACGGAGAATTACCGTGCCGTGACCATCCCCTGGATCAAGGCAAGAGCGACCAGTGCGCCGGCAGGTCTCCTGGCTCGCGGGTCACAGCTTGATGCACGCCTTCCCAGATGCACACTGCGTGTGCGATCCAGTGGCTGCCCCATTTTTCAGACAGGGGCATGTGCATCGCGCTATCCGCTTACAGTTGCAGGGACAGCCGCGGATTTGGGAGCACGCTCCCGCACCGCATTCCCGATTAAGCCCCTCCCGGGGCACCGGCGCGATCATCGAAGGACGGGATCGCTCCCGCCTTCGGAGGCTCCCCTAACCGAAATCAGCAGCTTCGCCAATGGCCGTCATGCCCTGACGGCGACCTCGATTTCATCGAAGCGGCGCCAGCGATAGATCGCGAAACTGGCGATCCAGCAGAACACGAACAGGCCGATGATGGCAAAGCCCAGACTGTTGAAGTGTTCGCCCAGTTCGCCCGCCGCCTCCCACGGCGCCCCGGTCAATCCGAATTTCCCGCCGATCAGGGCCATCGCCTCGATCCCGCCGATAACGATGGCAACCAGCACCGATATCAACGTGATGGTGATATTGTAGTAGAGCTTGCGTATCGGCTTCACGAAGGCCCACTCATAGGCGCCCAGCATCACCACGCCATCCGCGGTATCGACCAGCGCCATGCCAACCGCGAACAGGGTGGGCAGAACAAGGATCGTCCCGATCGAGAAGCCGTTTGCGCCCTGGTGGGCGGAAAGCCCGAGAATGGCGACCTCCGTGGCGGTATCGAAACCGAGTCCGAACAGGAAGCCGAGCGGCGCCATGTGCCAGCTGCGGCTGATAAGCTGGAACATCGGCCGGAAAAAGCGGGCCAGCAGCCCCTGCCCTCCCAGCAGCAAATCAAGATCCTCCCCGGCATAGGCCCCGCCAGCGCGCACATGCGCAAAAGTCTTCCATGTCGACCGCAGGATCATCAGGTTCATTGCCGCGATGGTAAACAGAAACAGCACGGAGACGGTCGTCGCGACCATGCCGCCGATTTGACCGAACGTCTCGAATTGCGAAAGGGCACTGGCGGTCAGGGCGATCGTGACGGCCGCCGCCATGACGATCGCGGAATGACCGGCCGCGAACCAGAGGCCAACCGTGACCGGCCGCTGGCCGTCCTGCATCAGCTTGCGGGTCACATTGTCGATCGCCGCGATATGATCCGCATCGACAGCGTGCCGCAAGCCGAGCCCCCAGGCGAGCAGAGCCGTGCCGATCATCAACGGCTGGCTGTGGAACAGCCATAGCGCCCATGCCCATGCGCCGACATTGGCCGCGGCCAGCAGGCCGAACAGCCAGCCGATACGGCGGCGCAAGGAAGAGGACGCGGCGGAGGGGCCTGGGGCGGCCGTCCGCCTGCTCGAAAGAAATCCCGATATCACGCATGCAAACTCCCGGCGTCTTGCGACAAGGCCGGGGCCGGCGCGCGCATCGGCCGCACGCCACAGGCGGCCGGCACACGTCTCCAATGCGGCCCCCGCCGCTCATTCGTCGCTCAGACGGAGTTCACCGTGCCGCGGCCATCCCCTGGGCCAGGGCAAGAGCGACCAGACGCCGGCAGGTCTCCTGGCTCACGGGTCACAGCTTGACGCACGCCTTCCCAGACCTCGCATGATTTGGTGCCCGGCCCAGTGGCTGCCCCCTGTTTAAAAGGAGCGATGTGCATCGCGCTATCCGCTTACAGTTGCAGGGACAGCCGCGGATTTGGGAGCACGCCCCCGCACCGCATTCCCGATTAAGCCCCTCTCGGGGCACCGGCGCGATCAGCTGGAATCGGCAATCCGCCAACTCCAGAAGGCGGACTATCAATCCTGTCCGGCAATGCAAGATTGAAGCATCAGTACTTTGAACAGTGCGGCACTATCTAAGGCGGCTTTCGTAGAGGCTTTGCATCATCCATCGTCCCTGCCAACAACAGGCGCCTCGCCACGAACGCTGCCCAAAAGGCAAAGCAACTCTGTGGATGGGCTTTGCACACAACCACCGCAACGCGCCAACACCAGCTTGTACCCGGCTGTTCGGCCGAAAACAGAACCACTTCTTCCTTGCCGTATTGCAGCGCATCCTTCGACGTGCGGCGCTGAACGCGCAGTCCGCAAATGGCGGTATAAAAGCGAGGTCTTCCACCACAAGCCTTGTCAGCACAAGCGTAGGAGGCGCAGTCCCGGTCGAATGCAATCCTCCCGGTTCACTCGAACACCACATGGACCTTTGTTTCCGCATTGCGGGCGCGCAGGGTCATCATGGTTTCGGGGAGTTTGGCCAGTTCGACAGTGCTGGTGATGATTGCCTTCGGGTCCACATGGCCCTTGTCCATCTGCTCAGCGATAAAGAGGAAATCCCGCATCTCGTATCCGACCAGGAACTGGTAGGTGAGGCATTGATAGGCCGCCATGGCAGGCATCAGCACGTCGGGCCGGGTGCAAAAGCCGAGCGAAACAACCTTGCCATAGACACCGGCATGCATAGCCGCCTTCATCAACATGCCTTCCGCTCCCACGCATTCGTAAACGATGGCAGGCGCTCCCCCGCTCAACACGTTGGTCAGTTCGGGCGCTTCGTTGCCGCCAAACTGGACAAAGGCATCAGCCCCCATCGCAAGGCACAGATCGCGCCGCCGGGCCGAGCGCGACATGGCTACAATGCGGCGGGCGCCAAGCCTGCGCGCCCAATAGATCGTATAAAGCGCAACGGTGCCCCCGCCGAGAATCACGACGTCGGCCCCCGCCTGCAGGCCGGATTTGCGCACCCCGTAAAGGCTCACTGCGAGCGGCTCGACCAGCGCCCCGTCCGCCATCGACAAGATCGATGGCAGTTTGACAGCCAACGGGGCGGGCACACAGGCCAGTTCGGCGAAGCCTTGTGCCACGCCAGCACCGGTACGGCACATAACGTGATTACCACCGGCACATCCCGGACAATGCCCGCACGCACCGGATGGGAGCACGCTGATCCGGTCACCCGGCTGAAACCCCTCAACACCCTTGCCGAGGCCGACGATCTCGCCTGCAAATTCGTGGCCGAACTGGACACCAGCGCCGTAGTCCCACGCCTCGCCTTTCGTCATGGACAGATCGGTGCCGCAAATTCCGCAGCGCAACACTTTGATGAGCATTTCGCCCGGTCCGGGTTCTGGCTCGGCGATATCCTCGATGACAACCGGCCTTCCAGCGCCGGGATAGATGGCAGCCTTCATCGTGATGCTCCCCTTTCAATGAGGTCGAAGCGTTCGACATAGTTGCCGAACCGTTCTCGCACTTCCCCCGCCGCCAAGCCGAAGTCGGCAATGTCATAGCGGTGCTTGCCATGCGCCATCTCCGGCTTGGCGGCGATACGCAGTGCCATGTCAGCGCGCACCTGCTCCGGCATATCCATCCCGATAAAAGCATAGATGCGTTCCATGACTCCGGCAGGATCGCGATGGAAATCGCCGTGGACGATGTCGAGAACCTGGTCAGGGAAACGTGTCCGTACGGTGTCGGCGCGGCGTATGGCGTTCGCCCATTTCTCGCTTTCGCGCGCCAGCATAATGCGCGCGCGCTGGTCTCTCCGGTCATTCTCGAACACGGGATGCAACTGCATCAGCAGCGAACAGAGCGACGGCACCGCCTTGGCTGGATCGCGATGGGTCTGGATCACCTTGGCATCCGGGAACACGGCAAACAAAAGGTCGAGTTGTTCGATATGGCCAGGATTCTTGAGCAACCAGCGCTTGCCCGGATCATTGCTGCCGATCAGCTGGACGCAGCGCCGGTAGTAGCGATAGGCAGGGCCTTCGTTGGCCGACATGCGCCACGCATCATAGGTCGCCGCCGACCAGCCGCAGCTAAGGATGTTGCTGGTGAAACCATGACTCAGCAACATGCAGCATTCATGGACATCCTCCGCCGCCATACTGTGGGCCGCCCGCTTTTCCGGCGCTTCGCGGTATCGGTTTTCGAGGATCGCAACTGTTTTGCGGTATTCCGCGTAGTCGGGCCAGCGCGCCACTGGCGGGCGCGGCATGGGGCTGTCGAGCAGCCAGCTTTGCAGGCCCTGGAACCGCTGGTCCACCGCCATCAGGCGATGCAGCGCCGTGGTGCCGCTGCGCGGAATGCCGGTAATGACGACCGGGCTCGCGATCTCGGTCGCGCCGAAATTCGGGTTCAGTGCCGTCGATCTGATGGCATAGACGCGGCTTTTCAGCGTGTTGACGACCTGCCCCCAGGCATAACGCCGCCCCTGCTCGGTAAAATGGGGATCGTAATCCATCGACTGCAGCAGGACGCGCAGCCCCGGAAGATAGTCCGGCGGGCCGAAATCATCGGAGCCAACTTGGTCAGCCACCAGTTGGTGAAGCTGATCCAGCGCGCCTTCGAAGCGTTCGGGCGGATCGTAGCTGTCATCCATTCGTCCTGCTTTCCCGACACTCAATCCGTGTCGATCATGCCCTTGAGCTGCGGCCCGCCTGCGACGGTGATCGTCTCGCCGGTAATATAGGCGGCGGCATCGCTTGCGAGGAATGCGACCGTTTCCGCGACTTCTTCGGGCCTGCCCGGGCGGCGGAGAGGGAAGCCGCGCGAAGCGGTTTCGGCATCGAACCCAGTCTTTGCCCAGTTCGCACGGGCCAGCGGGGTCGCGATCATGCCGCAGGCGACCGCGTTGACGCGCACGCCCCTGTGCCCCCATTCCGCCGCTGCCACGCGGGTGAGCATTTGCAGGCCCGACTTCGCAGCGGAATAGGCCGCCACGCCCATCGTCCCGTGCATGCCCGCAAGCGACGAGATGTTGATGATCACCCCGGCCGGACTGACAACAAGCTGGCCATAGGCTGCCTGCGAACAATAGAAGGCTGCATTGAGGTTGAGGTCGACATCCTTGCGCCACCGGTCAGGAGGCATGGAGCGCAGTGGACTGTGCCAGCCCCGGCCTGCATTGTTGATGAGAATATCCAGCCGCCCGAAAACGTCTGCGACGTGATCCACCATCGCCGCAGCCTGATCGGCGTCGGTGACATCGGCAGGAACGGTGACGCACCGCCGCCCTGTCGCCGCACCGATCTCTTCCGCCGCCTTTTCCAGAACGTCTGTGCGCCGTCCCGCCAGCGCGAGGTCTGCGCCGCGCCGGGCCAGCAGTTCAGCCGTCGCGCGGCCAATGCCGGTGCCGCCACCTGTGACGAGCGCGATGCGTCCGGTCAGGTCGAAACTGTCGCAGGCCCCGCTCACCATCTGCGCCTCCGCTGGCAAGCCCGAACCCGCCGGGCGAGTTCCTCGCGCCGTTGGGAAGGTGTGACTACCGGCGTGTCGGGCGGAATGTGGGTACGCAGTTCGGCGAGTTTGACTCGCTTGATTTCCGGCGTGGGCACACTGTCCGCTTCATACCAGCGGCCATAGATACCGCCTTCGGTAAAGCCTGCCGGGTCGAGCCAGTTAGGCACGCCGGGATCGGTCAGCGCAATGACGGCGCGGAACTTCCCATCGCTGCTCAAGGTCGCCATCGCGCCATTGGTGCTGGATAGCCGATAGACGTATTCGAGTGCATTGAAGAGCGGATCGTTGAGCTGGAAATTCCAGTAGCGCACCTGCCGGGGAATCTCGGTCTCGATAATCAGGGCTTCATCTTCCTCCAGCTGGAAGAAGGCCGGCAGGTAGGTCTGCTTGGTTAGCGCCCCGTCCATTTTCTGGGGAAGGAACCGGTTGAAGCCGACCGCATCCTTCACTTTGTCCTGCATCGGGAAATAGAGGCGCGTCTTGCGCACCGGCAACCGCGCCATCCCCTCGATCCGTCCGGCAATCTCTTCGGGGCGGAGCCGCGGTTTCGGCGGAACCTCATCAAGGCATTCGATCGAGATGACCGGGTCCGTTTCATTGGACCAGTCGTAACTGCGGAAGCGGACGAACATGCCCGTCGCTTCACGGTCGATCGGCGCCCAGTTCCCGCTATGGCCTGCCGGACGTTCCGCGCTGAACAGGATCTCGAAATCGCCGTTGGGTTCGTAAGCGATATCGTCATCGTCGATGCCGTTGTGGCCCCAGATCTCCTGCTGGTCATCGACCATTCCCGACATGCCATGCTGGCTGGTGAAGCTGAGGATATGGATCGTACCGCGATTACCGCTGACGCGATAGGACAGGTCACCGCGGATCGGCGAATAGAGGTAGATGTCGTCTGGATTGGGCTGAAGCGTATAGACCGGGTTCCACAGCGGGGCCCAGTCCGGATGCTCTGGTGTCGCGTAGAAATACGCAAAATAGCCATAGGACAGGTTCATCAGCGCTTGCCGATAGAGTTCGGCACGATAGGCCGGATCATCGGGAGACCAGGTGTTTGCAAGCTCGTCTGCTGCCAGCGTCAATGGCGTCAGATGATCGAGGATGTCGTTCGAAATCGGGTCGGTCACAGCTGATATCCGTTCAATTGGCCGGCACATTGGCGAAGAATTCGAGCCCGGCAGCGGTGGGCCAAAGAAATTCGAGATAATGGCCGAACTCCGGCACATCGACGAAGCAGCTGCGCATGAAGCCGGGCGTCTCGCTGACATGGGGTATAGCAAAGCCACTCCGCTCCGCTTCGGCGAGGACGCCCTGCCACTGTCCCTCATCATGCAGCAGGAAGCCGCAATGGTGGTGGCGCATGGCGAACCCTGGTCCGTCCAGCCCCCCGATATAGATGCCGGAACCGGGGCCGGTTGCGGTAAGGATTTCATACATGATCGGCCCGGCCCATGCGAGTTCGACCCGGATGGTTCCTCCTGCCGGGGTCTTTCCCTCCAAAGTGCGAAATTCCGCAATCCCGAGCCTGTCGCGCATAACTTCACATGCGCGATCGATGTCGTTGGTAGCGTAGGCGAGCTGGAAATGTTCCGTGCGCAGCAAGCCCATCGACGGATCGAAATCGGCGGTCGGACGCTGCAGCAGGCTGGCCATCAGTGCTCTCTCCATTCGCAAGCCACGAAGTCGATGGACTTTGAGACTCGACGCATTAGATAGTTTTCACTATCCTATGTCTGAAATGGAAACGCATTCAAGCAAATTGCGGCAGCCCCCGGAGAGACAATGATCCGACAGGTGGAAAAGCGCTCATCGCATGCCGGGCCACCCAAGCGCCGTAATGCAAAGGAAATTCGCGCACTATTGATCGCCGCAGCAACCCGTGAATTTGCTGACAACGGTTACAAGGGCGGAACCACTGCCGCCATTGCCCGCCGTGCAGACGTGACCGAAGCTCAACTGTATCGCTATTTCCCGACCAAGCGTGACCTATTCAGGGCCGCGATATTCGAACCGCTGAATGCGCATTTCTGTGCGTTCATGGACAGGCAGCCGGAAAAGGCGAGCGATGCGCTGGAGCAACGTGACGACGAGCAGGCCTATATCGCCGAATTGCAGGAGTTCATGCAGGAGCACGCCGGTCTGCTGATGTCGCTGATCGTCGTCGAAACACATGGTGCGCGCGATATCGAGGGCTTCGGCGCGATCTCTGGTCTGGAAGAGTATTTTCAGCGCGGCGCAGCCATGATGCGCCGTCGCCACGATAATACGTCCGGCATCGTGCCCGAGTTGCTGGTGCGCATCTCTTTCGCGGCTGTGATGGCGAATGTCCTGTTCAAGGACTGGCTGTTTCCCAGGGGCATCGCCGACGATCGCGACATCGCGGCGGCAATAATGGATTTTACGATCGACGGCCTGTCGAGCCGCCTCGCAGTGAGGCCTGGCGTCGATTCATCAACCAAGGAGCGGGATAGTGGGTAATCGACTGGAAACATTTGCAGAAAGATCCTTTCTGGCCTGTCGGCAGGCCAGTTGCCCGAAGGCCTTCTAACCGACGATGCAGCCCTAGACCTCTTCCTCAGGCGCCTAAATCGACAAGGATCGATACACCGGTAGCATCCGTTTCCTAGCGCAGGCATGTGGACCGGCGTGCGAAAGGAACCCCGTAGCGGGGTGATCGGCGTCCAAGAGAGCCCCTTCATTCTGATGGTTTAGGCAGCGGCCTGGTTTTCCAGGTGGCGAGATCGGGATGTTGGTTGTGGAGAGGCTTTGTTGCGCAAATGACCAATGGATTCCGTTCGCGAATCCAGTTCGTTAAGGGGCGGTGATGAGCAAACCGCCTCGC
>NZ_JALHLG010000058.1 GCF_022832375.1 Novosphingobium beihaiense
CAGAGGGAATCCCCCCGATTCAATCTCAAGCGGAAAAACTCTAGGTCCTGGCTTCGAGGGTCGCATTGTTCCCGTTCTGAAACCCTGCGAAGCGAGGTAATCGCCGAAATTCTCGTTGCTGCCGACCAGCGCCGCGTCTGCCATTCGTGCGGGAACCATCGACCAGCCCTGCTTGTCGAATAAGGCACCGGCATAAAGCCGATAGTTTCCTGCCATGAGGGAATGGCTTGCACTGTCAAAACTAAACTGAAGCGTGGGGGTGATGTGCCGCCGCACAGCACGCTGAACGACCGTGTAAAGGCAGGCTAGGTCGAGTTCTGACTTGCCGAGAATGTGAACCCATTGGACCTTTTCCAGCAGTTTGTCGTCGCGGAGGTCGATCAACCGTTGGAGCAAGAGGGTGAAGTTTTCGCGATTACCGCCAGCAAAGGCCCAACCCTCGAAATTATGGTGCTTCACATGCTCATACCATGCCTTGCTCTCGGCCTCGTTGCGGCCTTGCAGGACGTTCAGAAACTTTGTCGCGCCGGGCGAGCGTTCGATTTGGAATTGCTGGTTGTTCAGCGAGGTCTGGACCAAAGCGGCATTGAAGTCGGCAGCTTGACGATTTTGACCCGCCGCTTCGTCGATCAAGCCGCCATGGCCTTCTGCTCGCAGGCGCGTTGTATGCTTGGCAATTTGACCACTCTTGATGCCGCCGGTTGGAAAGTCGAGAACCATCGAGTAGTCGGTGTTCGTCTCCATCCAGCGCATCATCCGGCGGACGGTTTCAGGTCCGCGATATTTGATGTTGCCTGACTGGACTTGGTAGCCGCCGCTGTCTCCGACGACGATTGACGTGGTTCGATCACGTTCGCTGACCATCGTGGGCGGATCGTTTGCCTTGATTGATTGCGCCGCTTGGCCCGCGCTCAACAATGCCCAAGGATAATGGAAGAGTTCGGATTTTGGGCTCAGGAAATTCAGGTCTTGAGCGGAAAAAGGTAGTGTACGCCGGAAGCTGCCGCTGTGCGCAAATCTAGCATACTCAAACTTGAGGGCGGGGAGATAGATGGCGCAGTTGTTGAAACTGTCCTTGTAGGAGACCGTCATTCAGGAGCACTCGACGTTTCGCGCTCAGTGAGCGCGTTAGTTACCTTCCTGAAATCTTTTGGGGCCTAAAGGTTTTCAAACCTTTAGCAGGAGTTCTCTGTGCCCTCAGCTTCTACCGCCATCATCAGCAACAGCGAGATCGTTGCAAACGCAAACGAGGCGACGTTCGGCGAGATCAAAGCGCTGGCGACCGAGTTCGAGAAGCGCGACAGCAAGGCGAAGAAGGTCCTCTATACCGCACTGCAACGTCTGTTCGAATTCGTTCTCGACCTAGAAACCGATGCGGATCGACGCCAGTTCATTGAGACACAGAACGGCAAGTGGGGCAAAGTTGCTCGGGAAAACCCGTTTCAACCCTTCGTAAAGCTCGCCTTTGACGGAAAGGGCATTAGCGATGCCTCCCGCAGCCAGTATGCGAAGGTGCTCTATTACGCTCAGTTCGAACAGGATAAGTCTGTTCCGTTGGCCGAATGGCTGGACGGTTCCGGCGGCATTGAAGGCCTGTACGCTAAAGCAAACAGCTTCCTGCCGTCGCAGAAGGCATATGTTGATGAAGATCGTCTGGCGGAGGCGCTCACCAAGGTTCGGCAGCGTCGGCAATCCACTTCGTTCAAGCTGGACAATGTGCCCGATCTCGGAACTGACGTTAAACAGGGTTACGTGATGGCCATCCTGCACGTCGATCAGCACGGCAACTCGCATGTGGTGGAATATTCCGAAAGTGATCAGGCCAAGATTGCTGCTGTCATGAAAAAGATAGCGCGGCCTGAGGCGAAGGAAGCAATGCAAGCTGCGAAGCCTTACTCCGCCCTTGCGAAGGCAATCACGCTGCTCAGCACGGTAACCGCCACTGGAAAGGCGGATGCAGATCGCCTTTTTACCATGTCCAATGAGACGGGCCCTGACGGAGCGGTAAGCACGGTCGTCAGGGTGATCTCGACAGCTTATGAAGGCACGCTTGGCGAGGTAGCTCTCTCCGTGCCCATCGAATGGGTTCCTGAGGAAGGAACCGTTGCTTTCACACAGGCGAACGCAGAGAGTTTCTGCCGAGGCTTCGAGATCGAAGGCCGTTGGCTGTGCGATGTTTCGTCCACGCCGCTAACGTTGAACCACAGCGACAATCCAGCTTCGCAGGTCACGCTGATCGACGGGATTCCCGAGGCGACGTTTTACCGGGCGCGTCGGGATTTCTTGCAGGTGGCGCCGCTCAAGCTTCTGCACGACGCGGCGAAGGGCTTTCTTGAGGAACGGGGTAGAAAGCAATCTATCGAAGGCGCTTATCGCGGTGCGCTGCCGCTGACGTGGGATAACGGCCACCTTGAGTATCGTCCAAGTCCGAACTGGCCCTCGAAACATGAGCTTTTCGAGTTGCAGTCTGATCCTGCCCTTGGCGATGATCGCATGTTCAGTGCCGAAATGGTCGCTTCGGTTTGCCAAACCGCAGTCGATCTCAAGTCGGACATCGTTGGTTGGCTCGTTAGTACGCCAGAAGAAGATACCTGCGCGATCATGTTCGATTACGGCATGGGGAAGGACCGGGCCAGTGTCGTGATGCCGCTGGTGAAGACCCGCCAGTGCCATACGACGCAGACAAATTGCGCGGTGGACTGAGTGGCTCCGCCCGTCCTTGGCCCGCGAAGATCCATTGAAGGCTCGTTTGAGGCTGTAGAGGGATATCCTGAAAGCAAGTCTTTCGTAAAGAAATATTGGAATGTGGTAGCGGACTACGATGGCTCAATCTCGCCCGTCCCAAAGCATATTTCGAGCTTGGAATTCCTAGCAGATATTCCAAACAAGAAGATTACCCGTGGCGACGTGCGGGCAAAGTTCAGTTTCCCGATTGATCAGAAGGCTATCTTCTGGACAATCGTTTGGGGCTACGAGCGCGGACGCATTGGGAACAATCCCGACAATATGATCAGGGCTCTTGTTAACGCCCAAGAAATGGCGAACGAAGTCAACCATATAACCGATACAATTGCTCGCGAAGGACCGCTGCCTTCACAGCAGATCATAGAGCGCCTCAACAATGCCGGTAAGGTTGGGACCTCCACCAGTTCCAAGGTGGCGGCCATGGCTCGCATTCAGAGCCTAGAAGGTGAATGCGTGATCTTGGATCGGCAAGTTATTGCTTCGATCTTTTATCACCGATTTGCCGATTTCAAGGAGCTTGAAAGGATCATGATGCCGCGCACAATTGACGGGCGAGCATGTCTTGGCGAGCGCATTGATAAGTCCTTCAACCGTCGCGAGGATTTCTATGCTGACTATGTCCGGCGGTTGAGCGAACTCGCATCGACATTGGGCTCCGAACCGGAGCAGATCGAAAGATTTCTGTTCAGGAGCGTTCCCGATATGGAGCCAATCAACCGGCGATGGAAGCATATCAAGGAAAAGCGCGAAAGGGCTGCTACCCGCCAGTTGACCTAAATTATGGCGGGTATTGATGTGCGCTGTCGTCGACGGACGTGATTGAGAAAATTTTGGGCCCCAAAAATTTTCCCGCTTGCCGTCACCTGAATAATGACGCCGCAATTGCCATGGCAGTATAAATAGTGTTGCAACGGCGCGTCGGAATGCTGTTGTCGGCGTTTCGAGTTTTGTTGCCCTGATGCAGAAACATTTTGACCCGCCAGGCACCCGACGCGCACTGGCGGGTCTATTTTTGTGCCCGCCCTAAGTCGTGCATCAGGAGAACCCACCCCCGAATTCAGGACGGGATGGATGAGCCGCACGGGGCGAACTGGAAGAGGACGAGTTAGCTGCTCTGGCACCAGTATAAAAAACGCACTCCGGGAGGCGCAGCAATGCGGCTCCGTGAAATGACGACCCGTAACGACGCTTAATCGGGTCTAGCGGCACACTGCTATTTGGAAGGTGGTGTGTTCGTAACCGCTGCTCAGCGGGATACATCCTTAAACGTGCTACAATGCAACCGGCAGGTGATGGAACTCACCGGATGTTTCAAATGTGGTTCGGGCTAACCTCACAGCAAGACGCTGGAAACGACCAACACAATCCCCCTTCTATGGAACTTCTCAGGACGCACCCGCGTCCGATCATCGAGAGGTTCTGTAGAGGGGGGATTTGTGTGATGTCACTACCTACAGCAGGACATCGCAATCGCGTTCCGCGCTTGCTTCGTTTGGTTATGGGTGTTCATGATGTGGACGGCACGCCGAAGCTGAAAATGAGCGGCTTGACCGCGAATGAAAAGCGAGGCGTAGGGCTAATGCGAGAGCATTAGGCCTCAATGGACATATGTATTCCAATCGCGAAAATTCGGAAAGCTGACATCTGTTAGACAGCGGTTTCCTTGACCTCTTCGTCGCCGACTAATCGCATGATCATCGTGTATGAGCTGAGAACGGGTGTTCCAGACGAGTATGAAACGTGCTGACCGTTCTCGAAGCGGTGCTGGGTCGTGCCAGCAAAAGCTTCCAGGGGCAGGGGAACCTTGGCGTTTGGATTGTGGAAAACTTGGATCTCATCGGACCAGAGCTCTTGGTTGTCCACGACAACTTCTTCGCTAAACGGCGTACCCACCACTGCATTCGGATCGGGATCGAGGCGAAAGCCGATCCGATAGTAGCGATGGTCCTCTGGCGCATAGCCTGCGTCTACGCCCATCCGGTCAAATTTTGCTAATGTACCGGCGTTTGAGAATACTACCGCCGATATGTTTTCAGCTCCGTCAAGGTCGAAGAAGCCGGTCTCGATCTTTTTTGTTTTGTAGGTATGGTCTTCAAGTTTCACTGACCGGATCGACAGGCTACCATCTATAAATTCCCATTCTATCCGATGACCAAAAAGATAGAGCCACAACGCTTCTTGGGTGTATGTCATCGAGCCGATCTCACCATTGCCACCCGGTTTGTGGAAATCGGCGATGGCTAGCACGAATGGCTTGCCCGCGCCGGGGCCGCGCTCCCAGTAATTTTCTCCGGCCGCGTTTTTCTTGTTAAGTTTGCCGGTAAGGGCGTTGCCAAACTTCATTGGCATGTAATTTTGGAGGAACTCTTTCATTTCCTCTGGGGTTTGTGGGTCAGGATGATCGGCGAGAACCCCGCCTATCGAGGGGGCGCATGTGGTTGCCTCAACTGTGAATTCGCCACGTGGGGAGACGCAGTGAAAGTCAGGTGCCTCAGGCTGCGTCACATCATATGCGAGCTCCCGAAGCATTGCCCAGAGATAGAGCTCCCATAGCCGTTGGTCGAACTGCTTGGTTTGAAACTCCTTCACGAAATGCGGATCGCTCGGTGCTAGCCACGGTCCCAATTCTTTCAATACTGCACGCGCAGGCGCACGACCGGGTGTGTTCAGCAGTAGACGGAAATTTGGATGGAGTTCATCAACTTTGGTCCCTGGAGGAATAGCGAGGAGATCGGTGGCATGGTTTGTCTCGTCACCTTGCGTACCGAGCTGGGCGAGGTCGTCATCAGTCACGGCCCTTGCGATACGTTCGCGCAAAGCGGTTTGCGCGTACTGGGCAGACCGAAGGTCGAAGTCTAAATCGGCAGATCGAAATTTGCCGTTTCGATCTCGCACCAGCAACGACCAAGCATAGTCGTTGTCAGTTCGGTCTCTGATGATGACGCCTATGACACGCTCTTCCAAATCTGCCCAATAGGAAACTTCCTCGCACACGTATGGCGCAGTCGATAATCGCGTTCCGATGGCGAGCAGGTTAAATCTGGAACGAGATATCGGCGTACTAAGCTTTTCTCGCTCACGTCGCGCATCACGCTTTGCCTTGGCTTCACCCATTCTATCTTCTTTCCGAGTTCGAACTGCTCTGTTGAGATTGATCGGTAGTCTACATTGCTGGTGTGACGGCTTTCTTTACCGAACACCAAGTGTGGCAATTGGCCTGCACAGTCTCAATTGACCTTGAAACAAACTGACTACAGCCTGCCGAGACACTTCTGCAGCCCTGAAAAGCCGTCTTAGCAGGCTTGCTCTTCCTCCAAAAAGACACAATCGCAGCAGGGTCTTAGGCCTGCCCGAAGGAGGAAACATGCTGGTCGGCTATGCCCGCGTATCGACAACCCACCAATCGCTCGACGTCCAGATGGCTCAACTATTCGCGCACGGCGTCGAGAAGATATTTCAAGAGCAGATGAGCGGGAAATCCGTGTCCAATCGGCCCGAACTTAAAGCTGCCCTCGACTTCTGCCGGGAGGGCGACACGTTCATGGTGACGCGGCTCGACCGCTTTGCCCGGTCTGCGCAAGACCTCCACAACATCGTCGCAGAACTGACCGCGAAAGGCGTTGGGTTTCGCTGCCTACAGCAGGGCGGCCTTGATACCACAACCAGTCATGGCAAGTTGATGCTCGGCATCTTGGCGGCGGTTGCTGAGTTCGAGTTGGACATTCGGCAGGAACGGCAGCGCGAGGGTATCGAGAAGGCCAAGGCGAGTGGCATCTACAAGGGCGGAAAACAGCGGTTCGATCCTGCGTCGGTCATTGAGCTTCACAGTTCGGGCATGAAGCCGCGCGCTATTGCTCGGGAGGTAGGGTGTAGCCCTGCGACGGTGTATCGTTTGCTCGGATGATTTCATTCCCAGCCAACTGGACACCATCTCCACGGCTACTACAACTGCGCGAATTGACCAGTTGCGGATTGCAAATCGTCCGGTTCGTTTCTTGGTGATGCCCTTCGCGAGAGGAGTTTCGCAGTAGTGAATGACAAACCGACGCTGCCCAAAGTGTCGCGGGTCGCAAGCGAGGCTATGGCGCTGGTGAACAAGCTTGAGCGCGAGCGGGTGCTGGACGTAGCGACGTATGGCGCTGCCCTTCCACGCACCCTTCGAGCTGAAGCAGAACTCTCACGGGTGAGTGAAGCCTACAGGAACATTGTCTTTGCCAAAAAGGCTTTGGCTTCGCTTTGCGCTGATGAAGTGGCAGCTGGCGGACTTGGGCGACTGAAAGAAATTGGGGCATTCAGCGTCATTGAACAGGTTCGCAGCCAACACGAAGCTATGATGCAGCAACTGACGGGCTCTATGTCGGCCAGATTGCTTGCTCGCCAGCGGGAATTCCTAGCACCGTATGAGCGGGTGAACTCTCATATTGCCCTGTTGATGAAATCGTTTCAGGGGGCCAAAGTTCACTTGGCTATGCCGTCGTTTGTATCCATTTCAAAAGAGATCGCGGCACTAACCAAACCATATAGTTTGCCGACTGGCTATGCCAGCAACTTGGCTGATCACTTGGCCGGTATCACTAAGCCTTGGACCGCCGTCGGCCATGAAACCGCCTCGATAGCAGCGGCTGTACGGCTTTCGCAGTTTGCGACGTTTTCCCGGGAACTACCCGCGTTTTCGAAGGAACGTTACGCGGTCACCGCAACGGAATTCGGCAGCTTTGATCGTTTGCGTCCCCTCGCGGAGCCCCTTGAGGACGAAGAAGAAGCGGAGGAGGTTTATACTGAAGGTGGTCGAGCGCCATCGCTGGTTGCCTTCCCGTCAGAGAGCTATGATGATGTGCTGTCGGCTACAGGTTGGGTGTTCGACATTCGCTCGCCAGCGTTCGTTCGGCCTGATGGTAGCACGCTTCCCAATGCGAACATTGATCCGAGGGATCACTTCATCATCAGCATGGTGGAGTGCCATCTAAAGGCAATCATTTCTGCCGCCCTCATTTCGGGGGGAGGTATGGCGGCGCTAGAGCGGCTTTTCGGTAATCGCCTACCGGCTTGGAAGAGCAAACGTGATATCGCTGTGGAGCGGGACGAGCCGGAGCTTCATCTCGTCTACTACGCCGATTTCATGGAAATAGCTGAAATCATTTTGAATAAAGAGCTTTGGGCTTCTACATTCAAGGCAGTGTTCCGCAACCGTGAACGTTTCAAACATTCAATTGAACGGCTTCATGGGCTGCGCGTACCCACGTCACATTCCCGCCCTCTTACGCGGACCGGGAAGCTGCGGTTGATGGCTGAGGCGCTGGAATTGTTTGAGGCTATCGGTGTCGTGCCTCGGCAGCATTAAGCCCAGGGAGTTGGGCAATTTTACAAAGACCGTGGTTGTCGTGCGTGAATTATTTTTGATTATTTTCCTACATTTATGGCCAATCTTCGGTCGCTCTCATGAACGACGACGCTACGGCTCGCCTTGTCCGCAACAGACATGGAGATCCAAATGTCGATCCTCAAGACCCTCAAGCTTGCCGCAGCCCAGCCGTCCAGTGCAACGTCCGAGCAGGGCATTCGCACCAAGCTGCTGAGCTACCTCAACGAGCAGAAGGCGCTGGCCGAAGCCGAAATTTCCGGCACGCCGTTCACGGCAACGAAGATGGTTACGCGCACCAACGAGGCCGGTGAGAAGACCCGCGTTGAAGAGCCGCGCCATGTCCGCAAGGGTTGGTTCACCAATGCCACCGGTAAAATGTTCTTTCAGGTGCGTTACGGCTCCAAGCCGCTCGAACTGGCGAAGGGCATGAACGCCGTTGAAGTGCCCGGCATTTCAGAACTGCCCGCGCTGATCGGCTCGATCATCGACGCTGCCAATGCCGGTGAACTGGACCCGCAGCTTTCGGCGGCGATTGCCGAGCGCAAAGCGAACTTCAAGCCCCGCGCGAAGAAGTCCGGTTCCTGATATGAGGGACGAAGAGAGGCGGGCCGAAATTGCCCGCCTCAACGATCAACTGCGATGCGTCGGCGTGGGCGGGCGCATCGTTATCACCAGCTGCATTGCCGCTTTGCCTCTGCCCACCATCATGACGATTTACGATGCTGTCCGGAATTTTGACCGGTTCAACAAGCACAACGATCCCTACGGCGAACGAGATTGCGCTTCACTGATGGCAGCAGGTCATCACGTGATCTGGAAAATCGACTACTACTGCCTATCCCTCCGTTCCCATGCAAAAGACCCCGCAGATGCACGATGGACACGACGCGTACTCACGATCATGCTGGCGGATGAGTGTTAGGGAGCCGCGTTGCCTATGGAAGGCGAGCGCGGATCAAACACTTTGATTTTAACAAGATTTTATGCTTGTCTCGCGACAATCAGCGTGCACCCGTTGGGCTGATTTAACATCAGTACCGCCCCGCTGCCACGGTTTATGGTGTGCGAGGTAGAGGGGTGCACCATCATTTTCTAAACAGTCGAAATGACGGAGGTGGCGTCGGTTGCTAGCGGCGTGACGCTGTGTATCAGGTCCACTATATCGCGTGTACTACGTTTGCCATTGCTGCCCTGTGTTATAGCGCAAGCTATGATGCCGCAGACATATCTCACGGCTTCACGGCCAGAATTATTGGCCGATGCAATGAAAGCCCGTAAGTTGGGGGCATGTACACGTTCGAAGAGATTGAAGAGAAATTTGCTGCGGCGCATGTTCGGGTCTGCGGCAAGGACGACCTCGCAGGGATACTTCGGATCGCAAAGCGAGACACAACGATTGACCTTCTGAGTTCTGAGTTCTTCCATCTCGAAGGAGGTGACCATGGTTGGTTCGATCTAGAGATGATAGGACCCGATGGAGCGAAATTTTTTGCACATAACGCTCTGTCGAGTGGGACAGGCAATCGCAGTGGTCGGGATCGGCAGACCCTGCATTTCGCATCGGTTCACCCCAACATTCTTGTAATGGACAGCAACGGTCTTGATGCCAATCGTCATGTCGCGGCCGTACGTTTCCACATCGAAGGTATCGAGAATTTCTTCCACTACCAGTATACGGAGCCACTGGATTGCTTCGGAATGTCGGAAGAGGCGCGGGCGACGTTGCTGGATATGCGCTACAATCCCGAGCAGCCCAAAGACTTCGCCGCACCAGACCGTGTGTTTATCGTGCACGAGCTCGGCGAAGTGTTGGATTTCAAGGTCGAAGAGCGCCGCTATCGCATATGGATGGGCGGCAACGGAGGCTTTGGATCATGGCATCGGATCAGATATCGTGTCTTCCCAATTGCCGCGATTTCATTCGATGAACCGGTTACTATAGACGAGGCGCTCGACCGGATTTGGGAATGGCGTCGATTTTTCGTTCAGCTTGCCATGCAACATCTGAGTTTCGAAGGTATAGGATTTCTCGCAAACCACGATGATCGTGCAGCGATTGGTAGCGTGTATCTTCCAAACACCGATAGGCGAAAGAGGGAACGCGGATACTACGAACTGCACCCTGCCTATATTCCACTTAATCGCTGGGGGGACCGCGAACGCCTCGCTGGGGCCATGCAAACGTGGCTGAAGCGAGATGGGCGGCGGCGGGCTTTTCGAGCCCGACTTGACCGGGTTCTCGACAATATGAACCGACGTATGGACCAAATGGATCTTGTCGAGCTGTCTGCCGGTATAGACAGCCTTAATGAGCTGGATAGCAAAACAAAATTTCCGAGCGGGACTGTGGACGCGATGGTCGAAGCAGCTGGAAAGGCCGCTGAAGGACAAAAAGTTGGGATCGATCCTGGCCGACTTCGCGGCATATTGTCGCAATTGCAGCGGCGCAGTCTTGCCGAAAAAATGAAGGAATTAGGGCGGCGCGCGATGCCAGATGCGGATTTCAAAGATATTGAGCTCGTTGTCGCCACTGCGCGCAAATGTCGTGACGATGCAGCGCATCGAGGTGCTGTTAGTGAGCAGCGAGAGGCGCATATTGGCCCTGCAGTTGAAGCACTTGCTTCAATGTGCGTGGCCTTCGATTTGTGCGATGCTGGAGTGCCTAGGCGAACGTCGAACGATGCTCAGTGTTTCTGGGCGATCCGTTTCCGCGATGCGGTCGCTGAACTCAAACGGATGCAAGCAAGCTAAGAACTCCAGATCAGCGAAGCCGTCAGATCGCCATGGCCCATGAAGCGGCCTGTGCGATCTCGGGTTTCATCGCATTTCGGATCGTACCAGCCAATTAGGAACCCTGTTCGATCTCGCGCGTCGATGCGCCCGCCCGCTCGTTCAGTCCACCCGCGCAACATTCCGGTCCGATCCCGATATTCCTGTCTCATGCCGATGCCTCCTGTAGTGAGGCTGCTCGATCAAACGCCGATGATCGGGAGCGTCAACAACAAGGACTGGAAATTCTTTGGGCCCCAAAATTCGCCCTCTGAGGGTCATGGCTGGAAAGGGGTAATTGGATAGCGAGGAGCGCGTCTTGGCCCTGTGTGGCCCGCGTAGGGGCGCACAGGGGCTTCATTTCGGACGGCGGTCAGCGGGCATCAACGGGCTTCCATATGGGAATGAATTTACCGTCTGCATCGAACCCTGCATCCGGGTTTGCAGCATCGCGTGCTTGCTCCGCTCCGTAGTCCCGTTCCTTAGCGATGTTGAGGATTGGCACTGGCAGCGCAGGGTTTCGTTCTCGATAACGATCTAGCGCAAGTGGACTTTCGGCATGGGCTCCGGGCAGCAAAGCGGACGTGGCCACGGACTGTTGAAGCAAATTGCCCAAGCCGTCGAACTTGAACGCGTGGATGCCGGCAACAAGCACATGCGCTTCTCGCGTTTCGGGATAGAGAAAAATGCTCGTGATGATTTCTGAGAGCGCAGCATGGACCCGGCGGCGCGCATCTTCATCATCCTTTAATCGGCTACGTAGGTTGGCGATTTCCTCGGCCAGTTCCTTGCGGGGCTTCGTGTTATTTTGCCGCTCAGCCTCATGTGAAAGCTGGCTGATTTTTGCTTTGCGGTCGATGATCTCGCTCTCGGCACGCTTTATGCCGCGCAGCATCGCATCACTCGGATTGTTCGCATACGCATCGACGAGATTGTCGAGGCGCTTTTCAGCGGACACCAGTTCCAGCTTAGCTACTGCCAATCCGCTATCGTCGGTGTTGTCGATTTCGGGCTCATCGAGCGCGATGTGAAGAATGTGGTCGAGCACGCCGTTGAGGAGGTGTTCGTAGTGGAACGAGGTTGAAGATTTGCAGCCTGCGGCACGATGATTTCTCGCGCATCTCAGTCGCGCCTTGCGGGGCATGTTTCGATCCGTTTGCGTGATTATCATTCGACTTCCGCACATCCCGTTCTGTCCACGGGCGGCGCAGAATGTGAAGCCCTGCAGAAGGTTGACCATACCTCTGCGCTTGCCGCCGGATGAGCGTCGCCGGTCTAGGGCTTCCTGTGCCCGATGCCACGTCTCAGCGGATATGACAGGATCGCATACCCGCACCCAATTGCCCGTCCGCTGCTTCCTGCCTTCGGCACTTTCTGAATGCCGACAAAATTCGCCTAGAGCGCCGCGACCACGCAAAATGTCTCTGATATTGGCTTGGGTCCAATCACCCTTTTGCCAACGAGTATTGGCAAGGTCAGCATTTAGCTCCTCGCAGATGGAACGAAGTCCATAACCGGCTAAACAGCGCTCGAAGATGCGTCGGACAATCGCGGCACGTTCTTCGATAACCATGTAGTCGGCGCCATCACGACCGATCCAACTCGGCACAAAACGTAGATCGGCCAATCCGTCCTTAGTGACAAAGCCGCGATCGATGGTTCCTTGGAACGCTTCTGCTACTCGACGGCCTTTTGTCCTGGCCTCATCGTAGGCGAGACCAGCACGCAGAAATGGAGTGATAAGGGTCTGCCAGTTATCTCTGACGCTCTCTTGGGTATAAGACTGACCGCTTTCGCTTTCGACCAATGTGATGCCCGAAGCCACCAAGCCGTTGATGAGGTTGAGGCCGATGATGGGTTCTTGGCGGCTAAGGCGGTCAATGTTCTCAATGATGAGAGCTTTGCCGCGTAATAGACCCTTGGCCGCGCGTTCCTCAATGCTGGCCAGTTTTCCACCTTTGGCGCGGTTCTTACCTTTGTAGGCCGACTTGCCGCTGTCGATTGCTGTCTCAATGAGGTCCCAGCCGCGCTGTTCGCAGAGGCGTCTTGCACTTTCAATCTGGCGTCGTTCGCTATCACCTTTGGCCTGATCGTCCGAAGACCAACGGATATAAGCTATTGCGTCCAAGCTCTTTTCCCTCACTTGCTGTTTGCGAGCTAGCAAAGGGCTGATAGCTCAACAACTGTTAAAGAGAATGAACATGATCCATATCAGCCCCTGGGAATCCACGCAGGGGCTGATGGCCGGGGCGGGGCGCTTGCTGGCGCCGGGGCATCCGCTGGTGCTCTATGGCCCCTACCGGCGGGAGGGCCACCCGATCGAACCGGGCAATCAGGCTTTCGATGAAGACCTGAAACGCCGCGATCCGCGCTGGGGTTTGCGCCTGCTTGAGGATGTGAGCGCCTGCGCGCAGGCGCATGACCTTGCGCTGGAACGGTTTGTGGACATGCCCGCGAACAACCTCACGGTGATTTTCAGGAAGCGCTGAAACTCCGCCGGATGCCGCGCGGCAGGACCAGTAATTGCCCGGCTGCGCGGGCCAAGAAGAACAGCGTGTAGGCCGTCCACAACCCGTTGTTGCCCAAGGGATGGAGCAGCCAGAGCAGCAGCAGATAGAGCGCGATGGCGGCGGCCATGGTTCCCAGCATGGCACGCGTCCAGCCCGCGCCGACGAACACCCCGTCGAGCACAAAGGAGGTGACGCCCGCCAGCGGCAGCATGATCACCCACGGGATATAAGTCGCGGTAGCCGTCACCACGCGCGGATCGGTGCTGAAACCGGCGGCTAGCGAGGCGCCTGCCACGGCGTAGATCAGCGTCAGCATCAGCCCGGTCACGCCGCCCCATAGCAGCGCGGCGCGCACGGCGGCGGTGAAGCGGGCCCGGTCATTCGCGCCGCTGGCTTCGCCGCAGAGCACTTGCGAGGCGCTTTCGAACCCGTCGAGGATCAGCGCCGAGAGCATGAAAAGCTGGAACAGGATACCGTTCGCCGCCAGCGTGACCGGGCCGTGCTGCGCCCCCGAGCGGGCGAAGATCAGGATCACCCCGGTCAGCAGCAGGGTGCGCGCGAACAGATCGCGGTTGAGCGCGAAGAGCCGGGCGAGCGCGCTGCGGTGCCATGTCGCGCGGCGGCGCGCGGCGGCAAAGGCTCCGGCCGCGGCGGGCTGGCGCAGCACGATCATGGCCAGCAGCAGAAATTTGAGCAGCTCCGATCCCAGCGTCGCCGAAGCTACCCCGGCCACGCCCCAGTGCGCCACCAGCACCAGCAACAGGTCGAGCGCGATGTGCACGGCATTGGCCGTGATCTCCACCACCAGCACATGCCGCACCAGCCGCTGGCCGATCAGCCAGCCCATCAGCACGCAATTGCCCAGCCATACCGGGCCGGACCAATAGCGGATGCCGATATAGACCTGCGCATCGGCGCGCACTTGCGCCTTGGCTTCGAGCAGGTTCAGCCCGGCGGGCACGATCCAGGGCATCGCCGCCAGCAGCAGCGCGCCGATACCGAGCGCCACCGCCATGGCCCGCGCCAGCGTTTCGCCCTGCGCGCCGCGGTTCCCGCTTCCCGCGCTTTGCGCCGTCAGCGCGACGGTACTGGTGCGCAGGAAGTTGAAGACGTTGAGCATCCCCATCATGAACTTGGCGCCCAGCTCCACCGCGCCTTGCGAGGGGGCATCGCCGAGCCGCCCGATCGTCCACATGTCGGCCAGGCCGAACAGCGCGGTCGCCACGTTGGTGAGCATGGCGGGCAGCGCGATCGTCCAGAGCAGGCGCGCGGTGCCCGTGTGCGGCGAACCGGCCGTCATTCGCCCGCCACGGCTTCGGGCGGGGCCGTCACGCGCGGCGGGCGCTGCAGCAGGAAGACCATCGCGCAGGCCAGAATGCCGACGATGGAAAGCGCCCAGAAGGCATCGACATAGGCCACCATCGTCGCCTGCCGCACCACCTCGTGCTCGATGGCGGCGACCGAGGAGGGGAGGTTGAAATCGGCATGGGGCAGGGCCGATTGCACCACCGGATTGTCCGGGCGAAGGCCTTCGGTCAGGCGGGACTGCACTTTCGCTTCGTTGCGGTAGATCATCACCTGCACCAGCGCGATGCCCGCCGCGCCGCCATAGCTGCGCAGCAGCGTGTTGAGCGCCGCCCCTTCGTTGCGCAAGTGCGCGGGCAGGGTGGCGAACGTCATCATCGAGAGCGGCACGAAGATCGAACTGGAGCCCATGCCCTGGATCACGCCGGTGGTGATGACGATCCAGTCGCTCGATTGCAGCGTCATGTGCGAGAGGTGCCACATGGAGAACGCCGCGAGCAGCATCCCGAAGCCGACCAGCAGGCGGGGATCGACGCGGTTGATCAGGCGCCCCATGGCGAGCATCGCGATCAGCACGCCTAGCCCGCGCGGCGCCATCGCCAGCCCCACGTCCATGATTGGATAGCCGAACAGGTTGGAGAGCATCTCGGGCAGCAGCGACATCGGGCTGTAGATCAGCACGCCCAGAAAAAAGCCGACGATGGAGCAGACCACGAAATTGCGGTCGGTAAACACGGCGGGGCTGACGAAAGGATGCTTGGTCGTCATCGAATGGACGATGAAGAGATAGAACGCGCAGCCCGCCAGCAGCGTTTCCACCCAGATCTCGGTGGAGGAGAACCAGTCCTTTACCTGCCCCCGGTCGAACAGCAATTGCAGCGCGCCGATCCCGACCGCCAGCAGCACGAAGCCCAGAAAATCGAGCTTGGCGCCTTTCTGCCCCGGATAGTCCGGCATCGTCGCCGTCAGTCCCGCCCAGGCCATGATCCCGATCGGCAGGTTGATGAAGAAGCACCAGCGCCAGGACATGTATTCGGTGAGCCATCCGCCCGCCAGCGGCCCCACCAGCGGGCCGGTGATCGCAGCCATGCCGAAGATGGCCATGGCGCTGCCGTGTTCCTCGGGCGGGTAGGCATCGAGCAGGGTGGCCTGGCTCATCGGCACCAGCGCCGCCCCTGCAATGCCCTGGAACACGCGGAAGAGGATCAGTTCGTCGAGATTGGTCGCTGCCCCGCACAGGCCGGACATTACGGTGAAGAAGAAGATGGACGTCAGCACCACCCGCTTGCGGCCGAAACGTCCGGCCAGCCAGCCGGTCAATGGAGTGAAGATCGCCAGCGCCACGATGTAGCTGGTGAGCACCCAGGTGATCTGCTCGCGCGAGGCGGAGGTGCTGCCCTGGATATGCGGCAGGGCAACGTTCGCGATCGTCGTATCGACCTGATTCATGATCGCGGCCGCCATGACGAACAAAGTCATCAGCCGCCGTCTGGCGGGGGGAAGATAGGAAGCGTTCACAGGATGGATGGGGCCAGGGCGAAAGGTCTTTGTCGCCACCGGCCTACCGGAGCAGATAGCACCCGGCAATCATTCCTTTGACGTCTGGCTAAGAAGCGCAGGCACCGAATCGGAGGGCCGGAGCTGGCCCGCGAATCACTTGCGCGCATGCCGGAGCGGGCAGGCAGGGCGGCGCAAGGCTTGTTGCGATGCACAAAAATTGTGCGGACGCTCCGGCCTGTTGAAACGACATCCACAATGAAGGCCGCGAAAATCACGACATGTTGATGGAAAAGTTCTCTGGAGCGGGGATGTTGCGTTTGCGAAGAGATCGGCGCGCCGGGTAGATATTGAAACCTCCCGGCGCGCTCTCTCCCAACGCCGGTAAAGCCGCAAGCGGCCTTTCAAGGCCACATTGCAGCATTGAACCGGTTTGGCAAAGCAATAATCGCGCAGTTTGCTGCGCAGCATGCGCATTTCTTCACTCTACCTCTCTTATTGAGATTTACGAGGCTGGCTTTGCTTTCGTCACTCGGGCGATGCTTTGAAGTCGTCTATTGCGATTGGGGCGCGGTCATGATCGGTGCGTTGAACATCAGGGAAGGGAGGGCTCGCGATGGAACGCCGCCGCATGACGCCGCTGGACAGGCAGAATGCCGATCCGGCCGGTTTTCTTGCCGGGCTGGAGGCAAGGGCGCAGCGCGTTGAAACGCCTTGCGGCGAAGGCTCCATGGTCTGGCGCATCTGGGGCGAGGGTGAGCCGCTGGTGCTGGCCCATGGCGCGCAAGGGGCGTGGACGCATTGGGTGCGCAATATCGAAAACCTGTCGTGCCGATACCGGCTGATCGTGCCGGACCTGCCGGGACACGGGCAATCGGCGCTGCCGCAGACGCCCGGTCACGAAGGTATCTCCGCGGCCTTGGCTACAGGGCTGAAACAGATTCTCGGCCGGGAAGGGCTGCCGGTCAGCCTGTGCGGTTTTTCCTTCGGCGGCGTGGCGCTGGCCCATCTGGCTGCCCTCCACCCGCATGTGGCACGCAGGCTGGTGATCGTCGGATGCGGCGGGCTTGATACGCCGGCGGGCCATCCCCGGCTCGGACGGGTCAGCGGGCTGGCGGGGGAAGAGCGGCATGCTGCGCTCAAGGCGAACCTGCTCGGGCTGATGCTGCATGATCCCGGCAGTGCGGACGATCTGGCGATCCATATGCTGCTGCCGGCGGCGAAGGCCGCGCGGCTGGAGGCTCGGGATCTGGTTCTGCCGGACCGGCTGGTGAAGATCCTGCCGCGTGTGCCCGTGCCGGTCGATGCGATCTGGGGCGAACGGGATCTGCCGCATCCGGACCCGGCCGCGCAGGAAGCGGTGCTGCGCGCGATCCAGCCCGGCACGGTGTTCGAAGTGATTGCCGGTGCAGGCCACTGGGCCATGTACGAGCGGCCCGAAGCTTTCGAATCGGCACTTGAATCGATTCTCAAAATGCCGCTGCGGGCGGTAAAACAGCCTGAAAAGCGCCTTCGGGACGGCTTTATTTAAATCGTTTGCAGCGCACAATCCATTTTGGTGCTTTTTCATAGGCAAACAGGCCCCTGAAACCACCGGAATACGTCCATTAATTTCCATAACCGGACGAATAACCCTTCCCATCGGCTTCAATACAAGGCACTTTGCCTGTCAGCTTCAGAACCTGAGGAAACGCTCAGGGCTGATAATACGGGTCGCGTCTCACAAGACGCATATTGCAGACCGGGTAAGCCGGGAAGCAAGCGCAAGGCAAGGCGAAGGCGGGGGGCTGCCAAGCTTGGAATGCGCGTAATGCCTGCTGGCTGTTGCAGCCAGAGCCGCACTGCAAGGTGCGGGGCCGCCGGGGGGGCGGTTCGGGCAACGGGAACCGGGACCAGGTGCTTGAGTCGGGGGGCTCGCATCCGGTTCCGGTAACTCCGGCCGGCAGTAACGAAAAAGGGCCGGGAGGCGCGCACCTCCCGGCCCTTTTTCTTACACGCTTGGTGCGTGCGGAGGGCTTACCACTCCAGCGTGACTTCCTCGGGCCCGATCACGCCGCCGGGACGGTACTCGATATGGGCGCCTTCCTTCAGCTTGAAGCTGGGAATGCGCTTGAGCCATTCCTGCAGCGCGATCTTCACTTCGAGGCGGGCGAGGTGGCCGCCCATGCAGCTGTGCACGCCGACGGTGAAGGCCAGGATCGTCTTGCGCGGACGGTCGAAGTCCACTTCCAGCGGGTTCGGGAACACCTCGGGATCGAAGTTGCACGCGGGCAGGATGAAAGTGACGCGGTCGCCCTTCTTCATCTGCACGCCGCGCATCTCGTAGTCCTGATCGAGCACGCGGCCCGAGAACGTCACCGACCAGCGGCGCAGCAGTTCCTCGACGATCCGGTCGATATCGTTGTCCATACGCTCGGCGATTTCCTGCACTTTGGCAGGGTTCCGGGCGAGGTAGAGCCAGATGTTGTTCAGTGTGGCGAACACGGTGTCGAGCCCGCCGATGAACAGGAAGCAGACGAAACCGAAGATCTCCTTGTCGGAAAGCGGCACGCCGTCGGGCGCGGCATGGGCGATCAGGCTGACGACGCCGTCGTCCGGGTTCGCCTTCTTCTCGGCAATCGCTTCCTTGAGGTAGGCGGTGATGCTGGCCATCGCCGCGCCCATGCGCGCGCGGTCGTTGGAGTGCAGCAGTTCCATTGCCCACGACACGAAGGTATCGCGCATGTCCTGCGGCAGGCCCATGATGTCGAGGAACACCGAGACCGGCAGCGGGCGGCCGAATTCCTCGGTGAATTCGCATTCGCCCTTGTCGATGAACTGGTCGATCAGGTCGTTCGCGCGCTGGCGGATCAGGCCTTCCAGCTTGAGTACGCCTTTGGGTGAGAACACCGGATCGACGATGTTGCGGTACTTGCGGTGATGCGGCGGATCGATCTCGATCGGGATGAAGTAGAAATAGTCGTTCGGATCGCGCGGAAAGGGCGTGGCGCCTTCGTTCGAGAAGATCTCGGGATGGCGCAGGCCGAACAGTGCATCCTCATGCTTGATGAGGTGCCACATGTTGCCCATCGGGCTGACATCGTAACAGATCGGCGGCTGCTTTTCGTGCATCGCCGCCATGAAGTTATGCGGATTGGCCAGAAAGTCCGGGCCGAAGGTCAGGCCGGACTGGCGGATCAGATCCTGCGGGACGTGATCGGGCACCTGATCCATGCCGACGTGGCGCGGAAAGCTGGGCGGAACGGGGTTGGCTGCATCTATCGGCACGGTATCTCTCCCTATGCTCTCGACCGGGGGATCAGTACTGGGATTCGGGCATGTGGATGACAAGACCATCGAGGTCTTCGGTCATCTCGATCTGGCAGGAGAGGCGGCTGTTCGGCTTCACTTCGGCCGATGCGTTTTCCAGCAGCTCTTCCTCGACATCGGACGAAGGGCCACCGACTTTCGCGGTCCAGGCATCGTCGATGTAGCAGTGGCAGGTTGCGCATGACAGCGCGCCGCCGCATTCGCCCGCAATCCCTTCGACACCGTTGTAAACTGCACCGTGCATGACGTTTTCGCCGACCGGAACGTCTATCTGCGTCTCCTGTCCGGTATGGTCGACGTAAGTAACCTTGGGCATCAGTCTCTCCTGAAATCACTCTGAGAACGGCGTTCTCAATTTTCTACCCCGGCGCGGGGATGGTGTCAATGTACAACGGATTGATGCAAGAACGCAGACACGGGTCTGGACCCGCGCGGGAACAGCGCTTACCCACGGCCAATGGCCGGTATGCCCCTTGTTCCCGCTTCGCTTGTCCCCACTCCGCCTCATGCCCAGGAGGGGGAACCCGATCGCACGCGGCTGCTGATCGATGCGGCTTATGATCTGCTGGACGAAAACGGCCTGGAAGGGCTGACGATCCGCGCGGTGCTGGCGCGCACCGGGCTGGCGCGCCGGGCGTTCTATGAATGCTTCCAGGGCAAGGACGATCTGGTGCTGGCGGTGTTCGACAGCTCGCTGCGGGCAGCGGCCGCGCAATTCCGTGAAATCACCGCGCGCTGCGCCGATCCGGAAGAAGCGCTGCGCACGATCGTCACCGGGATTGTCGTGGGCCAGCTCGGCTACGATCACATGGGCGCCAACCGCCGCGGCGCCGCGCTCAGCCGCGAGCACTTGCGGCTGGCGCAGGCGCGCCAGACGGAACTGCAATCGGCGCTGCAGCCGCTGCTGGATCTGATGGCGGGGCACGTCAGCGCGGGGATCGCCGCGGGCACGTTCCGCGATGCCGATCCGCAAGTGCAGGCGCGGCTGATCTACAACCTCGTTTCCACCACCGTGCACACGATGCTGCTGGCCGAAGAGGGCGGCACGGCCGATCCGCACGAGCGCGAGGCGCTGGCCGGGGCGATCTGGGAATTCTGCCGCCGGGGTATTTGCGCTTAGGCTCTGGCGTTTACAGCGGCTGGACCTGTTCTAGAAGCTGTTCGATATCGCCGGGATGGGCAAGGCCGGTGCCTGCCCGCAGCACGGCGGCCGAGCCGGACGCAAGGCCGAAGCGGAAGGCCTCCAGCTCGCTACGGCCCATGCTGAGCGCGAAGACCATGCCCGCCACGAAGCTGTCTCCCGCGCCCACCGCGCTGGCGGCTTCGATCTTGAGCGCGGGCAGAAAGACGGGGCCTTCGGCGCGCGCCAGAACGGCGCCTTCGTGGCCCATGGTCACGGCGGCAAGGCGGGCCTTGCCCGATTCCACGATGGCCATCGCCACTTTGCCGATTTCCTCGGGAGTCTCGGCCTTGCTGCCTGCATATTGCTGCAACTCGCCCAGGCTGGGCTTGATCAGCAGCAGGTCGCCCGCGTCGATGCCGTGGGCCAGCGCGGGCCCCGAACTGTCCAGCACGATCTCGATCCCGCGCGGGCGCAGCAGGCGGGTGACACGGGCATAGAAATCGTCAGGCACGCCGGGGGGAAGCGAGCCGCTGAGCACCATGAGGCCGCAATCCGCTTCGGCCAGAAGATCGAGGCATGCGCGCCATTCGGGCTCGGAGATCGCGGGGCCTTGAGGGGTGAAGCGGTATTCCTTGCCGGTTTCATGTTCGAGCACGGCCGATGCCACGCGGGTTGGCCCGGCGATGGGGATGCGCGTGCGCACCAGCTGATGCGCGTCGATCAGCCCGTCGAGCGCCGGGCCGGTGGCGCCGCCCGACAGGTAATAGCAGCGGGCATGGCCGCCCAGCCGCGTAAACACCCGCGCCACGTTGATGCCGCCGCCGCCGGGGGCATACCACTCGTTCCGGGTGCGCATCTTGTGCGTGTGGTGCATCCGGGCAATGTCGTAGGATACGTCGATCGTGGGGTTCATCGTCAGCGTGGCGATGTTTTTCATCAGGCGGGCTCCGTCTCCGGTGCGGCGGGGCAGGAATCGTCTGCCTCCGTGCTTGGCCTTGGTCGAGCACGGCGGGCCGGAGCGCAAGGGGGCGGTGATATTTCCGCTGTTGCGGCAGGTGCCGCGATTAAGTGGAGTTCAGGCCGTGCCGGCGCCTGAAATGGCCAGCGTGCGGGCATGCCCGGGCTTGCCGAACAGGTAGCCTTGCCCCTGTGTGCAGCCTTCGTCTCGCAGATAGTCGCGCTCGAATTCGCGCTCGATCCCTTCGGCGGCGACGGTCAGGCCCAGGCTCTTGCCGAGCCCGATCACGGCGCGGATCACCGCGCGCGAATTGGCCTCGCGGTGCAGGTTGAGAATGAAGGCCTTGTCGATCTTGATCTTGGTGAAGGGGTAATTGAGCAGGTAGCTCAGCGAGGAATATCCCGTGCCGAAATCGTCGAGCGAGATGCCGATGCCGAAGGCGCGCAAGTTGCGGATGATGGCGGCCGTGCGCGGGCCCTTTTCCATCAGCACCGCCTCGGTGATCTCCAGTTCCAGCCGTTCGGCGCTGAGGCCGGATGTGGACAGGGCGTTGATCACCGTGCTCAGCAGCTTGCCGTTGCGGAACTGCAGCGGCGAGACGTTGACGGCGATCTTGATGTGCTCTGGCCAGCCCGCGGCTTCCTTGCACGCCTCGAACAGCACGAAACGGCCGATCTGGTCGATCGCGCCCATTTCCTCGGCCAGCGGCACGAAGACGTCGGGCGGGACCAGCCCGCGGCGGGGATGGTTCCAGCGCAGCAGCGCCTCGTAGCATTCCACTTCGCCGGTGGAGAGATTGACGAGCGGCTGATAGTGGACTTCCAGTTCGCCGCCGCTGATCGCCACGCGAAAGTCCTGTTCGAGCTGGTTCTTTTCCTGCGCGGCTTCATCCATGCTGGCCTCGAAAGCCCGGCAACTGCCGCGCCGCTCGGCCTTGGCGGCATAGAGCGCCAGATCGGCATAGCGCATCAGCGTTTCGGGATCGCGGCTGTCATGGGGGGAGGAGGCAAAGCCCACGGTCGCGCCGATGTGGATCAGGTGCCCGTGCACGAAGAACGGTTCGGACAGGGTGGTGATGATCGACTTGGCTACCAGTTCCGCCTGCATCAGGCTTGACCGGTGGAAAATGATCGCGAATTCATCTCCGCCGATCCGGCACAGCAGCGCATCGGGGGGGATCAGCTTGAGCATGCGCGCGGCAGCGTCGGTGAGCACGACATCGCCGAACTGATGGCCGTAAGTGTCGTTTACCGCCTTGAAATGATCAAGATCGACGAGGGCAATGGTAACAGTGCCGGTGCTGTTCGCCTTGTCGAGCGCTTCGTGGAGGTGTTCGCGGCAATGGGCGCGGTTGGCCAGGCCGGTTAGCTCGTCATGCCGGGCCATGTGTGCCATGCGCTGCTCGATGCGGCGGCGCTCGGTCATGTCGAAGATCGTGACGATCGTGGCCGGATAGCCTTCGAGCTGGGAGAGGCGGGTGGCGACGACGGCATCCACGTTCGAACCGTCGCGGCGCAGCATCTGCCAGCAGTCATTGGTATCGGACTGATCGGCCCCCAGCATTTCGGAAGCCTTGGGCCAGAGCGTTTTTGGAAACAGCTTTCGTGCGGCCAGCCCCGCCATTTCGAGGCGCTCGTATCCGAAGAAGGTGCAGGCCGCTTCGTTGGCGGAGCGGATCAGCCCGCTTTCGATATCGTAGACCAGCATGGCCAGAGGATTGCGTTCGAACAGCAGGCGGAAGTTCTCTTCCTTCTGCTTGAGATCGGTGATGTCCACGCGGATGCCGACGGTGCCGCATCCTTCGATCCTGCGTTCCTCGATCATGATGCAGCGGCCGTTGGAAAGCCATTGCTCGTGGCGCCCCACCGGCTGGTTTAGCCGTTTCAGACGGTTGGCGAGCCATTCTTCCTCGCAGCCCACGGCTTCGGGATAGTCTCCGCGCTCAACGCCGATGCGCAGCGTGTCGGCCAGTTTCGCGCCCGGTTCCAGCAGGTCGGCGGAGCGGTGGTAGATCTCGGCGTATTGCTTGTTCCACAAGATGTAGCGGCCGTCTTCGTCGAGAAAGACAATACCGTGGGGCAGAGCCTCGATGGACTCGCGCAGCCGCTTTTCCGCCCGCGAAGCCGCCTGCAACGCGAGTTCGAGCGACTGCATGGCTTGCCCGCCAGCCATCAGATCGGATTGTTCTTCAGGAAACCGGCGATGCACGTTGCCCCCTCATGCTGCCGGTGAGGCTATGGGCCGAGTGTTAATTTTTTTACCACTGCAAGGCCGGGAAATTGCAATTTTTCACAATCGCTTATGAGAAAAAGCCGAAATGGGCCGAGGGGTTTCGCCAGCTTCTTTGTAGTTATACGGAATAACGCGTAGCATGGGGCCGGAAATCAGAAATTGGCGGCCAGCGGCAGATCGAGGCTCGGCGCCGGGCCAGGGCGGCCGAAATAGTATCCCTGCGCCTCGTCGCATCCTTCGCTTTCGAGCATCCGCAACTGGTTCTCGTTTTCGACGCCTTCGGCCAGAACCGGAACGGAAAGGCTGCGGCCCAGCGAAAGCACGGTGCGGATGATGGCCAGCGCCTGGGGGCTGGTTTCCGCGCGTTGCAGGAACGACTTGTCGATCTTGATCTTGTCGAACGGGAAGGAATGGAGGGTGTCGAGCGAGGAGTGGCCTGTGCCGAAGTCGTCGATCGCCACACTGACGCCCATTGCCTTGAACTGGCGCAGGCAGTGCAGGGCACGCAGCTTGTCGGTGATGATTGCGGTCTCGGTGATTTCCAGTTCCAGGCGGCTGGGCGAGAGGCCGGTCTCGACCAGAATCGCGCGGAAACGCTCGATCAGTTCCTGCTGAAGGAACTGGACCGGAGAGAGATTGACGGCGACCTTGAGCGGGGTGTCCCAGTTCCGGGCTTCCAGGCAGGCTTCGCGCAGCACCCATTCGCCGATGGCGAAGATGTCGCCGGTTTCCTCGGCCAGCGGAATGAAATCGTTCGGCGAAATCGGGCCGCGTTTTGGATGATGCCAGCGGACCAGCGCTTCATAACCGGAAACTCTGCCCGTCATCAGCGAGCGCTGCGGCTGATAGAGCAGGCGCAGTTCGCCATTGGGAACGGCGTGGCGCAAGTCGGCGGCGAGCTGGCGGCGGGCGCGGGCGTTCTCGTCCATGTCCGGTTCGAAGAAGCAGACGGTGTGGCCGATGGACGATTTCGTCCGGAAAAGAGCAAGATCGGCATTGTTGAGCAGCGTTTCCCGGCAGGAGCTGTTCCGGGGATATAGCGCCACGCCCAGACTTGCGTTCACATCCAGCTTGTGTCCGGCGGCAACGATGGGCGCGCCGATGGCTTCGTTGATGCGGGCGATGAAGGCGTCGAGTTCGGCCATGCCAGTGAACGATTTGGCCGCCGCGAATTCGTCGCCGCCCAGTCTTGCGATGACTTCGCCGTCGCCGGTGCCGGATGCGAGGCGTTCGCCGATGACCCGCAGGATCTCGTCGCCCACTTCGTGGCCGTAAGTGTCGTTGATTTCCTTGAAGCGGTCGAGGTCGATGGCGACGGCGGCCACTTGTGTGCCATCCTGCGCCGCGGTTTCGATCGCATGGTCGATGCGCCGGTAATAGCGGGTGCGGTTCGGCAGCCCGGTAAGCGGATCGTGCAGGGCCATGTGCTCGATCTGTGCCTCGGAGCGGCGCTGCTCGGTGATGTCGGTGCAGGTCGTCACCCAGCCGCCTTCGGCCAGTGGACTGTTGGCGATCGACACCACCTGGCCGCTGCCCAGTTCCACCACGACCGGTGTCACGCGTTCTTCGGCAAGGGCTTCGTCGATGATGTGGCGGAATTCCCAGAGATGTTCAGACGCGCGGTCCGGCCCGTGCGGATTCATGAATCCCGCGGTGATCAGGTCTTTCAGCGGCGTGCCCGGTGCCGTCACCGTTTCGCCGAGATTCCACAGTTCGCAAAAGCGCCGGTTGCACAGGACCAGCTGTTCTCTGGCGTCGAACAGGCACAGGCCTTCGTGCATGTTTTCCAGCGCCATATCGAGCTGGCGGGATGTCTGCGCGGCCAGCTCCTGAGCCTGCCGGATGGGCGTGATATCATGCGTGATGGACGAATAGCCGATGTGCCGTCCCGCGCTGTCGCAGACTTTATCGACGGTGATGTCGACCCAGAATTCGGAGCCGTCGCGGCGTGTCGAACGCCATTGCCCGTGGCAGCTGCCGGTTTCGGCTGCCATCTTCATGTTGGCGGCGGGCACGCCTTCGGCCTGATCGGCCTTCGAGAAGAGCCGGGCTATGGGCATCCCGATGGCCTCTTCTTCCGGGTATCCGGTAAGACGCTCCGCGCCCGTGTTCCACTGCGAAATCCGGCCCTCAAGATCGAGCATGCAGATCGCGTAGTCCGACGTGTTCCGGGCCAGGGCGGAAAGCTGCCGTTCGCTTTGCGCGAGCGCCGCCTGGGTCCGGTAGTTGGACAGCGCAACAAGCAGTCCCAGAATGAACAGCCCCATGGTGACCAGCCCGATCCAGAACGCCAGGCTGGTGGGGGAAATCGCCATGGCATGCCGGAGAGGGCGTCCGGGAACGATTTCCAGAGCCACCATGCCGGTCATATGGGTAAGCGAAATGAGCAGGCCAAAGCAGGCGACAGTGCCAGCGGCGGTCAGGCGGTTGCCTTGGCGGCGCAGCATGGCGAATGTGGGAAGAGTCAGCAGGATGCCCATAATCACCGAGGCTGCGACATATTCCGAGGCCCAGCGCACCGTCGCGGGCATGTCGATCGCGGCCATGCCGAGATAGTGGCTTACCGAAAGGCCGTTGCTGAAGAACAGCCCGGCAGTCAGCACGCCCGCGCGCTGCGGGAGATGCTGCAGGAGAAAGGCGGAAATGACGCCAGACGCGAGCAGCAGCGCCAGCGCGGTGAGGGTTATGTGCAGGATGAAGGAGAACGGCGCGCTGGGGAGATAGCCGAGCATCGCGATGTTGTGCGCGCTCCACGCTCCGGCGCCCAGTGCCAGCCCCGATGCCGCCGTCCAGAGCGCCCTTGTCAGCCCCTCGTGGCGCTGGGCACGGTGAAAGGACAGCATGGCCGAAGTCCCGGCCAGCAGGGCAGCCGCCAGTGCCAGCAGTACCGGCAAGGGCCGGTGCTGGTCGTGGACGCACAAGTACAACGCGGTAAAAGGATTGGCGTAGAGATCCCCCATGGCAGATCCATCTAAGGGTTATCCCGTTGCGCCCCCGATAATCGTTTGCTGCGGGGAATCCCGAATTGGCGCGGCGCGGTATGTAAACGATTGTCAACACTTCGCCGTGACGCAAATGGCCCGCTGCACCGGGTGCAGCGGGCCAAGCTTTCCTCCCCAGGAAAACTCTTGGTTGCCTCAGCGGCGGATGGCCGAGCCGAGGCGGTGGTAAAGATTGGAATACTTGGACGAAATCGGATCGTCCTGATGCGCCTGCAGATAGAAACGCACGGCTTCCTGCAGCAGCTTGAAGTCCTCGTTCGAAAGTACCGCGCGGGCGCGGGCCGGCTCGATCGTGGTGGTGATCATTTTCACGTCTCCTTTCCTGTGCTCGCGTGGTGAATTCCCGTGAGCGGGGTATGTGCCGGGCGGAAGATAGGCTCGCCCGGCAATTTCAAGTGGATTATGCTGCGAACTGATTCATCGTGTTGTGTTCGCCGCCCGCCTTGAGCGCGGCTTCGCCGGCGAAGTATTCCTTGTGGTCGTCGCCGATGTCGGAACCGGCCATGTTCTGGTGCTTCACGCAGGCGATGCCCTGGCGGATTTCCTGACGCTGCACGCCCTTCACGTAACCGAGCATGCCCTGTTCGCCGAAGTATTCCCTGGCGAGGTTGTCGGTGCTCAGCGCCGCGGTGTGGTAGGTCGGCAGGGTGATGAGGTGGTGGAAGATGCCCGCCTCGCGCGCCGCGTCCTTCTGGAAGGTGCGGATGCGTTCGTCGGCCTCGGCCGCCAGTTCGGTGCCGTCGTAGTCCACGCTCATCAGTGTTTCGCGGTCATAGCGGCTCATGTCGCGCCCTTCGGCTTCCCAGGCATCGTAGACCTGCTGGCGGAAGTTCAGCGTCCAGTTGAAGCTGGGCGAGTTGTTGTAGACCAGCTTGGCATGGGGCATGACTTCGCGAATGCGGCTGACCATCCCACCGATCTGGCCGATGTGCGGCTTTTCGGTCTCGATCCACAGCAGGTCCGCGCCGTTCTGCAGCGCGTGGATGCAGTCGAGCACGCAGCGGTCCTCGCCGGTTCCCTGGCGGAACTGGTAGAGGTTGCTCGGCAGGCGCTTCGGCTTCATCAGCTTGCCGTTCCGCGTGATCAGCACGTCGCCGTGGCCGATCTGCGCGGGATCGACATCTTCGCAGTCGAGGAAGCTGTTGTACTGGTCGCCGATGTCGCCCGCTTCACGGGTGAAGGCGATCTGCTTGGTGAGGCCGGCACCCAGCGAGTCGGTGCGGGCAACGATCACGCCCTCTTCCACGCCCAGTTCCATGAAGGCATAGCGCACGGCGCGGATTTTCGCGATGAAGTCCTCGTGCGGGACGGTAACCTTGCCGTCCTGGTGGCCGCACTGCTTCTCGTCCGAGACCTGATTTTCGATCTGGATGCAGCAGGCGCCTGCCTCGATGAACTTCTTGGCGAGCAGGTACGTCGCCTCCGCATTGCCGAAGCCCGCGTCGATATCGGCGATGATCGGCACGACGTGGGTCTGGAACTCGTCGATCTTGTGCAGCAGGCGGTGCGTGTTCATCGCGTCGCCCGCGGCCTTGGCCTTGTCGAGATCGCGGAACAGCATGCCCAGTTCGCGGGCATCGGCCTGGCGCAGGAAGGTGTAGAGTTCCTCCACCAGCGCGGGAACCGACGTCTTCTCGTGCATCGACTGGTCGGGCAGGGGCCCGAATTCGCTGCGCAGAGCGGCGACCATCCAGCCGGAGAGGTAGAGGTAACGGCGCTTCGTCGACCCGAAGTGCTTCTTGATGCTGATCATCTTCTGCTGGCCGATGAACCCGTGCCAGCAGCCCAGCGACTGCGTGTAGTTCGCGGGATCGGCGTCGTAGGCGGCCATGTCCTCACGCATGATCCGCGCGGTGTAGCGGGCAATGTCGAGACCGGTCTTGAAACGGTTCTGCAGCCGCATGCGGGCGACCGATTCCGGCTCGATCCCGTTCCAGTTGGGTTCGGTGCCGATGGCCTTTCCGGCGGCGATGATCTGGCTCTGGTAGGTCACGGTTCGGGTATCCTCTTGGGAAACGATGTTGCTGTCTGTTGCTTTCCAGATAGTCTTTCGTTTCGGGCTCCGGAATGGCCGGCGAAGTCGCGTTGTCAAACTTTACAGAAGTTCCTTGTAAAGTTGTGCGGATGTGACAGAATGGCGCTGTATGGCAGAAAACCGCCCTCTTTACCTGGGGCCGCGCCTGCGCCGTCTGCGCCGCGAGCTGGGGCTGACGCAGCAGGCGATGGCCGATGATCTAGGCATTTCGCCGAGTTATGTTGCGCTGCTTGAACGCAACCAGCGGCCGGTCACGGCGGACATGCTGCTGCGCCTTGCCAAGACCTACCGTCTCGACATTGCGGATATCGCCAATGACGAGGGGGAGGACTATGCGCGGCGGCTGGGCGATGTGCTGCGCGATCCGATCTTCGCCGATATCGATCTGCCCGCGCTGGAAGTGGCCGATCTGGCAACGAGCTTTCCCGGCGTTTCCGAAGCCTTGCTGCGCCTGCATCATGCCTACACGCGCGAGCAGCAGGCACTGGCCGAACAGCGCGCCGCCGGGCCCGGCGCGGACGAGAACGATCCGGTGCGCGAGGCGCAGCGCTTCCTTGCCGGACACCGCAATTATTTCCACGCGCTCGATACCCGCGCCGAAGAGCTTGCCGCCGAGATCGGCAAGGCGGGCGGGGCGGTGGACTGGCTGGGCGCGAAAGGCGTGCGGGTGCGCTATCTGCCGCCCGATGTGCTGATGGAATCGCTGCGCCGGTTCGACCGGCACAACCAGCAATTGCTGATCGCCGATTCGCTCGACGAAGCCAGCCGCGCCTTCCAGATCGCCACGCATATCGCCCACACCGCACTGCGCGGGGATATCAAGCAGGCCTTGCGGGAAGAGAGCTTCTCCAGCCGCGCTACCGCCACGCTGCTGTTGCGCGCGCTGGCCGGATACAGCGCGGCGGCGCTGCGCATGCCCTATCGCCAGTTCGCCCGCGCCGCCGAACAGCGCGGCTATGACATCGATGCGTTGTGCGCGCTGTTCGGCGTCAGTTTCGAACAGGCCGCGCATCGTCTCACCACCCTGCAGCGTCCGGGCGAGGAGCGGGTCGGTTTCTTCTTCATCCGCGTGGACGAGGCGGGCAATGTCTCCAAGCGGCTGGACGGCGCGGGGTTTCCTTTCGCCGCGCATGGGGGCGGCTGCCCCTTGTGGAGCGTGCATCAGGTGTTCCGCCGTCCGGGCGAGATCGTCACCCAGTGGCTCGAACTGCCGGGCGGCGAGCGGTTTTTCTCGATCGCGCGCACCGTCACGGCGGGGCTGCGCGGCTATGGCCGCCCGCGCGTGGTGCGCGCCGTGGCGCTG
>NZ_JALHLG010000059.1 GCF_022832375.1 Novosphingobium beihaiense
TAAATCTCAACCCCTAATCTGTGCCATGGGCGCTGACGCCGGACAAGTATTCTGTCATGGTGTTCTCCATTAGTTTTACTGGGTAATTAGAGGCTTGTGCATCCTTCCTGCGGGGCAGGGCGGCCGGGATGGGTTTGAGCCCATTCCAGTGGCCAAGAAGGTGGTGAGGAAAAGCCTCGCTGCCGCGGCCATGTCCAAGGAGAAATATCGTGACACCATCATGCACGGCCAGCGGGCCGGAGCAGGCGCTGACGTGCGCCGAAAACGACGACTGGGATATCGGTATCCTGCGGCGGGTGGGACCCATCGCAAATCTCGTCAGGCCGAGGACCACATCCGGCCCCACGCGGCGGGTGGCCCTGATCGATACCGAGACCACATCGACGAACACGAGGACGGCCGAAGTCATCGACATCGCGGTGGCCATTTTGCAGGTCGACGATGGCGGCGAGATCGTCGGCGTCGAGAGCACCGTCCAGGCACTGCGCGATCCGGGCATGCCGATTCCGGAAGACGTCGTCAGACTCACCGGCATCACCGATGCCATGGTGGCCGGCCGCAGTGTCCCCACTGCGCGGTGGGAAGCGAGGCTCGGCGGTGTCGATCTCATCGTCGCACACAACAGTGCCTATGACGCTCCGATTGTCGAGCGTTTGCTTCCCGGTCTTGGCGGTGCGGCCTGGGCCTGTTCGATGCGCGAAGTGCCGTGGAGTGACCTCGGCTTCGACGGCGCCAAACTTGGCCACCTGACGATGCAGGCCGGGTTCTTCAATGACCGCGCGCATCGCGCCGCCGCCGATGTCGTCAGTCTGGCGCATGTTCTTGCCTGGCGCATGCCGGATGGAAGGCCGGCGATGGCAGCGCTTCTGGACAGCGCTGCCTGCAGCACCGTGCGCATCGATGCGACCGGCGCGCCCTATGCGGCGAAGGACGCCCTCAAGGAGAGGCGATACCGGTGGGATCCGGTGGCCAGGACATGGTGGACCGAAGTCGCCGAAGCAGAGGTCGAACTGGAGCGCTGCTGGCTGGAGGCCCATGCCGAATGCCGGGCTCCTGCCATGACGGTGATGACCGCGCGCACGCGGTACCGGTAATGGCCTGAAGGCACGGGGAAGGCTGGCGGTGTGAGCACCGCAGGAGAGCGGAAAAAAGGCTCTGGCCGTCCCGGCCATCACGACAAGGAGAATACCATGAATACGCAGCTCATGAGCCAGGCCTGGGCGCTTGCGCTCAGGTGTCAGATGATGACTGGCAAACTGAAGAGCGGGGCACGGCTTGCCGAGTTCGCATCCGGCACGGGTCTGGATGAGGAACGCCGGCAGGTCCTGGTGCGCCAGGCGGTGATGACGCAAAGCGATCTGATCTACACGGTCTGGTCTCCGGCATGGCCATACCAGCCCATCGATCACGTCCTGTGCCGGTATACGCACGGCAGGGTCGAGATCGTCGAAGGGCTTGCTCCGTGGATCGAGCAGGAAGGGGTGAGCCGGGTGATCTTCGTCTCCACACGGTCCTGCCGGGCCTATGCCCCCAATCGGTCAGGCCGCCTCGTGCGTGTCCCGTGTCCCAAAGGGGACCTCGGCAAGGGGGGCCTGCTGGGACAGGAACAGATTGGCAGGCTCGCCGAAATTTTCGATGAGGAGCTCAAGCGCAGGGAGGCCGCCAGCACGAACAGCTGAAGGCCCATGTGGCCGCCAAACCATCCACTACCTGTACATCTCGCCAGGGGCCGCCACGTGCGGCCCCTGGCGCATCTGGAGCATGCCCATGCCCATGCACAAGTTCACCTTCTTCGACACCGAATCCACCTGGGATCAGGATCTTCATGTCGGCGACAAGACGATCGAGCCGGACCTCTATCGTTATCGTATCGGCTCGAAACGCATTTTTGCCGCATCAGCCTTCGACCTGACGCTGGATGAGCAGGGACAGATCACCTGCGAGCGTATCAGCAGCTGGACCGAACATCATTATGGCGACGAGGAGGCGGTGGTCGCGCACCTGTTCGACCACCTTCGCGCCCGTCCGGACTACACCGCTGTAGGCTTCGGCAGCATTGCCACCGACGTTTCGATCTTGACGCTGGCTGCCATGGAATACGGGATCCAGCGGCCTCGGCAGTTTCTGAAGCAGCGGCCCGCGACCACGCTGAATAGCCTTCGCGCGCACCCGGGCGGCCATTTTGACCTGGGGCTTGCGCTCAAGGGCGGGGGGAAGACCTGGCACCACCTCAGCGAGGTCATTCTGCGGCTTGGCCTGCCGACGAGCCTTCTGCAGCACAAACGCTCGGTGCCGTTCCCGCAGAGCGCCGGTGACTGGGCCGATGTGCGCGCGCATATCGAGCTGGACGCGGTGCTTCTCGCCATCGCCATGATGGCCTGGTGCCGGTCGGAGGGGCAGACCGGGCTCGATCCCATGATGGCAGCGCTTGCGATCCTGGAATGGACAAGGCGCGAAGCGCGTATGACCGAGGCAATGCAGGCGCTGCTGGCCGAGGTCTGTCATGATCTCACCCGCCGCGTCACCGAGCGGATGCTGCTCGCCGCCTGAATTCAGAACAGCCTTCGAATGTGTATGCGCCGGATGGCCGGGATTCGGACATGGCCCGTCCGGCGTATATAAAAATGCCTTCAGCAGGATTTTCGAGGTAAATGCAGATCAACCACAGCTGGAAGTAGTTCGTTAACACGGGCAGCGTAAGTTGCCGGCAATTGCAAACACAGCGTGCCAGGGCAGTACCCTGAGCCGGTGACCTTATTTTGTGTCGCTTCAACCCCGGACATGCACGGACAGCGTGCCTGTCCGAACGGCGTTCGAGGTCACAAATGAGTCAGACAGAACTACGCTATTCCACTGCCGTGGTCTCGCCCGCCGAGCGAGGAAACCATGGCAAAGAGAAACGTCCCATCAGGCGCTAATTCAAAAACATCCTCCGGCGGATGTCCGAATCCGCCGAAAACCGAGCATACTGAAGCAAAAGGTCCGTCGCCCAGGCTGAGCGCCGGGCAAGTGCGCGCGGCACTCTCGTCGATCGATATCGGACCGGGATCCTACTTGCTTCGAAAGGCCCGCTACCATGCGTGGACAGCGCAAGTTGATCCGGACGACCTGTTGCAGGAGGCCCTCGCAAGAGCGATGACCACGCGAAGCTGCCCCGCGCATGTTCAGGTCGATCATTACGTCGTGGGCATCATGCGATCGATCGCCAGCACAATCGTGGCCAAGCGAGAGCGGGGCAGAGATGCATTCGAGCGAGGCAGATTCGTCGAGATCGATTGCTGTGAGGAGTGCGCGCCATCGCCGGTCGAGGAACTCGAAACGTTTCAGCGCGCACAGACCTGTGCAGGCACTCTTGCTGCGATCGCCGATGGCCGACCAGACGTGGGAAAGGTCATTGACGGGATTGGACACGGCCTTCGTGGGCAGGCGCTTGAAGAATTTGCAGGAATAGATCGTGAGGACCTGGCGAATGTGCGGCGGCTGATTAAGCGGCGTGCCGAGAAAGAACGGGCTTGCCTGGAATGGCTCGATGATGCTGCCTGAACGTATGCCATAAACGGGAAACGACCGGCACCTGGACGAATCGGCAAGTCTCCTTCCGCAACCAAACTGGCCATAGCCTCCGTTCGTTCATTGTCCCATTTGAGGCAGTGCGAATGGCAGCTACGTCGGACGAGCCGGCAAGTCTGGTTTTAGGTGGAAAGATGGCAAAGCGGCCCTTCGTTCACCTGAACGACACAGGGGGAACGGTCCAACCTTTCGGTTAGCATCAGTTCCAGCACTCAATGACCATCTTCGCTGAGACGTCGCATCACAGGCCAAGTCGGATGCCTCCCGTAATGTTCGTCGCGCCGTTAGAGCTTGTGAAAGCAGAACTGCCTCGCGCGAAAAGGGTTACGCCGGGAGTGACGGCCCAGTCGAAGCCGCCTCCGATCTGGGCGTAGTCCCGGTCCCGCTGCGCGCCGGCGACAGTGAACTGCTCCGCAACACCGGGCAGGCCCGCCGTTGCGAGCGCGACATCGCCGTCGAGCCGGTGACGCCAACCGGCTGTCAACCACGGGCGCATCTGGGCGGAGGGGGCCATGTCGAAGCGGACATCGGCGCTCAGGAAGGTCGCGTCCTGCTCGCGGCTTGCGACGTCCAGCGCGAAGAGGGAATCGCCCGTCTCGATGGACTCGCCGCGCTTCACTCGGATGTGGGTCAGACCCAGTTCCGGGCCGATGCGCCAACCACCCTTGCTCAGCGAGAAAGCATAGCCGCCGTGGGCATCGAAGGCCAGGGTGCGAACGCTATAGTGACCAGTAACAGTGGAATTATCAAACAGCGCACGATGGGTGGTGGCAGAACTGTCATCCCATGTCACCGAGCCGCCTAGGTCAAGGGCGCCTCGCGCGAAGGAGGCGGTGGCGCCAACAAAAGTGCCGTTCGCTTTGGTGGATGCGCCGAGCGTCGGCAGCGCCTGGTGGGCGTAGATCCGCCCCAGGACGACCGAAACCGCCAGCTTGCCGGTCTGGTAACCGACGCCGCCGAGGAAACCACCACTGTTCTGCCGTGCGCTTGCCGTTCCTGCTGCGGCGTTGCCGCGCAGGTCCTGCCAACTGCCAAGGCCCTGCCCAAGCGCGAAGAAGCCCGGCCGCCGCCCTTCACTCGCACGCTGGGTGGAGCGTAGAGCCGAGGATATGGTCAGGCCGTTGTCTATGCCAATCTGGCTTGCGGTGGCGTAGGCTTCGGGGTGCAGCGTCGCCATCGCCGCGACATTGACGTAGCCATCGACACCGGTGAGCTTTGGCAGGGCGTTCACCAACTGGTCGCTGGCCACGCCATCGATCAGCAGGCTGTTCAAGTAGGCTGTTGTCGCCGTTACCGGGCTACTCGCGCCTGCATGAAGTTGCAGCGTGCCAAGCAGGTCAAGCCTGTCGGCCGTCTGTATGACAAAACCCTGAACCGTCGACACCTTGTCAATGGTTGAAAAGCTGCCGGTGATGCCGTCCGTGGTGGTGATCAGGTGGTAGGTGACGCCCGGCGTGAGAGGCCGTTCACCAACGATGTTGAGCGTCGTTCCGCTTGCTATGGTCAGGCTGCCGTTGATGACCAGCGCGTCACTGACGGTCGGCGTCATTTCAAACAGGGTGGTCGATCCGGTAGCGAGTACAACATTGCCGTTGACCGTCATGGTTGCTGGCGAAGCGCCGGGAGACAGCGTGCCGTCCACCACGATATTGCCATTGACAGTGCCGGCGCTGCCGAAAGTAGCACCGCTGGCCACGGTGACCCCACCCGGCGCGCTGATGGTCGAACCGGCAAGGCCGATCAGCCTTCCGCCGTTCACCCAGATCGTGTCAAAACTGGCCTGCCCCGAAAGAGTACCGATGCCGCTTTCAAGGGCGAACTGCTCAAACCCGGTGTAAGGCTGAAGATCGATCGGCGTGTGACCGGCCGATTCATCAAGGTGGAAGGCCAGACGATCGGTTCCCGCGCCGGCATTAATGGTGCCTGCAACCGACGAACCCGCATAGGCTTCGAAAACGTCATCCCCGCCGCCCAGCGCGAGATCGCCGATGATGGTGCCTCGATTGATGACATGTTCCGAGCCGTCCGTGCCGGTCAGCACCGTAGAGCCCAGCGTCTGCAGCGTGGAACCGGCTTTGAGCTCGAATGTCGATCCGGCTTCGAGCATCAGGGTCTGGACGGGCAGCACGCCGTTAACCGCAATACTGCCCGTGCCGGTCAGTCCGAAAGTCTCGAAATTGGTGAAAGCGTTGTAGTAGGCCGCGTTCAGAGTGCCGCTGCCGGTCAGGTCGATCACAAGCGTGTCGCTGCCGTCGCCTCCATCCACTGTTCCGGTGAGCGTCGCTGAAAGCAGCTCGACGAACCGGTCGTCCCCCGCGCCCAGGAAGACGTCGCCGTTGATTGTCCCGGTGTTGACGATGCTGTCGTTACCCGCGTCCAGCTCGATGGAGCCGTTGATCGTTCCGCTGTTGGTGATGCTATCCTCGCCTGTGCCGAAAGTCTGGATCGCGCCGGCGAAACGGGTCGTGCCGAAGATGCCGGCGCTGATATCGGAAGCATCGACTGTGTAGCCGCCTGCACCGGTGATCGTGCCCGCGTTGACGAGGGTGAGAGGACCGTACGTTCGAATCGCCGTAGATATCGCACCGGTCGTTTCGATTACACCAGCTGCCTCGTTGGTGATCGTCGTGGCAACTGAGCTGCCCGGGAACTGGCTGTCGATGGAACTGCTAACCGCGATTGTGGGCGTGGTGTAGGGCAGAAGCTCGTAGCAGGACCAGAAGTCGTAGGAACAGGGGCTCGAGCTAGGAAAATATTCAACGCTGCCATCACCGCTGGCACGAATAGTGCCGGAATTGGTGACGGATACTGTCGCCACACCCTGTGCGACCGAAGAGAGCGCCGAACCCGACGCTGCGGTGGATTCAATCGTTCCGCTGTTGGTGAAATCGAATGACAGGGGGGGCGGGGCATTTTCCGATGTAGCCAGGGACGTCACGGCAACACCGTAGTCGCCGCTGATTGTTCCGCTGTTGGTCAGGCTGCCCTTGGCCGGGGAGGCCTGGTCACTGAAGTAGAGACGTGCGTTCAATCCGAAACCCGATATGGTTCCGCTGTTGTTGATCGCGGCGGTAGCAAGATCATTGCCGGTGATGTCGACCGTACGGGCCCAATAATCGGAATTCGCCGCCGTTATCTCGCCGGAATTGTCGAACGACAACGAGCCGACTGCCGTCTGAAGTATCGCCGAACCGTACAGATTAGCCGATCCAACGGCCCCGCTATTGGCCAGCGAGTCCACAATAAGGGCTATGCCGCTGCCGATCTCAGCCTCGTTCGTAAACGAGGCGAGTCTCACCGTTGAGAGATCGGGAACATAGATGCCCGCGTTGCTGGTGTTCCTCACCGAACCGCTGGTCGCAGCCCGATTGATGATCTGTCCGTCGCCGGCAACATAGATATTCGCTATCAAGGGCGCGTCGGCCATGATGGTCACGACCGTGTCGGCGCCGGAAGCGGCGGTGAACTCGCCTTCGAAATTGAGCGGGAGTTCGGCGGTTCCCAGCGAAACTGTACCGCTCTGCGTGAGCCTGTGCCCGACGACGTCGAAGCCGTCCCCTCCGTCGATCGAACCGGTGACGCCATAGCCGGAGCCGGTTTCGACGAGCACGTCGTTCCCCGAGCCAAACAGCAGATCGCCCGTCAGCGTGCCGCCCGCCGCTTCATAGAGCCCGGTCGAATAGGATCGGCTATACCCCAGATCGACAGTGCCTTGGATGGTGCCCGCGTTGATGACCGTTCCGCCCGAAAGACGGATCGCCGTGCCATTGCCCGAAATGGTCCCCCCCGCTTGGTTGTCCACGATGATGCTGGGATAGTAGGAAGACGTAGCTATTGCCGCATCGCCCGTGCTGGTCAGTGTGCCGCTGTTGGCGATCGTGCCTTGAATGTCGATTGCTGCCACGCCGCTGGCGGTGATGGTGCCGCTGTTGGTCAGGGACTGGGCATAGTTGACGCCATTGCCGCCGGTCGCGGTGATGGTGCCGGAATTGACCACGGTCCCACCGGAAATGGCCGAAAGCGGATACCCGGTCTGGCCGGAAGTGTCCGTAACGGTGATCGTCCCTTCATTGGTGAAGGTATCGGTGCTCGACAACGATACTGCCGCGCCATAGTAGGTATAAGGAGCGACGCGGCTGAGCGTGATCGCCCCCTTGCTGGTAATGGAAACGTCGTCCCCGCTGCTGGAAGTGGCAAGTGGTGTGAGCAGCGATACCCGCTGGAGCGCCGACTGTGCCACAACGTTGAAATCGACATCGAGCACGGCATTGCCGTAGCCGGCGAAAGTCATCGTTCCGGTCTGGACGTCGCTGCCGCTGAGCGTCAGCGTGGCTCCGTTGTAGAGGTCATAGCCAATATTGGAAAAGCCCGCGATGCTGCCTGCGGTGGCTGTGGCATCCTGTGACACCATGTAGCGCAGGTTGGACAGCGAAGCAGTGACCGTGCCGTTGATCCCGGCGAATTGCCCGGTTCCGCTGTTCTGGATGTCGGTAACAAGGGTGTCGCCCAATCCCAGAGTGAGGCTGCCATTGAGAACACCGCCGGCAAGCGCATAATAGGTGTTATAGCCCGGGTAATAGGGAGAGTTGCTGGCGATCGAGACATCGCCGTTGATCGTGCCCTCGTTGATGACGGTCGAATCATACAGCCATGGCAAGCTTCCGCCGATCGCCATGGTTCCGCCGGACACGACGCCACCAGCCTTATTGTAAAGCAAGCCGTACCAGCCCAGTGCAACGCCGGTATTGTCCGACGTGATGCTGCCTGTATTGATCAGGCTGGTCGAGAGGCTGACTCCGGCCTGGGCACCCTCAATCGTACCGCTATTGATCGCGGCGTAATCCAAGCTGTATACCGATCCCGATAGCCCCAGCCCGATTCCGCCGGTAGAGCGGATTGTGCCGGAATTGTTGAAATCGCCCGGGTAGTGCGCATTTACAGCGGTTTCCGCAGCGGTGATCGTTCCACTGTTGGTAAAGTGGTAGACAAATGTGCTGACGGCATCGCCCTGGGAAGTGATCGTTCCACTATTGGTGAAGGTGCCGCCACTGATATCGACCGTGTATCGGTCCGGCACGGCCGAACCGGTGACGTTGCCTTCATTGCGGAAGGCGGTTGAGCTTGAGCTCCTTACAACAGTGCCACTACCGCTAAGTTGCGCGCTGTTGACGAGAGTGCCATCCGTGAATTGAAGGGTTCCGGGCGCCGAGAAACCGTCGCTGAGCGTGACAGTGACGCCAGAATCCATCTGAATCCCGAAAGCCTCGAAGTTCGTTGGCAACGCGATAGCCTTGGAAAGGGTCGCGTCGGCCGCGAACTTCGCCTGGATCGTGTCCATGCCGGCCCCGCCGTCGATCTGCCCGGCAATTCCAGTAATCAAGCCACCCGCATCTGAATACGTTGCGAACAGAGTGTCGTTACCGGCGCCCAAAGTGACGTTGCCGTTGATGGTACCCGCAGTAGAATCAATACTGCTGTTTGAATTGCCAAGCACGGAGCCGGCTACGATATTGCCGACTATCGAGCCGTAGTTCGTCAGCGACACGCCCGCTGTGCCCTCGATGACTGTGCCTGAGGCAGAGATCGTCCCTCCGGCGCGATTAGTGATGCCGCCGGACCCGACGACAATTGCCCTCCCCGATCCGGTGTTCTGAAGCGTGCCCGCATTGTCGATGGAAAGAAATCCCGTCAGCGAGATCGTGTCACCAGCACTGGCAGTGATCAATCCGCCGGCGTTGTTCGTGATCGGTCCGTAATCGCCGGTGATAGCGGAACCGGTTCCGCTATTGGAGATCGTTCCCGAGTTGGTGATCGCGCCCGAATAATCGGAGACCGTCGCACCCGACCCGCTGGAAACGACGGAGCCGGAGTTGGTCAGGCTGCTCGTGTAAACAAGAGTGCTGTATGTCCCGCCTGCGATAGCGCTGCCGCTACCGCCATCGATCGTGCCGTGATTCTGGATGGTGCCTACAGCGCCGGAAATGCCCCCGATCGTGCCGCCAGTCCGGTTGATGATCGAATAGAAAGCGCCGTTGTCGCCCGTGGCGAGCGCAACGCCCGCGGTCCCGGTAATGGTGCCGGAGTTGTCGAGTTCAACGAGGGCATAGCCACTGTTGGTGCCGGACATGAGCCCGGCGGTAATCGCCGTGCTGCCCGTGACAATGCCACCCTGTGCCACCGTTATCCCCACATTGGGGTCAAAGTAGTAATAAGCCGCCGGGCCTGTCGTCGCGGCGATGCCGGTGTTGCCTGCCCCATCGACGGTTCCCGAGACAAGGATTGTGGGTTCACCGCCGATTTGGGTCTCAGGGATCACAACCGAAATGGCCGGCGCACCGCTGTTCGTTATGATGGCGCCAGTTGGCACTGAAACAGTGGAAACCGTAGTTACGACAAGGCCATCAGTGTCCGTGCCAGGGCAATCGGTCTGCGTGGAAGCTACCGTAGGATCTGGCGTACATTGCGCATGAGCTACCGAGGAAAAACCACCAACCGCACCGACACTGCACGCAAGCAAAAGACGAGCGCGCACCCGCTGTGAAACCTTCATAACTTCCAGATTGCCCCCATGTCGCAACGAGGCCGAATTTCCGCCACGGCTTCGACGCTCGCCGCAGCTTCATAGCCGAATATCTGCGTGTAGCCACCTGCAAGCTTCCGGAATTTATTAAATATTTGTAAGCGTTCCAAAATGGACAAACACCCGCGAACGAACGTGCAAGCTGTCCAGACATCGCCGAAACGCAATCGTTGTCTTGGTGAACCGACGTCAGCTTTCGTGCTACGATGGATTGGGGCGGCCATGGCCGCTCTGGCGGCGTTTCCATCATCAGCGCAAGCTCTCGACCAAGAAGTCCACGAACACACGGACGCGTGCGGGAATGTTAGTCCCGCCGACAAAAACGGCATGGATCAGTTCAACATCGCCGGGGTTGAACGCCTCGAGCAGCGGGATCAGCGTCCCGCTCGCCAGTTCGGCCGCAACACTGAACGCGCCGACGCGTGTGACACCCACTCCATTGGCCGCCAGCTGCCCTAGGGTCTCACCATTGTTGGCCTCGATATTGCCCTGCACGCTGAGCGAGAAATCCTGGCCGTCACGGCGGAAAGGCCACGTGGGCTCGGCGCGGCGGAAATTGAAGTTCAGGCAGTTATGGCCGTGCAGATCCTCAGGGGTCCGAGGCGTGCCGTAGCGGGCGAGGTAGTCGGGCGAGGCGACGATCACGCGGCCCGTCTCCCCGATCTTGCGCGCGGTCAACATGCTGTCGGCGAGCCGACCGAAGCGAACCGCGACATCGGCCTGTCCGCCAGCCACGTCAACCAGCGCGTCGGTGAGTGCGATATCGACCAATATGTGCGGATAGCGGCGGGCGAACGCACCCAGCAAGGGGACGATGCACAGCCGGCCATGCGATAGCGCCGCGCTCACTCGCAATCGCCCGCGCGGCGCGCCCTGATCTGCGATCTCCTGCTCGGCATCGTCGAGATCGGACAGAATGCGGCGGGCCGCCAGCAGATAGGCCTGACCTTCGGCCGTGAGCGTCAGCGTGCGGGTGGAGCGCAGCAGCAGTCGGACGCCGAGCCGCGTCTCGACCCGGTCGATCGTGCGGCTGACCGCCGACGGTGTCAGGTCGAGCAGGCGTCCGGCGGCGGAGAAGCTGCCGGCATCGACCACCGTCGCGAAGATTTCGAGGGAGCGCGCACGATCCGCACCAATGGCCATCTTTGCGTCCAAATCAAAAATCCTTCGCACATAGCGGCGCTACCGCGCATGTCCTTCATGTCCCATTTATGCGCCAACATATCAATCGAAAGGCACTCAGATGGATTATCGGCAACTTGGCGCATCCGGCCTGCGCGTCCCCGCCTTGAGCTTCGGCACAGGCACATTCGGCGGCCGGGGTCCGTTGTTCAGTGCCTGGGGGCAAATCGACGCGCGTGAGGCGCGGCGGCTGATCGACATCTGCCTCGAGGCCGGTGTGACCCTGTTCGACACAGCCGATGTCTATTCGAACGGCGCTTCCGAAGAGATATTGGGCGATGCGATCAAGGGCCGGCGCGACGCGGTGCTGATCTCGACCAAGACCGGCCTGCCGATGGGTGACGGCCCGTCTGACTGGGGGGCCTCGCGCGCCCGGCTGATCCGCGCGGTGGAAGACGCGCTGCGGCGCCTTGCCACCGACCATATCGACCTTCTCCAGCTCCATGCCTTCGACGCTTCGACGCCGGTTGAGGAACTGATGGAGACGCTTGGACAACTGATTGCAGCGGGGAAGCTGCGCTATGCCGGCGTGTCGAATTATCCCGGCTGGCAACTCATGAAGGCGCAGGCGTTCGCCGCGCAGCACGGCCTGTCGCGCTTCGTCGCGCATCAGGTTTATTATTCGCTGATCGGCCGCGCCTATGAGGACGACCTCATGCCGCTGGGCGCTGATCAGGGCATCGGCGCGCTGGTGTGGAGCCCGCTCGGCTGGGGTCGTCTCACCGGCAAGATCGGGCGCAATCGTCCGATCCCGGACGGCAGCCGGCTGCACGAAACCGAACAGTTCGCGCCGCCGGTCACGCAGGAGCATCTCTATCGGGTGATCGGCGCGATCGAAGCGATCGCCGCAGAGACAGGCAAGTCCGTGCCCCAAATCGCGATCAACTGGCTGTTGCAACGTCCGACCGTTTCCTCGGTCATCATTGGCGCGCGCAACGAGGAACAGCTTCGCCAGAATCTCGGCGCGGTCGGCTGGTCGCTGACGCCCGAGCAGGTCGCCTCGCTGGATGCCGCGAGCGACAGGCTGCCGCCCTATCCGCACACCCCGTACCGGCAGCAAGAAGGTTTTGCCCGCCTCAATCCCGCGCTGATCTGAACGGAATCCATGCAATGAAACTCAATCCTGGCTTGCTCGCCCTTGCCGTCGGCGCGTTCGGTATCGGCGTCACAGAGTTCGCGCCAATGGGCCTGCTGCCCGTCATCGCAATCGCCCTCCATGTCTCGATCCCGGTAGCGGGGCTGCTCATCAGCGCCTACGCGCTGGGCGTGATGATCGGCGCGCCGCTGATGACGCTGACCACCGGACGCGTGCCACGCCGTACGCTGCTGATCGGGCTGGCCGGCATCTTCACGCTCGGCAACCTGTTGGCGGCCATATCCACCAGCTACTGGATGCTCCTGATCGCGAGGGTCATCACATCGTTCAACCATGGCGCCTTTTTCGGTGTCGGCTCGGTCGTCGCCGCCAGCCTGGTACCGCCGCAGCGGCGCGCGGGCGCCGTTGCGGCGATGTTCATGGGGCTCACCATTGCCAATGTCGTTGGCGTTCCGCTCGCGGCCTGGGCGGGCGAGCATCTCGGATGGCGTGCCGCCTTCTGGGGGATCGCGGGGCTCGGGCTCGCAACCATGGCCGCTCTGCGGCTTACGCTGCCGACGTTGCCCGTTCCGGTCGGCGGCAATGCGATTTCAGAGCTGCGCGTCCTCACGCGCGGTCCTGTGCTGGGCGCCTTGGCCCTTACCGTGGTCGGCTCGAGCGCGATGTTCACGGTCTTCACCTATATCGCACCGATCCTGCGCGAGGTCACGCATGCCTCGCTTGGTTTTGTCACGGCAATGCTCGTCACTTATGGTGTCGGGCTGACGGTGGGGAACTGGCTGGGTGGGCGGTTCGCCGATCGATCAGTCGATCGCACGCTGATTGTGACACTCGCTTCGCTGACGGCGATACTTGTCGCCTTCGCGCTGCTGATGCCCTTCGCCGTGCCGACCGCGATCCTGGTGTTCCTGTGGGGCGTTGCCAGCTTCGCCCTGGTGCCGCCGCTTCAGGTGCGCGTGATGACCGCCGCGGCCGACGCGCCCAATCTGGCCTCGGCCGTCAACATCGGCGCGTTCAATCTGGGCAACGCGATCGGTGCAGCCTTGGGTGGCGGCGTCATCGCTGCGGGCTTAGGCTATCCGGCCGTGGCTCTGGCTGGCGCGGCGACATCCGTCATCGGATTTGCGGTTGTCGGCCTCACCGCTCGAGACAGGGCCAGCGAACGCGAACAGCCGCTCTGCGGTGCGTGAGACCAGATGCAGATCGACAGAGTTCGGCCTAATAGCAGGGGATGAATGTATGGCCGCTTCTCATGGTTCGGTCGTGAAGGCCTGAACGACGGCTTTGAGGGCGGCACCGGCTACAGTGCCTGCCTCCCGAGTTGTGGCTGCTCCCGACCAGATTGCGACGTTCGCTTCTGGCGGCGTGAACGTCGCAATCTGAAAAGAGCAGTCATTCGGGCTGCGTCAGGTCGTCCGGCGGGGATCCGCCGCCATAACGGACGTTCAGCGCCCCATCTGGGCGTCGTGTAAGCTGCCCTCCATTCACCGTATCGTGGGCGACCGCGAACTACTGACATTGGAACCTTTGCGACTGTCGGCTTACCGGCGACCGTCCAAGGTAAGCCGACGTTCGCCGCGCGGCTGCGCGGGGTCAAGTCAAAGGCCTCCCCTGGGACTTTCGCAACTGTCGGGTTCCGAACGCTGTAACGTCGATTCCGGACGCTCAGAAGACGCAAAAGGTCTGATCGAAAATGTTGACAGAGGCGTCCACAGGCTACGCGTACGAGAGCAATAACTTTGATTGGGCCAGTGGCATTGGTTCGGCAGCTTAGCGCCTATCCAAGTCGTTCCGTTGACCAATGGCCGTTCCCAGAAACTGCCTTTCCCAGAGATTGGTTCAATCAAGCCCATAGCGTCGAAGCTGGGACTTTACTGTCGTTTACCAGAAATATATCGAACGAAGGTTTCGCCAAGACAGAAAAGCGCAATCCGGCGATCCTTTAGGTTGAAAATACCTCCAGTTGATGAAACGGCAAATTGCCTCTCGATATCTTCTAGGATATACTTTTTCGCCGGAGGATTTGGTATGCGAAGGCCACAGATTCTGCGCAGAGTTAGAGTATTTATCTACCTGCACCCTTTCGTGACCTTCATTGCAGCTCTCTGGATAACTCTTTTCGCTTATGGCTCTTACGATGGCTGGAGTGCTGTTCGCGAAGATAAAAAGATCGTCGAACAATCATTGGAGTTTATCCGTGTCGGTTTGCACAAGGGTGAATGGACCCTCTATACGAGCTGCAAAAACAAAAGTTAGTTTGGGCGCACCACTTCGACTCAAATCGTCCCACTACAGACTTTGAACCAGCAGAGGCGGGTGCTTTGGCTGCATCACTGGTTACCGCAAAGCGCTTAGCATCGTCCGATGGATTTAAGTTTGCCGCTTCGGCTGTTTTGGAAGCCGGTGCGGCTGAAACCTGGCAAGGTAGTTTTTGGGGGATACAGGACGAGGGCTATCAGTAGATTAAAGAACCGAGTGATGACCATCTTGGTCGGCGGCGGCATAGCTATCGGAACTGTGTTTTCAGGATGCTGGATTGGATACGACCTGTTCGATGATTTTGAGCCTGAATGCGGAAATCGACGAGTGCTGGACGCCCTGTCGGGCTTGAAGATGCGGGATCACGTCCTTGAGCGCGATGTAAACATCGTCGAGTGGCAGCCGGGCTGCACCCGCAGCGCCACAATCTCAGCTTCCTCCATCAGAGAGAGCACAGTGCTGCGCCGCTCCCTCGGTCCCATCGGCATGTCTTCCACCGATTGCCGCTTGCGCCACTTCAGGACCGTGCCCTCGTTGATCCCGTATTTCTTCGCGAGGTGCGCGACCGAAGCTTGCGATCGCCGGGCCAACATTCGCAACCGTTCCAACCGCAAGCAACGCTTCGACTTCTCGCCCTGGCTCTACAAGCAGCGTAATCTGGTCGAACGATTCTTCAACCGGATCAAAACAATTCCGGGGCATAGCAACCCGATACGACAAGGATCCCGCAAACTACCTCGCCGCCATAAAGCTCGTCTGCGCTCGCATATGGTGCGCCAATTAATGAGTCTGCGCGCTGGAACTCGGTGGCCTCGTCAGAAAGCGAGTAAAGCGCCTTCAGTATCAGGATCTTGAACATAAGGATCGGATCGAACGGGAGACGATCGCCTTTGCCTCGAGCGCTTCGGCGCAATGCTGTCACCAGCGGCCCTCGGAAGACCTCGAAGTCCATGACGGCAGGCGCTCAAGCTGGTCACCCGCCGTGCTCAGTGCCTCGTATCGGTCCGAAAGATCAAAGAAACCCAGCTGACCTGCCATCACCGCCTCCACTACAACGCGAAGGGAGTGAATCAGATCAAGCCACTATCCGCCAACGGTTTTTCGAGGTGTCGAGATGAGGCTCGATTTCCGCCCATGCGGCGTCCGAGCAGCCAGAACAACGAACGCGACACCAGCAATAACCTTATCTTCAGCGAGGTTCCCTTGAAGCAATATGCGCAATGATTTTCAATAAGTTAATTGGGTTTCGATTCTAATATAGCTACCTTACCTTTTGGCAGTGCGTGAGGTGCTGCCCTTTCTAAAGGAGCAGAGGTATGAAAAAGGTAAACTGTGCTGCAGTAGTTCTTACAGCTATGCTTGGGGTGAGCGCTGCGCCTGCCATGGCAGCTCCAATCACGCAAACTTCTCTCAACCCGCACATCGCCTCCATGGCTTCTCTCGACTCTATGGCACTGGCTGCAGTGAGCAATCAGCAGCAGCAGCAGCAGCAGCAGCAGAATGCTCTGCCGGCTCTTGCGATGGGCTTGTATGAGGCTCCCGCAAACGGGTTCGCCGTCTGATTTCAGCCGGAGCAGCTTATGCTGCTCCGGCTATTCCTAAGGATCTACTATTGCTACAGTTAATATCGTCTTTGATGGGAAGGAGTAGCGCTCCTATTATTGACCAATTAGTCGCTGATTTCACTTCTAGAGTAAATGGTGAATTAGTAGACTTACTTTGGCAAATTTCTGCTCGTGGACTCTCCGGAGGTAATGGCCTGCGCTCCGCAATCGCCGACCTTAGCCAAGAACGTCGTGCATCATTCCTTCTGGATCCCGATTTCTTTTCCGCTCTTCGGACAGCGCGCGGGTTAATGAGCCCTGAGAGCTTTGCCCTTCTGGAGGCAGTTGTGAGAGCTCCCACCCCCTATCGTAGCGACGACTTAAAGAAAACGGAGATAACTACTGTTGGTGATGTTATCCGTGTCGATTTACGTTCAGAATCATCTCGTCGACTAGACCAGACCAGTCCAATTTTCTTTAAACCATTTGAAGATCCCTCACTAGAAGAATCTCGCGATATCGTCAGAAAAATTGAAGACGCGGTTAGGGAAATAGACAGGCTATCTCCAGCATTCGGTAGATTGATAAGGAATTACACCCGAAGAGTTTATGTACGAAAAGTGGATAGCGAACCCCCAGCCTCCGAACAAGTGGATTCTGAGATTGGAAGTATTCGCTTACGCAATATGCATAGTAATAACTACACCCACGAACAAGTTATGGACGACTTAATACACGAGAGTGTTCATAATTATCTTGGATCTTTTGAGTATGTAAAATTTCCATTTGTGAGATTTGCTGGAGAAAATAATAGATCCTTAGCCCGCCCCGTTTCCCCCTGGTCGCTACGGCCAATTCAGATGCTGCCATTTCTCCATGCGGCATTTGTGTATTTTGCCATATACCACTTCGCTCTCGTCCGCTGTGAATGCACGTCAGCAGGGACTCCTGCAAGGCGCTCGGCATTACGTCAAAGAAATCGTTATTCGTCTGGTTTCCTGATGCCAGGCAAGTTGAGTTCATACGTAGCAGGCCAAGCAGACGTTGATCCTCGTGTTTTGGGTGCTCTGGACTGGATGCAAGAATTTGTACGGCAAGATGTTAGCAGGCACGCAGGGTATAATTTAAGTATATCAATCTCGTGAAGGCAGGCGCGTTATGAGGAAAAGAAAATCATCGACTTTCGTAAAATTTTTCATGACATTATTGACGACATACGCTGTAGTTTCGTCGATTGGAGTTGCTCGGGGCGACCAAGTGGATCGCGCTACCATTCATGTTGGATCCGATAAATTATCCATAGCTTTTAAGAGGGGGCATTTACTTATAACCGAGTCTTATCCTCCATCTAGATGGGGGTTTGAGCGGGGCGACATTATTTTTCAGGCAGATGACATAATGCCCCAGGTTCCTGAGGATCTATTTCAAAAGCTTCGCTCAGCGCCTGATGGAGGCAACCTTCGTGTAAAGGTCCGTCGCGCGGGTATTTTCAAGTTTATAAAAATAAACAAAAGTAATTATAAAAATATTATTCCACCAACTCCGCCGCCACCGCCACCGTCACGCGCAAACTGAAGAACTACCGACGGAAGCCGGTAGGTTCGGGTCGAGAGGCTGAAGCCTGATTGTGTGGCGCGGTATGGCGATCGAGATAGGCTGTGATGACGTCGTCGGTGATGTTTCCGGATGTGGTCGAGAAGTAGCCTCTGGCCCAGAGGCGTTTCCCCCAATGATGCCTCGAATCCTGCTGGATCCGGCGTGAGGAACGCCCTTTGGCACGTTGCACGAATGCACTGACCGAGATGTGTGGGGAATCTCCACGAACAGGTGAACGTGATCGCGGGACAAGGCGCCACTAACGATGGTTACTCCCATTTCAGCGCAGACCTGCCTGATGATGTCACGGACCCTGATCCGGACATTGCCGATGAGCACCTTGTACTGGTACTTCGGAGCCCAGACGAGATGGTAGCGATGATGCAAGAGCGTGTGACTGCCGTTGCGGTACGCCATAGCTGGTATCCTCAGGGAAGTGAGACTTCACGCCCTTCAGGCGTTCTCACTTCCCTGAGGATACCAGCTATAGGCCGAGCCCATGACTGAAGCCCTTCCCGGCTAAAGCCGGGGGGGTGAATCCGAAGGCGGGACAATTAAATATTTTTTTGAAAATGCTATTTAAGGATGGGTTTATGGAAGCGGATCCATTGGTCATCATCGTCGATGACGAAAGTCAAGAACCAATCACGGCTACAATACAAGATGAACTAGGTTGCAATAAAATCTCTGTATGGCCACTTAGCAATCTCTTTTGTGATGTAGGAATTCAGTTTTCATACGGCGAAATGGTGAGAAATACAATAACCCCACCTGATAGAAATTTAAATATAAGTAGGATTTTTGACAGAGTTGTCGAGATAACCCCAGCTACAGCAAGGAACATTGATAGTTCTGGCTTAACAACGGTAGGTATGGTGAGCGCCGCCTATCAGGCCGTATTAAATAATTTTAGGTATGAAATTAGCGAACATCCTCAATATTCTACAGTTGGACGAGTCGTCCCTCTTTTTTCTCAGTGGTTATATGTGAAAAAATTCTTCCCACACCTAAGTATTCCAGATTACGCATACGGATACGGTCCAGAGATAGTAAATTTTGACCATTTGGACAGAGCAGTGCACAAGAGCCCATTTGATCTGTATTCCTGGATTCCCAATGGTCCAGATAAAAACATGACAAATGATCATTTTGTAGTATCGCGACCGAAAGGAAGGCCGATTTTATCTTACTGCGTCGGTGAAGAGGTTTCAGTGGTTGATCTTAGCAATCAAAAAGCCCTTCATTGTGAAGATATTCATATACTAACACGTAGGGTTGCCACTATTTTTGGGACAAAAATTGGTGAAATACTCTGGTTTAAAGAAGGGCCTGAGCTAACGTTCGCCTCATTTTCGCATAAACTTTTTGCGTCATCGAAAACTTCAGATTTTAGAAATAGGGCGCAGAGCGTTCTTTCCGAAATGGTGAGGCTGTCTGCGGATTGGAGAGTTGAGGCATAAACAAGATATATCAGATCATTTTCTCAGAGCTGAAGCTCCCTCGGCACCCGCCATTATGACTGTGCGGACGAAGCTTTGATGACCCTGTCCCGGTTTTGCCACCGGCCTGAACGAGAGATCCGGCGCTTCATCGGCCGGGGTTAACCCCGGCCGATGAAGCAAATTCGGCAGGCGTCATGAACCCCAAGGATGTGTGAGGTCGGGTCTCGTTGAAGTCCGTCCGCCACGCCTCGATCTTGGCCCTGGCATCGTCCAATGACAAGAACCAATGCGTGTTGAGGCATTCATCGCGCAGCCGGCCGTTGAAGGACTCAACGAAGGCATCGTCGGTTGGCTTCCCGGGCCTGCTGAAGTCCAGCGTGAC
>NZ_JALHLG010000006.1 GCF_022832375.1 Novosphingobium beihaiense
ACCGAGGACTGGAACCTCGCCTTCATCGACCGTCAGGCCGTCGCGCGCAGCGGCGGAAAACCGCGCAGCCGCAGCAGGACCGGGATAGCCGGTGGCGACGACCGGCTGTGGCAAGCCCGGCTGGACCAGTTCACCGCACAGCTGGGCGATCTCGACACTCTCGATCCCGCCTCTCTGCAAACGGCGTTCGAGCGCCTGCCCCCGGCAGGGCTCCTCCCCGGGTACATGTTCGACCCGTTCTTGCGCAAGCAGCACTTCTTTCCCGGCGGCTTCGAGGTTACCGCCGTGCCTGTCCCGTATAGCAATCTCGATCTTGCGCTGGCGGAATGCGCGGGCCTTGCCCCAATCGATCGCGGCGATCCGGACGCGGTGGAACTGCTTGTTCCCGTGCCGGACGAATTCTACGAGCCGCGCCTGCTGCAAGTGGAAGTGCCTGACCCGCGCTTCGGCATCGCCATCCGCGAATTGCGCGATGCCCGCACCGAAGCGCTTATCCAGCGGCAGATGGCGCGGCGGCGCCATGACCGGCTGCTGGAGACAGTGACCGGTCAGGTGCAGGGCTGGCCCGATTCCGATCTGCCGCTCGAAGAAAACAGCCCCAGCCCGCATGTGCAAGTGCCGGTGGAAGTCACCCGGACGCGGCGTTTTCAGGAAAACAGCGCCAAGCGCTCGCACGAACTCCTGCGCGCCCATGCCACGCTCGTCGTATCGAGCGGAGACCTGATCTGGTTCTGGGTGCGCATTCACGATGCCTCGAACATGACCGGGCTCTCGCTCCGGCTCGGTCACGAACGCCAGACCGATGGCGCCCCGAAATTCACCAAGGGCGTCTACTGGGGGGCTCCCGATGTCATGCCAATCGCTGCGGATGGCGGCGGAAGCGCGCGCCGGGCCGGTGATCTGCCCGATGCGGGTGGCTGGGTGCGCCTTGAAGTGCCTGCGGAATTCGCATGGGATGCCAATGGCGGATCGCTGGCGGGCTTTGCGATCGATTCCGTGGAATTCACCCAGCGTGGCGGTGATGTCGAGTGGGCCTCCTTCGGCAAGCTCGACAGGCTGGGGCGGATCTATTCCTACCTTGCAGACGATGCCCCGGCCGGATCAACGCTGACAGTCGACCAATCGCAGGCCACATGGCCATGGCACACCGTCGAAGGCCGCGAAGGTTTTTCGGTGCCCGATTTCGGAACCATGCTGGCTGGCAATGTCCGGCGCGCGGCCGCGCTCGACGCATTCCGTTCCCAGTGGAACCAGCCATTCCTCGCTGGCGACATCGCCGCCGTGGACGAAGATGGCATCGGCGCCTTCCTGGCTTCGGTCGATGCGCGGCTCAAGGCCACCAACGATGCGGTCGATCTCGGCTTCGTCAGGGCCCGTTCGGACATCTACCGCGTCCGCCAGATCATGCTGGGCGCCGATGCCGCATCCCGCCTCGTCACGTCCCCTGCCCTTGCCGACCTCGCCGTTCGGGACGAAGGCGCGCGCGCGACGAGCGAGAAGATCGGCAGCTTCCTCGAACGCGCGACCACGCGCGGCGCCGGTGCGGGCGCCTTCGACATCCTGACGAAAGATGGCGCATCGGCCTCCCCCAGCGTGGGCGTCTTCACGCCCAAGGTGATGACGCTCAATATCGAGAACCTGGCGCTCGCGGCCCGGAAGCCGGCCCCTGCCCCGGCACCGAAACCTGCCGCGGCGGCACCGTTCACGGCATTGGCGCCGATGATGATTTCCACGCCAATGTTCATGTCCACGGCCACGCCAGCCCCGCGCCGGGCGGCGTCCCCTGCACCGGTCAAGGCTCGCAGCGCCCTCTCGTCAGGCACGTTCCTGTCCAGCAATCTGCTGCGCGCCGAGGCATTCAGGCCCACCAGGAGCATCCCTGCCGCCGCGCTCGACCTGCGCGCTGATCGTTACACAGATCGCTACAAGGCCATCGATATTCAGCGCCAGACGCCCGTCGCGGGACTGGTCGAACGCACGGTGAGCGTGGCCGAGCGCCTCAAGCCGCAACCCGCCGTCCAGGCCCTGCACTATGCCATCGGCAGCAAGGCCGCCGTCATCCGGACGTTGGAAGGACTTTCCGGGCGCCTGACCGGACGCCCCACAGGCATCGCGCTGGGAGATATTCCGATTGCCGGGTTCCGCCACAAGACCAGCCAGTCGCGCATTCCCACGCTCGATGAACTGCTGGCCGACCAGCATGCGGGCTCGAAGAACTTCATCGATCTGGACACCATGCCGGCCTCACAGGAAGGCAAGCACGAAGCGGACTATTTCTCGCTCGCCGTGGAGGCCATCGACAATTCCATCGCGATCATGCGTCTTGTCGAAGGACGGGTCGCCTTGTTCGAGGAACTGGCGAAGTCACTGCGCCAGTTGCAGGACGACATTCTGGAGGCCGCAGATAGCGCGGGCGTCTACCTGCGGCAGATCGATACCGACGTGGCGGAACTGCGCCACGATCTGGGAACGGCGGAACGGCTGCGTGACGAGGATGAGGCCCGCGCCGCCGCGATCAACGATCGCCGGGGCCAGATCCTGACCGGACAGGTAAAAGGCATCGCCTGGCGCCGCCGGCGCTACGCGGATATCCACGACGAAGTGCCGGTGGCGCCGTGCGCGTCAGGGCTGGCCGAAACGCCGCTTGTCGCCTGCCGCCGCGACCATCCGGACATTCCCGAGGAAGTGCATGAATACGTGCAATTGCTGCGGGAAGTGCCGGTCTCATGGTTCCCCCGCATGGCCGCGATGGTCGATCGCATAGACCGGCTGGAACCAGTCAGGCGCACGATCGAAATGGTCCGCGAACGCGCCACCCTAGCCCGCAAGTTCGCGCCGCTTCCCGCCGTTTCCGGCCAGCAGGTGTTCCTCAGGAGCGTCCAGCAGGCATTGATGATCGGGCGCCGCAAGATCGAGAGCCGCCGGACCGCGATATCGGCCCTCAGCTTCGCCGCCATGCCCCGTCTGACGCTGGCCGAGGCGCAAAGCCAGGTGAAGGCGATGGCGACGCTGGGAGACCTCATCACCGGCACGCACAGCAAGCCGGTGATCACGCGCGCCGCCACCGAACTGCTCGAAGCCATCGCCGCGACCGGAGGCTGCCTGCAGGACAGCTTCGGCGACGTGCCGCCCATCGTCCGGCTGGCATGGGCGGAAATGCTGTCCGAATTCGATCAGCCCGCTCCCCTGCAATCGCTGGCGGCCCTGCCGCGCTGGGCGGAAGTTCCGGCGGAACTGCGGCGCGCACTTCAAGGTTTTGTCGATTTCCTGTTCGCGCAGATCGACACCGGCAACGAAGACGCGCGCGATGCGATCAACGAATATGTCCGCGTCTGCCTGCTGATGGCAGCCCATGCGCCGGTCGACCGGATCATTCCGGCCCGGCTGGTCGAACCGGCACCGGCCCGCATCGGCGGACGGCTTTCGCTCGCGCTCGATATCACGCGTGTGCGCAAGGGCATGCTGGCGCTCGTGCGGGACGACCGCGACCGGATCGTCTCCCAGGCCGTGGTCGAAGACATCGCCAGCGGCGTTGCCCAGGCCCGCATAACCAAGCTCCATGCCGCCATCACCACCATCGTCCCGGCCATGCGCATAGAGCTGGCCGGGATGAAAGCGCGCTAGGGCGGCATAGCGATGGCCGTTTCCGTTCATCGTCTGGTCCATCGGGGCGCAGCGCGAGACACGGTGCGGGACCGGATTGCGCTCGAAGACGCCTTCCAAACGGCCTTGCCGCAGGACGGACGGCTGGTGCTGATCCGCAAGCTGACGGTGCGCGGGCAAGTCGCCAGCCCCCACCACCGGCAGGAAGCCGTCCGGCGCGGATGGATCGAAGCCGTGGCGGGAAGCGTGCACGCCGCATCCACCTTCGCGCAGCAAGCCAACTGCGTGTGGTTCGCCAGCCGCGCGGAAGCCGAAGCTATCCTGTTGCGCAAGCTTCTGTCCGGCGAGAGCGTTGAGGGATGGTTCTGGGCGCTCGCTGTCCCCGGCTGGCATGGCTATGCGCTGGATGACTGGCTTTCCCGGCGGATTGCCCTGTACCTGCGGGAACAGGACCACTCTGCCCTGGCAAGGGCCGCGCAGACCTGCATCGAAGCCGGACGCAGCGGCGCTTTCGTTGCCGCGGCAGACCATGCCCTGCGCCCCCAAGTCACGGCCTCTGCCTTCAGCGAAGCCCCCTCGCATTCACACACGGGCAGCGCAGATCCGGCGAGCGAGGACTTGACCTGCGAAAGCGCTGCGGCAGTGCAGCGCATCGCCGGGCGGCTGCAGCATACCGTTCTGACACCCGCATGGATCGACGTGCTGCACCGGCTCGAATACGCCGATCTGCCCTCTGCCGCGTACCGCGAACTCTCGCTGGCGCTCCTGCAGGAGCGCATCCGCCGTGCCTCTCCCGCCCTCGTGCTGGCACCGCAACGCTTGTGCCAAGTCGCGCAGAGACTGGCAGAGATTGCCGCCGGGCGCCTTGTCCCGGCGTCCCCTCGTCCGGATACGGACGCGCACCCCGGCATTCCTGCCGCCGGGATCATGCCGGAACAGGCAAGCCCACACACAGCGCCCCATGACAGGCAGCTACCCGGGCGCAGCGAAACGGCTCCCCCTCCTGTTCCGGCCACAAGCCGGGAAGCACAGTCTTCTCATGCCATGCCGCCCGAAACAGCAGAGCCCGCGCCGGTCCTGGCGGAGAGGATGGAAAGCGGCCACGCGGGCTTGTGGCTTATCGTCCCCTCGCTGATCCGTCTCGGCTTTCGCTCATGGCTGAGCACGCATCCCGGCCTGCTCGGCGACGACCCCGGGCGCCGTCTCGTTCAGGCCATTGCCCGCCATCACCGCGTGCTTCCCGCAGATCCCGCCCTCGCAGTCCTAGTCATGGCGCCGGAAGAAGACGAGCCGCCGGTCTGGATTGGATGGTGGCGAACCGGTCTGGACCGCTGGCTTCGCCGCACCGCGCGGCGGCGGACGCATGACCTCATCGCGCGTCCCGGGCGGGTGTTCGTGGGCGAAGACCGGCTCGACATCCGCTTTTCGCGCGATGCTGCCGACATTCGCCTGCGCCGCCTCGCGCTCGATAGTGATCCGGGATGGACCGACTGGCTGGGGCTGTCTCTCCACTTCCACTTCGGCGGGGGCGAAGCGCCGTGAACAAGCCCCACACCTTCGCGGATCAGGACACCCTTGTTACCCGGGCGCTCTCCCGCCTCTCCGGCTTGCTTGACGACGGGGCATGGCAACCGAAATTCCTGCCCTTCGAAGGCGAGCGCTTCCGCGAACTCTCAGCCCGCCTCGGACTGACGGCAGGCGAGGAACTGGCCGTCGCATTGCTCTATGCCGTCGAATCCGATCCCGGCGTTGCGCGGACCGTGGCGCAGATCCAGTCTCCGGTGGCCTCCGCATGTTGCCTGTCCGGCCTTGCCGCCTCGCTGTTTGCACAGGAAGGCCTGACCGTGCCCGCGCTCTGGGCCGGGCGGGCCACAAGGGCCGGGCTCATCGTCTGGGGGGACGAAGAGGCCCCCCTGCCCGAACGCACGCTCCACATGCCGCCCTGGCTTGCCGCCGCGCTCAACGGTCTGGTGGCGCTGCCTCCCGGCGTCGCCGAACCGGCCCAGCCCGAAGTGCGCATTGCCAGACGCACGGCAGAGGCCTTTGCCCGGATCGCACGGGACCACCTCACGAAGGCCGGTTGCCTGCATCCTGCGCTGCTCGTCATTCGCGGCCAGTGCCCGGCAGAAGTGGCAGCCTTCGCCGCCGTGGCCGCAGCCGCGGCCGGGCGCGTGCCGCTGATGCTGGAAAATGCCGAAGCGCCCGGCCTTGCCGCCTGGCTCGAACTGACGCGCGGACTGCCGATCGTCGCGCGCGAGGCAGGCCCAGGCGATCCGATCGGCCTTGACGGCACGGACCGGATCGACACGCCGCTCATTCTGGCGGCATCGCCCGACGGGCAAGTGACAAGCGGGCGGCCGAAGCGCGAATACCGCATCGCCATCCCCGATGCCCGGGAACGGCGCGAACTGTGGCAGTCCTGGGGGCTTGAACCGGACCTCGCGGGCAAGATCGCCTCACGCTACCGGCAGTCCACGGGCCGCATCGCCGAAATCGGCCGCGCGCTCGAACACGGCGGGGCAGGCGCATCGATCGGGGACGTGACCGCGATTATGGCCCGTGGCGGCGGGCGGATCGATGCGCTGGCCCGGCTTTCCCCTGCCATGGTCGCACGCGAGGACATCGTGCTGCCGCCGCAACTCGCCCGTGCGCTAGACCAGTTGCGGGACCGTATCCTCATGCGCAACGGACTGGCGAACGGCCTCGGCCATACGCTTGCCGCGCGATACAAGCCGGGCGTGCGGGCGTTGTTCAGCGGAGAGTCCGGCACGGGCAAGACGCTGGCGGCACATTGGCTTGCGGCAGAGGCTGGCCTGCCGCTTTACCGCGTCGATCTCTCGGCCATGACCAGCAAGTGGATTGGCGAGACCGAAAAGAACATTTCGAACCTGCTCGATACAGCCGAACAAGGCGATGTCCTGCTGTTCTTCGACGAGGCGGATTCGCTGTTCGGAAGCCGCACCGACGTATCCGATGCCCATGACCGCTACGCCAATTCGCAGACCAACTTCCTGCTCCAGCGGATCGAGGATTACACCGGCGTTGCCATTCTCGCCACCAACAGCCGGGAACGCTTCGACGCGGCCTTTGCCCGCAGGCTGGACATGGTGCTGGAATTCCCGCTGCCGGATTCGGCCGCGCGGCGCCTGCTCTGGGACCGGCATCTGGGGGATGGTCATGCCGCGCAGAAGGAATGGCTCGATGCCGTCGCGGCCACGGTCGATCTTGCAGGCGGGCACATCCGCAACGTGGTTCTGGCCGCCGCCGCCAGAGCGCGCGCGGGAGAACGCGCGATGGACAACGGGGATCTGGGCGCTGCCATCGAAGAGGAATACGCCAAGCTCGGCCGCACGGCGCCGCCGCTTCCGCCATGCTGAGCCCTCGCCACATGCCAGCCCGGCGTGTGGCACCGGAGCCGCAGCCGGTCCATCGGCGGCGCCCTTCCCGCCCGGCGCCGGCGCGCCACGATGCGATTTCGGAGACGGGTGGAGGCGCGCGGGCAAGCGCCTATACCTCGCTCGTCCGGCAACCCCCCGAACATGAAGCAGCGCGGGAGGAGATACCAAGGCTCGACGCACTACCAGCGCTGGCAGCAACGCCGGAAACCCCGCCTGAGCACCCCGAACGCGATGCCCGCGCGGATACGCCGGACAGCGATGCCCCTGCAACCGGCACGGAAACCGCCCCGAACCAACCCGAGATGCAGGCGGCGCAGGAAGCCGTTTCCGCCGAAATGGGAGGCGAAGGAGGCGAAGGCTCCGAAGAAGCGGAATCGCCCGCATCCCCCGGCAACGGCGGTTCATCGCAGCACCGGCGAAGGCGCTCCGGGAGGGCAGACGACACCGAGGAAAACGGCAGGCCCGCGGGCTCAGCGCCCGTACCGCTGCCGCACACGGGCAAACCTCCACTGCCTGCAGATCCGCTCCGGATCGAGCTGCGCGTGCCCGATTTCAAAGCCGCCACGGATCTGCCCCCCGCCGCCGAGCAGGCCGACGGGCAAGACGCACAGCCCGCAAAACCCGACCCACGGCAGGCCCAGGCTGCCTATGCCGAAGCCGTCCGGTTCGGGAAGTCGTTCTATCAGGAGCTCGTCGGCGCTGCGCGCGACATAAGGGCCGAAGCCTTGCGCGAAGCCCGGCAGGCGCATGCGAGGCTGGATGCCGATCTGGCACTGGCCCTCCAGATTCTGGCCGGGACGCTCTCCAAACGGCTCGCCTCCAACGACCAGTCCCGCGAAACGGCGCTGGCGAGGCTGGAAGCGAGCGCCACATCCCTGCGCCGCCGGATCCGGCATGCCGCGCGGGTCGCCTTCGGCCGCCTCACGGCCATGAAGGGCACCTATGACCGCGAGACGGCGGGACCACGCGGCAAGCGTACCTCCATGCCGGGCAAGGTCAGCGACGCGATGTTCGACAACATGGTGGCCCGCTGGGACGCCGAAGACGAAATCGACAGCTTCATCGAAACCCCCGGAAGCTACCTCAGCGACAGTGACTTTTCCGATGAGGGGCGTGGCCGCTGGGAGACCAAGGCCATGCGTGAAGCCGCAGTCGAATTCGTCGTGCCTTACGCGAGGGCGGACAAGACCGCGATCGGCAAGCGCGAGGACGTGCTCTACGACCGTCTTTCACCACTGGCCGATTGCCTGCCCTGTCAGCTCGACACCGCGTTCATGACACTGGACGCACGGATGGACTACCTGATGGTCGCAGGCCCCCGGTCCGTCGCGAATGCCCGGAAAGGCGCGATCGCCAGGGTTGACGATCTCGTCGAGCAGATGCGGATCACGATCGAGGAAGCCCATTCCTCCACAGCGCGGCAACTGGTCGAACAGCACGACAGCACGCGCGATATGCTGATCGAAATGGCAAAGCTCGAACAGACCGGGGCGGCCAGCCAGATCGAGGCTGGGACGCAGCGGACCGTCGAAGGGCTGACCGCGATTGCCGCAAGCCAGACGCGCGGCATCGACGCCGCCCACGCCGAGCTGGCCGATGGCGCGGAGCAACCAGCAGGGATCTACGCAACCTCGGTCATGGCTGGGGCGGCAAAACTCAAGTCGAACATCCGGGGCATGACGAAAGCCTATCCCGAACCCCAGCGCGAACAGATACGCAAGGCCGAGGCTCTGCGCGGGGGGCAACGGCGGGCCGCCCAGCAGCAGCGCGACAAGGCCCTGCGCGATTTCGACGATGCCCTGGCCGCCAGCATTCGCCAGACCTACGATCAGATCGATTCTTCCATCGCGGCCGAATTCCAGCGCATGGCCAGCGTGCCGCGGCAGGTCCGCTCGACGTGCGATGACGCGCTCGCCCGTGCCGAGGAAGCCCGCGTCAACGATGTCAACAACCTCACGCGCGCGGTGAACGATCTCGATACCCGCGTCGATGCCACCATTGCGGGCACTGCCGCGCGCACGAACAATGACAACAACAATCAGAGATCGGGCGATGCTGCGGAGACCACCCCGGCCCCGCCCTCCGCCGGAGCGGATAGTGCTGGAACGGGGGAAAGGATGCCCCCGCCCGAGAGCTGTGCCGGGTGCCAGCAGGAGGAAGGCGAAACCCCTGCCCAGCGCCCGGCAGCACAGGGCACGGGAGATTCGCAGGCGGGGGGCAATGGCGAGGGCGATGCTCCGCAACAGACCCAGGCACCGGACGGCACTTCGGGCCAGGGCGACAATTACGTCTCCTCCCCCGACTTCCGCCGGTATGCAGGCCAGGTCAAGACCGATCCGGCGGAAGGCAACGCCGTGGCGGCCTTCATCACGAAAGTGCAGACGCAAGTCGGCAAAGTCCTGACGACCCGGCAGGATGGCTGTCACGATGCCCTCACCTATTCCTGGCGCAAGCCCGATGTGAACGGCCTGATGCGGTCACTGCGGGGCCTCACGCCGACCTCTGGCAAGGCGCTGGAAGAAGTGTACGAGCACGGCAGCCTGCGTTCGGACATCAACAGCAAGTTCGACGACATGTACAACTGGACGCTCTCGGCGCCGAGCACTGTCCGGTACAACCGCAATGCCGCGCTCCAGGCCCTCAACGGCAATGTTGGCGGCGCCGCGCTCAACGAATTGCGCGCCTCGATCAACTACTCGAACGAGGATTCGCGGATCCGCGAGATCATGCAGAGCCTTACGCCAGCCCAGCTCAGAAACCTGCCGGACTCTGAACTCGACGCCATCGCGGCCGATCTCGATGGCGAGAATCTGGAGCGCTTCAACGCCCTGCGCCGGGGTGACGGGGGCATGGAACGGGCGATCACGCTTCGCAACGACATCAACAGCGCCAACGCCCGCTACGGAACCCAGCGCGGCCGGGACATCCAGGAAGCCATAGCCAAGGCCCGGACAACAGGCGGCCTCGCGATAGAGGGTGATCCCAATCGCGCGATGGCCGACATCTTCGGGCTCGAACATCCAGACGTGGTGGCCGGCAGACGCGATGCGCAATGGCGCAGCACGCTGGAGAACTTCGCCAACTTGCGCCAGGTCCAGAGCCGCCTGCACTATCAGAGCGCCGACACCGACCCCACCGGGATGGCGCCCCAGCTCTCCGACGAGCAGCGCCGGACCCGCTACCGCGAACCCTTCCGCCACGACGAAGACTTCGCCGAGGGCAAGACCAACCGGGAACTGGAAAACGTCATGCTGCGCTTTGCCGTGGCCGACCGCTATTACGGCGGCCGCAGGCGTGGGCCAGCGACCAGCCGCCCCCCGCCACCGGGCTATCACGGCGAGAGCAGCGGCATCGCCGACCGGCCGGGGCGTCTGCCCCCCGACATGGTGAACTGGATCGAGCAGACCATCCGCCATGGCCCGGACAGCACGGAAGAGCGCGGTGCGCGCCTGCTGGTCGAATTCAACCGCGCCGAGGCACGCGGATCGGCCGAGCGCCTGGACAAGACCATACATATCGGCAGCGCCGATGCCGTGGCGGGGGGTGGATATGCCCGGCGCGATACGGCTGCAGCGCAAGAAGAACGCGACCGGGTTCTGGTTCAGTTCGCCCGGTACCGTGCGGAACTGCGCGGGGAAGAGCCGATGGTCGGTCCGATCGATCCGGCCAGCGTGACCGCCGATCTGCAAACGCGCTTCTCCACGGCGCTGCGGAACGATCCCCATGCCCGGGCGCTGGCGCTCGGCATTATCGGCGGCGAACAGGGCGATGCCATCGCAGCGATGGAATATTCGATCGACCGCGGGGACAAGGCCATCGCGCTGCGATACCTGCGCCGCATGGACCGGCGTCAGATCGACGCCATGATGGCCGAGTACGACCGCCGCCATCCGGGCGGCCCGAGCCTCTACGAGCGTCTCGGGCTGTTTCGCCATCACGGCATGGGCGCCGCCTTTTCCGGCGACGATGCGCTCGAACTCGAAATCGCGGTCATGGGCGTCCCGCAGAACGACCGGGAAAGCGCAGAAGTCGCGCTGCGGCGGATGGATCAGCAGATCGAGCATTCGACCGGCGCGGGCCAGTCCGTTGCCGCTGACGAATTCTCCCGCCTGCAGGCCAACCGGGACGAACTGCGCCGGGTGATGGGCATTACCGCCACCGACATCGACGGCCTCGGCCGCATCCGCCTTGTCGATGACGATGGCAACGCCGTCCAGCTTGGCAATTTCAATGCCGACGGCAGTTTCCGGGCTACGCCGGGCGCCAGCATGGCGCAGTTCCAGCGCGCGGTGACGCTGGGCCAGATCACCGCCGAGAATTTTACCCATGCGGTCGATGAGGCGGCGAACTTCCTGACCACGATGCTGGCCGTGGTCGCGGCGGTCGTCATCACTATCGCGACGGCAGGCGCGGCCTCGATCCTGCTGCCGATGCTTCTGACCGCGGCCATCGGACTGGCGGGCGTGGGCATGACCTGGGCCCTGAAAGGAGGACGCTACAGCCGGGACGACCTGACGCGGGATCTTGCCAACGTGGCCGTGCAGACGCTGGTCGCCGGGGTCGGTGCTGCCGCCGGTCTCTACATGCGGGCAGGCGCGATGGGCGGCCGCGCGGTGACGACGATGATGGGCCGCCTCTCCATGGCCGAAGGCAAGCTTGCGGCGCAGCTGGGCATGAAGGAACTGGCCAAGCTTACGCTCAGGCAGGAACTGATGCTGGGGGCGCTGACCGGCGTTGTCGGCAATGTCGGCGGCGCCATGGCCGATCCCCGGGCATGGCGGGAGGGGCGCGTCGGCGACGAGATCTGGCATGGCATGGCGCGCGGCGCCGTGAGCGGCATGATCGGCAGTGCGGCCATGCGCCCCTTATCCCGGCTCGGGCAGGATGCCTCGCTGGCACAGCAGATCGGCGCGCGGGCCATGCTCAACGGGGTGAGCAATTCGGCGACCAAAGCCTGGGATCTGGTCTACGATACCAATCGCGGGACATACCGGGGCAGCCTTGAAGACGCGCTGGGAGAGATCGGCACGGCTGGAGCGACCGGCCTGATCCAGGGCGGCCTCGAAGCAGGCGGGGAACGCTTCGGCCAACGCAGCGGCATCGCGGGTGCCTTGCAGAACAACCGGACCGATGCCGACCGCCCGGCGGCGCCCCACGCCGCTGCTTCATCCCGCCCGGACGCGGAGACGCCCCCGCCGCCCGCCGCCGAGCTTCCCGACACCGCGAAGACAACACCGCCGCGCGGCATGGGCATCGATGAGGACGGCGCGCTCGTCCCCCATGCGCTCATGCACGATGATGATGGCCCCGGCCTGCGCACCGGCGATCGCGAAAGGCCCGCCGGGCGCAGGCCGCTGCCGAAACCGGCCAACGACAATCCGGGCGGGCGCCCGCACCAGATCGCGGCCCTTTCCGATTTCGACATGGTCTCCATGCCCAAGGCAATGGAAGGCGCGGTCTTCGTCCACCCCGACAGCACCGACCTGATGGCCGCGAACGACAATTTCGGGCGGCTGATCAATGCCGATCCCAGCCGCGAGGTTGCGGTGCACTTCAATCCGGTGACCGGCGAATATGTCGTGATCCAGGGCGGCCCGAACTCGGTGGCGATCATCCGGCCTGGCGGCGAGCTTTCCGGGCCCGGCGCCGCCGGGCGGATCGTGTCCGTGGACGGCGTTCCCGATCCCAGAGGGCACTGGATCGTCCATTCGCACTACCATCCCAACCGGCCCGGAGAAACCGGCACGGCCCTTCTGCGCCGTCTGCCCAGCGGCTTTGCCGGCGACTTCGGCGTGATCCATTTCGAATCCGTCGGTCTTGGGCTCGGAGACCGCCGCTCGCGCATCTATTTCAGTGACGAGGGAAGCGTCGCCTATACCGACTTCGGGGTCACCCCCGGCCACCCGGAAGGCAAATACTGGATCGACTTTCCCAGCCCGCGCACCGGGGAGCGGGTCCGCCGCCGTTTCCACACGCCCGAGGAATACGGCTCCTTCGTCAAGACGGTGCGCGCCGATCCGGATGCCGCGATATCTCCGCGCCAGGGCGGACTGCATACCGCCGATGCCAGTGAACCCGCAGCCCTGCGGCGCGGCTCCACCGAGACCGCCCTCTCCTCCGCCGACCGCCGGTCGATCCGCGATCTTGCAAGCGCCGTCGAAGGTCTTGGCGAACATCGCCGCGCAGTCGACATCCTGCGCGAGAACGGCGCCGCTGCCAGCACGATAGAAGAAGCGCGGCGATGGATCGGCGAAGCGGAAGCATCGACACGCTCGATGGTCGAGGCGATGGGACTGGTGGGCGAACCGCAATCGATGGACCGCCTGCATCACATCATGAATGACACGGCAATGGCCCCGGAATTGCGCCAGGCGATTGGCGATGCCGTGGTTTCGGCAACCCGCGAGCACTTGATCCGCTCCGGCCAACTGGCGCACGACGAACCGCTGATGCTGCTGTTCCACGGCGCGCCGATGGGCCGCGCGCGATCGATGGCCGAAGGCGGGATCGATCTGGCGCGCGTCGGTTCGGGCCATGAGGACGACTTCGGTGCCGGGCTCTATCTGACTTCCGGCGTGGCCAATGCTGAGAAATACGCCGCGAAATTCGGCCGGGAACGCGGCGCGATTTTTCCCTTCATGATGCGCCGCCGGGACATGGGTCAGGTCGTGGACGTGCGCCCCGGCGGCCCCCACCGCGCGCAATGGGAAGCCTTCGTCTCCGCCAACGTCGACATGTTCGCGGAAGGCATCGTGACGCCACGCATGGCACAGGCCATGCTGGCCGGACGCGAGCCTGCCTTCGCCGATCTGGATGGCTTCGGCAACCGCGGCCAGGTCTTCGAGGCCTTTCTCGCGCATCTCTCCGCCACGACGGGCGATCCCGCGCTCGCCCGGCCCGATCTCGTGCTGGGCGAACTGGGCGGCCCGTTCACCACCGGCGTCGGGCATGGCGACCAGCAGGCAGCGCGCACGGGCGTGGTGGCCGATGTGCTCAACAGCCAGATGGGCAGCCGCGCCGTGCCTGCAAGTCCGTCCGGCGAACTGGCCCATCCCGGCGCACTGCGCCATGACGATGCCGAAGGCGCGTCTCTCCCTGCCGAAGACGGGGATGCCGCATTGCCCCGTCAAGTCGATGAAGATGTCGACCGGGCTTTCGCCGCGACGTTCGACCAATCCATCCCTGCGGAAACTCCGGCACAGGCGCAACAGCGAGCGGCGCGCGAAGAGGCCCGGTCACAGGCAACGGCCGACGCGATCGACACGGCGGTGCGGCAATTCATCGCGGCCGACGGTCCGGCCCCTGCCGCTCGGTCCAGGGCACGGGTGCTGCGCAAGATTATCGGCGCGGCGCCGCAAGCATCGCACGCGATCCTGCATGCGCTGACTTCAGGCACGGCGGAAGGCGGCGGGCGGGTGCTCAGCGCCCGGCAGGAGGCCAGCCTCATTCACGAATTGACGGCCGGTGGAATGCCGCAGGCGCTGGCTGCACGCTATGCCAAGGCATTCGGGCATATCATGGATGCCGCCGGTCCGTTGCACCAAGCGATTGCCACGGCGGCCGAGCGGGCGGCATGGGGCGATTCCCTCGGCGGGTTGCAGCAGCGCGCGGAGTCCGCTCTCGACCGGCGGCTCCTGCTGCTCGCCGCACGGCAGTTCTCCTACCGGGAAGGCCGCGAATCCGCAGGGCCGCGATTCAAAGAAGTCTTCCGCAGGGACGAACGGGCCGTGATGGACTTCCTTGCCAGCACTGCCCCCATGCGCGAACGGCTGAACGCCTTCAGGCGCGCCCGCCGGATCGCCGGCGCATCGCCGGAAGACGTGACGCGCGATGTCGAATCGCTGGTGGGCGCGCTGAAAGACGCCGGACTGCAGGAAACGATCGACCACTGGCAACAGCGATACCGGGATGCGGGGATCACTGCCGGCAATCTCGACCAGATCGCCCGCGATCATCCCGAAGTGCTGCTGATGACGGCCCACGCCTCCCCCGATCAACTCGCGGAGTTCATGGCTCGCCGGATCACGGAACTGCTGCCCGAGAAGGCAGCGGGCAACCGTGACATAGACGCCCTTGAATTCGTCGCTTCGTTTCAGCGCGGTCAGCAGACCGGCAAACGCTCGCTGGCGAGCGAACTGGAGGCGGTGCGTATGCTCTGCGGTGTCCCCTTGAGCGAAGCGGAAAGCGCCGGTCCGGCCATGACACTCCTGAAATCCGATGCCGTTGCCGGAGGAGCGACGAACCGCGGAGGCCTCGACATCGTGGGTTTCCAGACCCTTCCAGGCGGTGCGGACGGTGAAACGATTCTGCAGGTAGTGGTCGTGGACGACAAGGCGGTCAATGCCGAAACGCTCGACAGTGTCTCTGCTCTCACCGACAGCCGGCTGGCTATCAACCTGTTGCTCGCCGCTGTCGAAATCAGGCGCCGCGTCGCGGCTTTGCCTTCAGGCGGCACTCCGGAAATGCAATCCTTCGCCCAGGATGCCCAAATCGCCTCGGCACAGATGCTGGCGGCGTCGGCAGAGTTACGGAAACTCACAATCCCTCCCGTCACGGACGAGGCGGCCATGCAGGTCTATCACGAAGACGTCGCCCGGATCATGCAGGAGCATCATATTTCGCAGGTCATCACCAGCGAATACGGCTCTATCACCCGGCTCAAGGAATGGATGACCCGGCAGGGTATCCAGACCTACCCGGAATATCTCCGCTGGCTCGCTCGCAGGCAGCGCGGACAATAGGCACCCCTTTCCCTCTCAGTCGACGTCCAATGCCGCCCAGGTCTGCCTGCCGACGATACCGTCTGCGTAAAGGCCGTGCTTCTTCTGGAACGCAACGACGGCGGCCTTGGTCTTCGGGCCGAAATCGCCGTCCTCGATAATACCCAGGGCTCCCTGCAAATCCTTCACATCCTCCCCTTGGGCTCCGAGTTTCAAAAGCGGCCTGGGACTGTCAGAATGCGCGCCCCCGGCACTGTGAAAGGCAAAGGCGGCCGCCAGCTTCGTGTCGTACTTGTTCTTCTTGTAGGCCGGGCCATTGTAACCGCGGGCGAAACCGGCCCAGTCGAGCCGCACCAGTTCGTCGTCCAGATGATTTGCGCGGACGAAAGCCACGAAGGCATCGAGCTGCGCCGCCTCGCCGGAGACCATGGCCTTGACGAAGTCCTCTACATTGGAGAACCCGCAGATCCCGCAGTTATCGCCCATGATCTGAAACAGCCCCCAGCTCGCGGACCGCAGGGCTGCGTCCCTATCAAGCTTGATCGCTTCACCGAGCCGGACATATTCCGCCGCACCGCCCTTGTAGCCGCCCCATTTCGGGTTGGAGATGGCGGGATGCGAGGCATCGTACTTATGCTTGGTCAATCGTGAGAAATAGTGGCGTTCGAACAGGATCTTGGGCCTGCCATCGGGCAGGAAGCCGCCCCTGCTTTCCACATCTATGACCGCGCGGACGGCAGCCACCTGACAGCCGAGGCTCTTCGCCGCAGCTTCGATCGCCTTGTCATCGAGCGGCGTCGCATTGCCTGAAAATTCCAGCGCCATGACATCCTCCTTTTCCCAGCTCTCTCTTTCCACTTCCTCAATCGAGCGGATCTTCCGGATAAGGGTATTTGCAAAGCCCGGTGGGGCGGCCGCTCTCGCGGATGCGATCGTCGGTTGCGGCATAGCCCCAGTTGACCAGTTTTCGCGCCCATGCCGGATCGATCCGGGTCAGGCGCGTCGGAGTGGCAGCAAGCCGTTCCGCGAGGGCCCGGTTGTAGGGTATGCCGCCATCGGGCCGCGGCTCGATGAAATAGTCGCTCGAAACCAGGAATCCCTCGCGGTGCAGCACCGGATCGCTGGTGTGGAAGCTGTCCCAGATGCGGCGGAAACGCAGCGCACCCACCTGATCCTGCATGATGAAAGTGACCTGCAATGCCTGGCTGGAAAGCAGGTAGCTTCCCCCTCGCCGGTAACGGAAATTGGCACCGGCATTGCTGACGAACACTGTCCCGCACTGTTTCCAGACGCTCTCGACCCCGAGGTTGTCGTAGACCCCGCCATCGGTGAGGAAGAGCTTTTCAGGCGGCTCGTCCTTGTAAATGCCATCGGGAAACGGCGTGAAGCGCCGCCCGGCCAGCTTGATGGTTACTGGCGAAAGGACCGGCGGAAAGGCGGACGAGGCGGCAACCGCATCGGCAAGGCGCACCCCCTTGGTATCCCAGTGGCCGAGCGTGTAGTCCGCGATCCAGACCTTCTCCATGCGTACCAGCTTGCCCGAGTGCAGGCTGGTGGCGTTGAAAATGAAGCGCGGCTTTTCCGGCAAGTCGATCAGCCGGGTGCCGCCATAGAGAACACGATTGTAGGCCCGCGTCACCCAGCTCCCGTTGAGCCCGGGAATACGCCCCAGCAGCCCCGCCACGATATCGATCGATTGCTGCGACATGGTCATGATCGGATCGGCGACTTTCGTGCGAAAGCTCTGCCCATCGTCGTTCCAGTCGATCTCCTCCCATCGCCGGGCGAGCATGCCCGCAGTGATCGACCCGCCTGACACGCTTGCACAACGGTCTATCGTCCCGAGTATCCCGGCATCGCGCAGACGCCAGAGGAAACCGAGATGGAAGAGCATGGCGCGGTACCCGCCGCCGGAAAGCGTGATCGCAGTTTCATCCGGAGATACCTTCCTCTCCGGCCAGTCGTTCTTCTCGTGCTCAAGGGCTTCGTGCTCAGCCATCGGCATTCTCCAGGGCCCGGTCGTACACAGTGAATTCGACAAAGAGATCACCGTCGGCCACACGCTTGGCGAAAGCCTCCGACGAGGCCTTCCCCGCGATCTCCTGATGCTGGGCAATCGCTTCCGCCGCGGGTTTATCACCGCGCAGGATGCGTCCCCGAGTGCGCACCGTCAGGGCCTCGTTAAGATGAGGATCGGGCATTTCCCACGTTCCCGACTGCTTTTTGGCGAATTCCTCGTCGGTCGGGATCATCGCGACCAGATCCTTGTGGATCATGCGCTCCAGCCCCTTCTCGCTGAGCGTAGCATTGTGGCTGCCGTGGTGCCCGACCTTGTAAAGGCGCGCTGCGGCCAGAAGGTCCTCGCTGGTTACGGGCAGTTCCTTCCCGCTTTCGGGATTCCGGAACCGTACCTTCCCCCAGGACAGCCAATTTCCGACCTGCGCATCGGCGGCGAAAATCATCGTACCGCCATCGCCGGGCAGCTCGAAGGCCAGAACCAGACTGGTATTGTTGGTGTTGTTGTTCATCTTGAGCGACAGCGAGGAGAAGGTAGAGCGCATGGCATCGTCGATCCGCCGGTGCGCCAGCGGCTCGCCGCATGAAAAGTTATCCTGATCCGATTGCCCGGCGAAATAGCGGCGATGCAGCAGGCGGGTGGCCGCCCCGTCGTCGCGCGCGTCGCGTTGCTCGACGAAGCTGCGCCAGTGATAGCGCGCCGAAAACGGAGAGCGGTGCAAGGCCTCGCGGCAAATGGCCGCTTCATCCGCCGTCCCCCCGGCAGGCCCTGTGCCGCCGGGTTCGATCGCATCGAGAAATTCGCCCGCCAGTGCAAAATAGGTTTCGGCATTTTCCCCACTCGATGGCAGGGCCTTGCTCAGGAGGTCACGGTCGCGCGGAGGCCCCAGGACATAGGTTTTGAGCCCGATGGCGCCGGGAGTTTCCATCACGTCTCCGGGAGAAAGGTAACGCGTCTGCTCAGCCCAGCTCTTGAGATCGAGATAGATCTTCCGGCTGCCGCGCACCGTCTTGCGGCGGCCACTGACGCCGAGCATGCCATCGCCGCTGCCGCCGGCCGCATCATCGTCATCCAGTGGAACGGCAAAGGGGCCCGAAAAGCCCGCCAGCCCCATGATGGCCTCAGTCTCGAAATCGTCCACGGCGCTGGCCACGCCGAAGCGCGCCGCCATGCCCGCCAGCGCCGCATAGGCCTGACCGTACTTTTCCTGAAGCTCCCTGCCGTCTGGATCATCGGGATCGTCCGTCCATGCCATCCACAGATCCCCGAACTTGCGCTCCGCGAAGATGTCGTCGGCAAGCTTAAACCCGCAGATGTGATCGTGATGCTCATGCGTCACCACAACGAGATCGAGCCCCTTCTCGCCCGCCGTGTCGTAAATGTCGCGGACCGCTGCCATCATCAGGTCTTTCGAGCCCCGCGTGCCTTGCAGGACCCCGCAATCGATCAGGATATGGGCCGAAGCGTCCTTGCGCCCATCCTTGCCTTCAAGGATGATCAGAAAACAGTCGCCCAGCAGCTTCTTGTACATCCGCACCCTTACGCGCTCGACTTTCATGGCATATCTCCATGCATGAACGCGAAGGGCTCGCGCTCGAAGCCGAACGCGGGCGAATTGAGCTCTTCCCGGCCCGTCATGGCCATCGAGCGGGCAATGCTGTCCTTGCAGAGGAAGTCACGCTGGCGGGCCAGACGCTGCTCCTGGTCGATCCGCTGGCGGACGATGCGCTCCAGCCGGCCGTCGCGCAGATCGACGATGATCGTCGCCCCGCCCCGGAACCAGAAGTCGGGTTCCTCGTCGGGCGGAGCGCCCGCACGATCCACTTCCCGCTGCCGCGCGGGATCGAAATAGCCGCGCCGCTTCTGTGTCACTTGCGCGATCATCTGGGAAAGCTCTCGCCGGTCGGGAGAAATCCGCCGCGCAATCCGGACCGAATGCACTTCGAACACCGGCAGCAGGACCTTGCCGTCGCGAAGGGTGATCCCGTCATCGTCCCAATCGGGGGGCCGCTCCATCGCCTTCCATTTCTCCAGCGAAATCTCGCGCGCCTTGACCGACAAGGGGCTCCACCCGCCGTTGGCCTTCAAGACAGCGTCGCAATGCGGGCCGAGAGGCAGCGTGCGGATGCCCAGCAGTGTCTCCCACATACGGTGCTGCCGCGTCGTCGGTGCCGGTTTAAGCAGCCAATCGTGAAGTGCGCGCTGGTTTCGCATGACCACGCGCATCGCTTCATCGCGCAAGTTTCCGCTGCCTGTGCTCCGTCCGGGATAGGAGATCGGGTCCTGTTCGGTGGCATCCGGCAAGCGCACATCGGGTTTCGCCGCGCTGCGGCCGGACGCCCCTTCGCCATCGAGCCGCGCGATGAAGGTCATGTTGCGAAGCGCATCGGCGAACAGCGCATCGGGGCCCCAACAACGGTCATCGCCGCCCTCATCGCCGATCATGGCCTCGAACTGGCGCAAGTCCGGCCGTTCCCAGCACAGCGAATCCGGAGCATAGGACATGCAGCCAAGCACCGGTACTTCACGCTTGCGGAACGATTCTGCCAGGGCGACGCGGTAGTTCAACGGATCTTCGTGAACCAGGTCGGTGTCGGCCGTGATCATCGCGCGCAGATAGTCGCCGAATGTCGATGCCGCCGGTGGCAGGTAATCGAGGCCGCGCACGCACATCTGCAGCACCGAGTGCGCGGTCTTGATAGCCTCCTGGGCAAGGCGCGCGACGAGCTTTTCCGGCAGGTCCGGGCTTCCGCGCGCGAACCCTGCGATCTGGAACAAGTCGGCCGTTCGCCGCTCGTAGATCGTCACAAACGTATCGAAGATCGCCGCAACCAGGCACTGCCCCCGCTCGTGCGGCTCTCTGAGCATGGCAAGCGTCCTGATCTGCGGCGCCTCGCCATGTTCCTTCGAGGCCTGCTCGTGCCGCAAGGTTTCCAGAGCCATGCGCAAGGCGCCGTTTCGCCCGGTGGCCTGCCCCAATTGGCTGGCCAGCCCGGTCAACAGGCTTTCACAGCGCAATTCCCCCCCGGCCCGGCCCAGTTCATGGCGGACGACGTTATCCATCGTGAAGTGCTGCAACAGCGCGATAGTATCCGCGAAACCTTCATGAAAGGCGAGCGAGTCCGGATTGACCGGCTCGATCCCGCGCCGCCGCATGCCGTGGAGAATGGCATGGGCCGTCTCGTGTGCGACGATGTCCTGGGAAAGACATGTGAAGACCCACTGCCCTTCCTCTCCGCGTGCCCGGGGCGTGCTCTTGAAATAGCCGAACAGCACCGCGCCTTTGCCGGGACTGAAATAGGCATTGGGCTCTTGCAGGGCATGGGGATAGATCCGCAGGCACCGGGTGAAAGGCGGATAACTGGCCGCGGTACGCCCCCCCCTGCGCTTTGCCGCCACGCGCGGATCGTCTTCGGGCAAGGACCAGAATACCGTTCGTCCCAGCGCCTTCTCGAAATTGCGCACCGTGTTCATGGCGACAGCAAAGACCATCTGCTGATGGAACTGCGGATTGCCCTCTGACGGAGCCAGACCATCCTGTGCCAGCAGCCACGGGTGGTTCGGATCAAGGGGCTCGTAGAACGCCCGGCAAGGCTGATCGTAATCGATGACCTCGAAATATTCGTTCGCCGGCCCCAAGCCCACCGGATCTTCCCACCGCGCCTCCCAGGGCAGTTCGATCACCGCGTCGTTGACGACCGCCGTATCGAGCGCAACAGAGGCTGCCGGATCAAAGGCATAGACCCGCAACCGGCGGGTACTGGGCTTATCAGGAACAGTATCGATCAAGGCATCCCCCCTGCCACCTGCAGATGGAAACAGACCGACCCGATTGCATCCTCAATTAACTATACAGAATTTGTTATATTTTTTAAATCTTACAAGAAATGTTGAGATGTCGGCATTAACACAACGCCGACACCACAACAACATTATCCGCTGGAGATATTCCAGATAGAATCCGTATGCTTACTTTTGCAGCAACCTAAATTAACGGCCTGAAATTGACCATGAAAACGAAATGGACTGGTGCGGAAACACAAGGTTGATCAGACCGAGAGGCCGACCAAACCCCGTATAGATCGGTTGAATCGTGAAACTTCTATGCAGGGGCCGTTCGCCGGATGTCCTTTGTCCGGCCTCAATGCAGTGCAGCCCCTGCCCGGAAGCCACGTCCTTCTTGCAGGAACACTGCCGCCGATCGCTTCCGGTTCGACGTTTATCGATCAAACTGGAGACGGGTGCGGACCGTGGGCCTAAGGTTCCTTGTCCACACCTGATCCGGGTGAACGTGGAAGGGGCACGATGATGTACAAACCGTTGACTTCGCCGTCGCTGACGGCTGCCATTACCGCATTCGCAATCGCTGCTGCGCAACCGGCTTGGGCTGAAACTCCGCCCCGGTATGATCAGGTAACGCAAGCATCCACGCCCGTCGCCGATGCCTATTTCGCGGCCTATATCGCGCGTGACTGGGACAAGCTGGAAACGCTGCTGGATGACGAGGCCAGCTTTCAGGACGAAAGCGCGGAACTGGTGTTCGGCGGCCTGCGCTCACAGGGCAAGGCGGCGATGATGAAGCGTTTCCGCGAAGGATACGCGAGCCTCACGCATATGAGCTTCAAGCCGCAGCGCACGTTTCATGCGGGCCATATCGCCATCTACGAAGGCGATCTCGACTGGGGGCTCGATATCGGTGACGGCGTCGTCGTCGAAAGCGAGACGCCGATGGTCGTGATCCTGCGCGTGGAGGACGGCAAGATCGTCCGGCACCGCGACAATGTGGATTACGCACCGTTCCTGGCCCGCCTGCGGGCGCTGCGCGCGCAGTCATAGGAACCGCGTCACCGGGAAGCGCCATCTCCGAAACGGCCGGGACAGGCGCAGGCCCGGCAGGCCCACGTGAACGGCGCCATCAGCATCGCCGCACGCGGGTCTACGTCTTCCGGGCCGCGAAGCTGCGCATGAACATGTTCAGCGCGGCCTTGCTGCCACGGTCGACTACCCGCATGCCTTTTCCATTATTGCCGGTACGGCCCTGGCCGGACGACAGGACGCCGGATTTTACACCAGCGCGCCATGGCAATGCTTGTACTTGTTGCCCGAGCCGCATGGGCACGGCGCATTGCGGCTGATCGTCAGGTCCGCATAGGGATTCTCGCCCGTGCCGCCAGGGCTGGCCGGGGCCTGCGGACTGCCCGCCAGCGAGCCGAAGAGCGCCGCCTGTGCCGCCGATCCGTCACCGTCGTTCGAATCGTCGAACCCGGTCAGCGGATCGATGTGGCCGGTCAGGAAGTCGGGCAGATCGGGCAGGCCCTGCGGTTCGGGAATGCGCAATTCGCTTACGGCCAGAATGCGCGTCACGTCCTCGCGGATAGTGTCGAGCATGCGTTCGAACAGACCGAAAGCTTCCTGCTTGTACTCGTTGATCGGCGTGCGCTGCGCATAAGCGCGCAGGAACACCACCTGGCGCAATGCGTCGAGCGTGGCCAAGTGTTCCTTCCAGTAGTGATCCAGACGGTCGAGCAGGATCGACTTTTCGACCTGGCGCCAGATTGCCGGATCGTCGTTCGCCATCTTGGCCGCCATGTGGGCATCGGCCAGTTCGGTAATGCGCTCTTCCACCACTTCCGGTTCGATTCCGGGCTCGTCCACCCATTCCTCGACCGGAATGTCGAGCGCCAGATCGTCCTTCACACGCTGCTTCAGCCCCTCGACGTTCCAGTGCTCGGGATATGAGCCCTGCGGACAAGTATCGGCCACCAGGGCGTTGATCGTATCGTGCCGCATTTCGACAACAACATCGTCCACCGCTTCGGCATCCATGATGTCGGCGCGCTGCTCGTAGATGACCTTGCGCTGATCGTTCATCACGTCGTCGTATTCGACAACCTGCTTACGCACTTCGTAGTTACGCGCCTCAACCTTCTTCTGCGCGGTCTCGATAGCCTTGGACAGCCACTTGGAGCCGATCGCTTCGCCATCCGCCAGGTTGCTGTTCATCATCTTGGAAAACAGCGTGTCCGGCCCGAAGATGCGCAGCAGGTCATCCTCCAGGCAGAGATAGAACTTGGACAGGCCCGGATCGCCCTGACGGCCCGAACGGCCGCGCAACTGGTTGTCGATACGGCGGCTTTCGTGCCGCTCGGTGCCGATCACACACAGGCCGCCCGCATCGAGCACCTTCTGTTTTTCTTCGGCGATTTCCATCTTGATGCGGGCAATGGCTTCCTCGCGCTCAGGCCCCTCAGGCATGTCCTTGAGCTCGTCCTCGACGCGGAAATCAATATTGCCGCCCAGCTGAATGTCGGTGCCGCGCCCTGCCATGTTGGTGGCGACCGTCACGCCGCCCAGACGGCCCGCCTGCGCCACGATATGCGCTTCCATCTCGTGGAAGCGGGCATTGAGCACCGAGTGCTTCACGCCTTCCTTGTTGAGGAAGTCCGAGAGCAGCTCGGACTTCTCGATCGAGACGGTGCCGACGAGGACCGGCTGGCCCTTCTCGTTCTTCTCGCGGATCAGCTTGGCGATGGCAGCGAACTTGTCGAGCGTGTTCTTGTAGAACTCGTCCTCCTCGTCGACGCGCATGATCGGCAGGTTGGTCGGGATCGTGACCACGTTCATCTTGTAGATGTCGTAGAATTCCGCCGCCTCGGTGGCAGCGGTGCCGGTCATGCCCGAAAGCTTGGGGTACATGCGGAAGTAGTTCTGGAAGGTGATCGAGGCGAGCGTCTGGTTCTCCGGCTCGATCTTCACGCCTTCCTTGGCTTCCACCGCCTGGTGCAGCCCGTTGGACCAGCGGCGGCCGTCCATCATGCGGCCGGTAAACTCGTCGATAATGACGACCTTGCCGTCCTTCACTACGTAGTCGGTATCGCGCTTGAACATGACCACGGCTTTCAGCGCCTGATCGAGGTGATGGACGACCTGCGTGTTCTCGACGTCATAGAGGTTCGAGCCGACCAGCAGCCCTTCGGCTTCGAGGATACGTTCGGCCTTTTCGACGCCATCCTCGGTCAGGGTAATGCTCTTGGCCTTCTCGTCCGTCTCGTAGTCTTCTTCCGCGAGCTGTTTCACGATCGCATCGACCGCGATGTACAGTTCGGACTTGTCGTCCGTCGGGCCGGAGATGATGAGCGGGGTGCGCGCCTCGTCGATCAGGATCGAGTCCACTTCGTCGACGATCGCGAAGTTGAAGGGACGCTGCACCATCTGGCTGCGCTCGTGCTTCATGTTGTCGCGCAGGTAGTCGAAGCCGAATTCGTTGTTCGTACCGTAAGTGATATCGGCAGCATAGGCCTCGCGGCGATCGAACTCATCGAGGTTCGGCACGATCACGCCGACGGTCAGGCCAAGGAAGTTGTGCAGGCGCCCCATGTGCTCGGCATCGCGGCTGGCAAGGTAGTCGTTGACCGTGATGACATGCACGCCCTTGCCTTCGAGCGCGTTGAGATAAGTCGCGGTCGTGGCGACCAGCGTCTTGCCCTCACCCGTGCGCATCTCGGCGATTTCGCCGCGGTGCAGGACGATGCCGCCGATCATCTGCACGTCAAAATGGCGCATGCCGAACACGCGTTTCGAAGCTTCACGCACGGTGGCGAAAGCCTCGGGCAGAATCTGGTCGAGCGTCGATCCGGCAGCCAGCTGCTCGCGGAACTTGACGGTCTGCGCCCCCAGTTCCTCGTCGCTCATCGCTTCCAGCGTGGATTCGAAAGCGTTGATCTGCTGCACGACTTTGTCGAGCGATTTGACGTAACGGTCGTTGGACGAGCCGAAAATGGTTTTGACGATGGCGCCGAGCATGGCCGGAAATCCCTGTTCTGGAAAACTGTGTAATGTGCCTGGATGCACGCCTGCGATCAGCGCGGGCGCGTCAGAAATAAATCGCGAAAAAGCGAGAGTCGGTATGTGCGAGCCGCTATTCGCGGGCGCAGTCTATCCCGGTCAGGACCGCTGGAACGGCAAGGCCAACGGGCGCAGCGGTCAGGGCAGGTGCATGCCGCCGGACGTTCCGCCAGCCCGGTTCGGGCAAGCGCGCCAGTGCCACCGGCGCGCGCAGCGCCTTGGCCGCGGCAGCCTCGCCCAGCACGGCAACCTGCATGCTGGCAACCTGCGACGCACGCGCCTCGGCCGGGCCGATTTGCGCAGCAAGACCGGTCAGCATGGCAAGCAGGGTCAGGATCAGGCGGTTGGCCATGGGGGGCAGATAAGTCCTGCGCGCCCAATAGTCCACCGTGTTGCGCACGCGAGCGGGAAAACCGGCGGCGTTGGTGTGGAATTAACCCCGATCTGCCACGCATGCGGGATGGAATCGCCCCCCTCCTCCACACAAGGGCAGCCTGTACGACTGCCGCTGCTGGACGGCTTGCGGATGCTCGCCGCCGTCGGGGTCGTGCTGTTCCATATACCGGCCATGCGGGCCCAGGTGCCCTTCTTCAACCGCACCTACCTGCTGGTGGATCTCTTCTTTCTGCTGAGCGGCTTCGTGCTCACCCTTTCCGCGGAGCCACGCCTGCGCGCCACTCTGGCAACGGCCGCGTTCCTGCGCAGGCGGTTCGCCCGGTTCTGGCCCGTCATGGCTATCGGTACCACGCTCGGCGCGCTTGTCTTCGCGATGAACGCTCCTCTCGGGCAGATCGGCATACTCACCGTGTTCGCCTTGCTGATGGTTCCCTTTCCCAACACTTCGGGCGCGCCCATCTTTCCGCTGAACGGCCCGCAATGGTCACTGTTCTGGGAACTGGTGGCCAACGCGTTGCACGGACTGCTGCTGAAGAGGCTGAACGATCGCGGACTGCTGCTTCTGGCGCTCGCATGCGGTAGTGCTCTGGCCGCCGCCGTGACAGCGCATGACGCCTGCGATTTCGGCGCCGTGGGCAGCACCTGGTGGCTGGCGGCGCTGCGGATCGGCTGGTCCTATACCATGGGATGCTGGTTCGCCCGCCGCTGGCTGCAAGGCCCGCCTCCGGCCCTTGCCCCATGGTGGCTGGCGCTGGCGCTTCCCGTCCTTGCCACTTGCGCCCTGCCGCTGCTGCCGCTGAGCCGGGGGATGGGAGATGCGATCCTTGTCATCCTCGTCTATCCGCCACTGTTCCGAATCGTCATCGCCGCCCGGCCGCCAGCCGGGATGAAGCGGCCTTTGGAATATCTTGGAACGCTGTCGTTCCCGCTCTACGGCATTCACGTTCCGGTGATCCTCGCGTTTCGCGCTATTGGCGAGACCCTCGCCATGGGGCTGGCCGGTCTGATCACAGCGCTGCTACTATCGGCGCTGATCGCGCGGTACGACGCGCTCATCCGCATGCAGTTGGGCCGGATACGAGACGCTCTGTCCCGGTCGCGCCGCGCGAGGGAGCGTGCCGTCACTTGACCTGTCACAGGCATGCGCTACGCGCGAATTCATGACTCATCCCGTCTCTCCGCTCGCCAAGCCCTTCCCCGGCCTGCCCTCGATCGCGGGCGTCACTCCGCATGCGGTGCGCGCCGGGTACAAGGACTGGGGCCGCAGCGACCTCACTTATGTCACGCTTGATGAAGGCACTATCGTCGCGGGCGTGTTCACAAAGAACGTGTGCTGCTCCAGCGAAGTCGAAATCGGGCGCGCAAACGTGAAGCGCGGCCGGGCGCGCGCGCTGGTGGTGAACGCGGGCAATGCCAATGCCTTTACCGGCTATCGCGGGCGCGAGGCGGTGGAACAGATCATGGATCAGGTCGCCACACACCTCGGCTGCGCGCAGGAAGAGGTCTTCGTCTCCTCCACCGGCGTAATCGGCGTGCCGCTGCCCAAGGACAAGGCGCGCGCAGGCATAGAAAAAGCCCTGAGCGCCGAGCCGTGCTCGTGGGAAGAGGCCGCCCGGACCATCGCCACCACCGATACTTTTGCCAAGGGCGCCACGGCCACGGCGATGGTGGGCGATACCAAGGTAACGATCAGCGCCATCATCAAAGGCTCGGGCATGATCGCGCCCGATATGGCAACGATGCTCGGCTACATCTTTACCGATGCCGCCGTGGAACCGGCCTTCCTGCAGGAGTGCCTTTCCGCCGCGAATCTGCGCTCGTTCTCGTGCATCACGGTGGATTCTGATACCTCTACCAGCGATACCGTGCTTGCTTTCGCCACCGGCAAGGCGGGCAATGCCCCCCTCGCCTCGTTCGCAAGCCCGGGCGCCGATGCCTTTGCCGCTGCCATCCATGACGTGTGCCGCCAGCTCGCTCACCTCGTGGTGCGCGATGGCGAAGGCGCGCAGAAGTTCATTGCCGTGACTGTCACTGGCGCCGCCTCGGACGAGAGCGCGCGCAAGGTCGGCATGGCGATTGCCAATTCGCCGCTGGTGAAGACCGCCATCGCGGGCGAAGATGCCAACTGGGGCCGCGTGGTCATGGCCGTGGGCAAGGCGGGCGAACCGGCGGACCGCGACAAGCTCTCGATCGGTTTCGGCGGCGTCTGGGCGGCGCACGAAGGCCTGCCGCTCGCCGATTACGACGAGGCACCGGTGGCCGCACACCTCAAGGGGCAGGATGTGACGATTGAGGTCGACCTCGGCCTTGGCGAGGGCAGCGCCACGGTGTGGACCTGCGATCTCACCCACGGATATATCTCTATCAACGCGGATTACAGAAGCTGATGACCTCTCCCTTTTTCCTTCTCTGGGGCCGCCCGAACTCGCACAACGTCAAGAAAGTGGCGTGGTTCGCGGAAGAACTGGGCCTAGCCTATGAACGCCGCGATATCGGCGGTTCGTTCGGGTTCACCGAGGAATATCTCGCCAAGAACCCCAACTGCCTGATCCCGATGATCGAGGACGGCAAGGTCACGCTGTGGGAATCGAACACGATCCTGCGCTACATGGCCGCCGAGTACGGCGGCGAGCGCTGGTTCCCCGCCGATCCCATCGACCGCGCGCTGGGCGATCGCTGGATGGACTGGCAGATGACGTATGCCGACACCCAGCGCGTGCCGTTCCTCAGCTTCGCCCGCACCCCGCGCGAGGAATGGGACATGGCCGCCATCGAACAGAATATGGCCGCCAGTGCCCGCCACCTCGCCGTGATGGAACGCTACCTGGGCGAAAAGCCCTGGCTTTCGGGCGGGCAGTTCGGAATCGGCGATATCCCGATGGGCGTCTATGCCTACACCTGGTTCAGCCTGCCGTTCGACAAGCCCGAATTCCCCGCGATTTCCGACTGGTACGCGCGGATCAAGGAGCGTCCCGGCTTCGCGCAGCACGTGATGATCCCGCTCACATGATCACGCCGGAACTCACCCGTTCGGTCGAGACGATCATGCGCGAGGCGAGCGAGCGGGCGATCCTGCCGCGCTACCAGACCCTCTCCAGCGCCGAGATCGACGCCAAGGCGCCCGACGACGTCGTGACCGTGGCCGACAAGGACAGCGAAGCCCTGCTGACCGAGCGCCTCTCCGCCCTGCTGCCCGAAGCCGCCGTGGTGGGCGAGGAAGCGACGTTCGCCGACGCGAGCGTGATGGACCGGCTCAGGGACCGCCTGTGCTGGATCGTCGATCCGCTCGACGGCACCAACAATTTCGCCGCCGGAAAGCCGCCTTTCGGCCTGCTCGTGGCGCTGGCGGACAAGGGCGAGACGCTGGGCGGCTGGATTCTCGATTGTCTCACTGGCCGCTTCTGCCACGCAGGCAAAGGCACCGGCGCCTGGATCGACGGCGAACGCGCCACGGCCAGGCCCAGCGGCGAGGCGCAGCCGGTGGCCGCAATATCGCTGGTCTTCCTCGAACAGGCCCGCCGCGAACAGATCCGCGAGCACATCGCCCCGCACTACCGCCTCGTCGACATCCCGCGCTGCGCCGCCGAGCAATACCCCCGGCTGGTGCTGGGGACCAACGACCTCTCGGTCTTCGAACGCACCCTGCCCTGGGACCATGCGGCAGGCGCGCTGTTCCTCAACGAAGCAGGCGGTTTCTGCGCGCGGCCGGACGGCTCGCCTTATCGGGTGGACCAGTTCGAACGGCGCGGAATGATCGGGGCGTCGTCGAAGGCGCTGTTCGACGATCTGGCCGAACGGCTGGCGATGCTGGGATAACGGGCCATGCACCGTTTCGTCGCCATCTCCGGATGTTCGGGCGGGGGCAAGTCCACTCTGCTGGCGGAATTGCGGCGGCGTGGACATGCGGTGGTGGAAGAGCCCGGGCGCCGTATCATTGCCGAAGAGCTTCAGGGCTCGGGACAAGCACTGCCGTGGGTAGATATCGAAGCCTTTGCCGAACGGGCCATGGCCATGGCCCTGCGCGACCGGGCCGAGGCCGCATCGCTGCCGGGCTGGATATTCTTCGACCGCGGCCTGATCGATGCCGCCGCCGCGCTGGAACATGCCTCGGGCCGCCCCGTGCTGCAGGACCACGCCAGCGAACGCTATAACCGGCGGATGTTCATGGCCCCGCCCTGGCCGGAAATCTATGAGACAGACGACGACCGCCAGCATGGCCTGAAGGAGGCCATCGCCGAATACGAGCGGTTGCTAAGCGCCTATGACCACCTCGGTTACGATATCTGCCTGCTGCCCAAAGCGAGCGTCGCCGAACGGGCCGATTTCGTGCTCGACACGCTGGCCCGCGATTGAAGCGTGCCTTTCGCAGCATAGGAAGAAAGGACACGCACAATGCCGCGAACCGGTGACGTCATGAACTGCGAAGAGCGGCTTCGCGCTGCGATGATCGCGGGAGACGTGGAGGCGCTGGACGATCTGATCGACGACGATCTGGTTTTCACCGGGCCGATGGGGAACGTCATGACAAAGGCCGAAGATCTCGAAGCCCACCGCAGCGGCGCCTTTCGGATTCAGCGGCTCGACCTCTTCGACAGCCGCATTCATCCCCTTGGCGAGATCGTGATTGCCACCACGAAGGCCGAACTCGAAGCCACGTTCGGCGGCGATGCCGTCTCGGGAACCTTTGCCTATACCCGCGTGTGGCGGGAAAGCGCGAACGGGTGGCGCGTTCTGGCCGGGCACTGCTCCAGCCTCGGGGCACGTTAGGTTGGATCGCCTTCAAAGAACTGCTCGTCATTGCGAGCGAAGCGAAGCAATCCAGGGCGGTTTACGCCTGCTCTGGATTGCCGCGGCCTTTCGGGCCTCGCAATGACGAACCAGGGTAGTGCGATCGAGGCACTCCATACCTCCCGACCATCACCGGCCATCCCCGCCAAACGAAAACCCCTCCCGCCTTCCGGCGAGAGGGGCTCTGTTGGCCGGGATGGCCGCATGAATTCAGGCGATCGCGCCTTCGATCCAGCCCTTGAGCGCGCTCTTGGGCGCGGCGCCGAGCTTGTCGGCCACCTTCTCGCCGTTCTTGAACAGCACGAGGTAAGGGATCGACTTCACGCCGAACTGCATCGGGGTGTCGCTGTTGGCCATGATGTCCATCTTGGCGATGGTCACCTGATCGGCCAGTTCCTCGGAGATTTCCTCCAGAGCCGGGCCGATCATCTTGCACGGGCCGCACCAGTCCGCCCAGAAATCGACGAGCACGGGCTTGTCGGACTTGAGGACTTCTTCCTCGAAATTGGCATCGGTGACGGCAATGGTGGACATCGGACAGCTCCTGAAAATGCGAATTTGAGGATAATCTAGAGACGAAACCGCGCGGCGCAACGGCTGAACGCGAAAGCTTTACTCGCCGGGGGGCAAATCCGGCTTGTGCGCGGCGAGAACTTCCGGGGGGACGGTGATCAGGCGCGGCGCGGTGGTGTAGAGCAGCGCCACTTCCACCGTGCGGCCCGGAAAGGTGGTTTCGAGCGCGGCGGCATAGGCGCCCATCTGCCGCAGCACGCCGCGCGGCACCTGATCGAGCGCTTCGGGCGGGCGGCGCGCGGTCTTGTAATCGATCAGCCGCACGCGGCCGGGCTCGACCACCAGCCGGTCGATCGTACCTGCCACCACTTGCCCGCCGACGACGGCCGCCACGGGAACCTCGGCCAGACTGCCCGGCGCGAAAAGCGGCGCCCAGTCCGGGTTCGCCAGAACGTCGAGCGCCGTGGCCAGCATGGCGTCGCGCTCCGCCTCGGGCAGATCGGCGGCGTTCCGGGCCAGCCAGGCGCGGCCGCTGTCTTCGCGTGAGGCCATGCCCACGTCGGGCAGGCGCTCCAGCAGCTTGTGCACCAGCGTGCCGCGCCGGGC
>NZ_JALHLG010000060.1 GCF_022832375.1 Novosphingobium beihaiense
ATTCGGCAGGCGTCATGAACCCCAAGGATGTGTGAGGTCGGGTCTCGTTGAAGTCCGTCCGCCACGCCTCGATCTTGGCCCTGGCATCGTCCAATGACAAGAACCAATGCGTGTTGAGGCATTCATCGCGCAGCCGGCCGTTGAAGGACTCAACGAAGGCATCGTCGGTTGGCTTCCCGGGCCTGCTGAAGTCCAGCGTGACCCGGTTGATGTAGGCCCAGTGATCGAGGGCATGCGAGATGAATTCGGGGCCATTGTCCACCCTGATCTTGGCGGGCGGATCGCTGCGCTCGAACAACAGCCTGTCCATGACGGCGACCACCTGTTCGCCCTTGATGCCTTGATCGACGTGGATCGCGAGGCACTCGCGGGTGTAGGCGTCGACAACCGTCAGGGCCTGGAATCGTCGACCATTGAACAAGGCATCGGACACGAAATCCATCGCCCAGATCTCATTCGGGCGCGAGGGTAAAGGTCGCTCCACCCGCCGTGCCGCCATGACATGCCGACGCGGACGTTTGGCCCGTAAATTAAGGCCTTCCAGGCGGTAAAGGCGATGCACGCGCTTCACATTTACCCGCCAACCCTCGCGCCGAAGCAAGACATGGATACGCCGATAGCCATAGCGCACCCGCGTCGCAGCGATTTCCTTGATCCTGTTCCTGAGCGGCGCCTGGTCGCTTCGGACCGACCGGTAGCGATGCGTCTTGCGATCGAAGCGGAGAACAGAGCAACTGCACCGCTCACTCACCCGGTAACGATCCTGCATCCAGTGGACGATCTCGCGCAACCGACCAGGCGCTACACTTTTTTTGCCAGCACCTCCTGGAGCATGGCCTTATCCAGAGATAGGTCAGCCACGAGCCGTTTGAGCTTCTGGTTCTCTTCCTCGAGTTGACGCATCTTACGCAGCTCAGACGGGCCAAGCCCTCCGTAAAGCTGCTTCCAGCGATAGTAGGTCGCCTCTGAGACACCCATCTTCCGGCACACCTCGGTAACCGGCGTTCCCACTTCGGCCTGACGCAGCGCGAACGCGATCTGTTCGCCCGTGAACTTCGACTTCTTCATGCAAAATCTCCTGCTCAACTCAGCTTCGATTTTGCCAGATTCCTCTCATTCCCGCTGGAGGCATTCTCCGGGACAGGGTCAGGGCACTCCGCTGGGTCGTCGAGCGTACATTCACGTGGCTGGGCCGGTGCCGCCGTCTTGCAAAGGACTGGGCGGCCACCATTGCCTCTTCGACAGCATGGGCCACGATCGCATCTATCCGCATGCTCATCCGCAGAACCGCAAGGTATTGCTATGCTTGAGAAACTTTTAAATCGGGCTCTAAAGCTCATAAGTAAATAACTAATTTGTTTGGTTTACTGATCCGTGTTCATTCTGAACGGTAAAGGCCTGACCGTCGAAATTACACCTCCATACAAGCTCTACCGCGCAATCAGCATCAGCTCAAAAGATGCACCGCCCATGTCACGATCGGCCAGGACGATCTCGCTGCCATGGCTGCGGACGATCTGCTGGGCCAGGCTGAGGCCGACGCCGTTGCCTTGCGGCTTGGTGGTTGTGAACGGGCGGAAAATGCGATCTTTCTGATCGCCGGGAACGCCGGGGCCGTTGTCTGCCACGCGCAGGATCACAGCCTCTCCCGCCTGCGCGGATAGCATCACGGCCGGGGCGGAGGCGTGTTCCAGAGCGGCCTCCGCACCGTTTTGCAGAAGGGCCCAGAGCGCCTGGCTAAGTTGCTCGCGGTCGGCTTTTACGGACAAGGTTCCGGGGACGGAGCAGGTAAGAGCAACCCTTGGGCCCCAGCGGGCCGCGAACATTCGTGCCAGATCGTCGAAGAGCATGGGCAGCGAGACCGCTGCGATGGTGGGTTCCGGCAAGCGCGCCAGTTCGCGATAGGCGCTAGTGAAGTGGAGCAAGCCGCCGGTGCGCCGGGCCAGGGTGCCCAGAATATTGCGCAAGGGCTCCAAAGGCGGTGTCGGCTCGTCGAGCAGCTCTCGCGCGCTTTCGGATAGGGAGACAACCGGGGTCAGCGCGTTCATCACCTCGTGGCTCAGCACTTCGAGCAGTTCCCGTGTCGCGCGGGCCTCGGCCATGCGTTCTTCGGCCTCGATGTCGATCAGCACGAGGATCGCACGGACCGGGCCCGCATCTTGCGCGACAATGCGGTCAATGCGCAGGACGCGCCCGTTCTTGCGGAACCGTTTGCCGTTGCCGGTGAGTTCGACCGGTGGCGAAAGCACGATATCGCCGGTATCGAACAGCAGGCGCGCCGCCCGGTTGAGTGCGTGCACCCGTCCGTCATCCTCGATCGCGAGCAGGGGGACCGGCGCCTGCGCAATGACGGCGCGGAGCATCACACGCTCGGTCTGTTCGCGCCGGTCAGGCTCCCGGGCCGTTTTCTGCCCGCGTCGGGGCGGCAGAAGGCGCAGCAGGGCGACTGTTCCGAGCCAGGCCGCCAGGAGCAGCGAGAGCACCATCGACACGTAGAGCCCGCCATGCCACGCCGCGGCAGCCGCGCCGCCCAGACCGAACAGGAGCACTTGCGCGGCGGCAACGCTGACAGCGCGGCGGACCGGAAACCGCCTAGAATCCATACTTCGCCATACGCCGGTAAAGCGCGGCCCGGCTGAGCCCGAGATCGCCCGCGGCGTGGCTGATGTTGAAACCGTGCCGCTTGAGCGCTGCCTCGATCAGCGACCGTTCGGACTGTTCAAGGTTGAGGCGGGGCTTTTCTGGTGTTTCGTCATCACTTTGGGCCATGGGCACCAGGCCGGGTTGTTCGATCCCGATCGGTTCTCCGTCCCCGAGCACGACGGCCCGTTCCACCGCGCTTGCCAGCCCGCGCACTTCGTCGGGCCAGACGGTGGCGGCGATCAGCGCTTCCGCTTCCCCGGTGAAGCCGCGCACCGGCTTGCCATGGCGCTCTTCCGCCACGCGCGCGAAATGGCGGGCCAGGAGCACTGCGTCCCCTGGCCGGTCCGCAAGCGGCGGCATCGCGATTTCTACCGTGGCGATCCGTGCGCGCAGCGGCGGAGACAGCCTCGCACTGCTCTCCGCTGTGGCGACGATGCGGGCATCGGCCGGCAGGCGCGCCAGCAGGCGGACTTGCGCGGCCGTATCGAGCATGTCGGCATGACGCAGCAGGACGGTGCCGTCACGCGCCCGGGCAAGGCCTGCGGCGGCTTCCACATCGGCGGGATCGCTGGCGGACAAGGCTTCTATTTCGACCACTTCTCCCACCGCCCGCGCGGAGCTGTAATGAATGGCCCGGCCGGCCAGACTGCGCCCCGATCCGGCGGGGCCCGTCACCAGAACGCTGGCGCTGGTCGGCGCGATGCGGCGGACAAGATCGCGTACATGCTCGATGGCCGCGCTTGCGCCGAGCAGGCGCGGCGGGGCGGACAAGGCACCGTCGGCGCGTTGCAGTGCCATGATTTCGTCCTGCCGCCTGCGATGGGCGATGGCGGCTTGCACCCGCTCGACCAGATCGGCGTTTCGCCAGGGCTTCATGACGAAATCGAACGCCCCCGCGCGCATCGCCGCAACCGCGATGCGCACGCCGCTGTGCCCGGTGATCACCACGACCGCCGCGTTCGGATCATCGCCCAGCAGCCGCGCCAGCGCCGCGAACCCTTCCTCCCCATGCGTGCGCCCGCGCGCGAAATTGAGATCGAGCAGAATGGCATCGGCGCGCTGGCGCTCCAGCAGCGAATAGGCGTCTTCAGGCGAAGGCGCCCCCAGCATGTCGATCCCGGCCCGGCCGAGCAGGACGGCCACGGCCTGATGCACATCGCTGTCATCATCGATCAGCAAGACACGGGGGCGGCTTGACGAAGGCAAAGTGGTGTTCATTTCCGCACAGTCTGTGCGTTAGCGAACAGTGCTATGTCCAGAACTTTCACTATAATTCATTTAAATCAATTAATTAGTATAATTTTGCCGTCTGCGGCACACTGCCGTCATGCCAGATACACCCCTCTCCGAATCAAAAGCACAGACCGGCAAGTCGATGGATCGCCGGATAGACAAGCCGCACCGGACGCGCCGCCGGCGCTGGATCGCAGGCGGTCTTTGCGTGCTTGCCATTGCTCTGCTGGCCTGGCGCCTGATCCCGGCAGCGGGATCGACGGACATCGATGCGGACGGCATCGAGACCGGCACGGTCGTGCGCGCGCCTTTTGCCGATTACCTGCCGGTCCGGGCGATCGTGGCTCCGGCCGTGACCACGTTCGTTGGTGTGGTTGCAGGCGGACAAGTCGAAAAGCTGCTGGTTCAGGATGGCGCGCAAGTGGCTGCCGGGCAGCCGCTCGCAACGCTTGCCAATCCCACGCTCAAGCTGGAAGTGCTGACGCGGCAGGCGAACATCACCGGTCAGCTTGGCGCTCTCAGTGGCGATGAGCTGGCGCTGGAGCGCAACCGGCTCGACCTCAGGAACCAGACTGCCACAGCCAGTTACGACTTGCTCAAGGCAGAGCGCGAACTGGCCGTCCGCCAGCAGCTTCACAGCAAGGGCTTCCTCTCCGACGCGGGGGTTAAAAGCTATCAGGAAGAGGCGAAATACCAGCGCGCACGCCTGGCCCAGATGAAGGCCGGCGAGGCTCGGGAAAGCCATACCGCCAGCCTTCAGGCAGCACGGCTCGCGGATACGCGAAAGCGCCTGGCCAGCAGCCTTGCCGCCGTTGAAGCGCAGCTTGGCGCGCTGACACTGCGCGCGCCCGTGGCGGGCCGGTTGACCGATTTCACGCTTCAGCCTGGACAGTCCCTGAAAGCTGGAGAGCAGGCGGGGCAGATCGACAGCGAGGGTAACTGGAAACTCACCGCCGATGTCGACGAATATTACCTGAACCGCGTGCGCGCGGGGCAGCCCGGCACGTCCTCAGAGGGGCTCAAGCTGGCCGTTTCCAAAGTGCTGCCCGCCGTTACCGACGGCCATTTCCGTATCGAACTGACCTTTCGCGGCAAACCGCCGAAAGACCTCAATCGCGGGCAGAGCGTGGATACCCGCGTCACGCTGGGCGCGACCCGCAAGGCCGTGATCGCGCCCGCCGGAGGCTGGCTCGATTCCGGCGGCGGCACTTCGGTCTTCGTTCTCGATGCCGACGGCCGCCATGCCCGCAGGCGGGCCGTGCGCACGGGCCGCCGCAACCCCGAGCAAGTGGAAGTTCTCTCCGGCCTCAAGCCCGGCGAGCGCATTGTCCTGTCCAACACCGCCTCGATCAAGGGCGACATTCTCAACATTCGCTGAAGGAATACCGATGATCCGCCTCGAAAACATCCGGCGCAGCTTCATTTCCGATGACGTGGAAACGACCGCGCTGGCCGGCATCAACCTGCATGTCGCATCCGGCGAATTCCTGGCCATCATGGGCCCTTCGGGATGCGGCAAATCGACCTTGCTCAATACCCTGGGCACGGTCGACCGGCCCACCGCAGGCCACTACTGGTTCGGGGATCGCGATCTCGCCGCGCTCGACGAAGCCCGGCTCGCCCGGTTTCGCGCCGAAATGCTCGGCTTCGTGTTCCAGAGCTTCAATCTCATCGACGAACTGACGATCGAGGAGAACATCGAACTGGGCCTCGTCTATCGCAAGGACAGGCACAGGGACGGAAGAGGCGACCGCAAGACGCGCGTGGCCGAGGCGATGGACCGCGTGGGCATATCGCACCGCGCCCGCCATTTCCCGCATCAGCTTTCGGGCGGCCAGCAGCAGCGCGCCGCCATCGCCCGCGCCGTGGTGGGCGATCCCAGGCTGATCCTCGCCGACGAACCGACCGGCAATCTCGATACCGAAAACGGCACGCAGGTGATGGATATCCTCACTTCGCTCAACGCCGAAGGGGCGACGATCGTGATGGTGACGCACTCGCCCAGCCATGCGGACTATGCCGCCAGGCGCATCGACATGCTCGACGGCAGCATTGTCGCCTCGGTCTCGCGCGCGATCTGAGGGAGAGCTGCCCCATGAACCGTTTCGCCCTGCTCACGCTGTACCGTTCGCTTACGCGGCACCGGCTTTACGCCCTGCTCAATATCGGCGGACTGGCGCTTGGCCTTGCCGTGTTCCTGGTGCTGGGCCTCTACGTCCGTTTCGAGACGAGCTATGAAAAATGGCTGCCGCATCACCAGCAGATCTATCTGGTCCAGACGGACTGGCACATGGAGAACAGTCCATTCAATGGCGCCTATCCCAACACGATGGGCGGGCTTCTCGACGAGCTGAAACAGGACTTCCCGAGCCTTACCGGCACCCGCATCGAGCCGGTGCCGTTCACGGTCATCCGCAACGGCATCGGCGTCAGCGAAGACGGCGCCCGGGTCGATTCGGATTTTTCCAAAGTGTTCGATCTGCAAATGGTTCAGGGCAGCCTCGCCTCGGCCCTTGCGGCTCCGGCAAACGTTCTGATCGACGAGACGGTCGCGCAAAAGTACTTTGGCGCTACGAACCCCGTCGGCCAGACCATGACCTTGCGGGTCAACGGCGAGCAGGGCAGCTACCGCGTCGCAGGCGTATTCAAAACGCTGCCCAAGGCCACCGACCTTGTATTTTCCATCCTGGTGCCGCTGCCGCCGCATGCCAACGAGGACAACTGGCATCATTGGGGCAGCACGTCCCTCTATACTTATCTGCGCTTTGCCACGCCCGCAGCAGCCCACACATTCGAGGCGAAGCTTGACGATTTTGCCGATCGCCACGGCAAGGCCGATATCGGGGAACACGCCAGCAAAACCCTCCAGCTCCGGCTGCTGCCGATCGCCAGGCGCCACCTGACGCCGGCCGGCATGCAGGCCGCTTCCGCCAAGCAGACAGTGGTGACGCTGGGCATTGTCGGCACCCTGGCTCTGCTGATTGCTATCGTCAATTACATCAATCTGGCAACGGCAAGGGCAGGTCTGCGCGCCCGCGAAGTGGCGATGCGCAAGGTTCTGGGCGCCAGCCGCGCCGTCCTTGTGCGCCAGTTCATCGGCGAAGCCATCCTAATGGCCGCCATCGCGGGACTGATCAGTCTGGCCATGGCGGAACTGGGCCTGCCGCTGGTCAATGCGGCAGGCGGGCTGTCGCTGGCCATTCCTTACAGCCTTGCCGTGCCGGCACTGGCTGTACTGGTCGTGCTGGTCGGCATCGGGGCGGGGTTCTATCCGGCCGTGCTGCTGTCCCGCTTTCCGGCCGCCAGTGTGCTGTCCTCCTCCCGTGCGCCCGGAGGGGGGCAGGCCGGATCCCGCGCGCGCGAAATTCTTGTGATCTTCCAGTTCGCACTCGCCATTGCCTTCGTGATCGGCACTTTGGTGCTGGGGGCACAGATCGCCCACGTTCGCAATGCGGACCTGGGCTTCAAACGCGACGGGCTGATCATCGTACGCTCGCTGGCCGAGACCGAAAGCCAGCGCGGCAAGCTCATGACCGCATTCGAAAAACTGCCGATGATCCGCTCGGTCACGCTGGGGGGCAGCAATGCGGGCGGCAGCGGTAACAACAATGCCGACAATGTTCCCCTTCCCGGCCAGCCGGGGCCCGGCCCTTCGCTGCGCTGGATCAGCGTGGGAAAGGCCTTTTTCAGCACTTATGGCGCGCACCTGATCGCCGGGCGCGTGTTCGACGATGAGCATGGTTCGGACGACAGCACGCATCGCGGGCGCAACGATACGCGCAACATCGTCATCAACCGCCAGGCGGTCGCGGTTCTGGGGTTTGCCTCGCCGCAAGCGGCCGTGGGCCAGATCGTCGGCAAGGGGAACCCGCGAAAGATCATCGGCGTGATAGACGACATGCGCTTCTTCTCGCCGCGCGTGCCGATGGATGCGACCTATTACCTCTATTCCCCCAGGACACAGGGGTTCGCCGTTGCGACCCTGCGCTACAGCGGCGATCTGCGCACGGCGATGGCGGCGGTAAAGCGTGTCTGGCAGCAGATCGCGCCGGAAATCCCCTTCGATGCTGCCTCCGCCGACCAGCGGCTGGACGAGCTCTACAAGGCGGACGACAACGCAGCGCATCTGTTCACCATCGGGGCGGTGCTGGCGGTGCTGATCGGCTGCGTCGGATTATGGGGCCTCGCCTCGTTCAACACCGCGCGCCGGATCAAGGAAATCGGCATCCGCAAGACGCTGGGGGCATCCTCTTTCGATGTCGTCAAGCTGCTGGTCCGCCAGTTCCTGCGCCCGGTGCTGATCGCGAACCTGTTCGCCTGGCCGCTAGCCTGGCTGGCCCTGCGGCGCTGGCTGGCGGGTTTTGACGATGCGATCACCCTTTCGCCGCTCTACTTCCTGGCGGCGACCATGCTGGCGCTGCTGATCGCAGTGCTGACCGTCATCACCCAGTCGCTGCGCGCCGCACGCACCGCGCCTGCCTGGGCTTTGCGTCATGAATAGGGCTCGGGTACTGGGCGCCATGGGGCTGATGCTGTGCGCCACGCCGGCGCCAGCGGAAACCCTGCGCAATGCGGTGGAGGCGGCCCTGGCAAGCAACCCTTCGCTGGCCGCTGCGGCGGCCCGGCAAGACGCATTGTCCGAAACGCCCGAACAGGCACAGGCCGAAGGACGGCTGCAGGCCTCTGCCGATGCTGCGGGCGGCTATAACAAGTTCGATTATGGCAAGGGCGGCGCGGCCAGCGTTGCCGCGAACCTGCCGGTCTGGACCGGCGGGCGCGTGTCTTACGCGGTCAAGGCCGCGCGCGATGATGTCGCGGCTGGGCAGGAGAGTCTGCGCGATACGCGTGCGCGGCTGATCCTGCAGGTCGTCTCGATCTATGCGGAGCTGTTGTTCGATCAGCAATCCGTCGCCATCACCCGCACGGACATAGACCTGCTGAAACAGCAGGTCGCCGAAGCGCGGGCGCGCTTCAAGCTGGGCAAAGACACGATGGCCGACGTTTCCCAGCTTGAAACGCAATTGGCGAGTGCCAGGGCCACTTTGGCGGAGGCGGAAACGACCCTGAGGACGTCGTCGGCAGATTACCGTTCGATCGTGGGCCATGATCCGGGACAGATGATTGCAGCATCCAATCTTGCTCAGTTGCCTGCAACGCAGGAAGCCGCGCGAGCGTGGGCGTTGGACGGCAATCCGCGATATCTGCGGAGCATCCGCGCCGCCGATGCCGCGAATGCCCGCGTTCACAAGGCCCATGCGGCTGGCGCGCCGACGGTGTCGTTGCTGGGTAACTATAGCTACGGCTTGAGGACGGACAATATTGGCGGCAACGGCTATGTTCACGATGCGAACCTGGGACTGTCTTTGCATATTCCGATCCTGACCGGCGGACTGATCGCATCGCAGGCACGGCAGGCCAGTGCGCAGTTCCGTGCGGCCCGTTTCGATACCGACACGGCAGCACGCGAGGCGGTGCGGGCTGCAGATGTAGCCTGGGCCTCTCTTCGCGGTGCCCGTTCGCGCACGGCCGCGAATCAGGAGCGCGTTCAGGCCGCCGATCTGGCTTTGCGTGCGGTGCGGGCAGAATACGGTTTCGACCTGCGCTCGACACTCGACGTGCTGCTGGCCGATGAAAACCTGCGCAGTGCTCAGCTTGCCTTGGCCCGCAGCAAAAGCGACGAACTCGTCGCGCAGGCATCCCTTTTGCGTGCGACAGGAAACCTTGAACTGGAGGTATTTAGCCTCGCTTCACGCTAGAGTTTTTCCGCTTGAGATTGAATCGGGGGGATTCCCTCTG
>NZ_JALHLG010000061.1 GCF_022832375.1 Novosphingobium beihaiense
TAATCTACGCCGCGATCTGCGCCAAATGTTCTGACGACGGACACGCGGTGTCCTTGTCGCTGCTGATGTTCAAGGAAGATTCTTGCAGTTGCGTCGGAATTCCCATGCTAAAATTCCGCCCCGTAGCGGTCCACGATCATGGCGGACGCCACCGGAAATGCATCACGCATCGTCAGACGGCCCAAAATCCAATCCAGACGTTGCGCCGACGCCTCGTAGTTGGGAAAACCCGACAGGTCGTACTCATATCTGACATAGCCCTTAAGCTCAAGACAGAGGCATACGAGATGACGCCAACCGGCTTCAAAGATTTCGTGCCCGCCTGCGCTACGGCTTAGTCCCACTTGTAGCTTCGTTAAAAATTGATCTGCCGCCACGACCGCCGATGCGTGTGTGGGGTCCGTGAGCGCGATGCGATAGTGCGGGCCAGCATTGCCATGGGCCCACATCGCCGCAAGACTAGGCAAATTTGGATGGTGGGGGTTTTGCCCAACGAGGGTCTGAAGATCGAGAGGAATGAAAGATCCGTTTGAAGGGTGGTTATGGTGCAGCACAATCTCAGCTTCTGCCAAAAGCGCCCGCTCCAAAGCGGAGGTTAGATCGGCGCCGGGACGCGCCTCATGCCATTGCGCTACCAGGTCGCCGGTTGAGAGATCATAGGCATAGATGGCCTCGCCGACGCCGCTATGCCGCTATGCCGCTTCACCTCTTCAGTGATCCAGGAATGCGCAATCAAGTCGGATGGATGTGGAAATGGTACAAAACGAGTTGCAGGCACAATTCTTCTTTCGATCTCGTCAAGTGGACCATATCGTCGAGGAAGCGGGGCGGACTCAAGAGATTTAAAACTGGCCGACGTAGGCCACCTCATAGGTGAAGGTCCGCTTCCTGGCGCTGTAAAGCCGTAGCTGAACGGCAAAGGTGGGGGCATAAAGCCGACCGGCAGGTTTGCCAGAACCGAATGGCGGGTTTCAGCGAAAGCCGAGGCTCACGTCGACTACGCTGAATGTCTTGATCTGGTCGCAAGCGGACTTGACTTCCAAAATGTTGGGGGGAGCTCATCCTTGCTCTTCCCTCTACCGATTTGACTGCCTCAAACTCCCCGATCGTTCGCTACCAACGCCAAAACCAACTGCAACTTCTAACTGTAACAAACCTCGTCAAGCACCGCAGACCCGAAAAATGCGGTTCCTCAGCGCTTCACCTTCCGAAAGGCCCTAGGTAGGACCGGCGATTTCTCAGGCAGATGCCACGCTAGGGCGGCACCGAGAGGCGCTCAGAAGCAATAGGAGGACTGGACGGCCCGCGGACATCGGACCGCGCCGACGCGCTCACAGGACTCCACAGAGCAAATAGTGACCAGGCCAACGCAGTCACGCCCGTAATCCACGCCAAGCGCGCCGCAGTGGAAAAAAATGGCCCCCATCGGAAAAAGAAGGGGGCCACATCGGGGGCCATGATTTCCGCGAAATATCAGAATGCTAGGGTTTCAGCGCCAGTGTGGAGACTTTTCGCCTCCTGCAACCGCACCACCACCCACTCCCGATAGTTCCGAGACGTACAAAAAACCTTGTTAATCAGGGTTTTGTTGCATCCATCAACCATAAGCTTCCTCTTTGTTCTCACATATACTCAAGCACTTTGGGGGTATTCAATGTTGACGGATCGCGAATGCAAGGCTGCGGGTCCGTCGATGAAGGACCGCAAGCTCTTCGATTGCGGAGGACGTATTGACGATGGCCCCCCGCCAGTTGCGAGCATGGCCGGCACTTGATGCCGGATGCAGTTGAACATTCTGGTCGGGTTGGCGCGAAGCGGCGGCTTTTTTGCACAAATAGGCCTGTGTTTAGCTTTCCTGCTTTGAAGGCAGGCGGTTACGCGATGCGTTGAGTATGAGGCGTTCGGAGTACGGTGGAGCGGTTGAGGAGGCTGCACGGATTTGCAGCCCGGCAACCTGACGATCAAACTCTCGCGCCATGACGCGTTCACCCAGCAGCTTGAAACAATGCATCTTGGTCTCGACGCGGCTGCGCAGGTGATAGCCGCTCCAGCGTTTCCAGATCGTTCGGCCAAGACGACGGCAAGCCCGAACGGTTTCATTGCGAGCATCGATGCCCGGCGTGTTCTCGGGCCAGGCTTTTGCATTACGGCAAGCGGATATGACCGCGCAGGCATCGCGTGCGGCAATTGCGTCGTAGCAGTCCCTTGTATCGTAAGCGCCATCGGCTGCTCCTTGGGAATCTGCCCCAGCAATTCGGGAAGCATGGGAGCATCGACGATCCGGCTGCCGGTAACTTCGACGGCCCGGATCTCCAGTGTTCGGGCATCGATGCCGAGGTGGACCTTGCGCCACTGTCGGCGCTTGGAAGGGCCGTGTTTGCGCGCGCACCATTCACCGTCGCCCACGGCCTTGATACCAGTGCTGTCCACTAATAGGTGTAGCCCTTCCGAACTGGAACTGCAGGGAATTTCAACGAGCAGGCTTTTCTGCCTCCGGCTCAGCGTGCTGAAGTCCGGCACCGGCCAATCTAGCCCTGCCATCTCCAGCAGGCTCGCAACCATGCCCGTGGTCTGACGCAAGGGCAGCTGAACAGCGCCTTCAGCGTCAGACAGGCTGGATCGCGGCATCCGAAAACACGGGTTGGCGCCCGCGCCTCCCGGCCGGCGCCGACAGCCACTGCATTCCAGGATCAAACCAGACGTGAAGCGAACCTCGCTTCGCTAGCGCTGCGTTGTACGATTTCCAGTTCGTCGTGCGGTAGACTGCGGGGGCCGGCTTGCTCATCGCCACCCACTAACAACCTGGATCCACAACCGGAATCCTTCCATCTTTTGTGCAACAAAGCCCCACGACTTCATAAATGCCTACGATTACGATCGGCGCCTGAAAACCCTGTGCGGCCTCACTCCCTACGAATACATCTGCAAATGCTCCACAACCGAGCCAGACCGCTTCAGCCTAAATCCGCACCATCAAATGCCCGGCCCTCGCCGCCCCTAGCTGCCCGCCATTTCGCGGCGGTAGTGATCCAGATAATTGGCCAGATAGTCCTGCCAGTCCTTGTCCCATACACCGTTCAGGCGGCGCGGCGCTTCGTGGCGGAGTTCGAAACGGAATTGCCCCGGATGATCGATACGCAGCACGAAGCCGCCGATGGTCTCGCCCGCCTCGTCGCGGCGCTGGCAGTAGAGGGCGACGGCAGCATCGATGGCCGGTTGCGAGAGATAGAACTGCTCGCGCGAGAGCGTGCCGCCCGCGTCCTTGCGGATGAGCAGGGCCAGGTAGTCCGTATCGAACCCGCCGTCCTGTTCGAGCACTTCGAAATCGACGATCGCATGGACCCAGTCCGCAGTGCCAAAATCCTGCGCAACCGCGCGGACAACGGCTTCCATGCAAGCGGTGAAATCCATCGGGCAGGCCTTACTTGTTGGTGAACTGGCGAGTGATCCAGTCTCCTCCCTCGACGCGGTACTGGGCGCGGAAACTGTCAGGACGATTGCTGGCGTTGGCGGCATCATATTGCGCGGTGATCCTGACTTCAACCGTGCGCCCGTCCCCGGCCAGATCGGCAACCGTATTCTCGAACCGCTTGAACGCGCCCTGGTTGAGATTGGCCGTGCCGTCTCCCAGCGGCTTGCCGTTGCCGGGCACGACGTTGAGCCGGTTGGTCTGCCCGCCGAAACGGTCGGCGATGAGATGGAAGCCGACGTCGGTGGGTTTGCCCTCGTGGCCGATTTCGGCCTGCAGCGCCGGATCGTTGCGGCCCGTCGGGGTGAGATCGAGCGTGCCTTCGGCCACGTCCACGCGCCCGCGGGCATCGGTGGAATAGCTGTAGGCGCCATATTCGTAGCGGGTATTGGGTGTGGCGGCATTGGCGGCGGCATTGAAATCGTCCGCATTGTCGAAGCGGCGCACGCCGCCTTGCAAGGCCCTCTGCGCTGCTTCGTCCACCTGCCGCGCGCCGGGGGCGAAGAAGTCGTCGAGCTGGCGGCGCATCGCATCGATGGATTCGCGCGCGCTCGCGGGCATGGCGTCGAGCGCGGATTGCGGGATCCTGCCCACCGCGTCATGAACCGCGTGCAGCGCCGGTTCGACGCTTTCGCGCAAGGCTGGGTTATGGGCCACCGCGCTGACGGCGTCGGCAACGGTTCTGGCCCAGGGGCCGATCTTACCCGCCTTGGCGAGATCGCCGAGCGCGGGCACGATGCCGACCGCAGAGATACCGGCATTGGCAAGGTGTCCGCCCGCCGCGCCCCATTCTCCCGAAACGGCCGAGGCGATCGAGCGGCCGAGCGAGATGGCCGCGTTGCTGCCGTCCGAAATCGGAGTGGGATCGACAATCCCGGTAATGTCGAGCGCCATCTGCCCGAGATCGAGTGCAAGCGTGCCGGGATCGGGCGCCGCTAGTGCATTGTCGTTCGCCGAGGCGCGGGCGCTGTCGAGCGCTGCCGCGAACTGGCCCCGCTCGACCGGCGTCATCGTGGCTTCCATCTCCGCAATGGCCTGCGCTGCGGCTTCGGGATCGCTTTGCCGCTGGTTTTCGAGACCGGCGGCCAGCGCATTCATGTCCTGAGCGGCACTGCCGCTGCCGGTCTGGTCGAAGCCGCCGGAAAAGGCAGTGTTGCCGCCACCGGCATTTGCGGCGGATGGGCCAGATGCGTCCATGCTTCCAGCGGCTTCGACCATGACTGTCCTCCCTTCAGGCAGGCGTATTATGCGGCAGAGCGCCGGTCCGGCTCAGGCCAGTTCGGCCTGCCACAGGGCGCTGGTCGCGGCCGCGACCGAGGCTTCCGCCGCCGACTTGCTCATTTCCCCGACGATGCCGAAGAACAGGAAGGTGGACAGCGCCTGGCTGATCTCGCCAAGGCTCGCCATGGTGCTGCCGGGGCCGTAGAGCTGGCCGGGCTTGGTCATGTTGAGATCCTGCTGCGTGGCAACTTCGCCGGACAGTTCCGAACGCCAGCCCGATCCGGTGGCGTTTTCCTGCAGTACGAAGCCGTCGCGCGTTGCCATGTCGAGGGCGTAGCCGTTGTCCGACATCGACAGCGTCAGATCGCCCTTGGTCTGCTGGCTCACGCCGTCCACCACGATGGCCTGGCTGCCCTTGGTGATGGTCAGCGTCTCGGCATAGTAGACGTTCGGGTTGTTCTTGCCCTGCTCGGTGCCGATGGTGATCTTCGTGCCGTTTTCCAGCTCGAAGGTGGTCGTGCCCCAGAAGTCGAACTTGTGCTGGCCGTCCACGGAAACGTGGGGGTCACCCCAGATGCGGGTGCTCTCGCCGGTATTGGCGTTCTTGATGACGAGTTCCGAGCTGTTCTCGTTGATGGCGAGCGTGTAGCCGTCGCCCAGATCGATATCGGCCTGATGGTCGCCGTTCATGGAGGCGGTCCATTGCGCATCGGCGGCGGGCTCGAATGCCGTCTGACCGCTTGCGGTGGGAACCATCTGCCCGCCCTTCACCGAGACTTGCGAGGGGAGCTGCGCGGTGGCGAAGGCGCCTGCGTTCAGCGGCTGGCTGAACATGGCCATGATGCCGTTGCCGAGCGTCTGCGCGAACATGCCATCGGCCGGGGTGAAGGCCCCGCCGCCCAGAACATTGACGTTGATTGTCGTATTGAGATTGAGGTCGAACATGGTCGGTCGTCCTTTCCTTGCGATGAGCCGGTTCTGTGCCCCTGTCCGGCCGGGGATCGTGGGTGGGAAAGTATCAGGGCCGGGCGCTGGCCAGGGCCGAGGCGACTGTACGGAGCATTTGCGCCGTGCCTGCCGCGTCCGCCGGACCCTCGCCGTGCTGCGCCAGCGCGGTGTCGAGACGTTCGAGCGTGCGCCCGTCGGCCAGAGCCGCCATGTCGGTGGCGGCGGCCGTAGCGAGTTCGCCCAGCGCCTGTTCCAGCTCGACCGTCTCAAGCGGTGTCGCGCCCAGCGCGCCGCCGAGCCGGTCTGCCAGTTCAGCGAGGGGATAGGCGGCGTCCGGCTGCCGGTTGCCGCACGCGCCGAACTCGGCGCCGACGCGCGATGCGGCTTCGAAAGCCACGGCGCGCGCGGCAACGGCTCCGGGCTGTCCGGCGGTCTGGCTGCCGGTGCCAAGAACGCCAAAGGCGCGTGCGGTGGAGGTGATGTTTCCGATAGTCATGGCCCTGAGGTCCTGTCGTGTCTGCCCGGACATAGGACCATATGGCGGGGTTCAGGTCGCTGCGCGATCCGACTAGCGGGCTAATCGATTAGATTAGGAGAGGCCTTTGGGGGAACCGGGCATGCCCATCTCGCGGGATCAGTCTGCGCTGCGAAAACCCTCAGGCGTCAGTGTCATCGCGGAAAGATCGAGACCCATCTTGCGTGCGCCTTCGGCCACGGCCGCTCCGGTAAGGCGCAGTTTCTGCGGATCGTTCTTCGCGCTTTCCACGCTGCCATCGATGAAAACGGTCTGCATGATCAGCGCTTCCGTCATTTCCTGCTTGAGCGCGGGTGTGGCATTGCGAAATTGGGGGGCGCTTAGCAGCGCTTTGGCGGCCTGCCGTTTTACCGCCTGATAGGTGCTGGCCGGGCGGTTTCCCACTTTCCCGTGCGCGGCATCCTAGGCGGCGATCCACCATATCGCATAGGCATCGGCGACATTGTTGGCCTTGAGCCCGAGCGCGCCCATCAGCGTTTCGATCCTGGGGAAGAGCTGCCCGGCTTGCTCAGCAAAGGCCATCACCGAAGGGTCGCCGTTGGACTTCTGCACGAAGCGGGCGAGGTTCTGTTTGCGGCGCTGCGCTGAGGGCGAGAAGGTGAGCTTGGCTGAGGATGTGGCGCTGCTGCCTGCTGAGGACGCCCGCCGCTGAGGCGCTTCCTTGCCGGAAGTGGCCGGACATTTGCCGTTCGGGCACGGGTTCGTAACCACGGGATACAGGAGCGACGGGGCAAGGTTAGGGTTGAAAAGGCTGGGCATGTCCGCAGAAACCGGAGCGGATATCCAAAGGCAAGCAAGCGCCGAAAGAGTGAGGACACGGGCAAGCGGGCGGACAGAGGCCATCAAGAAAATCTCCGCAGCAACAGTTCTGAACAAGAGCGCCGCAAGCCGCAATCAGTCCGGCACCAAGCCATGGTCGCCCAGGGACATGGAACGCAAATCCAGGCCATAAGCTTTGCGGGCTGCTTCAGCGACGGTGTTTGTGATCTGGGCGCGCAAGGCCGGTTGTGCCTTGGCCGTTTCGGCATAACCACTGATGATGACGGCCTGAATCAGGTTCGCTTCGGCAAGCTGCTGTTTCATGGCGTCGGTTGCGTCGGCGAATTCCGGACTGGCGCCGATCGCACAGGCGACCTGATTGCGCAGTCCCTGCATCTGGGCGGGCGTCGGGTCGTCAGTGCTGGCCCGGGTCGCGAACCATGCGCTTGCCAGGTAAGCCGCAAGGGCGTCCGCCAGATTGTCGGTGCGCATTCCATAGCGCCCGAGTTGCTTTTGCACTTCCCCCATGACGTCCACGGACGTGAGCAAATGTTCAAGTTTGCCAGCGCTATCCGGATCGACGGCGCGAGTCTGTGCGATAAACTGTGCGAAATTTTGCTTTTGTGCCGCTGCACTGGGCCGATAGGAAAGCTGCGCTGAAGAGGGCAAGGTCGCATCAGAGCGCGCAGCCGAAAATCTCAAACTACGGGTGAGTGGCAGTCGCTCAGATGCACGTGCCGTCTCGGCATTTGTCACTGCGCTTTGTGACAACGTGTTAGTGAGCATTCCCATGTCGAACGTGCCATAAGTTTGCGCATTTACTGGTACTGTCGGTATGATCCCAGCAGTGGCAAGCGCAATCCAAGTTGCTGTTTTCACCTGCTATACTCCCGATTTATTCGCACGCTTTGCTGGGGCGGGATCACTGGCCGCTGCGAAAGCCTGCGGGTGTCAGCGTCATGGCGGAAAGGTCTATGCCCATCCGGCGCGCACCCTTGGCGACGGCCGCTCCGACAAGGCGCAGTTTCTGCGGGTCGTTCTTCGCGTCTTCCACGCTGCTATCGATGAAGACGGTCTGCGCGATCAGCGCCTCTGCCATTTCCTGTTTTAGTGCAGGTGTGGCTCCCTGAAATTGGGAAGAGCCGAGGATCGCACGGGCCGCCTGCCGTTTTACCGCCTGGTACGTGCTGGCCGGGCGTGTGACGGTTACACCGTGGGAGGCATCCCAGGCGGAAATCCACCACAGGGCATAAGTATCGGCCACGTTGTTGGCGCTCAGCCCGACCGAGCCCATCATCCTTTCGATCTTCGGGAAGAGTTGTCCGGACTTCGCGGCAAAGGCTTTCATCGAAGGATCGCCGTTGGACTTCTGGATGAAGCGGGCGAGGTTCTGTTTGCGGCGCTGCGCCGAGGGAGAGAAGGTGAGATTGGCTGAGGATGTGGCGCTGCTGCCTGCCGATGACATCTGGCGTTGAGCCGTCTCGTTACCGGAAACGGCCGGGCATTTGCCGTTGGGGCACGGGTTCAGGACGACCGGGTACATGATATCCGGCGTCGTCATTGGCGTGAAAACGATAGGCACGTCCGCCGCCGCCGGGGCGGACATCAGCGGGCAGAAGAGCACTGAAAGAGCGAGTGCGCGGGTAAGTTTCGTCAAAGCAAGCTCCACAGAAACAGTTCTGAATAAGGCAATTATTTCACTGCAATCAGTTCGGCACCAAACCATGGCTGCTCAGGGACATGGATCGTAAATCCAGACCGTAAGACTTCCGCGCGCCCTCCGCGACGGCGCTGGCGATCTGGGCGCGCAAGGCCGGTTGCGCCTTGGCCGTTTCGGCATAGCCACTGATGATGACGGCCTGGATCAGGTTCGCTTCGGCAAGCTGCTGTTTCATGGCATCGGTTGCGTCGGCGAATTCCGGACTGGCGCCGATCGCACGGGCAACCTGATTGCGCAGTCCGTGCATCTGGGCGGGCGTCGGGTCGTCGGTGCTGGCCCGGGTCGCGAACCATGCGCACGCGAGGTAAGCCGCAAGGGCGTCCGCCAGATTGTCGGTGCGCATTCCATAGCGTCCGAGTTGCTTTTGCACTTCGTTCATGACGTCCACGGACGTTAGCAAATGCTGGAGTTTTTCAGCGCCGTCCGGATCGACGGCGCGAGTCTGGGCGACAAATTGCGCGAAATTCTGTTTACGCACTGTGGCTCTCGGCCGGTAGGAAAGGCTGGCTGCGGAAG
>NZ_JALHLG010000062.1 GCF_022832375.1 Novosphingobium beihaiense
TCCGAGTTGCTTTTGCACTTCGTTCATGACGTCCACGGACGTTAGCAAATGCTGGAGTTTTTCAGCGCCGTCCGGATCGACGGCGCGAGTCTGGGCGACAAATTGCGCGAAATTCTGTTTACGCACTGTGGCTCTCGGCCGGTAGGAAAGGCTGGCTGCGGAAGGCAAGGCCGCATCGGAAGAGGTTGCCGAGAGTCTTAAACTGCGGGTGGACGGCGGTGGCTTCGATGCGGACGAGCGGCGTGCGTTATCATAGTGGACCGCGGCAGCTCCAGTGTACCCCACCATTAGACCTGGGTCGAGAGCGGGACCGATCTGTGCATTGGCAGGTGCGGCCAACAGGATGGCAAACGCGGCGGTTGAAATCCATGTTGCCGTCTTCACTGTGATGCTCCCTTCTCCACGGCGCAACGATGATCACTTGCCGCTGCGAAAGCCGGCAGGCGTCAGCTTCATGGCGGAAAGATCGACGCCCATCCGGCGCGCGCCCTTGGCGACGGCCGCACCGACGAGGCGCAGCTTTTGCGGGTCGTTCTTTGCGTCTTCCACGCTGCCATCGATGAAGAAGGTCTGCGCGATCAGCGCCTCGGCCATTTCCTGTTTGAGTGCGGGCGTGGCATTCCGGAACTGGGAAGAGCCGAGAATTGCGCTGGCTGCCTGCCGCTTCACGGCCTGGTAGGTGCTGGCCGGGCGTGTGCCAGTCACACCATGGGCGGCGTCCCAGGCGGAAATCCACCACAGGGCATAAGTGTCGGCCACATTGTTGGCGTTGAGCCCGATCGCGCCCATCATCCTTTCCATTTGCGGATAGAGTTGCCCGGCCTTCGCGGCGAAGGCCTTCACCGAAGGATCGCCGTTGGACTTCTGCACGAAGCGGGCGAGGTTCTGTTTGCGCCGCTGCGCCGAGGGAGAGAAGGTCAGCTTGGCCGAGGATGCGGCGCTGGTGCTTGCCGAGGAATCCCGCCGTTGAGGCGTTCCTCTGTCGGAAACAGATGGGCATATGCCGTTGGGGCAAGGATTGGTGACGACCGGGTACATGATCGAAGGCGTTGCCATCGGGATATAGGTGAGCTGCATATCTGCCGAAGCCGGAACGGCCATTAACACGCAAGAGAAGGCAGAAAGTGTGAGCGCACGGACAAACGGATGGACAAGGTTCATCGGACGAATCTCCATCGGGATGATATGGCGGAGAAGCTATGCCTGCGATGATGCAGCCTGCTAGAGCGCCATCGCTGCTCCGACATCCATTCGGGACGAAAGGATGTCATGATACTGCAAAAAGAAAGAAATCCGGGTGCCGAAAATATGGCACCCGGATTTGTGCATCGCCTTTTTCGGCGAAGAGGGTGTTAGCCCTTGCGTGCAAGCGTAGTATTGGCTTCGCCGATCGACTTGATCGTGTTGCCAAGAGCGTTCGAAAGTAGGCTGGTTTCTTGAGTCAGTCCCTGCAGTTCGCCAGTGAGCTGGCCAAGTTTGGACTGGTTCTTGTTATCGACTGTGCCCAGGTTGCCGATGTCATCCGAAAGGTTGGCCATCTGGGTCATCTTGTTGTCGAGCAGTTCACCCAGTGCCTTGGCGATCTTCATCAGCAGGCTGCCATCGCCGGAATCGGTGGAGGACGTATCCACGCCCGATTCGCGCAGGCGGTCTGTGATCATCGAGACCATCCGATCAACCGCGCTCTGTGCAGACGACTGGTTGGAAGCGATGTCGGTGAGACTCATGCCGATCTGGCTGCCGAGGCCTTCGACGGCTTCGTTGACGTTGCTGAAAGCACCGTTGTAGTCGCCCATCGTACCGGCGAAACCGGCCTGGGCGATGTCGATCATCGGCTGCGGCAGGCCCAGCGAAGTGCCGAGTTGCTGGATGACCTGCTGCCCGAACGAGGAAAACATCGTGCTGGCCGCCAGCGAGGCCCATCCGGCAGGCCCCATGGCAAGCTGCGCGATGTTGAGCGGATTGATGGAGGAAAGCGAAAGACCGCCGAACAAACCCATAATGTCTCTCCTTGATAAGAAGTCTGGCAAAAATCGATCCTGAAGGGCGAGGCGCCGTTTCCTGGCGGGCAATGCGCCTCCGGCAGGACCGTCCCTTCGCCGCCGACTATGGCGCTGACATGCGGTTACGGCTCTGCGCGATCCGACTAGCGGCCTAATCGGATCGCTTAGGCCGCCTCCGCTCACCGGCGTCATCCATCGTTTCACCGGCACCGCGCCACGCACGCTTCAGGTCGTCGGGTAGAACAGGAGGCCCGCCAGCGCGTTCAGTTCGCGCACGCCGTCCAGTTCCAGCTTGTTGCACATGTTGTTGAGGTGGACGCGCACGGTGTTCTCGCTGATGGCCAGCACCGTCGCGATATCCCGGTTGGCCCGGCCCCAGCCCAGAAAGCGCAGGACGGCCACTTCCGCCTTGGTGAGCGTGGCCATGCCCGCGTGGTGGCGCAGCGGCACGCGCGCGGCGGGGATGCGGAATTCTCCGAGGAAATGTTCGCCCGCCTGCGCATCGTCCGCCTTGCGCAGGAGGCGCATCAGCTCGCGCAGGCGTTCTTCCTCTGCCCCGGCACCGGCGGCGCCCATGGCAGCCTCATCGCTGGCGGAGCGGGAGCCGTTCATTGGGCCAACGCCTTGATGACAGCTTCAGCAAGCGCCGTCCGGGTGCCGAGATCGCGCAGCACGGCTTGTGCAAAGAACGGTATGAGCAGGACAAGCAGAAACGTCGCCGCCCAGTTCTTGATCGAGAGCGAAAGCGAGAAAACGTTGAGCTGCTGGGCGAACCGGTTGAGCAGCCCCAGCCCCGCATCGATCACATAGAGAAAGACCAGAACCGGCGCCGCAAAGAGCGCCACGAGCGCCATGAGCCGGCCGAACTCGTTCTCGAACACGATCAGCCCGCGCGCGTCGAGCTCCGGCCAATCAGCCGACATCGGCCAGATCGCATAACTTCCCATGACAGTCCCGACGAGCAGGGTGATGCCGCCTCCGGCAGCGAAGATCACATTGGCCAAGCGGCCCAGAAGGGCGCCGTTGAGCGAGGTCATCTGCCCGCCCAGCGGCTCCAGCACCTGCCCGATGGTGGCCCCGATCTTGGCATCGATCACTTCGCCCGCCGCCTGCATTGCCCACAAGGCCGAGCCGAAGAAGAAGCCGATGACCAAACCTGCGGCCGCCTCTCTCAGCAGCAGTCTTGCCCATTCGAGCGCGGAGAGCGCCGCCGGATCGATCACCGGCTGCGCGAACCAGGCCGTCATACCCAGCGTCACAATCACGCTGTTGCGCACCATCGCGGGGATCGTCTGCTGCGCGAAGATCGGCACCAGCACGAATGCAAAGCCGAACCGTGCCGAGGACAGCCCGACAAGCAGGAGCTGGTTCATCCAGGCGCCCGAACCGCCGTCCATCCCGATCAGCCCCGCACCATGCCGGGGAACCCGGTGAATATCTGGTGGGCGTACTGATAGAGGCTGCTGCCCACCAGCGAAGCGGTGATGAACAGGGTGAGGACGATGGCGAAGAACTTCAGAGTATACTGAAGCGTCTGCTCCTGAAGCTGGGTTGCCGCCTGCAGCACGGCGACCAACAGGCCGACCGCGGAGGCCGCAATGATCGGCGGTGCAGACAGCAGCAGCACCAGCCACAACGCCTCAACGGTCGTGCCCACGATATCCTGAGACATGACGCCAGGCCCCTTTCTATGTGTAACTCAGGACAAGGCCGTGGCTGATATTCACCCAGCCATCGACGAGAACGAACAGCAAGAGCTTGAACGGCAGCGAAATCGTCACTGGCGAAAGCATCATCATGCCCATGGCCATCAGGATGTTGGAAACGACGAGATCGATGACGAGAAAGGGCAGGAATATCAGGAAGCCGATCTGAAAGGCCGCCGTCAGCTCCTTCACCACGAAGGCAGGCACGATCACCACGAAGTCGGTCGCTGCGGCAGGCTTGGTGCCGGACTTGGCGGCCACACGGGCCTGGGTGCGCTGGAAGAAGGCGCGTTCATCCGGATTGCTGTGCTCCAGGAGAAAGGCGCGCAGCGGTTCCTTGGCCTTGTCCGCAGTGCGGAACAAGGCATCGCTGCCGCCCGGAACGGTTGCGTCCTGCCCTTCCGCGCCAGCATGAGTTGGGCTTTCCACCGCAGCCTGCATCGACTGCATCGTGGGATACATCACGTACAAAGAGAGGATCAGAGCGAGGCCGTTCAGAACAATGTTCGGCGGCACCTGCTGCAACCCCAGCGCGTTGCGGATGAGGCTGAGAACGACGACGATCTTGGTGAAACTGGTTACCATAACCGCGATGAACGGTGCCAGCGCGATAAGGATGACTGTAACGAGCGCGGAACTTGGCGTGAAAGTGGACAGATCCATCCTTCAGGCCTCCTGGTCAGGCGCAGAAGCTGAAGTGTCCTGATCGCAAGGCCCATCCGGCGGCCCGTCATCGCCGACAAGGATGCCATAGCCGCTGCCTACCGAAACGAGCGTGCCGCGCGCCAGTTCGCGATCGCCCACGGCAAGCCGGACGGGCAACGGGCCCGGCGATGCGGCCAGCGCAAGCACCGCGCCTTCCCCCATCGCCTGAAGGCGGGACAGCGGGATCTGCATCTCGGCAAGCTCCACGCGCAGGGCCACGGTAAAGGCGCCTGTATTGCCCGGTGCGGCATCGCTTGCGGGCCCATCGGGACCGGGCGCGCTTTTCGAATTGGCAACGGCCGGGTCTGCGGTTTCACTCATCGCTGGCATCCTGTTTTGGGTAGACGAAGTTCCCTTGGGCAGAGGGAACAGGAAGATCGGGTGTGAAAGAGTGGCTGCCTGGCGCGAACATGCCTGCCACTGGCGCGCGGCCCGGCAGATGCAGTTGGCCCGCGAGAGGCCCGGGGCCGAGCAGTACGAGATCGCCCGGAGCAAGATCCGCCGCCAGATCGGGCGCCAGGCGCGGCCCCTCGATCGCCAGCGTCACAGGCACCGGCACGGCACCCACGCACGCGGGCGCAAACGGCGCTCGAACGGGGGCCAGAGGCGTGTCCGGACAAAGCGCAAGCCAGACCCTGTCGCGCACCGTACTGCTGGCTCCATCCCCCTCTTCCCGCGCCTCGATGCGCACGGTGATACGCGCCGGTATTTCGGGCAGAGGCGCCAGCCCGACAGGCTCAAGCGCGATCCCAAGTGCCTGTTCGATGGCCGCCAGGACAGGCTCCGCTCTGTCGAGCAGCATGGCCGCCTGCGCCGTGCCGGTTTGCCCTGGCGAAACGGCGGGCTCGCCTGCGCAATGCGTGATGGCGAAGGCCATGCCATCGCGGCAGTGGAACCAGACGGGAATGGCAGGGCGGTGCTCCGGGATAGCCGCCGTCAGACCGGCATGACCCGCACAAGCGCCGTTCAACGCCTCCATGACGGTGTTGCGGAAAAGGGCTTCGTCCGGCGCGATCGCGGGAAGACCAGCCAGCTTCACGAATCCGCTCCCGTCACCGGAGTTGGAGACGGGCCCTCTCCCATCTTTTCGCGTTCGGGCCAGCGCGCCAGCAGGCTGATTCCGCCTGTTGTCACACCTATCAGCAAAACCTCGCCTTGCGCTTCCATCAGTACGGCACGCTCGTTCTGGCCAAGCGGCATGGCCCGCAGGAAGCGCATCTGCGGGCCTGTTCCCTCGGCGCCCTGCTGGAAACGGTCCTGCCAGTGCCGGAGCGCCTTGAGGGCCAGCGCCGCCAGGGCAAGGACGGCAATCAACGCCAGGACAACCGCGAACAGACTGGAAAAGACAGTGGCGAAACTCATGACAGCAACCTCGTGCGAACGCCTCGGGGACAGGGCGGCGGCGGGGACAACGGCGAAAGGGCAAAGATGGCCCGGCTTCAGGACATCTCCTCACGTTCAAGCGGCAGTTCACCGGCACGCGCACGGCGCGCCCAGAGAATGATCTCGGCAATGGCATCGAAATGATCGGACGGAATCAGCGTGTTGACGGGGGCAGTCGCAAAGAGGGTTCGCGCCAATTGAACGTTGCGCACGATCGGCACCCCTTCTTCGGCGGCGCGGCGGCGCATCGCGGCGGCTAGCGGCCCTTCCCCTTTGGCCGCGACCACCGGAACCGGGCATTCATCGGGATCATAGTCGAGCGCGATGGCGATATGGGTGGGGTTGGTAAGCAGAACGCTGGCCTGCCCGGCAGCGCCCACGGCGTTCTGATTGGCCCATTCCTCATGCATCTGGCGGCGTTGGCCTTTGAGGTGGGGATCGCCTTCGTTGTCCTTGTGCTCCTGCTTGAGGTCGCGCCGGCTCATCATCATCTTCTTGATGTAGCGGTGCTGGGTCCATGCCCTGTCGGCAAACCCCACCAGCAGAAAAATTCCGAATGTTCCCGCGATCAGTTGCACCGTGAGCGAACGCGTGAGAGCAAGCGTCTCCCCCGCGACGACCGGCCCCATCCCGCCCAGCGGACGCCAGCGCGCAGCGTTCAGAACCTCCACATAACGGCCCATCCCGCCAGCCAGCACCAGTCCCGCCACGCCCAGAACCAGCACCGCCTTGATCAGGGTCTTGATCAGCTCGAACAGGTTATCCAGGCTGACCATACGCTTCAGCCCCTCCATCGGATTGAGCTTGTCGAAGGCAGGTTTCAGCTTTTCCGTAGTGACCAGCGCGCCAACTTGAAGGAATTCGCCCGCGATGCCGATGACGGCGGCCGGGATCAGGGTAAAGGCCGCCGCCAGCAATGTGAGGCCTGCCGCTTCCGCGCCCAGGTTCTGCAGCAGGGGCACGAACTCGCCATCCGGCGCGGCTGAAATGACCTCCCGCGCAAGACCGGTCAGGCGTGCTCCTACGAATGACGTGGCCGAAAATGCAAGCACGAGCCAGGCGGCCATGCCGATCGCGCTTCCGAAGTCTTTCGATTTGGCGACATCCCCCTTGCGGCGAGCATCGCGCAACCTCTTTTGAGTCGGCTTTTCAGTCTTGTCCCCGCCATCATTCTTGTCTGCCATTTCCCGCTCCACGGACACCTGGAGAATGAAATGACGATAACGGGCAGCATCGCTGGAATATCTTCAGCAATGCAGGCTCGGAAGGGGGCGGCGCCTCCGAATCTGACAACAACTATAGATGGCGAGGATTATTCGACGTCAACTTATATTTCTGAAACACTATAAAAATTTTTTAATGTTATCAAATGTATAATTCTGAACATAGATGTCATATTTGTCATACCGACGCACATTCGAAGACATTTACTGCAATGTTAACGACATTTTCGTTGCTTCATCCATCCCCCGGCACAGGTCATCGCAAATCTGTTTCTCCATCGCGATGATGCGAGCAATGAAATCGCCGTCCTGCCCACAATAAATGTGCGGGATGTTCAACATTGACGATAACAAATCTGGGTCTGGCGGCTCCGGTAACGCAAATCTTGTCACTTTTTAGGTGAGGCTGCTTTGCGATATGCAGAATACATATGTTGTTTACGCCCTAACTCTTACTTCTTTAATGTTCTCGCCATTCAACACGCGGGATGCATTCGCTTCAGACGAGCCTGAACACCGTACCTTTATTGCTTGCCCTCTCACCAGCATTGTCCGCGTTTCGCACGCTATGGCCCGGCAAAATTTTCAGTCGCTCGCCCAGTGTGAGGACAAGATGCTTGGTACGGATGCTCCCGCTGTGCATCGCAAGCCTGCAATGACCCGGATCCCCGGCGTTCCGGAGAAGGTCCGCAGCAACGCCGATGAAAAGCACCCCGTTTCCACGCGGCCGGATCAGGCCGTGACAGCGGTGCCGGGCTCAGCCCCCGCCTTCGACCGCGAAATCCGCCAGGTGGCAGCCCGCTATCGCATCGACCCCTTGTTTCTCCACGCAATGGTACGCACCGAAAGCGCCTATCGCCCGCGAATCCGTTCGCACGCCGGAGCGCTCGGCCTGATGCAGGTCATGCCCGCGACCGGCGCCGGGCTTGGTGTGGACAGTGCCGGCCTGCTGGACCCGCTGACGAATCTCGACGCCGGCGCGCGCCATCTGAAACGGCTCCAGAAGCGCTACGGGCGCGACTTCGGGCTGATTCTGAGCGCCTACAACGCAGGCGATGGGGCCGTCGCCAGGTATGGCAACCGCATCCCGCCTTTTGCCGAAACCCGCGCTTATGTCGCCACGGTCCTGAAACGTTACAGCGCGCTGCGCTCCGCTCCGGCAGAACACCCCCTGTGAACGCGCGCGCACTTCTAGGCAAACTCCCGGCGAGCGGGTTCCGGGCACCGGATCTGGTGCTGATCCTTGCCGTTGTGGCAGTGGTCGGGCTTCTGATCCTGCCGCTTCCCGCGCTCGTGCTCGACATTCTGATCGCATCGAACATGACGCTGGGCGTGCTGCTTTTGCTCAGCACGCTCTACATCACCAAGCCGCTCGACTTCTCCACGTTCCCCACTGTCCTGCTTCTGAGCACGCTGTTCCGGCTGTCGCTCTCGATCGCGACCACGCGCATGATCCTCGGCCATGCCGAGGCCGGGCATATCGTCCAGCAGTTCGGCGAAATGGTCGCGGGCGGCAATCTGATCGTGGGCCTTGTCGTCTTCCTGATCATCACCGTGGTGCAGTTCGTGGTCATTTCGAAAGGCGCCGAACGCGTGGCCGAAGTGGCCGCGCGCTTCAGCCTCGATGCCATGCCGGGCAAGCAGCTTTCCATCGACAGCGATCTGCGCTCCGGCCTCATCGGCAAGGACGAGGCCCGCGCCCGGCGGCGTACCCTGGAACTGGAAAGCCGCCTTCACGGCAGCCTCGATGGTGCGATGAAGTTCGTGAAAGGCGATGCCATCGCCTCGATCATCATCGTTCTGGTCAATCTGATCGGAGGTCTGGCGATCGGCATCCTCTATCATGGGATGAGCGCGGGCAACGCGGTCACAACATATTCCATCCTCACCATCGGCGATGGCCTTGTCGCCCAGCTTCCCGCGCTGCTCAGCGCCATGGCGGCCGGTCTGCTCGTTACCCGCACCACTGACGAAGACCGCGAAAGCGACCTGGCACAGGCCATCGCCCGCCAGATCGGCAGCAAGCCGCGCGTCCTGTTCATCGGGGCGGCGCTGTGCGTGCTGCTGGGGCTGATCCCCGGCTTTCCCACGCTGGTATTCCTGAGCCTGGCGCTGGCCCTTGCCGCAGGCGGCGCCTGGCAAACGCCCGCATCGCGCACGTGGATCACCGGCCATCTCAACCGCCTCGACTCCACACCGGCCCAAGCGCCCGAAATCCTCGCCGCCGAACCTGCACCGCTGCGGCCGGTACGCCCGCTGGTTCTGGAACTCAGCCATGCGCGGATCACGGCCGAAGAAATGGACCGGATGCGCGCGGTCATGGTCGCCATGCTCAGCCGTCTGCAGCACCGGCTTGGCCTGCCCGTGCCTCCAGCCGAAATCGTGCAGGCGCAGGCAAGCGGGCCGAAACCCGCCTGGGCCCTGTTCCTCTATGACGCCCCTGCGGGCTGGGGGCCGGTCCCCGAAGAGGATTTCGAGGAAGCCGTCTGTGCCGAAGTCGAGGCCATCCTGCGGCGCAATATCGGCCAGTTCCTGGGGCTGCAGGAAGTCACGGCCATGCTCAACCAGCTCGGAGCGGACTATCCCGATGTCGTCAAGGAAGTGGTGCGCGCCGTGCCTGCCCCTAAGATCGCCGAAGTGCTGCGCCTCCTTGCCGAGGAAGAAGTGCCCATGCGCAACTTGCGCGACGTGATGGAGGCGCTGGCGGAAGCCGGGCAATCCGAACGCAACGCCATGCCATTGGCCGACCGCACACGGATCGCGCTCAAACGCTACCTGACGCCGCCTTACTGCTCTGGCGGACGCCTGAGCGTGCTGATCGTCGGGCTCAAGCTGGAACACTTTCTGCGCGACAATGTGCGGCAGGTGGATGGCGTGGCGCGGCTGGGCATGGAGCCCGAGCATGCCCGCACCCTGATCGGCATGATCCGCGAGGAAGTGCTTTCCAGCGGCGCGCGTGCGGTTGTCGTAGCCTTCGAACTGAGACGGCCGCTGCGCCGCCTCATCGGGCCGGAACTGTTCGATGTCCCGGTTCTCGCCTTCAACGAGCTTTCTCCCACGCTCGCGCTCGATGTCGTGGGCCAGCTCGACCGCGTTCCCGATGCCGTGGAGTACGGCAAGGCCATGGAGCCTGCCGAATGATCCATCGCACTGTAGTGGAAGCCGGTATCAAAACGGCAGTGCCCGCGTTGCTGGCCGGACTGGTCTTGTCCGCGACGTCCGCCCCGGCGGCCGAACCGCCGATGCCGGAAACCGCCGTGGGCCTCGTCGCGCGCGATCAGCCCATCGCCGATTTCCTGCGCGAATTCTTCGCGGCAACGGGCCAGCGCGCCGCTGTCGATCCGCAAGTGACGGGCAAGATCAACGGCGAGTTCCGCGGCCCTCCGCGACAGATATGGGACAAGATTTCCAGGGCCTTCAACCTTGTTGCCTACTACGACGGCGCGATCGTCAGCATCTATCGCGCCGATCAGGTTGAAAGCCGCACGATCCGGACCGGCGGCGGACAGGCCGCCTCGCTTGAGCGGCAAGTCGCAAACGCCGGGATCGGCGATGCGCACAACCGCCTGAAGCGCGCCTCTCAGGACGCGGTAATCGCCACCGGCGTGCCGCGCTATCTGGCCCGCGTGGAGGATTTGGCCAGCGGCCTGCCGCGCCTCCACCAGGCCGCCATGCGTGAGATCGCCCCTGCAGGCACGGCCAGGGCCCACCCGGCGGACAGCATGCCGGACATGATCGAGCCCTACGAACTGCGTGTCTTCTACCTGCGCTATGCCCGGGCCGACGATACCGTGCTCAACGCCGGCGGGCGTCAGATCCGGGTGCCCGGCGTGGGCTCCACGCTCTCGCGGGTGATGGGCGACGGCTCTCCGGTAACGGGCGGCATCGTCGCCGGTTATGGCGATCTTGCCGTGCGCCAGTCGCAGCCGCGGCTGGGCGGGCGCGGGCTCGATGCCGTGCCCCCCGATCCGAGCCGCGCGGCTCCCTACGAAGACGAATACCTTGGCCTGCCCCCGCTGCCCCAACGCCAGAGAACGCCGCCCCCTTCCCGCACCCCAAATGCCGGGCCGCGCATCGCTATCGACCCTTCGCTCAATGCGCTAATCGTGCGGGACCGGCCGGAAAACATGCCCGCCTACGAAGGGCTGGTGCAGGCCCTCGACGTGCGCCCGCAGATCGTCGAACTGGAAGCCACGATCATCGATCTCAACATCGACAAGCTGCGCGAGCTGGGCTTCAACTGGCGTATCCGCAGCGAAGGCTTCAACTCGGTTTTCGGCAGCGATATCGTGCGCCGCTCGGGCATTCCGGCCACTGACATCGCCAACACCGGATCGGTCAACAACGGCCTTTCGCTGCGCGGCGTGATCGGTTCCGGGCGCGAATTCATCGGGCGCGTCAATGCACTGGCGGAAGAAGGCGCGGCCAGGATCGTCTCGCGCCCGCAGCTCGTCACCCTGTCCAACGTCGAGGCCGTATTCGACCGTACCCGCACTTTCTACGTGCGCGTGGCGGGCGACCGGCAGGTGGACTTGTTCAACGTCACCGCCGGAACCGTGCTGCGCGTCAACCCGCATGTGCTGACGGAGGACGGGCGGCCGCGCATCCGCATGGTTATCGGCGTGGAAGACGGCACAGTGCTCAACAGCAAGGTGGACGACATTCCGGTGGTCGAACGCGCCAGTGTCAACACCCAGGCGCTCATCAACGAAGGGGAGGGGCTGCTTTTGGGCGGGCTGACCGTCAATGCCCAATATGACGCGGAAAGCGGGATACCGCTGCTGAAGGACATCCCCATCCTGGGCAACTTGTTCAAGTCCAGCAGAAAGCAGCGGCAGCGCACCGAGCGGCTGTTTCTCATCACCCCGCGCCTGATCGACCTCGATACGGCAGCCGGGCTTGCCCTGCCTGCCGCCGCGCCCGGAAACGGGCTGGGAATGAAACCCTCTGCCCCACTGCACACCGGGGCCATCAGCAAGGCGAAGGGATAGGCATGGCTGCAAGCGCCCCCGGCACGATTTCCGCCGAGCGGACAGGGGACGGTCTGGACCTTGGCTCCGGCAGCGGCGCGGCCCTGCCGGCCGCGCCCGGAAGCGTGTTGCGTGTCGTCTCCGGGCGCCTTGCCGGGAAGTCTTATCCTCTGGGCGCCAACGAACGGATCTGCATTGGCCACGCCCTGGCCAACGATGTCGTTCTGCGCGGCACGGGCACATCGGGAACGGTGCTGGAACTGACCCGGCGCGGCGAAAGCGCGGTGCTGCGGGTCCTGAAAGGGCGCGCACAGCTTCTGGGGCGCGATCTGGAAACGGACGACGAGGCGCACCTGCCGCCCTATCTGCCCTTCCGCTTCGGCGAATTCACGCTGGCCCACGGGCAGGCGGAATCCGAACGCTGGGACGAGACCGCACGCCTGGCCGAAGGACCGGAGGGCGGCCCCGCAACGCCCCTGCCCGCCCCCAGCCTGCTGGACCGGATCTGGCGCAAGGCATGCCTGCAGTGGCGTAAGCTGGAAGAGCGCGTCAGCGGGCCGCGCCTGGCCATCTGCGCCGTCTCTCTGCTCCTGCTGCTGGCCGCCGCCGGGCTGATGCGGTCCAGCCTTGAAGCCAGCCGCGAATTGCCCTCCAGCTTCGGCGATCAGCTTGCCGAAGCGGGCATCCAGGGGCTTGCCGTTGAACCGGACGGTGCAGGCGCGCTGATTGTCTCGGGCGTGGTCGCCAGTGAGAGCGAACTGGCCCAGCTGCGCAAGCTCGCCGCGGCCTATCCCGTACCTGTCATGGTCGATGTCACGTCGAATGCAGCGCTGGCCGGGGCCGCCGAGGAGATCCTGCACGCGCAGGGAATCGAAGCCACGGTTGCCCCGGCCCCCGGGCGCCCCCGCGCCGTGGAAGTAAGCGCAGCCTATATGGCAGGCGGGCGGCAGGACGAGCTGCGCACCATGCTCAAGCGCGATCTGCCGGGCCTTGGCGCCGTCTCGTTCCGCATCGACGACGCGCTGGGAGGCAATCCGCTGCAAAGCTTCTTCGCCCGCTCGGGCGCGGGGATCGCCACGCTCGTTTCCGATCCGGGCTACATCGTCACGGCCGACGGATCGCGCTGGTTTCCCGGCGCCGTGCTGCCCAGCGGGCACCGGCTCATTTCCGTCGGGAAGGATTCCGTCCGCCTCGAAAAGGACGGCCGAACCGAGGAGCTTCGCCTCTGATCCCCTTTGCAACTCCACCATGAAGGACAGGCACATGACCAACGTAACCGCCAATGCCGATACCGCGATGCTTGCCGCGACCCCGTTGACCGGCAACCGGATGCAGCAGGGCTCTGCCTCCGACAACTGGTTCGAAGCCTTTGCCGCCGCCTGGGGCAAAGCGCTCGACAACCAGGCCGCACAGATCGAACAGCAGTCCGACGTGGTCGCCAATCAGGGCGGGGACAACCCCTCGCAGATCACCGAACTGACCGCGCTCTCGCTGCAGATGAGCTTCATTTCGAATAGCTCTCACAGTTCGCTCGACAGCATCGGCAAGGCGCTCGAAACGATGGCACGCAAGGGCTGACGATGGCGATGGAAAGCATTGCGGCGGCCTCTGCCGTTCCGCCTCCGCGCATCAGCACGCTGGGACCGGCCCTGCCGCAGGAACCCGCGCCTGAGCTGGCCAGCCAGTTCAACGCGGCACTCGGCCAGGCCGGTCTGAACGCTACGGCGGCGCCCACCCCGGCCGCCGAAGTCCCTCCGGCCATCCGGGACATGCTGGAAATGCTCGACCATGTGAACGGTGAAGCGAAAAGCGTGACCGAATACGCCCGCACGGCCGAAACTTCGGGCAGCGAGTTGACGCCCGGCGAGATCGTCCAGCTGACGATGCGCTGCCAGGAATTCATGTTCCATTGCCAGCTCACTTCGAACATCGCCAACCGCAGTTCGGATGGCATCCAGCAACTGTTCCGGCAGCAAGGCTGATGCAAAGCAAGGGAGGCCCGGCCATGCCGCTGACAAGAATGGGCCAGATCCTGGCCCTGTCCTGCCTTCTGGGCCTTGCCGCCTGCGGGCAACAGGAAGTCTACGGAGACCTGCCCGAGAGCCAGGCGAACGAAGCGGTGGCCGCCCTGCGTCAGGCCGATGTCGATGCGACCAAGAAAATGGCAGGCGAAGGGCGCTGGTCCATCGCCGTCGCACCGGAGGATTTCGCGCACGCGGTGGAAGTCCTCGACGCGCGCGGGCTTCCCGGAGATCATTTCGCCTCGCTGGGCGAAGTGTTCGAAAAGAAGGGCTTTGTCTCCTCTCCTGTCGAGGAACGTGCGCGGCTGATCTATGGGCTTTCGCAGGAACTGAGCCACACCGTGAGCGAGATCGACGGCGTGGTGCAAGCCCGCGTGCACCTGGCAATCCCCGAGCCGGATCCGCTCTCCAACACAATGAAGCCCAGCTCCGCGGCGGTCTTCGTGAAATACCGGCCCGGTTACGATCTGCGCAGCGAGACGGGCGCGATCAAGTCGCTCGTGACCAACAGTATCGAGGGCCTTGCCTATGACCGGGTTTCGGTAGTCATGGTGCCGGGCCGCCCCACGCCCCCCGCAAGCACCGCCATTGGCGGCGCCGCCGCGCCGTGGATCGCTGCGGGGCTGGGCTTTTTCGGGCTTGGCGGCTTGGGGGCTGCGCTGTTCCTGCGCCGCTCTCCGGCACAGCGCCGCGCGGCGCATGGGAGCGCTCCGGACGAACCCCGCAGCCTGACGGGAACGGCGCGGTGAACGAGGCGTCGAAACGCAAGACATCCAATGCCGGAATACGCGGCCGCGCCCGCGTCAGGCGGAACGCCCGTTTTGCAGCGGGCCATGGCCTCCTTCCTTCGCGCGGCGAACGGTTCGCACGACGGGCAGGAAAAGACGCAGAAGCCGCTGCTCCCCCCAGTTTCGCGGAACTGGCCTGCTGGCCGCAATGGCCTGCCCTCAGCGCGTCCGAACAGGACCGGGTCTTCGCCCTCACCGCGCTTCTGGCTTCCGGAAAAGCTCTAACGCAAGTCATTTCCGGCCGCGACCTGCGGCTTTATGCCGCCCCTTTCGGTGAGGCCCTGTTCGAACGCGCGCTGGCGCTGGACGAAACCGCCAAGGGCACGCTGCCGCTGCCGCCCCCCGAAGAGCTGGCCGCGTCCGGGCACGCCCTGGCACGCAAAGGCCTGCCGCCGGTGCTGCAAGCCGCTCTGCCTGCCCCGCCTGCGGCCAGTTGCGCAAGCGCTTCGGCAGACGGCGCACTGACTGCGTATCACACCGCCCAGGCCGAACATCTCCTGTTAGGAGGGCCGCCGCCCGCGAGTTACCGGCCATGACCTACTATCTCCTGCACAACGATGGCCACGCGCTTCTTGCCACGGACAGGCCAGTATTGAAGGCCGCAGAACGGACTGGGCTGTCCGACGCCTCCGCGCTTCTGGCCGCCACCCATGCACTTCATGAAGATGCCGCAGCCCGCGCCCGCGCCGCGGAACAGGCAGCCCGCGAACGCGGCCTGGCCGAAGGCCGCGAAGAAGGCCGCGCCGCCTTTCTGAAAGCCATCGCGGAATTGACCCGGCAAGTGAACGCCGACCGCGCGGAGCAGGAAACCCGGCTTGCCAGCCTTGCCCTGGCCGCGCTGCGCTGCATGACCAGCGATATCGGCGAAGAAGCCATGCTGGAAGGTCTGGCGCGCCGGGCCGTTGCCAGCGTGCTTCCCGCAGGCGCCGTGGAAGTCAGTGTCGCCCCTGCTTTTGCCGGGCCCCTTGGGGAAGCCTTTGCGGCCAGTGATACCAGCGCCGAGGCCAGCCAGCCTGCCGTGCGCGTGCGTGCCGATCCGGCGCTCGCCGCCCACCAATGCCGGATCGTCACCGCCTCCGGCCGGGTAATCGCCGATCTTGACCATCAGATCGCCGCCATCGCGCAACGCTGGGGAAACCGCCATGTCGATTGACAGCCAGGTCCGCAATCTCTTCGGCCAGCTCGCCGAAGCCCCGGCATTCGAACAGCGCGGGCGCGTGAAAGGCGCGATCGGCACGGCCATCCGTGCAGGGGGAATCAGTGCCCGCATCGGCCAGACCTGCGCCCTGCTCGACGCGGAGGGAAACACCGCGCTGCTGGCAGAAGTGGTCGGCCTGTCGGACGGGGACGTTCTGCTCGCCCCGATGGGAGACTTGCGCGGCCTGTCCGGCGAAACCGAAATCACCGTGCGCACGGGCGAGGACGAAGTTCCCGTCACGGCAGACCTGCTCGGCCGCGTTCTGGATGCGCGGCTGCGCCCGCTCGACGGCGGCGAACCGGTACGCGCCGGAACACGCCGTCCACTCTATGCCGCCGCCCCCAACCCCATGGCTCGCGCGCGCATTGACACGATGCTGGAAACGGGCATTCGCGCCATCGACGGGATGTTGCCGGTCGGGCGCGGCCAGCGCGTGGGCGTCTTCGCCGCGGCGGGCGGGGGCAAGAGCACGCTGCTGGGCATGCTGGCGCGCCAGTCCCACGCCGACGTCACGGTGATCGCGCTCATCGGCGAGCGCGGACGCGAAGTTCGTGAATTCGTGGAAGACACGCTTGGCCCCGATGGCCTTTCACGGGCCGTCGTGATCGTTGCCACGTCCGACCGGCCCGCGCTCGAACGGGCCCGCGCGGCCCATGCCGCCACTGCTGTCGCCGAAGGCTTCCGGGCCGAGGGGCTCCATGTCCTGCTTCTCATGGACTCGGTCACACGCTATTCCCGGGCTCTTCGCGAAATCGGTCTGGCCGCAGGCGAACCCCCGGTGCGGCGCGGGTTCCCCCCTTCCGTCTTTGCCGAACTGCCCTGCCTGTTCGAACGCGCAGGCACGGACAATAAGGGGGCTATCACCGGTATCTACACCGTGCTTCTGGAGGACGAGGAAGACGATCCCATCGGCGAGGAAGTCCGCTCGCTGCTGGACGGGCACATCTACCTGTCCCGCAAGCTGGCAGCGAAGGGCCACTATCCGGCGATAGACGTTCTGGCGAGCCAGAGCCGCCTGTTCACGCAACTCGCCGCCCCGGAACAGCAGCGCGCGGCAGGAGAGTTGCGAGCGCTGCTGTCCCGCTTGGGCGAGATCGAACTGCTGGTCCAGCTGGGCGACTACAAGCCCGGACAGGATGCTCTGGCCGACCGGGCCCTGGCCGCGCGCGAGGGCATGGATGCCTTCCTGCGCCAGAGCAGCCGCCAGCGCAGCGGTTTCGAAACGACAATGGCACTTCTGAGAGGATTCGAACCATGAGCGAAGCTGTCGACAAACTGCGCGTCATGCTGCGCGTGCGCGGGCACCAGCGGGACCGGCTTGAGCGCGCTGTGATCGAGGAACGCCGCGAGAACGAACGTTGCCGGGCCGAACATGCCAGACGATGCGATGCCGTGGCAAAGGCCTCTGACAGCCATGAAGCCGCTCTCTTCTTCCGCGCCCGCAACCCTGCCGATGCGCTGGTTTCGGACTATCTGATCACCCAGCAAAGCCGCCTGGCCGAAACGCGCGAGGCCGAGGAAAAGGCACGGGAAGAAGCTGCACGCACCGCCGCAAGCCTTGCCGAAACGCGCGCCTCCCACCACCGTGCGCAAGTCCGCTTCGATGCGCTGGAAACCGAATTCGACACGGCCCGCCGCGCCGATTTGCGCCGCGCCGCCCGCAAACAGGAACGCGCGCGGCAGGACGGCCCGCAGCCGGGCAAGATACGGATATGACTTGGACGGCCCCCTCTCCGCCCCATAGCCCTTCCCCTTCCCCTTCCCCTTCTCCTTCGCCCAAGCCCCCTTGGCCTTGGCCTCCCCAGGACGCAGAAACCCGCGGCGGCTTTCAAGAGGCGCTCCAGCGGCAAGGGGCCGACAAGCGCAAAGAGAAGCGCCCCTTGCAGCCGGATACGGCCCCATTGACGCCTGCCTGCGAAAGGCTCGCGACGGAACAGATGCCTTCCAGCCTCGTGGACAGCGCGGCCCGAACCGGTCCCCCATCCGATGCCCGCAAGCGTGCTGCCAAAGCAGACGCGGGCGACGAGACACCCGGCGGCGTGGGAGCGCCAGACGGGGCCCGCACAGGGCTGCACGCCAGCCCTGCCATGTACGCGGTGAGCGCCGTTTCAGCCCCGCCGGCCATCAATTGCGGGCTTGCCGCACAGTTTGCCGAACGGCTTCATCTCCAGCAGGCCAGCAGCGGGCAAAGCCAGGTCCATCTCGACCCACGCATATACGGCGTCCCGAAGGTAGTGGTCGAAGGAAGTGCAGATAGCGGCGGGTTATCGATTGCCTATGATACGCAAGGCAGCGGCCCTCAGGACGATCAGGAAACAGAAAACCGCGAGAACACCTTGCGCCTCAGGCTGGAAGCGCGCGGCCTTGCTATTGCCTGCCTGGGGCCATTGCGCGTTCAAGTATGAAGCGGGATCGACGCGAGTGCCCCGGGCAGATCCGCAACTGTGCCAATGACGCGATGTGCCCCCGCCACAGTCAGCATTTCGCGGGCATTCGCAAGGCGCGCTTCGCGATCGGTTTCAGGCAAGGCTTCCAAGATCGCCTTGTGAGAGGCTGACGATGTTGCCGCTGCGCACGGCGCCGATAATCCAGACGCCCGTAGTGCGCCCTTCGGCAATGCGCGGTTTGGCGAGCAGCGTGCCGAGGTCGCGGCCAACGCATCCGTATCATGGAAGGCTTTGTTGCACAAATGAAGCGGTGGTTAGCCGTGTGGCTTTGA
>NZ_JALHLG010000063.1 GCF_022832375.1 Novosphingobium beihaiense
CGAGCATCGCCACCAGTTCGGGGTTCGATCGATGTGCCGGTGCCTGCGCATCCAGCCCAGCGGCTACTATGCCTGGCAGAAGAACCCGCTGAGCCTACGGGCTTTGGAAGATGTCTCGGCAGACAGAGTTGATCCGGCAGGCCTGGAACGACAGCGGCAAGGTCTATGGCTACCGCAAGCTGCACGATGATCTGTTAGATCAGGGTGAGACCTGCTGCCCGAACCGTGTTGCCCGGTTGACCAGGCTGGCGGGTATCAAGGCGCAGATCGGCTACAAGCGTCGACCGGGGAGCTATGGCGGCAAGCCGTCCTTAGCGGTCGATAACACGCTGGATCGCCAGTTCGACGTTGCTGCCCCCGATCGGGCGTGGGTGACGGACATCACCTACATTCGCATCCTGGAAGGCTTTGCCTATCTGGCTGTCGTGATCGACCTCTACTCCCGCCGCGTAGTGGGTTGGTCGATGCAGAGCAGGCAGCCCCCCGATGTAGTGCTGCAGGCGCTGCACATGGCGGTTTGGCGGCGCAAACCCAAGCAACGGGTCCTGATCCAATCGGATCAGGGCTCGCAGTTCACAAGCATGGACTGGGCTGCCTTCATCCGGGCTCACAATCTTGAGCACCCAATGAGCCGGCGCGGCAACTGCCATGACAACGCAGTGGCCGAGAGCTTCTTCTCCTCGCTCAAGCGCGAGCGCATCCGGCGCCGTACCTACAAAACACGCGACGAAGCCAGGCAAGACGCGTTCGATTACATCGAGATGTTCTACAACCCCGTACGCAAGCACGTCAGGAACGGGATGCTGTCACCCGCACAGTTTGAACAGCAGCGGTTTTTGAAAGCAGAAGGCGTCTAGAAAACTAGGGGCTACTCAGATTTACAGTTCGGCGACCTGGCGATCGAACACTCGGGCCATGACGCGTTCCCCCCAGAAGCTTGAAGCAATGCATTTTAGTCTCAACGCGGCTGCGCTGGTGATAACCGCTCCAGCGCTTCCAGATCGCCTTGCCAAGGCGGCGGCAAGCATGAACGGTTTCATTGCGAACCTCGCCGCCCGGCGTGTTCTCGAACCATGGTCTGGCGCAAAGGCAGTCTAACAGATTGGATTCACAGCCGGGATACCTTCGTCATTTGCACAACAAAACCACAAATAGTGTCCACCGTATCTCGCCGGTCACCCGACGCTACGTTCGACGAACAGGCCCCAAGAGATCCAGTTCGTCCGAGCGGACGCGATGGCCGTGCGCGCCTGTTCGCGGTCCGGGGGCAGTACGGCAAGCACTTCGAGCGCCTCGGTAGTGGCCTTATCCAACGTGCTGCCGTTCGTCATCGCGTCGAGGATGGTGAATTCCCAGGCCTGCAGCGGGATCGTGCGTACGATGTAGTCCGTTCGCACCAGAACGAGGAAATTCTCGCCTTCGCGGGGCACCGGAGCTGCTTCTTCACGCCGCACCGCATGGTAGTACTGGGCGACATTGAACCGGTGCCGTCCAAGCGTGACCGCCGGTTGCAGGCGCAGTCTGTCGTCATGAGCATCGGCGTTGGCGAGTTGCCTGGCTTCCGCGCCGGGCGCGTCGTATAGCTGGAAGAGCCGGTATTCGAACTGAGCGAGATCGATCATGAAGTCGATCCAGATCTCCCTCTCTCCGCCGGTCTTGTCGCGATCGGGGCGCTGGTTTTCGAGATAGGCGGCGAAACGGCGGCCGAGATCGTACAGCGTATAGGACTGCGGCGGCTGCTCGTGAACGAAAGCTCTGGCGAATTCGTTGAACAGCGGCTCGCCCAAGGCATGGCACAGGGCAGGGAACTGGGCCCGCATGGCCCCCGAGAGCCGCGCCAGATAGGCTCGGCGGTAGATGGCGAGACCTTCGGCCGCGGGGAAGTCTTCCCGGTCCAGCAAGCGTCCGGCCGTAGCCCGGTCAAGCGGGGCGGCGGGACGCATCAACGAAGCCTGCAGCCACTCCTGATCGGCGCGAAGCGATGGTGCCGCGCCAGTCATGCGTGTTCGGCAACACTGCCCATCGCGTCAGGCACGAGAAAGGCGGCAGGGGTCGAAAGCCTTTCCGGTCCCGGATCGCGGCCCGGCATGTCTGTGCTCTGCGGCACGGCTTGCATATAATCGCGCGCCTTTTCGATTTCGACGATGCATTCGTCGAGGGACGGGATGCGGTCATCCCATTCGAGCAGGGTGGCGGCACCGCCGGTACGGTTCCACGCCATCGCGAAGAGTTCCCACACCGCATCGCGGACAGGGCCGTCATGCGTGTCGATGATATGTGTGCCGCAATTTTGATGCCCGGCGAGATGCATCTGCACCACCCGGTCGAATGGGAAGGCATCGAGATAGGCCATCGGATCGGTGCCGGCATTGAAGCAGCTGACATAGACGTTGTTCACATCCAGCAGGAGGCCGCAACCGGTGGCCTGGCACAGTTGCCGCAGGAATTCAGGTTCGCTGATCTCGTCGCTGGCGAACCGGATATATGTGCTCGGATTTTCGATGATGAGCGGGCGGCCGAGGAATTCCTGCACCTTGTGCACCCGCGCCGAGACATGCCTCAGGCTCTCATGCGTGAGCGGGAGCGGCAGCAGGTCGTGCGTGTTGAGCCCCATGATGCCGGTCCAGCATAGATGGTCGCTGATCCACGCGGGCCGGATTTCACCGGCGAGCGCCTTGAGCCGTGCGAGATAGTCCAGATCGAGCGGATCGGTACTGCCGATCGACAGCGAAACGCCGTGCAGCACCACGGGGTAGCGTTCTGCCACCGCGCGCAGAACCATCCGCGGGCGTCCATGCGAGTCCATGAAATTCTCCGAAATCGCCTCGAACCAGTCGATCCGGGGCGATTCACGGAGGATCGTGTCGAAATGCACGTTGCGCAGGCCCAGACCCAGTCCGAGCGCAGGCAGGTCCGCTAGCGCAAGATCAGGAACAGCCACCCGCGCCACTCATCCCGCTGGAGCCACATGCGGTCATGTTGCCGCGCTCGGCGTTGTCGTCGCTGATCCACAGATACGCCGGTCCCGTCGCCGCGAACGGTGCCGGAGGCACGCCCAGCGTTTCGGGCAAGGGCTGGCCGGGATCCGGTTTCGCTTCAGGTCCCTCGCTGGCCTGATCCTGTACCAGCTTCTCACGAAGCTCGGGCCACACCTTGGTTTCGAACACCTCGCGTGCACGCGCCCACACGCTTTTGCCCTGGTTAGGGCCGTTGGTGGAGAAGCGCTCGGCATTGATCGGGGTCGCGCAGGACCCCAGCGACTGGCAGGCGTTGGCGCCGGGATTATCCATTTCCTCGGCGGTTCCGTAAAGGCCGCAGCCACCCTGATGGCGGCAGTCGTTCTGCACGTGGCAGGTGTGATCGGTGGCCGTCGAGCAATAGCCCTGTCCGGCGCAGGCATTGGTCTGGCCTGTCACGGGATTGCCGTCGGTGCCGAACCGGTCCGCACCCTGGCAGCTGTTGAGGCCCATGCAGGCGTGGAGCGGCATGCCTGCGGGCTGCGGGCCGATGGTGGCCGGAAACGGCGGCGCATCCGCATAAGGATAAGGGCGCGGCACGGGTTGCCCCGGTTTGGCGGCCGGAGCGGTGGCGACCTGTTGGTGCAGGACGGTCGGCGTGCTGGCGGCTTTCTGCTTCATATCGCTCATCATTCGCTCCAATAGGGACGGACATCGACCAGCGGGCGCTTGCCGGGGGCCAGATCGCCGGGATGACCGGTGGCGAGGGCGGCGTAGTAGGCGATGTTGTTGTAGACCGACGCGAGGTCCTTGTTCTTGCTGGCGAGCTGCTGGGCGGCTTCCACCGCGGCAAGCCCGTATTTGGTTAGCCCATCGAACGAGTCCTTGCGGTCTCCCAGATCGACGTTCTCGAACACCGGCGCCATGAAATAGCCACCGTCGAGCGGGATTTCGCGCATGGTGCGGATATACTTGTCGAGCACCCAGATCATCGAGCGGTGCAGACCTTCGTTGAAGAACAGCTTCTGCTCTTGGGGCGGAACGCGGAAGACCGTTTCCGACAGGATTAGCATATACTGGAAACAGGCACTGCAGAAGTCCGCTATCGGGCGCAGTTCGGCCGGGTAGGAGGCCGATACCGGGTTGTCGGGGAACTTCACGATGAGTCCCGCCTCTTCGAGCATCTGCTGCGTGACGGCCGGCAGTTGCGGTGCAGGCCGGGGCGGCTGATCGGGCAGCGTTTCGGCTGTCCCGGGGTATTCGGCGAACTGCGCCTGCAGCTTGAGGAACTTGTAGTAGTGCGAATCCTCGCGCTTCGAGCGATCGTCGGTTGCCGATGGCCCTATTCCGGTGACGGGAAAACCCTCGCCCTGATCGCAGATCGTGTCGATCGCCAGCGCTGCGTCCGCGATCGACTGGACCGTGATCAGTTCGGCCTTGCCTGCATGGCTGTCGGCGCTGTTGGGATACTGGGCAACCGCTGCCGCCCCCGGGTAGCCGCCGGTCCAGCTTGGCCGGGGGCTGGGAGGGGCAGGCTTCCATGGATCGAACTGGCCCGACGGGTAGACCGTGTCGACATTGTTCGGCGAGTAATTGTAGGGCTGGATCGCGTTGGCCTCTGGCCCTCGCTGGAAATCAGCGTCGCTCAGAAACTTGGTGCTCGCGAGGCAGCGGGCATAGGAATAGAGTTGGCCGATCGTGTCCCAGTTGTCTTCCTGCGGCGGAGCGTCCCACTGTTCGGGATATTCGATCTGCAGGAAGTGCCAAAGCTGGTCGAAGCTCAGCCGGGCCAGAGGGATGGTATCCGCAGTCTGCCCATGTGGCCCCTTCGGCCCGACCGGATTGTGATGCGGCAGGCTGGCCGGATAGCTGGCGGGGGCCCTTCGGTAGATCTGCGGTGCGCAGCCCATGGCATGCTTCACGTTGGCGGAGAGGGACATGTGCAGCATCTCCTCCACCGCAACGCTCATGATCATGCCGCCAGCCTTGTTGGCGAAGGCCTGCAGCGGCCCGATCGCCTCGCCGCTCTCGTTGTCGCGAAGGATTGAATAGTACGTGAAGAGGTAGATCGGGATTGTCGCCAGTTCGACTTCGATAGCCACCTGCAGCAGGTTGCGGAGCTCTTCGATCACCTCCTCGCGTGTCTTGGTGACGTCAAGCTTGGCGACAAGGGCCTTTTCGGCCGGGGTCAGGCGCGTGACGGGATCGGGCAGGAGTGCTTCCGCCGCCGCGTTAGGATTACTCATGCTGGTTTCTCCTCAGGCGCGGGTCAGCGTGTTAGTGGTGATGTGCGGGAACACGATCGTCGTCGGCCCGCTTGCTCCAGCTGGCGTCACCGGTATCTTCAGCAGCATCGTCTGCGAGTACTGGAGCTGGTCGAACGCGCCCGAACCGGTCGTGTCCTCCAGCCAGTAGGTGGCGTAATATTCAGTGACCTCGGCGCGCTGCTGTTCAAAGCCGATGTTGCCCACGCTTCCGCCGCCTAGTGTAGAATCGACCCCGATCTCGATATATTGCTTCACGGGGCCAGCGCTCAGCGCCTCCATCAGGGGCATGTTGGGATTTTGCGCATAGTCCGGAACCGGATTCTGGACCGACTGCGTTGAATAGGGTGACGTCCCGATCCCGGTGGGAAGCACTTGCCTGGGCAGTCCGATGGTCGGCGCTCCGGCTACCGGTACGGGCACGTTGTTTCCGTCCACCGGCACATTGCCGCAAGCGAGCACGGAGTTGCCGTGCGGAACCGAGATCTGCTTGAAGATGTTGTTGGCCAGAGGCGGCGGCGCGCTGCCGAAGGTTTTCGTGCCGATCGCGGGCCCATTGCCGTCCCCATAGGGACCGAGCACCTGCGCCATCGGCACCAGGAAACCCCACACACCGTTTTCGAAATGGACCAGGGTGTCCTTGGCCGGGCCGTCGGATATGTAGACGCGTTGTTCGTAGGTCAGACCATTGACGACCTGACTGCCATCCCCGCCGCGATTAGCAGCTGAACCATGAATGGCCGAGAATGTGATCTCCTCGTAATAGGTCATGTTCTTGAGAATGTAGCCGAACGGTGCTTCGCCCGGATCGCTGGGGTCTGCCGTCGCCAGTTGCGGCAGGGTCATCAGGTTGTAGGAGAACGGATCGGCTGGCCCGCCTCGTCCCGAACTGCCGATGTTCTTGTTGACCCAGGTGCCGGCCAGATGCCGGAGTGGCCCGAGGTCAAGATCCGCCGGAGGGTTGGCCTGTGCGGGCTCGTTGATCAGGGGGGCGCTCAGATCAGGTGCGACGACGGGCTGTGCTGTATTCAGCAATTGTCCTTGCTGCCCTGCGCCAACGCGCAGGACATTCGAACTCTCAAGGTTGCTCACCGCCTCACCTCCTGAATATTGTTTTGTATGACTTGATTCGAGTGCCGGTCAGGTGGAGAATTATACTGTTGAACACATCCTGCAACACGTTTCAATTTTTTCACTTTATATCGCATTAAATCCTGTTGCGTGCTTTATTAACTCATATTAACATTTCCTATTAACTTTTTGAGTGAGCTGAAATATGCTGAAGTCAGCTTGAAGTAGAGCGGCCTTTTTGATCATCAGATCATGAGGGCATGCCCGCATGATCCGTATTGCCCGATAGGCTACGATCGAGGTTTCCCAGCAAGGCTCGAGTGCGGACGCTGAGTGTTGCAATAGATGCTCCACCGCCCATGGCCATGCTTTCAATGGGGGTGTCGCGTGCATCAACAGCAACGGCCCTGACGGCTAAACAAACGCAAGGTTTTGTTGCGCAAATGACGAAGGTATCCCGGTTGTGAATCCAATCTGTTAGACTGCCTTTGCGTCAGACCATGGTTCGAGAACACGCCGGGCGGCGAGGTTCGCAATGAAACCGTTCGTGCTTGCCGCCGCCTTGGCAGGCGATCTGGAAGCGCTGGAGCGGCTATCACCAGCGCAAGCCGCGTCGAGACCAAAATGCATTGCTTCAAGCTTCTGGGGGCGCGCGTCATGGCCCGAGTGTTCGATCGCCAGGTCGCCGAACTGTAAATCCGCGCCACCATGCTCAACCGTTTCACGGTACTCGAAACGCCTCAAACTCAGCGCATCGCGTAACCGCCTGGCATCAAAACCAGAAGGCTAACCGCAGGCCGATCTACGCACAAAGCCGGTTTGCAGCAATATTGGCGTGATTTGCATCGCACAGCGCATTGTCCATTGAGGGCCGAT
>NZ_JALHLG010000064.1 GCF_022832375.1 Novosphingobium beihaiense
CGCGCCACCATGCTCAACCGTTTCACGGTACTCGAAACGCCTCAAACTCAGCGCATCGCGTAACCGCCTGGCATCAAAACCAGAAGGCTAACCGCAGGCCGATCTACGCACAAAGCCGGTTTGCAGCAATATTGGCGTGATTTGCATCGCACAGCGCATTGTCCATTGAGGGCCGATGCGAGATTCCTTCCAAGAATAGACATGGGAGGGAATGTTGCTGAGCATAGGCTCTGCCGAAGATCTGCGTGCGCTGGACGATCTGCATGCTCGATATGTCCATGCGATTGATCGCGGTGATCTCGACCTTCTTCAGGGACTCTACCTGCCGGATGCCGTTGAACATCATGGGGACTACAGTGGCGGAATAGACGGGTTCGTTACGTGGCTAAGGCCCATTCTCGGCTTCTTCGAGATAGCCACGCACACAATTTCCAGTCTGCTGGTACGCACGGACGGAAACATCGCCGAAAGCGAGGCACGCGGCACGGCGTTTCTGCGGACGAAGGGCGAGCGTCCTTTCAACATGATCGTGGTCAACCGTCACTTCGATACCTACCGCAAGCTGGACGGTCGCTGGCTCTTCGCCTCCCGCTCGGTTTGCGTCGACTGGGCGGAGCAATTCGCGCCCAGTGAGGCTCCGCTCGACGTGGTGCGCCCGTTCCCGGCGGGGACTTCGGCCTGCGACGATCCGGTCTACCGGCATGTACCGGGGCTGGTGGAGGCGATCCGAAGAGGCTTGCCGCAGGGAGGGGAGGTCTGATGGCGGTCTGCGTCCTCAAACGCCAGACCCTGGCAGTCTGCTCTGCCGCGGTGCTGATGACGCTCCTGCCCTCCTGCAGCGCACCGCACGGCGGCGCGGCGCAGGAATGGCCCAGCCACGGGGGCACCGATCTGGAGCAGCGTTTCAGCCCGCTTGTCTCGGTCGATGCGGATAATGCGAAATCGCTCGGACTCGCGTGGAGCTTCGAGCTGGATACCAACCGCGGGCAGGAAGCGACGCCGATCGTCAGGGACGGCGTCATGTACGTCTCGACCGCGTGGTCGCGGGTCTATGCTCTCGATGCGAAGAGCGGCAAGCAGCTTTGGCGCTACGATCCGCAAGTTCCGGGCGAGATCGGCTTCCGGGCCTGTTGCGACGTCGTGAACCGCGGCGTTGCCGTGGCGGATGGCCTTGTGCTGCTGGGGGCGCTCGACGGGCGGCTGATCGCGATCGATGCGAAGACCGGCAAGCAGGTCTGGTCGGTGCAGACGACCGATCCGGCCAAGCCCTATACCATCACTGGCGCGCCGCGCGTGTTCGACGGCAAGGTGGTGATCGGCAACGGCGGCGCCGAATACGGCGTGCGCGGCTATGTGACCGCCTACGATCTGAAAACGGGCAAGCAGGTCTGGCGTTTCTACACCGTGCCGGGCGATCCGAAGGCGGGCCCCGATGGCGCGGCGTCGGACGATGTGCTCAAGCAGAAGACGCTGAAGACCTGGGCGGGCCACTGGTACGACTATGGCGGTGGCGGCACGGCGTGGGATGCCATCGTCTACGACCCCGAACTGCACCAGCTCTACATCGGCGTCGGCAACGGATCGCCGTGGAACCGGAAAGTGCGCTCTGATGGCAAGGGCGACAATCTGTTCCTGTCCTCGATCGTGGCGCTCGATCCCGATACCGGGGCCTACAAGTGGCACTATCAGGAAACGCCGGGCGAAAGCTGGGATTTCACTGCCACTCAGCCGATCATTCTGGCCACGCTGACGATCGATGGAAAACCGCGCAAGGTGCTGATGCAGGCGCCCAAGAACGGCTTTTTCTACGTCATCGACCGTGAAAGCGGAAAGCTGATCTCGGCGAAGAATTTCGTCGCGATGAACTGGGCCAAGGGCGTGGACATGACCACCGGCCGCCCGATCATCAACCCGGATGCGCGCTACGAAAAGGCGCCTTTCGCGATGAAGCCCTCGGCGCTGGGCGGGCACAACTGGCAGCCCATGGCCTACAGCCCGCAGACCGGGCTGGTCTATCTGCCGACCTACCGGTTCGTGATGGTCTATGGGCAGGATCCGGCCTTCCAGTTCAAGCCAGGCACCTGGAACACCGCGATCGACCAGCACCTGCTGGAAGCGCCGGATGATCCCGAAGTGCTCAGGAAGGGCACCGCCAGCTTCGAGGGGCGCCTCGTGGCGTGGGACCCTGTCGCGCAGAAGGAAGTCTGGTCGGTGCGTCATTCGGCCGTGCAGAACGGCGGCGTTCTGGCGACGGCCGGAGGGCTGGTGTTCGAGGGCACGGGCTCCGGCACTTTCGAGGCGCGCCGGGCGGACAACGGCAAGCTCGTCTGGCAGTTCCAGGCGCAGGACGGGATCATCGCCGCGCCGGTCAGCTATGCGCTGGACGGCGTGCAGTACATCGCGATTGTGGCCGGATACGGCGGCGGTTTCGGCCTCGGCGAGGCGGCTGACACGCCGACGCCGCGCCCCAACGGGCGGGTGCTGGTGTTCCGGCTCGGCGGCAAGGCCAAGATGGCGCCGGTCGAACGCGCGCCGCTGGCTGCGCTCAATCTGCCGGACGAACATTTCAGCCGGAAAAGCATCGATGCCGGGCGGCTGCTCTACACCGCCAATTGCTACCGCTGCCACGGCACCGGGGCGCAGTCCGCCGGGGTCGTTCCGGATCTGCGGCGTTCGGTGGCGCTGTCGGATGCACAGGCCTGGCGCGCGATCGTGATCGACGGTGCGCTTTCGGCGGGCGGCATGGCCAGCTTCAAGGCCTGGCTGAGCCCCGGGCAGGCGGAGGACATTCGCGCCTACGTGGCGCGCAAGGCCGAGATCGCGGCCGCACAAGAGCAAACACAGGGCAAATCAGACAACAAGCGATGAGGGGGGTAACGTGATGGCAAAAGAACTCTCGATGACGGGCAATAACATGCAGCGGAGGGGCATAAAGCGAAAGGGCCGGTATGCCCTTTGCAGTGCCAGCCTGCTGCCGATGCTGCTGTCGGCGGCGCCGGCGTGGGCGCAGGCACCGGCCGATGGAGTGTCCAGCCAGAAGGAAATCATCGTGACGGCGCGGCGGCGCAACGAAGCGATTCAGGACGTGCCGCTGACCGTCGCCGCAATCGGGTCCGAGGCGCTGGAAACGCGCGGCGTTCATACCGAGGCGGATCTGCAGATCGCCATTCCTGGGCTGGTGGTTCGCACCTCGAACAACTCCAACCAGCTCAACTATGTGATGCGCGGGGAATCCGTTGATGCCTATTCGGGCTCGCCGCCGGGGGTGCAGCCCTATATCAACGAAGTGCCGTTTCCGACGATCTCGGCGACGGCATTCTATGATCTGGCAAGCGTGCAGGCCGTCAAGGGCCCGCAGGGCACGCTGTTCGGCCGCAATTCCACTGGCGGCGCGGTGCTGTTCCAGACGCAGGAGCCCGTAAACTATTTCACCGGCTATGCCTCGATCCAGTACGGCAACCGCGACAAGCTGATTGCCGAAGGCGCGCTCAACCTGCCGCTGGTGGACGACAAGGTGCTGGTGCGCCTGGCAGGCACCGCGACATCGGGCGGCGCCTATGTGCGCAACCTCTACGACGGCAAGCTGCTGGGTGACAGCCAGAACCGGTCCGGCCGCTTCAGCCTGCTGCTGCGCCCGGTCGAATCGCTGACCAACGTGACCACGGTGCAAATCAGCAAGAGCACCGGCACCAACGCGCCCAACACGATGTACCACACGATCCCGTGCGGCGACGATTACGGCTTCAATTCGTGCACCTATTCGCCGGACAACCAGCCGTTCTTCGACAGCCTGCTCGCCGGTGGCCTGTTCCCGGGCTACCCGTCGGGATACGTCTATCCGGGCGGTTTCGAGGATCTGCCCGAATTCCTGCGCTCGCAGGGCAAGTACGTCGTCAATGCCAACGCGCCCTTCTTCCACCGGGCGCACAGCGAGATGGTGGTCAACAAGACCAACTTCGAAGTGTCGCCGTACATCACGATCAAGAACGTCTTCGGCTTCTCGTTCTCCAAGAACGCGATCAATTACGACACCGACTATTCGCCCTACCCCATCGTCCAGCAGTATTCCCCTTCGCTGGAACTGACGGGTGAGGATCTGCCGGTCGAGACCAGCTCGACCCGCACCTGGTCCGACGAACTGCAGATACAGGGCGCCACGCCGGACGATCGGCTGAACTGGCTGGCCGGCGTGTTCTACATCGATTCCACCGAAGACTACTTCTCGCCGCTGTGGCTCGGCGCGCTGGATTTTTCGGTGGCCTACAACGCCAAGACCGGGAACAGGTCGTTCGCGGTCTTCGGACAGGCCACCTACAAGCTGACCGACCAGCTCAGCCTCACGCTGGGCGGGCGTTACACCTGGGAGAAGATCACGCTCAGGCAGCTCGAACAGTCGATCTTCGGCGCGGGCAACCCGCAGCAGGTCAAGCAGGACGATCCGAGCTGGACCGTCTCGCTCGACTATCACGTCAGCCCCGACCTCATGCTCTATGCGACCACGCGCGGAAGCTGGCGCCGGGGTGGCTTCAATCCCTTCAACCCGCCAACGGCAACGCCGACGACGGCAGCGACGGGATCGGGCGGCAACTACTTCCTTCCCGAGAAGGTGCGCGATGCGGAAATCGGCATCAAGTACAGCGGCGATGGCGCCGGCATTCCGGTCCGGGCCAATGTCGCGCTGTACCAGAGCTGGGTGACGAACATCCAGAAGACCGCCTACACCGTGATCGGCGGCACCGTGTCATCGGCCACGATCAATGTGCCCAAGGCCAAGATCAAGGGCATTGAGGCCGATCTCGGCATCCAGCCCGCTTCCTGGCTGAGCCTGGGCGGCACGATGACCTATACCGATGCCAAGTTCACCGAGGCCACTTCCAGCCTGTTCGGACAGCCGGTGGTCTACGGCCCGTTCGGCGATGTGCCGAAGTTCTCGGGCAGCGTCTATGCCGATACCTCGCTCGACCTGCCGGGCGAAGCCGGGAGCCTCAACTACCATGTCGAGGTGTACAACCAGTCCTCGTTCTACTTCTCGAACCTGGGCGGCACGCTGCAGCCGGGCACGAAACTGCCTGCCTATACGCTGGTCAATATGCGGCTGGACTGGGACGAGATCATGGGCTCGGGCGTCAAGGCCAGCCTGTTCGTCAAGAACCTGACCGGCAAGGTCTATTACACCGGCGGTTCGGCTGGTGCACAGAACTTCTCGGTTGAATCCGCGACCTTCGGCGCTCCCCGGACGTATGGCGTGGCGTTGCGCGTCGATTTCTAAGGACCCTTTTCGGCAGCGGTACTCATCGCTGCCGGCCTACCCCCTCGGGGCGCGCGAGCGATCGCGCGCCCCGCTTCGTTTTGTCGCTCGAACGGCCGGGGAACTTGACAATCCCGGCCTGCTTGCGTGATTTTGCCCTAACTAAAACAAAATGAACGAGGAGAGGGGGCATGGGGTTCAAACCCGTAACATTGCGTGTCTATCTTCAACGCGCTCTGGAAATGGGTCTCTCGCCGCACGAAATACTGCACGGCAGCGGCACGAGCTGGGCCGATATCGAGGCGCTGCGCCCGATGGACCTGGACCAGATCGCTGGGCTGTTCGATTGTCTGGCGCGTCGCACGCCGCGCGACTTCGCGATCCAGTGCGGCCTTGCCTGCAAGATCCGCGATTTCGGAATCGTCGGTTTCTCGATGATGAGCATGCCGACGCTGCGCGACGCCTTCGAATATCTCAACCGCTACTGCCGTCTCGTCGGCCATCCGCTGATCAACACGATGAGCGAGAGCGGGGACAAGTGGTGCATGCAGTTCGTGCCCTGCCGGATCATGTCCGCGGAAGCCCTGCGGTTCTGTCAGGAAATCTCCATCGCCGCGCTCGGCCCGGTAATCGAGGAGCTGACCGATGCGCCCGCCAGCACGCACCGCATCGATTTCTCCTTCGCGCGCCCGGCCGAAACGGCGCTCTACGATGCGCTGGATGCCAGCCACATCCGCTACGGTCAGGAACAGCCTGCCTATCACGGGCTGCGGGCTGATCTGGACCGTCCGATCCGTTCCTACGATGGCGACGTCAGCCATGTCTGCATCGAGCAATGCGACAAGTCGCTGGCGGTCCTGACCGGCGAGCGTTCGGTCATCGAGCAGCTTGAGGATCTCATGCTGATGTCGTCCGGCGGTATGCCCTCGCTGGAAGAGATGGCGGTCTCACTCGGGACCAGTTGCCGTTCGCTCCAGCGCGAACTGCATCTGCACGGGCTGAACTACCAGCAGCTTGTTCGCAATTTCCGCCTCAAGCGCGCGAAAGTCCTGCTGCGCGAGGATCTGAACAACGTGAAGACGATAGCCCATCTTCTGGGCTTCAAGGACGCAGGCAGTTTCCGGCGCGCGTTCCACGGCTGGACCGGGCTCTCGATCGGCGAGTGGCAGGCCAGCCAAGCTATGGATGCCGACGGCTGGCGCCGTCTGCCGGGTGCGCCCGAAAGCCGGCTGCAGGTAGCTTAGGGTCTGAATCCCCACAGCCCTTAGGACGAACTGGCTTCAGCTCTGATGCAACCGGTCCTTGTGCTTCTCGATCGCCTGCTCGACAGCCCTTAGGACGAACTGGCTTCAGCTCTGATGCAACCGGTCCTTGTGCTTCTCGATCGCCTGCTCGACAGCCCTTAGGACGAACTGGCTTCAGCTCTGATGCAACCGGTCCTTGTGCTTCTCGATCGCCTGCTCGACAGCCCTTAGGACGAACTGGCTTCAGCTCTGATGCAACCGGTCCTTGTGCTTCTCGATCGCCTGCTCGGTCGCCTTGCCCATCGCGCCGATCAGTTCTCCGGCCCGGGCGGCGGCCCAGTCGACCGATTGCGTGCGCCGGTCGCGGTCCTGGAAGCGGGGCATGACATACTGCGCGAACAGGTCGTAGCTCTTGCGCGTCGCCTCCCAATCCGCGGCATTGTGCGCCAGGAACAGGAATGTGCCGAAGCCGCCCGATTGATCGAGCATCTGCTCGATCCGCTCGGCGACATCATCCGGCGTGCCGTAGGTCAGCGTGCCGAACGTGGCCCAGGTGTTGTCCGCCCATGCCTTCGCGGCCTGTTCGCCCGTTTCCAGCCCGGCGATCGAGGGCAGCGCCTTCTCCATGCCCAGCTTGCGCAAGTAGTCGACGACACTGTCCATGATGCCGTGCGAGACGTCCTTCAGCGCCTGCTCGCGCGTTTCGGCGACGTGGACCGGCGCGACAATGCGCCAGCTATCGCGATGGACCGTCCGGCCTGCCTCGCGCGCTGCTTCCTCGCAGATACGCCAGTGATCGGGCAGCGCGGCAAAGCCTGCACCACTCGACGCGGCGACCGATAGCATCGAAGCGCCCAGCCGTCCGGCGGTCATCGGGCCATTCGGTGTCACCGCGCAGGCCACAGCCACTTCCATACGCGGGCGCTGGTAGGGCAGAACCTGCAGGCGTCCGTCGATCACCCGGAACCATCCTTCGTCGCGGTTCACCACTTTGCCGTCGAACAAGTCGAGAATGGTTTCGAGCGCGGCCACCATCATGTCGCGCTGCTTCGCGGGATCGATCCCGAGCATCGCGGCGTCGGAGGGCAACTGGCCTGGCCCCGCGCCGAACATGATCCGTCCCCGCGTCTGGTGATCGAGCTGGACGACGCGGTCGGCCAGGATCAGCGGGTGATGATAGGTCAGCGAACTGACCCCGGTCCCCAGCCGGATATGGCGCGTGCGTTCGGCCGCCATCGCGATGAACAGTTCAGGCGAGGCAATGGATTCGAAGCCCGCGGAGTGATGCTCCCCGATCCAGGCCTCGTCGTAGCCCAGCCGGTCCATCAGTTCGACAAGCTGCATGTCCCTTTCGAGGATCAGCGTCGGGTTCTCGGCAAGGCTGTGATAGGGCGCGATGAAAGCCCCGAAACGCATGCAATCAGGTTTGCAGGTCATCTAAGTTTGGCTCCGGAATTGCGACCCGCGGTCGTGAGTTGCCAGTTCGATGTCTTGCCGGCCTGCTCCTGTCTGCCCACGCAAACTGTGCCGAAGCCCGGCCGCTCGATTTATGTCGCGCGGCCGTGCACGGTGCAAAAGCTACGGCGGCGCAAATCGCGCCAAAAGGGATGCAATTCTATCTTGGATATGTTCCTGTAACTGACCGGTGTGAGGCCAGTTCTGTGAGCTTTTCGCAAGTGAACTGAAGGCCATGATCAGGCCTTGTGCATCAATTCGCACATGCCATCCGTGGACATCACTTCAACTTTACTCAGTCCAGTTCGCGCAGGATCTTGTTGGCCTGCCGCAGTTCACCGTTCTCACGTCCAGTGCCTTGAAACGATCTGCCTGCCCGGTGGGGCAGCGCGCTTACCCGCTGCCCTGTGCGACGGGCGCTCGCTTTGTGTCAGTGGGGCGCCGGGATGGTGCACCGGTACCGAATGACGCCGTCTTTCTTGCTGCCCGTGGCGATGGCCGGATAGGCGCACAGCGGCATGCTGCGTCCGGGGAACGGGGTATCGTCTCCTGCATGGGCCGGGATCGCATCCGGCGCCTTGTCCTCGACGACCCAGCGTTCGAGGACGCTCAGGCTGTCGAAGTGGCTGGTCGCGGGGCCGCCGCCGCAATGGTTCATGCCGGGCACCGGGAAAACCCGCGCGAAGCTGGCGGCCGTGCCGCCGCTTTCCTTGTTCAGCTTTCGCCACCAGCCGATCGTGTCCAGCACGGAGAAGACCGGGTCCGAGGCGCCTTGCGGCACGATCAGTTTGCCGCCGTGCGCGCGGAAGGCGGAAAGGTCCGTCGAGCGCATGCCCACGTCCTGCCAGGCGGATGTCGTGAAAGGCGGTTTGACGGCGTATATCTTCCGCGCATCGCTATCGAAATCGAAGGCAAGCTGCCAGGCCAGCCGGTTCTCCGGATCCGCGCCGAGCGCTGTCGGCGGCGTGGTGAAGACTGCTGCCAGCGAGCCGCCGCCCAGCACGACATTGAGCGAGGGGGGGCCGTTCTCAAGCCCGGTTTCCCACATCGACCAGCCCGGCGCGGTCATGCCCCGGTCCCACGGAAATGCCGCGTAGAGAGGCTTGCCAGAGCTGTCATGCGGCCCCCGCATCATGCGCACAAGCGCCTCGATCTGCACGGGTTCGAGGCATGTCTTGCTCGTACCGGGACGGCATTCGCGCTTTTTCAGTTCGGGCAGGACGCGCTTCGTGGTGCACTGCCCCACCGCTGCGATGACTCCGTCGGCCACTCCGTCGAGGGCGTCGCAGGCGGCCAGGGTGGAATCGGCGACGAGCGCGAGCTGGTCTTGCGTGAAAGCGGTCTTCAGCGCGGCGATCGTCGGCTTCTGGCCGCGGGCCTTGAGGATCGCGGCGAGGCTTTGTGTGTTCCAGGCCTCGGCGAGGGCCGCGCGCGGCAGCGACATGCCCGGTGCCATCGCGACAATACCGTCGAAAGCATCGGGATAGCGCTGCGCGAAGGCCATGCCTTCCTGTCCGCCCTTGGAACAGCCCCAGAAGATGTTCGTCGCGCTGTCCTGCCCATAGAAGGCGTGGAGGAGGAAATGCCCCAGGGCATTGGTCTGCGGCAGGCTGGCATGGCCGTAATTGCGCCGCGCTTCGGGATCGAAGCCGAAGACCAGTTCATTCTGGTGGCTGGGCAGGGTATTGGTGGCGTTGTCGTGCCCGGAATCCTGCGCGATCACGGCATATCCGCGCGAGAGCGCCAGTTCGTTGCCGCTGCCGTTGGGCCCGGTGGCATCTCCCACCACGCCATCGGAACCGCCGCCGCCCTGGAAGAAGAAGCGCCGGTTCCATGCCTCGGGAAGACGCATGCGAAAGCCGATCGCATAAGATCCGCCGATCAGGCCCTGATGCTCCGCGAAATGCCCCTCGACAAGGCAGTGGGCAGGCAAGGGCGCGCTCTGCCCCTCACGGGTGGGCACGCGCGTTCCCGCTTCGACCCAGCGGCTCTTGGTGACGACAAGACCGGAGACCGGGCTGTCGGCGGGAACGCTGGCGGCAAGGTTCGCGGCAAGGCTCTGGCAGCGTGCGGGCAGGCCATGCTCTGCGACAGCCTTGTTTGCCGTAACCGCCGTTTCGCCGTGCCCCGCACAAGCGCCCGCCGCGAACGTCAGGAGCAGAGGAGCACAGGAGGCGAACAGGAGGTTACGGCGTTGCATCAGAGTTCCACCTTCATGCGAATTCCGTACTCGCGCGGGGCGCCGTAGAACTCGCTCGTATTGTTGATCTGGCCGGTCGCGTACTTTTCCTTGGCCAGATTGGTTCCCCAGACCGAGAAGGTCAAACGGTCAAAGGCGAAATCGATCGATGCGTTGACGAGATCGTAAGCGGCGAGACGGTCACGCACCGGATCATAAGCGATATAGGTATAGCGCGAACCGACATGCGAAAGGCTCGCGCGCGGGGTGATCGTCAATTTCTCTCCGACGGGAATTTCGTAGTCGGCCGAGAGGTTCCATGTCCACTTGGGGGAGAACAGGTTCGGCCCGCCCGCAGTGGTGTTCATGAAGTCGCCATATGCGATGCAATTGTAGGGCGGCGTGGAGGACGGGGTTTCGCCCGCCGCGCATGGCGGCACGCTGCTCGATCCGGGATAGGCATAGGCGACCGCGCGGGCGTCGACGAAATCGGTGCCGCCCAGCTTGGAATCGGTATAGGCTACGCTGCCGGTCAGGTGCAGGCCGCCAGCCCGGGCCTGGACTTGCGCTTCAAGCCCCTTCACCGTCGCGTTCGTCAGGTTGATCAGCGTGGTGCGGCCGGTCAGCGGGCTGAGCGCATCGAGCTGGAAGTTGTTGTAGTCGTAATAGAACCCGCCGAGCTGCGTGGTGATCGCGCCATTGGCGAACGTGCCTTTCCAGCCCAGTTCGTAGTCCACGATCGTTTCCGGCTTGAATGTCGTCGTCGGTGACGAGTAGCCGCCGGACTTGTAGCCTTTCGCCACGAAGCCGTAGAACAGGTGATCGGGGCTGGGCTGCCAGTTCAGCGCCAGCTTGCCGGTCAGCTTGTGGTCTTTCTCGTGCCCGCCCGGATCGGCGAGGTATCTTGTCCCGCCCGGTGTGACGAGCGAGACCGCGCCTTCGCCCCGCACTTTGTAAGTGCTGTAGCGTGCGCCGAGATCGACCCAGAACTGATCGTTGGCGTGGAAGCTGACCTGGCCGAAAAGGCCGGTTGTGATCTTGCGGTTCCGGATGTCGATATCGACGTGCACGGCACTGGCCGGATCGTTCGAGATGTCCACCAGCACCTTGTTCCTCTGGTAGTAGCCGCCGAAGATCCAACGCAGCATGCCCTCGTCGGGCGAGATCACGTTCACTTCCTGCGTCCACACGCGCTCGCGCACGAACTGGTCCTGCGTGAAGCCGGCGCCGTCGCTGCCATCGACATCGTAGAAGTTGGAAATGCGCTTGTTCTGATAGCCGCTGATCGAGCGGAAGATCACGCCGCCGTCGGTCGTGTAATCGAGCTTGGCGGTATATTGCTCCGCCTTCTCCCTGTTGCGGGTCGGCGAATTGTAATTGAGCTTGTAGATGTCGTCGGTGCGATAGTCCTCGTAGCGGGTTCCCAGGATCGGGCGGTAGGCATAGCCGCCGGTATCCTTGCGGGCCACTTCGGCCTTGAACAGAGCGCTGAAGTTGCTCGACGGTTCGAAATAGACGCCGAGGCGGCCGGCGTATTCGTGCAGCTTGCCGGGGTTGCCCAGGCTGGGATCTTCCATCGTGTAGAAACTGTCGCGGTTGCGGTAGATGCCCGCCGCGCGCACGGCGATCGTATCGCCAAGAGGCACGTTGAGCGCTCCGTTGGCGCCGACGCGGTTGTAATTGCCGGTTTCCAGCGTGAAGTTGCCGCCGTAGTGGCCCAGTTCCGGGTTCCGGCTGGTGATGAAGATCGCGCCGCCGGTTGAGTTCGAACCGACGAACGTGCCCTGCGGCCCCCGGAAGACCTCGACCGAACCGATATCGTAGAAGCTGTTGGTGGAAACGATGGGCGGCTGGAAAACCCCGTCGAAGTAAGTCGCCACACCGTTCGCCGCGTTGGGCGAAGTGCTGGCAAGGCCAATGCCGCGGATATTGACCGCCTGGGTCAGACCGGCACTGCTGATCGACAGGCCGGGCACCGCGTTTTGCAGGTCGTCCATCTGCTCAACGCCGACATTGACGAGACTGTCTCCGCCCAGCACGCTGACGGCGGCGGGAATCTCCTGCAGGTTTTCGGATCGCTTTTGCCCGGTGACGATGATCTCGTTGACGGTCGCCTCACCGCCCCCTGGCTTAGCACCGGTATCCTGTGCCCGGACGATTTGCGGCACGCAAAGCGCAAGAACGGATGCGCTTATCCCGAAAATGGCGTTCTTCATGGCCTCTCCCTCCACTGTATTCGTTGGTATCGTTGCTGGCGTACTGACGGATGTTGCGACTGTGCTCCGAAGGACGTTTCCGAAGGGCTTGTTCGCCCTTTCTCAGGTTTGCGGATGCTCCGGGGCGGCGGCCCCGAGGCGATGGCGAAGGGCGTTCATCATCCGCCCCCGGTCGGGCGAGAGCCCGGTAAAACGGTGAAAGGGATCGGCCGCCTGCCCCACAACCATGGCTTCGCCGCCGACCGCCTTCAGCCCTTTCGCGCGGGCGGCGAGCACCAGCTCGCTCTCGCGCGGGAAGTAGATGACGTCGGCTAGCCACTGGCCGGTGCGCAGAAGGCCGGGATCGAACGGCATTCCGGGATGCGCGGCCATTCCGACCGGCGTCGACTGGACAATGCCGTCGCATCCCTCGATCGCGGTCTGCGGTGTTTCGCAGACAGTCACGCGGACATCGGGGAAGGACAGGCGCAAGCGTTCTGCCAAAGCTTCGCGGCGCGCCGCGTCCGTATCGAAAAGGCGCAGTTCGCGGACTCCACGGTGCAGCAGGGCAAAGGCCGTGGCGGAACCGGCACCGCCCGCGCCGATCTGGGCCACCCGGTCGAAACGCTCGCCGGGAAATTCGCTTTCGAGCAGCCAGCCGAAACCGATCCAGTCGCTGTTGAAGCCGATCTTGCGCCCGTTTTCGAAACGCACGCAGTTGACCGCGCCCATGGCTCTGGCCGTGTCCTCGACCTCATCGAGCAGATCCATGACCTGCTGCTTGAAAGGATGCGTGACGTTCACCCCGGCAAATCCGATGCCCGCCAGAAAGTCCAGCGTATCCGCCAGTGCGGAATCGGGAAGCCCAAGACGATCGAAATCCACACGCAGATAAGACATCGCCAGACCCTGGGCCTGTGCCTCGCCCTCATGGATCGCAGGCGAGGCGGAGGCGGCAATGCCCCGGCCGATCAGGCCCGCAACCACGGTCTGCCGGTCGCTCATGCCGCGTAAATTCCGGTACGGTCCAGAGCCGGACCTGCAGCGATGGCACAAGACACGGATATCTCCCCACGCGGGCCAGCGTTCTCGCCAGCCTCTGCGGCAATATTTATGTTACGAACTAGTTCCTGTCAATTTGAAATCAATGCTCTTCGATACTGTGCCTGCGTACCAGCGCGGCGCAGGCGGCACAGGCAAGCAAGGGCGCGCAATAGGCTAGAAACAGTGTGAACAGAGACACATGAGCCGCGAGCAGATAGCCCCCCATGAGCGGGCCGATGATCGCGCCCGCACGGCCCACGCCGATGGCCCAGCCCACGGCCGTGGCGCGGATTTCCTCCGGATAAGCCGAAGCCGCGATGGGCCACACGCCATTGTAGCCGCCTTGCAGGAGCACGCCGATCAGCAAGGCCACGAGCAGCGTGACGGCCACCGGCATGGTCATGCCCCCGAACACGAGCATGGCCGCTCCCGCGCCCAGCAGCATGACCGGCACGAGCACGCGCGGCCGCACGCGCACGGTCAGCAGACTCATCAGCGCCGTGCCGGCAAAGGCTCCGAAATTGTATGTGGCGCCCGCGTAGATGCCGTCGGTCTCGGACAGACCGGCCTCGATCGCCAGCTTGGGAATCCAGCTCACGATGAAGTAGAGCACCATCAGGCCGAAGAAGACCGCGCCCCACAGCGCCAGCGTCCGCCCCCGGAATTCGGCATCGAACAGCATCGACAGCTTGCGCCCCGATCCGCCGCGGCCAGGTATGGTCCGGTGCGGAATGATTAGCCAAGCCGCTGGAAGCAGGATCACCGTAAGCAGGCCTGCCCCCAGAAACATCATGCGCCAGCCGTATACTGGGAGCAGCCACGCAACGAGCAGACCGGAAAAAATCGCCGCGAACGGATAGCCCGCCTGAACGATGCCCACAGCCAGATCGCGCCGGTGCGGCGGCGCGCTTTCCGCGGCGAGCGCGGCCATCGCGGCCAGAACGGTCCCGATCCCGATGCCGACGAGCACGCGCATGGCGAACAGCACGGCGACTGTCGGCGCATAGGCGCTGGCGATCGTGCCGCCCGACATGCAGGCGAGCGCGGCCAGTATGACCGGCCGCCGACCGATACGGTCCGCCTGCGGGGCAATCAGCATCCCGCCGATCGCCATGCCCAGCAATCCGGCGCTGAACAGTCGGCCCATGACCTCCGATCCGATCGACCAGTCGGCCTGAAGACGCGGCGCGATGTAGGAGAGAATGGTGACGTCGATGCCATCGGCCATGTTGATGACGAAGCACAGGGCCACGGCGGCAAGGCCGGAAAGCGTCCAGCGGGTCGCAGCCTCGCCCGCGCGGGCGTTTGCAATAGCAGTCAAAGTCCTCTCCCCTTTGGCTTAGGGGCGCGCGGGAGGAGGACCGGGGCGCGGCGCGCCCTCAGTTTTCCGATACCGGCCGCGCGACCCATGCCAGGATTATGTCCGCAACCTGGCTCGCCCGCCGCGACACGGCTTCGGGACTGGTCATGTCGATCCCGAAGTTGTGGGCGAAAGTGTACTGGTTGGAGACGTTGTAGAATGCCAGTGCCGAGATGTTCATGTGCAGTTCGACAGGATCGATGCCCGCGCGGAATTCGCCTTCGGCACCCCCGCGATCGATGACCTTGCGCAGCACATCGATCACCGGCTGGTTCTTTTCCCGGATCGTTTCGATCTGCCGCAAGTGCTCGCCGCGATGGATGTTCTCGTTCATGACGAGCCGTACGAGTTCGGGGTGCTGCGAGTGGTATCGCACGTCGTGCTCGATCAGGCGGCGCAAGGCTTCGCTGGCCGTGCCTTCGGACAGGTCGACCGTGTTCTCGCTGGCACGCATCCGCAGGTAGGCCCGTTCGAGCACCGCGCGGTAGAGTTCGTCCTTGCCGCCGAAATAGTAGTAGATCTTGCGCTTGGTGGCCTTGCCCGCGATCTCGTCGATCCGGGCCCCGGCCAGCCCTTTCTCGACGAATTCGGCCGTCGCGATATCGATAATCTGCTCGATGGCCTCCTCGCGCGCCTGGGCATGGGAACGGCGGGGCGGCTTTGCGGGCGTATTCAAGGAATCCTCCGTGACGGCGGGCTCGCCGCGCGCCCGGCGGCGGGCATCGGCGGAGCGTGACGGGCGCTGGATAACGCCTAAGTCCGCTTTCGTCTCCATGCCAGTTGCCGCCTCGCCCTTTGCATAATTGTTACGAACTAGTCCCTTACATTTATGCTTTTGTCAATGCCGCCGGCATGATATTCCGAAGCGATAAGGTCTGAGGCGGAGAGGCGTGCCTGTCGAACCGGCATGTGTGTCGAGGACCGCGCGCAACAGCGAAGGCAGCCCGGAACATGAAAACGTCGATCGCCACCGTTTCCGTCAGCGGCATTCTGGAAGACAAGCTGCGGGCCATCGCGGCCGCCGGTTTCGACGGGGCCGAGATCTTCGAGAACGACCTGCTCTCTTCGCACATGAATGCCCGCGAGATCCGCGCGATGATGGCGGACCTTGGCCTTGCCTGCACGATGTTCCAGCCCTTCCGCGATCTTGAGGGGCTGAGTGGCACTCTGCGCGCGCGCGCGTTTGACCGGCTGGAGCGCAAGCTCGATCTCATGGGCGAGCTGGGCGCGGATCTGCTGCTCGCCTGCTCAAGCTGCGCGCCCCACTCCTCGGGCGAGCGCGAGGGCATCCTCGCCGATCTCCACGAAGCCGGTGAACGCGCGGCAAAGCGGGGTATGCGTATCGGCTATGAGGCGCTGGCCTGGGGACGGCATGTCAACGATCATCGCGATGCCTGGTCAATCGTTCGCGATGTCGATCATCCCGCGATCGGGCTGGTGCTGGACAGTTTCCATTCGCTTTCGCGCGCGATACCCTCCAGCAGCATCGGGGATATCCGGCGCGAGAAGCTGTTCCTGGTGCAAGTGGCGGATGCGCCGGTGCTGGACATGGACCTGCTGGGCTGGAGCCGCCATTTCCGCTGCATGCCGGGGCAAGGCGATTTCCCGCTCGACGAATGGGCCGAGGCGATCCGCAAGACCGGCTATCAGGGATACTGGAGCCTCGAAATCTTCAATGACCGCTTCCGCGCGGGTTCCGCCAGCCGGGTCGCGCTGGACGGATACCGCTCGCTTCAATTCCTGGCCGGAGGTATCCGCCGGCGCCTGCCGCTGGCCGAGCCCCTCCCGCCTCGCGTTCCGGCCCGGGGCATCGAATTCATCGAGTTCGCGGCCAATCACAAGGAAGCCGAAAGCCTTGCGGCCATGCTGCGCGCGCTCGGCTTTCGCCCCACGGGCCGCCACCGCAGCAAGGACGTGACGCGCTGGACGCAGGGCGAAGTCAACATCGTGATCAACTGCGAGCCGGAAGGGCTGGCCCACAGTTTCGAGGTGGTCCACGGCCTGTCCGTCTGCGCCATCGGGATCGCGGTCGATTCCGCCGATCGGGCGCTGGCTCGCGCGGATGCGCTGAAAATCGCCCAGTTCGAACAGACGATCGCACAGGACGAATGGCCGATCCCCAGCGTGCGCGGCGTGGGCGGCGGCCTGATCTACTTCGTCGAGACCGCCAGCCGCGCGGCCATGTGGGCACACGAATTTCCCGGCGAAGCGGAAGCTCCCGTTCCCGCCGTCCCGCAGCACGCCGCCATCGTCGATCATGTCGCGCAGGCAATGCATCTGGAGGAGTTCCTGAGCGTCCTCCTCCTCTACGTCAGCCTGTTCGACATGGAGAAGACTACGAGCATCGAGATCACCGACCCCATGGGGCTGGTCAACAGCCAGGCGGTGGAATCGCCGGACCGGGCGGTACGCTTCACGCTCAACGGCTCGCTCGCGGCCCAATCGCTCTCCTCCCGCTTCGTCCATCACTATTTCGGTGCGGGCGTCCAGCATATCGCGATCCGGGTTCCCGACATCTTCGGCGCCGCCAGAAGCGCGATCGAAGCGGGCGTGGAGCGCCTTGATATTCCAGACAACTACTATGACGACCTCGCCGCGCGCTGGGACCTTGATCCCGACCTGATCGCGCGCATGGCGGAAAACGACATTCTCTATGACCGCGACGGCGAGGGCGAATATTTCCAGTTCTACACGCGCGCCCTGGACCGCAGCGTATTCTTCGAACTGGTCGAACGACGCGACTATGCAGGCTACGGCGCGCCCAACGCCCACATCCGCCTCGCCGCGCAGGCCCGCCACAAACCGGCGTTCGTCGACTAGGTCGAATCAACATTCAGCCCTGACGGTCTGCAAATGGTGCTTTCGCGTGCGTCCGATGCTCCCGACGGATCTTTATCATCGTCTCCATAACCAACATCCCGGAACCCCGCGTTCGGAACCCAAACGGCGTTTCTCATAATGAGATGAATGGGATGTTTGTGCGCCGCTCCACAGTCTGGAGCGCTAGGTCGGATCGCCATTCAGC
>NZ_JALHLG010000065.1 GCF_022832375.1 Novosphingobium beihaiense
CTCAGAGGGAATCCCCCCGATTCAATCTCAAGCGGAAAAACTCTAATGTCTGGACACGAGAAGGCTGCCCCCACCTCACCGTCATCCTATACCTGCATAGCCGCCGTGTCATAGGCTGGGCGGTCAGCAACCGGATAAAGAAGGATCTGGCGATCCAGGCACTCGACATGGCCGTTCGGCTGCTCAAACCGGCGGAAGGCTGCATCTTCCAGTACATCAACAGGCGGGTCGAGTCCCAATCTGTGGCAAATGTTTCAACGAAAGACAGTCTGGGTGGGGGTTTCGCCTGCGGTAATTAGCGGCTAAAAGCGGAACGAAGCAACAGGAGATGGGTGCGCCGTGGCTGGCAAGTGGTTGATCGGGCGGAAGGTGGTAACGCTGCTGCGAGCCGGACCAGGACGTCAGGTGCTTGTCGCGGAAGCGGTCGTCAGTCTGCTTGCCGCCAGTATAACCTCGCGCATGATCCCATTCCGGCGGCTGGCCCGGCGCCTGGGTGAATTTGTGTCGCCTGATGATGTGCGTGTCACGGCTAGCGAGACGCTCAGCTCGAAGCAGAGACAGTGCATCCAGACCATCGGCTGGGCCGTGCGGTCTGCGGCGCCGTGGATGCCCTTTCGAGCGGTTTGCCTGCAGCAAGCCATGGCAGCTCATGCAATGCTGAGGCGGCGCGGCATTGCCAGCGTCATGCATTTTGGCGCCCATCGCAACGAGGGGGAAGAGTTGGGTGCCCATGCCTGGCTGGATGCGGGCGGCTTGCGTGTAACCGGTTACCCGGTGTCGCCGGGTATGGCCGAACTGGGATGCTTTGTCTGACACCTGCTTGGAAGAGGACAGCCATACGAGTTGCCTTCCGATGCCCGGCCTCCACCGGTCGCACTGTTTACTCGGTTTTATAACGTGATCGAAGCGCGCTTCTGTCTCGGAATCGTCTGGATTATACGGCACTCGGCGCCTTCCAAGCATATCCCAGCATTTGCAGGCCTCGCTCATCAAACAAGTGACGCCCCCTCGACTCACTCTGGATAAAAATTGTCTTGTATCAGGCGCTGGGACTGCCCGCTGATATATTGGCTGCCCTGATCCAAATGATGCGGCAAGGGTATCGGTCTTGCCCCGGCGCCAGACAGCCACTCAGGGCATCTGTGACAAACTGGGTGGTTCATCATGGTCGCACTCATCGGCCTCGTGAACCTGTCGAAGGGCTAATACGCAGCGTGGGAACAGGTCGATGGCGGCAGCGACATAAAGGCAGCCTTCTGCAGCCCATATGTCGTTGAAGTCCTCAGCCATTCCTGCTTGATTCATCTTCGCCGCTTCGACTTTGAAATCGCATCTATACTTTTTTCGTCCCATTCACATTCTCCAGTCTAATAGTCGCCTCATCTCGGCGTCCACCGAACCAGCAACAGACGAGCGTGTAATTTCTGTCGAGAATCAGTTAAAAGCTGAATGACTGACCGGCTGACGCCGGTGGGATCATGCGGAGGGGCTGAAGCCATTCTTATGGGTATGGCGGTCCAAGTAACGCATGATGATGTCAGCGGTGATGTTGCCGGAAGTGGTTGAGAAGTAGCCGCGCAGCCAGAAGCGCTGTCCCCAATAGCGCTTGCGGATGTGCTCGAATTCCTGCTGGATTTTGCATGATGACCGTCCCTTAGCGCGGCGCACGAAGTCACTGACAGAAACGTGCGGCGGGATTTCGACGAACATATGCACGTGATCGCAGGATAGCGCGCCATTGACGATGGTGACGCCCATCTCATCGCAGACCTGCCGGATAATCTCCCGCACACGCAGCCGGACTTCACCATGCAGTACCTTGAACCGGTACTTCGGCGCCCAGACGAGATGATAGCGATGATGGAATGTCGTGTGACAACCGCCGCGGTACGCCATAGCCTGCATCCGACTGAAGTCGGAGGGATTCCTCCCATAAACGAGACTCTAAAACCTAATTCTGGTGCCTGTGTTGGATATGGTAGGCGGTTACCCCCGGTCGTTTATACCACGCCTGGTACTGCGAATTAGCGCGCCCTGACCAACAGCGCCTTCCAGTCGCCGTCGAGGGGCTTTTCGCGCGAGGCCAGAACGGCGGGCCGGCTCGGACGGGCGGTGCCTAGATTGGCGATCGCCTTTTCAATCGTGGCTACGCGGTCCTTCCAATAGGGGTGTGACCGGCTTAGGAAAATGCTGCTTGCATGAGAGGGGCCGAATGTCTGCCAGAACCGTACGATCGCTGCAGGGTCGTAGCCTGCATTCGCGAGCAGCGAGACCGACAGAATGTCCGCCTGCAGTTCGGTTTCACGAAAATACCGGACATTCCGGCCAAAGCCCGCCAGCATGCCGAACGAAAGGCCCATTTCTTCCATGCGCTCGCGGTGGTGCAGGATGTTGTGTGCGAATTCGTGCGCAAGCAGTGCAGCGATCTGGTCCTCGGGATATTCTTGGAAGAAACGGCTGCTTGCCTGTACCATTTCGCCGTCCGATTGCACCGTGTAGCCATCGCTGATCAGCATTTCGAAGCGCGTGCGACAGGCAGGAACCGGGGTGACGGTGCGCACGTAATCCTGACCATTTCGCCGCCCATGGATCTCGACCGGGGCATTCGCCGGCAGTGCGGCAATCTGCGCGCTGAGATGGATTAGTCCTTGGGTCGTAGCTGGGACATCCGGCGCGGGCACTTTGAACTGGACCGGCCCGGCGACTGTCAGCACATCGTCAGCCTCGATTCCGGCCGCCGCCGCGGGAGAGTCAGGAAGCACCGCTTCCACGCCCACTGGCCCATCCATATGGAAGTGCCGGACAGCATCTGCGCGGAAGCCTAGTCCATATTGTTCCGGTGTTTGCAAGACTAATCCAAGCCCCGGCTGGAGGCTGTCGCAAAGCGGTGCATTGGTCGTGGCGAGGCGGTACCCGATCCTGGCAATCGCGGTGTCTGCTGCCCGGACGGCCTCAAACGTGTCATTGTCGGCCGCCTTAGCCTGGCTTGCAATGAGCACAACCGAAAAGACGGAGACCAGTGTGATCAAGGCATTGTAGCATTGCCTCTTCGCATTCGCAAAACGGCGGCCTGTGTGTGAAAGGAGAAGAAGTTCTAAGTCCATGAGAGGCAATGTAGCGCCCCGCGAGTGATTGCGATACTCTTCTAACGACGCCGGAAAGGAGTTGTTTTCGCATCCAAGCTTCCAGCATATCCTTGGATATGTGCAATCGGCGCATTCACGGTCGCCCCGGCCTTATTGACGGATCGCTTGAACGTATCCGCCGCGAAGAAGATGCGTGCGTCTACGCATCGCGAATCCTTTAGGCGGCCGAACATGATCTCGATACGGTTGCGCCGCCTGTACCGGCGCTTGTCGTATTTGACGGGCATAGAACGGGGTTTGCGGTTCGGAATGCAGGGTTTGATGCCCTTCTACTCGAGCGCGCCCCTGAACCATTCGGCGTCGTAGCCTCAATCTGCCAGCATCCACTGGGCATGGGCCTGTCAGTAATTTTGTGCGCGAGGTCGTTTTCGTTCATCAGACCGCGAACCTGTCGCCTCTATGAGCGCACCTTGAGGCCTGAGCAGATGGGCTTGGCAGCACCGGCAATCGCTGCTGCCGAACCCCGCCAGCGCGGTTTCGAACCGGCCCGATGCCGTAAGCCGGGCCACGATGCTGCATTCCGCGCCCTCCGGAATGGCCAGCGCGGAAAGCCTTGCGGCGGTGTTCGTCAGTTCATCGGCATGCCAATGGACTTTCTTGTCCTGGCGGAAATGCCGCCGCAGACGGGCCCCGATACCGCCGCGGCCACGCGCGCTGCCCGCATAGACAAGCCAGCCCGAAAGCGAAGTTGCAGCTATGCCCTTGCGGGCGAAACGAACCGGGCTTTCCAGGTCCATCAGCAATACATAGGCCCCCGGCTCGCCCCATACCGTTTCGACCGTTGCGGCATCGACAGTGAGTGCCGCAGGCAACTGCTGGCGTATCTCCGAGAGAATGGCTTCCATGTGCATCGCCGGATCATACCGGCACCGGTCCTGCCTGTCATTCCACCCGCGCTCATTCCACCCGCGCGCGTCAGAGCAAACTCAGCGGCCCTGTCCCTCCGGCAGCGGGATCGGAGAACGAGGCCTTGCCGCTTTCCACATGCCCGGCCATGCGCCAGAACTGCCCTTGCGCGGTAAGGCCCAAGTCATACCAGCCATGGCTCGCGGAGAGATCCAGCGGCTTGCGCACGGCATCCCCCGGCTTGAGCGCAATGACTGTGGCAGGCTGGCCGTAAGCGCTGTCCTCCAGCGCGACGGACAGCGGCGCCTGTGTCAGATTGACCAGCACCAGTTCGGCCTTTCCGGCATGACTGGCCTCGATCCGCGCCGAAAAGCGGTCTGCCCGCCCCTGCAGCCTGCGGTGAAACCCGTTCGGGCCCACGATAAACAGATCAGCGTCCCTACGCTCGGGCGCCGCCGGAATGGCATCCTTCAAACGTTCGCGTGCGCCCACCGTGTAGCGCGCCGGATCGGCGGCCAGATCGTTGATGTCGTAAAGATGGAAAACGGCTGCCCGCTCCTCACCCGCATTGGCGAAAACCAGCGAGGTTCCTGCCGCATCGCGCTGAAGCCAGGCGTCGAGCCGGTACGGCGTCGCCCGCCTTGGGCGCAGGCCGGTTTCCTGCACGGGAGCGACAATGCCGTCCGGCAGCGGCGGCTGAATGTTCTTGAGCCCCGACGCACGATCGGAAAGCGCGCGCGTCGGCGGCAGCGCGGCCATGAAATCGTCCGTGGCGGTCTTCGAGAAATCGAAGCATGACGTCAGATCCCCGCACACGGCCCGGCGCCAGGCACTGATATTGGGCTCGCGCACGCCGAAGCGCGTTTCCAGAAAACGGATCACACTGGTGTGATCGAAGACTTCGGAAGCGACGTGCCCGCCCTTGCTCCAGGGTGAAATCACATACATCGGCACGCGCGGACCCAGTCCGTAGGGGCGGTGCAGGTATGGCGCATCCGCCTCCGTCTGCGAATGGACGTGGTATTCGTCATCCGCCGGAATCGTGGAGGCGCCGCGGGCACGGGCAGGCGGCGCTGGCGGCGGCACATGATCGAACAAGCCATCGTTCTCATCAAAATTGACGAGCAGGACCGTGCGCGCCCAGACTTCGGGGTCAGCCGTCAGCGCATCGAGCACGCGGGCAATGTACTCGGCGCCTTCCAGCGGAGTGGACACGCTGGGATGCTCGGAAAAGTGCGTGGGGCCCACGATCCACGATACCGGCGGCAGGCGCTTTTCCTCGACATCGTGTTTCAGCATATCGAGATCGCGGGTGCGGATCGTCCGGGACGCGAGACCGGCCAGTGCGCCATCGCTGGCCTTGTCAGCCGCCCTGTAGCGCTGGAACCCCACCAGCGGGTTGTCGCTGAAGTTATCGGCCATGTCCTGATAGATCTGGAAGCCGATCCCGGCCGCCATCAGCCGTTCGGGATAAGTCGTCCAGCTATAGCCGCCGCTTCCGCGCGGATCGGCATCCAGCTCGTCGTAGCCATTGTCGATCGCCGGGCCGCCTGCCTTTGCCTGCGGATCGTGCGTGCCGGTCCAGATGTAGAGCCGGTTGGGATTGGTCGAAAGGTGCAGCGCGCAATGATAGGCATCGCACAAGGTGAAAGCCTCGGCTAGCGCATACTGGAACGGCAGATCCTCACGCGTGAAATGGGCCATGGCATGGTTGTGCTTGTGGCGCGGCCATTCGCCCATGCGCCCGTTGTCCCACGCGGCCTGACTGTCGGGGAAACCATGCGGTGTGCCGAGCGGCCGGTAGAGCCGGAAATCAGCCTGCGTGTCGAGCCGGAACGGGGCGATCAGCTCCGGGCTTTGCCCATCATGCTCGTTGGGCTGGACCAGAACCGTGCGGCGCGGCGCCTGCGCCAGCGGCGGGGCCGGAATGGTGAACCGGTCGCCATAGCCCTGGACCCCGCGCAGCGTGCCGAAGTAGTGGTCGAAGGCCCGGTTTTCCTGCGTAAGGATCACCACATGTTCCACGTCCTGAATCGTGCCGGTGCGGCGGCTGGCCGGAATTTCCAGCGCCCGTGCAATCGACGGCATGAACCCCGCCGCCGCGCCGCCTGTCGCGATCAGGTGGCGGATGAAACTGCGGCGGTCGTGAGGTAAGGCCATGAATCGTATTCCGTTTCGTATGAACGGGCAGCGCAGGTACGCCGCCCCGTAAGCAAGAACCGGCCGTCAGGGTTTCATCTGCAAGGACGGTGCTGCTCCGCGATTCATAGAAGGGCTGTGTTTCATTCGTAAGATCGGCGCCACGGCACAGCGGGCATTTTCGTTTTCGCCCGGCCTCACGCCACATTTCGCCACATTCCACCACAAGGCGATTGCCATGCTGCCCATCGTTGCTATCTCCTAGGCGTGAGCGAACTCGTTACTCAGCCCTTGCCCTCCGTGCGCGTTCGGGCATCGGCCTTTCCCGCAATGGCAGCCCTTGTCCTGTTGACGGCAGGCTGCACCCACGGCCGCCCGGACACCGGAACGCCCCTGGCTTCCCCTGCCCTGCCCGCACAGGCAGACAGCGCCGTGCCTGGCCACTGGTGGCGGAATGCAGGCGATCCCGTGCTCTCTCAACTCGTCGAGCAAGGGCTGGCCGGCAACCAGTCCATGCAGTGCGAAGCTCTGGCATTGCAGAAAGCGGCAACGCGCGCCGAAGCCCGTGCCGGACGTATCGACATCCAGATCAAGCGCCTCTTCGATACCAAGGACGGCGAGGCGGACAGCACCCTTCGCCTCGCCCGCGCTTACCGCCATGCCGGTCATCGCGCGGCACTGGCTGCGAAGATCGCTTCCGAATACATCGAAGCGCGCCGCCTCCAGGAAGTGCTGGCTCTGCGCGAGACCCTGCAATCGCAGTTCAACGACAATGCCGAAATCGCGGCCTTCCGCCGCGAGGCGGGGCTTGTTCCGGGGATCGACACCGGCCTTGCCGGTTCGCTGCAGGCCGTAACCACAAGCGAACTCGACGCCTTGCGCACCCGCTATGCCAAGGCCCGGGCCGCTCTCGCCGAAAGCACGGGCATGGACGGCAAGGCGCTGGAACAACTGCTGGGCCAGAACGGCCAGGTGCCGGACATCGCCGCTCAGCCAGTTCCGGCAGACACTTTCGATCCCGGACGCCGCGCGGACCTGCGAGCCTTGCGGCAGCAGCTTGCCGCGCAACTGATCCGCAAGGGGCTTCCGGCCGCCCTGCTCGATGCGGAAGGCGATGCCGCTGAATCCGCGGCGGATGAATTTGCGCAGCAGGCCCGCACGACGCTTCACAAGGCAAAGGATCAGGCGGAAGGCGATGCCGCCCGGCTGCGCGACGCCCTTGCCTCGGCCACGGCGCGTGAAAGCAGCCTCGCGCAAAAGGCCGCGCAGGCGCGCAACACCGCCGAAGATGCGCGCCTGGCTTACCGCAACGGAACCGAAGGCTTCGCCACGCTTTTCGTAGCGGAAGCCGCTGCGCTCGCCCTTGCGGAAGCCCGCGTCACTGCGCGGGCCGACGTGGCCAAGGCCACGATCCGCTTGTGGACCGGGCTCGGCGGCGGCTGGGAAAACGCAGATCTCGCGCCGGACGTGCCGCCGCAGGATCCCAACGAGGTACTCGTGTGTGAATGAAGACAGCGGTTCCGGTCCTTCGCCGCTTGATGCCTTTCTGGGCGCCCATCCGAAACGCAGGCGCCGTCACATCGCCGGGATCGTCCTGCTGGCCATAGCCTTGCTGGCCGCCGTCTTTCTGGCGATGCGCTTCCTTACCGGGGTGGAGAGCCCATACTATTTCGCCCCTGCCGAGGCCGGGGATCTGACACCCCAGGTTTCCGAACGCGGCGTTGTTCGCGGCAGCCGGGAATTGACGATCCGTTCGCGTGCAGACGGAACCATTGCCCAGCTGGCCGTGGCCTCTGCCGGACATGTCGAACGCGGACAGGAACTGGCCCGTATCGACGCCGGGGCGCTGAAGCAGTTGCTGGAAGCGGACAAGGCCAGTCTCGAAGCCGCCCAGGCCGACCTCAAGGCGATGCAGGCTGTCGCGGCTCAGAAATCCGAACAGCTCGCCCGCTTCGAAAGGGTCTGGGCCAAATCGGAAGGGCGCGTGCCCTCGCGCAACGAACTGGCTTCGGCGCGCGCCGAAGCCGCGCGCGCCGCACAGGAACAGCAAGCCGCACAGGAAAGGCTCCAAGCCGCGCGGCTGAAACTCGCGGCCCGCCGCAAGCAAATGGACGGCACCACGATCCGTGCCCCGTTCGCCGGTTTTCTGGAAGCGCCGGTTGTCCAGGCAGGGCAGCAGGTCCGCGAAGGCTCCCTGCTGTTCAGGCTCACGCCCGACAATGACAGTCTGGCGATTACCGTCCCATGGGCCAACGGCGAGCCTGCCCGGCTGAAGCCCGGCACCCAGGCCACGGTACGGTTCGACAGCCTGCCCGAACGCACATGGCACGCAAAACTGTCCCGGATCAGCAGGGACGGCGATGGTGCCCATGCGGTCTTCGTGCTGGAAACCCCGGGGGAGGATCTCCATCCCGGCATGGAAGCGGTACTGGAGATCGCCCTTCCCGAACGGCACAACGCATTGCTCGTGCCCGATGCCGCACTGCAATTCGCACCCGACGCCCCGGCTGACCGGTCCCGCGCGCAAGTCTATCTCCTTGGGGAAGGCGGCACACCGCAACGCGTCTACGTGACGGCCGGAGGCAGCGACGGCAGCCGGACGGAAATCTTTTCCGGCGCCGTCAAACCCGGCGATCAGGTTATCATCGGCATGCGCGGCGCATCACAAAATCGGGATTGAAACTGCCCGGCGGCGCAACCTTTTGCCGCCCCGGGCGTCTGAGCTTGCATTGGTGGAAGCAATTCCAAGGATGACAGCGATACCCGATCCCCTTGCCCCATCGCAGACGGCCAGCCCCGCAACGCCCTCCGGCACCGTGCCCGGGTTCCCCGGGACACTGACACGCAGGGAAGCGGCCACACTTCTTGCAGCAGGGTTTGGCCTTGCCGCCCTTCCCGCCCCGCTCAAAGCCGCAAGCCCCCGTTTCGGGACGCCGCAGCCGTTTTCATGGCACGGCTTGGTCCAGCAGGCTCGCCGTCTTGCCGCCGCTCCTTATGCAGCCCCGGAACCGCCTCCCCATCTTGCGCCGGATTTCGATGCGTTCGGAAAGCTGACTTATGGCCCCGCAGAAGCGCTCGACGGTTCGATCCGCCTGTTCCCTGCCGCGCGGCGCATTGCCGAACACGCCGTTGCCATCCATCTCGTGGCAGACGGCCGGGCGCGCAGGCTGCTGGATACCACAGGGCTGTTCACAAGCGGCAAGCAGGCCGATCCGGCGGGGCTGCGTGTCATGGACGAAGGCCTTGCGAGCGACTGGCTCGCCTATCTCGGCGCCTCCTATTTCCGCACTTCCGGTTCGCTCGGCCAGTACGGGCTGTCGGCACGCGGCATCGCAGTTGGCACGGGCACGGATGAACCGGAGGAGTTCCCCGCCTTTACGGCCTTCTGGCTGGAACCGCTCGGCCCTGGCCATATCCGCATCCACGCCCTGCTCGACGGGCCGAGCCTGACCGGCGCCTATGCCTTTGACTGCCGCAAGAGTGCCGCAGGCGTACAGCAGGATGTCCAGGCCAGCCTGTTCTTCCGCCGCGATATCGCACGGCTGGGCCTGGCCCCCGCCACCAGCATGTTCTGGTACGATCAGCACAACCGCCGCGCCGACTGGCGCCCGGAAATCCACGATTCCGACGGGCTGGCGATCTGGTCCGGCACCGGTGAGCGCATATGGCGCCCGCTGGAGAACCCGTCCGCCGCGCGCATCACGACGTTCCAGGCGGACAGTCCCAAGGGCTTCGGCTTGATGCAGCGCGACGAAGTGTTCGATCACTATCAGGACGACGGCGCCTTCTACGACCGGCGCCCTTCGCTCTGGGCCACCCCTTCCGGCGACTGGGGCCCCGGCAGTGTCATGCTCTACGAAATGCCCACCGATGGCGAAACGCAGGACAACATCGTCGCCTTCTGGACCAGCGATGCGCCCGCCCGGCGGGGCGGGCAGCGCGATTTCGCCTACCGCCTGAACTGGACTTCGCGCGATCTGTCCGAAGGCGCCAATGCCCGCTGCGTCGACATGTTCGAAGGCCCGGCGGGCAGGCCCGGCGAGCCCCCCGTGCCAGGCGCGCACAAATATGTCTTCGACTTTGCCGGCCCGGTCCTGGCAGGACTGGGGCGCAAGGCCGGGATCGAAGCGGCAACGGACTTGCCCGCGGAAGCCGTTCTGGCCTCGGCCGCCTATCCCGTCGCAGGGATGGACGCGCGCTGGCGGGTCATGCTCGACGTGCGCACTACCACTGCCCCGCGCCCAGAATTCCGCCTCTACCTCAAGCGCGGAGACTCCGCGCTCAGCGAAACCGTCATCAAGATGATCAAGCCATGACCAGCCCCCACGCCACACCCCGCACCAAGCCCTTGTCCCAGCTTCCCGCTGAAGCGCCCCTGGAGATGCCCATCCAGCGGCTTCACGGCAGCGCTCCGGGCTCCATCGAAGTCATCACCCAGCCGCACGGCATGCTGGTGAAGCGGCTGCTGCTGATCGCGCTGACCGCCGTCATCGGCCTTGCCGCGTCGAGCGAGCTGCGCTTCACCTTCTCGCGCGACGGGCTCGATCCGTTCGAAGTGGCGTTGCTGCTGTTCTTCGTGCCGCTGTTCAGCTGGATCGCCTTTGGTTTCGTCAATTCCACCATCGGCTTCCTCAAGCTCATCAGCGGCGAGCACCCCGGTTTTTCGGCCATTCCCAGCCCGGCAGCGGCGCTGCGCCACCGCACCGCCGTGCTCATGCCGGTCTATAACGAAAGCGTGGAAGCCACATTCGGGCGGGTGCGCGCGATGGCCCGGTCCATCCATGCCGCAGGCGGCGGCGACTGGATCGATTTCTTCGTGCTCAGCGATTCCAACGCATTTCAAGGCAAGCGCGAACTGGCAGCCTGGCGCGAGGTGGCCGCCGAAGCACCGATCCCGGTCTATTACCGGCGCCGCGAAAAGAACACCGCGCGCAAGCCCGGGAACATCGCGGAATGGGTCCGCCGCTTTGGCGGGGCCTACGAGTGCATGCTCGTGCTGGACGCGGACTCGATCATGAGCGGGGACGCGATCGTGGGCATGGCGGCGATCATGGAAGAGCGCCCCTCCATCGGCCTGCTGCAAACCGTGCCGATGATCGTCAATGCCCGCACGCTGTTCCAGCGCTGGATGCGTTTCGCCAGCGAAGCCTACGGTCCGATCGCTTCGGCAGGCCTGCTATGGTGGTCGGGCTCGGAAGCGAACTTCTGGGGCCATAACGCGATCGTGCGCACCCGCGCTTTCGCCGAAAGCTGCGGGCTGCCCGAACTGCCCGGCAAGGCCCCGTTCGGCGGCCATGTTCTCAGCCACGACATGCTGGAATCCGCGCTGCTGCGCCGGCGGGGCTGGGCCGTGCATATGGTGATGATCGGCGGCAGCTACGAAGAATATCCGCCCACCGTGGTCGATCATGCCATTCGCGACCGGCGCTGGATGCAGGGCAATCTGCAACACTTGCGCCTGCTGGGCGTATCCGGCCTGCACTGGACCAGCCGCCTGCACCTGCTGATCGGCGCCTCCGCCTATCTGACCTCGCCCGGCTGGCTCTTGCTGCTGATCGTGGCCATCGCCCAGGCTGCCGGAGGCGCAAGCGAAGGGCTGGTGAGCGCTGCCCCGCCCAGCGTGCTATGGCTAACCGTGCTGCTGCTGTTCGGCCCCAAGCTGATGGGCCTTGTCTGGCTCCTCTCCAGCCGCGTGCGCCGCCGCAGCTTCGGCGGCACGCTGGCCGTCCTGCGCTCGGTCGCGGCCGACGTCCCGCTGGCTATCCTCTTCGCCCCTGTCGCAATGCTGGCGCAGACCAAGGCCCTGGCCGGCATGCTGCTCGGCATCTCGACGAACTGGGCCACGCAGACGCGCGAAGGCCGCCGCATTACCGTGCGCGAGGCCATTCCCGACATGCGCGAGCACCTCGGCCTCGGGCTGCTCTTCGCGGCAACCGCGGCATTCGATCCGGTGCTGGCACTCTGGCTGTCGCCGCTGACGCTTGGCCTGCTGCTATCCCCCTGGTTCGTCAGCATGACGTCCCGCGCCGGACCTGCCGGGGCAGCATCCCCCGCTCGCCTGTTCCAGGTGCCGGAGCCCGAAATCGAGACGGCCGTCCCGCCGGAAGACGAAAGCACGGCCCCGCGAAGCGCCGCATCGCCCATGTGATCCGCTCCCTCAGGCGCGGCTGATGGTGAGACGGACTTCCAGACCGCTCCGCCCATCGCCGCGCGGGCAAAGCTCGATAGTCATGCCATAGGCCACGGCAATGTCCTTTGCGATGGCCAGCCCCAGCCCGGACCCGGGAATGCCGGGATCGAAGCGCGTGCCGATACGAAAGGCCTCCGCCGCCTGCTCCGCGGCGAGCCCCGGCCCGTCGTCGGCTATGCGCACCAGCAATCCCTCCGGGGCCTCCTCCATCCCGATCGAAACCTCACTGCGCCCCCACTTTCCCGCATTGTCGAGGAGAATCGCGAGAAGTTCAGACAAGTCCACCGGGTCCACCGGCACCGCCGTGTCCAGCCCCTCGGGCTGGTGCACGGCAAAGGTCTTTCCCGCATGCAAACGGTGCATCGCGGAGAGGATCGGCGGCAGAACCTCTTCGATCCGGCTGGCCATGCCCGGGCTGCGGGCACTGGCCCCCGAACGCGCGCGGGCCAACTGGTATTCGATCTGCTGAACCATGATCTGGCTCTGTTCGAGCAGCGTCTGCGCGGAGCGGGAGGTCCGTTCGGTCTGGGCAAGCCGCTCCGCCTCGTCGGTAATCACGGCCAGCGGCGTGCGCAGGGCGTGGGCAAGATTGCCCGCCTCCACGCGCGCGCGGGCCACGGTTTCGCGGCTGCGGTCGATAAAGGCGTTGAGATCGGCCACCAGCGGCGCGATTTCCGTAGGGTAATCGCCCTCCAGTTCGCGCGCAGTCCCGGCCCGCAACCGCGCGGTCGCGCTGGCAAGGCGGTCCAGCGGGCGCAGGCCGAACGTCACGACGAGAAAGCCCGTCGCCACCAGCGCACAGGCCAGCGCGATCAGCCATACCGTCAATTCGCGGGTGAAACTGGCAATGGTCTCGTCAAGAAGCCGCTCGTCGGTCGCGATCACATAGTGGACTTCGCCCGCCCCCGGCACATCGCGGATGAAACCATAGGTAATCGTCGGCCCGCTCGGCCCTTTTTCGACATGGTGGTGAATGGTACTGTCATGCGCGACGCTTTCATCCAGCGATCCGCGCGTCATCGAGGCAGAGCGAATCGTCTCGTGCCCCTCCAGGCTTACCTGCCAATAGAAGCCGGATAGCGGCACCAGATAGCGCGGGTCCGACAAAGGACGGTCCATCCGCAACGTCCCGTCCGGCTCCACTTTCACAAGGCCTGCCAGTTCCTTGATATGGACTTTCAGTTCGTCGTGATAGCTGGCTTCCACGTGCTTGGCGAACAGGCGCGTTGCCGAATACCAGATGCCGCCAATGCCGAGCGCGACCCACAGCAGCGTTGCCAGCAGAATGCGGACACGCAGCGAGCGCCAGTGCCAGCGGCGATTCTGCTCTCCGGAAACGGCCGTCATTTGCCGAACCTGTAGCCGAGCCCGCGCACGGTGCGGATACGCTCGGCCCCGATCTTGCGGCGCAGGCGGGACACCAGCACTTCCACGGCATTGAGATCGCGGTGGCTGTCCAGATCGTAGAGATGCTCGCCGATATCAGCCTGCGAGAGGATCTGCCCTGGACGGCGGATGAACAGGTTGAGCAGGCGGAATTCCTGCTTGCTGAGCGCCAGCGGTTCGCCATCGCACTGCACATCGCGCGCGACCGGATCGAGCCGGATGCCCGCTTCCTCGATCCAGGTATCGCGATGGCCGGACTGACGGCGCAGCAGCGCGTGGAGCCGGGCCAGCAGTTCCTCGAAACGCACCGGCTTGACCACGAAATCGTCCGCCCCGGCATTGAGGCCTTCGACCTTGTCCTGCCAGCTTCCGCGCGCGGTGAGGATCAGGATCGGGCAATCGACCTTGCGCTGGCGCCAGTACTTGAGCAGGTCCATGCCGGTGCCGTCGGGCAAGCCCAGATCGAGCACGACGGCGGCCATCTTGTCCATGTCCGGCCAGGCCTCGCCTTCCTCGCGGCTGCGGGCGACATCGACCGCGAAGTCCGCGCCGCGCAGGCGGTCTGACAGGCGCGCGGCCAGTTGTTCGTCGTCTTCCACAAGCAGCAGCCGCAAGGCCTTATCCTCTCTGCTTCGTTACATAGGGCGTCATCGGCGGCGACGCTGAAAGCTGTCAATAGAAACCGAAACTGACAGGGTCCTGTCAGCTTGGGGGACCATCTCCCCGTGCATGAACAAGCCCCTTATCGCCCCCCTCATAGCCGGTGCCGCCGCTGCCCTGCTCGCTGTCGCGGGCGGGGCCTACTATGCTTTCAAGCCCGATGCCGCGCCGCAGGACGCCGCCGAGACGCCCACAGGCGATCCCGGCGCGCTGAGCGCCGAACAGGTGCGCAAGCTGGGCATTCGCACGCAGGCAGCGGTGCAGGCCGATGCCGTGCCGCTTGGTACGGTCCCGGGGCAAGTCTCTCTGCCGCCGGAGGCGAAAGTGGCGGTAACGACACCGTTCAGCGGAACGGTCCGGCAAGTCATGGTGCTGCAAGGGCAGCAAGTCCGGCGCGGCCAGCCGCTGGCGATCGTCCATGCCGCGGAGCCGGTGCAGTTCAGCGCCGATCTCTCCCGCGCGCAGGCTGACCTCGCCGTCGACCGCGCCCGCGCCAAGCGGCTGGAAACGCTGGCGCGCGACGGTATCGTGGCCGGGGCCCGGGCGGACGAAGCCGCAGCCACGCTACGCCGCTCCGAAGCGACGGTGGCCGAAAACCGCCGCCTGCTCTCGCTGGCGGGCGCGGGCAGTGATGGCACTGTGACCTTGCGGGCGCCGATCAGTGGCCGGGTGGCGACCGTCTCGATCGAGACGGGCGGGCCGGTGGGCGGCGAGATGGCGCCTTTCGTGATCGAGAATACCGCCGCGCTCACGCTCGACTTGCAATTGCCGGAGCGGCTGGCCGGGCAAGTGCATCCGGGGATGCGCGTGTCGGTTCCCGCTTCGGGCGGGGCTTCGGTCGGCGGCCGGATCGTGTCTGTCGGCGCGTCGCTCGATCCCGCAACGCGTTCCATCGCCGCCAAGGCGCGCCTCGATTCCACCGATGGACTGGTTCCCGGGCGCGGCGTGATGGCGATTGTCAGCGGCCTGTCCGGCAAGGCGCAGGCAGGCGTCTCCGTGCCCTCGCAGGCCGTCACCCGCATGGGCGAGGACGATGTGGTCTTCGTGCAGGAGCGCGGGCGTTTCGTGCGGCGCGCGGTCTCCGTGGTTGCCAATGCCGGGGGAAAGGCGATCCTGACCTCCGGGTTGAAGGCGGGCGAACCGGTTGCAGTCAGCGGCATTGCCGAACTCAAATCCCTGCTGGCGGAGCAGTAAGCCCATGCTGCGCAAGCTTGTCGAACGCGCGCTGGCCTGGCGCCTTGCCGTCCTGGGTCTGGCGCTGGGCCTTGCGGGGCTGGGCGCATGGGCCTTCCTGCGCCTGCCTATCGATGCCTTTCCGGACATCAGCTCCACGCAGGTAAAGATCATCCTCAAGGCGCCGGGCATGACGCCGGAGGAAGTCGAAAGCCGCGTGATCGCACCGATCGAGATGGAAATGCTGGGCATTCCCCATCAGGCGACGCTGCGCTCGGTGGCCAAGTACGCGATTGCCGATGTGACCATCGACTTTGCCGACGGCACCGACATCTACTGGGCCCGCACCCAGGTTTCGGAGCGGCTGAACGGCGTGATGGGAGACCTTCCCGCCAGCGTCAGCGGCGGCATGGCGCCGATCTCCACGCCGCTGTCAGACATGTACATGTTTACGATCGAGGGGCCGCAGAGCCTCGCCGAAAAACGCCGCACACTCGACTGGGTGATTCGCCCGGCCCTGCGCACGGTGCCCGGCGTGGCAGATGTGAACGCACTGGGCGGCTACGCCGAGACTTTCGAAGTGGTGCCCGATGCCTCGGCGCTGGCCGCCGCCGATCTCACCGTCTCCGATCTCGCCGCAGCCATTGAAGCCTCCAACCGCAACGATGGCGCGGGCCGCCTCGTCTCAGGCGAGGAAGCGCTAATCGTGCGCGCCACCGGGGCGATCCACACGCTCGACGATCTCTCCGCCGTCGTGGTGCGCAGCACCGGGGGCAAGATCGTGCGCGTGGGCGATGTGGCCGATGTCCGCACCGGCAGCCTCACCCGCTACGGCGCCGTCACCAAGGACGGCAAGGGCGAGGCGGTCGAGGGCCTTGTGATCGGGTTGCGCGGCGCGGATGCGGCGCAAGTGGTGAACGGCGTGAAGGAACGCCTTGCCGAACTGCAGACCAGCCTGCCCAAGGGCATGAGCATCTCGGTATTCTATGACCGTTCGGACCTGATCGGACGCGCCGTCGGCACGGTCGAGGAAGCCCTGATCGAAGCGACGCTGCTCGTCGTCGTCCTGCTGCTGCTGTTCCTCGGCGATGTGCGCGCTTCGGTGATCGTCGCGCTCGCCCTGCCGATGGCGGCGCTGCTGACGTTCATCTTCATGCGCTCGATCGGCCTGACCGCCAACCTGATGAGCCTGGGCGGCCTTGCCATCGCCGTGGGTATGCTGGTCGATGGCGCGGTCGTGGTGGTCGAGAACGTGGTGGAGCGGCTCTCCGATCCCAAACACGCGCGCGGAGGCAAGCTGCACAACGTCATTGTCGCCGCCGCCGAAGTGTCGAAGCCGGTGGCTTCGGGCATGGCGATCATCGCGCTGGTGTTCCTGCCGCTGCTGACGCTGCAGGGGCTGGAAGGCAAGCTGTTCGCTCCAGTGGCGCTAACGATCGTGCTCGCACTGCTCTCGGCGCTGGTGCTCTCGCTGACGCTGGTGCCGGTGATGGCTTACTTCGTGCTGAAAGTGAAAGCGGATGAAAGCCATCACGAACCCTGGCTGATGCGCCAGATCGGCCCGCGCTACCACGCGCTGCTGGCGGCGGCCTTCGCCAACCGCAAAGCGGTTTACGGCGTGGCCGGACTGTCGCTGCTGGTCACGGTCTTCGCCTATTCGGTGACCGGCAAGACCTTTCTGCCGACGATGGACGAAGGTTCGGTGATCGTGCAGCTCACCAAGCTGCCTTCGATCTCGCTCGACCACAGTGTCGAGGGCGATCTCAAGGTCCAGCGCGCGATCCTCTCGCACGTGCCCGAAGTGGAGGAAGTGGTCGCCCGCGTCGGCTCGGACGAACTGGGGCTCGATCCCATGGGCCTCAACGAGACCGACACCTTCCTGAAACTAAAACCGCGCGAGGAATGGCGCGTGGCGGATAAGGGCTGGCTCGTCGAACAGCTGCGCAAGGCGCTTGTCAACCTGCCGGGCATCGAGCCCAGCTTCACCCAGCCGATCGAGATGCGCATTTCCGAAATGCTCACCGGCGCGCGCGGCGATCTGGCGATAAAGATCTTCGGGCCGGACCTCAAGGAACTGTCCAGCATCGCCTCCCGGATTCAGGGCCGCCTGCAAGGTATCAAGGGCACTAGCGAGGCGATGACCGTCGCGGACGACCGCGTCGATTACCTCCAGCTCGATATCGACCGTGTCGCCGCCGGGCGCGCCGGGATGCCCGTCAACGAATTGCAGGACGCGATGCGCGCGCAAGTCGAGGGCGTGCGCGCGGGCGTAGTGGCCGAAGGTATCCGCCGGGTGCCCATCGTCATTCGCGGCGAAGGACAAGCGCTGACGCCGCAGGCCTTCGCCGATACACTTTACCGCTCGCCCAGTGGCCAGCTCGTGCGCGCCAGCGACGTTGCCAGTGTGGAGCGCGTCGAAGGCCCGGTGAAGCTGGAGCACGAGAACGGCTCGCGCTACGCGCTGGTGCAGGCTTTCGTTTCGGGGCGCGATCTCGTGGGTTATGTCGAGGAAGCCAAGGCCGACATCGCCGCCCACGTGAAGCTGCCGTCGGGCTACCGCATCGTCTGGGGCGGCCAGTTCGAAAACCAGCAGCGCGCCTCGGCCCGGCTGATGGTGGTGCTGCCGATCTCGCTGCTGATGATCTTCGTGGTGCTATACGCGACGCTCAGCTCGCTGCGCGCCTCGCTGCTGATCCTCGCGATGATCCCCTTCGCGCTGGTGGGCGGGATGATTTCGCTGGCGGTTTCAGGCGAATACCTTTCGGTGCCTGCCTCGGTCGGGTTTATCGCCCTGCTGGGTATCGCGGTGCTCAACGGCCTCGTCATGGTGAGCTACTTCCGCCAGCTTCGCGAAGAGGGCGTGCCCTTGTCCGAAGCGGTGCGGCGCGGAGCCGAACGGCGGCTGCGGCCGGTGCTGATGACCGCGACCATCGCCGCCTTCGGCCTTGTCCCGCTGCTTTTCGCCAGCGGGCCGGGCTCGGAAATCCAGAAACCGCTCGCGGTCGTGGTGATCGGCGGGCTCGTCTCCTCCACGCTGCTGACGCTGATCCTGCTGCCCATGCTTTACGAACGTTTCGGGGAAGGCCGCGCGGAACGCGAAGCGGGAGACCGAAACCATCCGCAATCGAACGGGGAGACGGCCGATGCGTAAGCTGCTGCTGGCCGGTGCGGCCCTGATCGGAGCCCTTTCCACCCCGCTTCATGCCGAAGCGGAGCCGGGCCTTCCCGATACGGCCGACGTGACCGCCGCGCTCGACGCGCATCCTTCGGTGCAGGCTGCGCGGGCGCGCACCGGCGCCGCGCGCGCCC
>NZ_JALHLG010000066.1 GCF_022832375.1 Novosphingobium beihaiense
GGCGGCGGCGGCGGCGGCGGAGGCGGCGGCGGAGCAGCCGGCTCACCGAAGTTGTACGCCAGGGTGCCCATCAGCGAGTGCGAGCGCCAGCGGGTGCTCACGGCCGCGCCGGTCGTGTCGACCAGATCGACATTGCTGACGTTCATGAAGCGGTACTTCACGCCGACGTCCCAGTGGTCGTTCAGCGGAGCGCGGACACCGGCCAGGGCCTGCCATGCAAAGCCGCTGTCGGAATCGTCGATGTAGTCGGCATCGACGCGAGCAACGCCAACACCGCCGCCGACGAAGCCCTGAATGCCGTCATCGGGACCGAAGTCGAGCAGGCCATTGACCATGAACGACAGGTTGCTGGCCTTGCCAGACACATACTTGACGTTAGCTTCGCGATAGCTGGCTTCGGTTTCCAGACGGAAAGGACCGAAGTCGTAACCGACAACCGCGCCACCGTCGAAGCCCGCGTCGAACTCGGCCGTCGCGGCGTTATTCACACCGTTGACGTCAAGATCGGCGTCTTCGACGATCATGCCGCCGAAGTCGAGTTCAAGGTACCAGCTGTTGTCTCGTGCGAAAGCGGGCGTAGCGATAGCAGTAGATGCTAGCGCCAACCCTATGACGAGTTTCCTCATACGTTTCCCCTACTAGTAGAGATGTGGAGCCACCGAGTGCGCGGAGTGTCTAACCCCTCCGTAAACCGGGTGCAAGCGCACAATGACGGCGACTGTTGCAATAATGTCGCTTTTTCGGGGGGTTGGATGCCCGTTCTGCCATGTCGATGGAAAATCGGTGACACAAAACCGCCCCTGTACGTTACAACCGCCTAAACTGGCGGGAAGATGCCCACGGCCCTGAGCGCAGCGGCCAGCTGACTGAACGCTGCACGGGCTTCGAGATCAACGGTCGTGCCGCCATTAGGTTCCGCAGGGGGCAGTGCTTTTTTCCACGAGCCGTAAAAGATGCGCGCCTGGCCCAGCGAAATGTCGAATACCTGCATCCCGTCGCGGGGGGGCACGAATATCCAGTTCCCGCCCTGACGGCAGGCCAGCGCCTGATCGAAACCTGCCCAGTCCCCCGTCGCACCGGCGGCCACCAGCCAGTTCTGCCCGTCGGCGGGTGATGCGGGCGGCGCACCGGCCTCGCTTTCGATGCTGCAATGGAGCAGGGCGTCGGTGAGGGCGAAAGCCTCGTTCACGAAGACCTCTTTCTGTGCCTGCCCGGAATACAGCAGGGGCAATGCGAATCGGGGGCTCGTGCTTTCGAACATGACGGGATCGCTCATGGGGGCTCCTGTTCGGCGGTTTTCAGGGAAGTGTGTAAAGCTGTAGGGCGGGGGACAGGGCATGGGTTCCCTGCTGGCGCACGCGAAGAACCCCGGCAGGCGCCAGCGCGGACAAGGCCGCAAGCTGCGCGCTGGAAATGTCGAGCTTCGGCGTGCTGACCGGCCACAGGGCCACCGGGGCATCGTCCGGCCCCAGAGTGACGATATAGCTTTCCGTCTGTTCGACGAGTGGCATGTCGATGCCGTCCTGCCACTGCCATCCGCCGCGGGCCCGGCGTGTCCAGTTCAGGCGCAGGGTGCCGTCCGGCAGAACAGTGCTGCGTGGATGGACAGGGGCGAGCGGGCGCAAGGTGATGCCGCCCAGAAGTACCGGTGCGGTGACCGGCTCGGGATCGTTCCGGCCCGCCGCCGCGACCAGGCGGCCGCCGGCGTTGCCGAGAATGGCTGGATCCAGTGCCACGGGGCGGGAATCGAGCAGAACGAACGGCTCCCCGGCGCTATGGGGGCCGGTCGCGGTGCCGCCGCGCCCGCGCAGCAGGCCATCGAGACGCCAGGCTCCGCCGCCGAGCGGTGTTGCCCGGGCGAATTGCAGGATTTCCTCGCCCGCCAGCGCAAGGTTCGCGCCGTCCGCGAGCTGTTCCAGGCTGGCCGGAACGAGCGTCATGGCCGGATCGGCCAGCGTGACTTCTAGGCGGGACGTGCGGTCCAGCAGCAGCGGGCTGGCGGGGGGCAGAGCCGCGGTTACGGCACCTGTCACACTGCGCGTGCGGCCGCTCGGGCCCAGCGGATGCAGCTCGCCATCGCCATGATCGGCATAGAGCGCCGCGCCGCTCCAGTTCGTGCTGGTGCTGGACACGGCGGCGAAGGGGCGCGGCGTGTCCGGATTTGCGCCAGTGCTGTCGAGCGGCAGTTCGTAAGCGGCAAGGAGGGTGGTGCCGAGCGGCTCGTCAGGCGCCCGGTTGGCGTGGCCCGCTTCGGAGGCCAGCGCGGGCGCGGCATCGGCCCCGGCTGGGGCCATGCGTTCCAGTGAGAGTTCGACGCCGCTTTCGCGCCATTCCCAGTCCCGCACGCGCCAGTGCCCGGCGATTTGCGGGAGCGTGACGATTGCGCCCGGCGCCACGGCCGGATCGAGTTCGCAGGTCCGCCATGAGATGCTTTCGCGCGTCCAGTCGATCCGGCGGGCAGCCCGTTCGATTAACGCCCGTGCCGTGGCGGCATCGAGAGCGGCGGGCAGGTCTATCGTGGCCGGCTCGCCCGGGGCAGGCTGCCCGCAGGCGCGCTGGACGCTGGCCTGATAGTCCCTGCCGGTATCGTAATAGCGCAGGACAGAAGGCGCGCGGCCGGGTGGCGGAGCGCGGTGGCGGGAAAAGCCCGAGGCGCCGCCGAAGGCATCGTCACGCACGGCAACGGCGGCTTCTGGCAGGGAGAGGGCACTGTCCTGCCGCCGCCCGCGCGCGATCACCAGTTCCTCACCCCCGGCATCGGCTTCGAGCGGCAGCACCTGCCCGAGCGCCTGCAGGCTTTCGGCAAGCGGGCCGCTGCCGGTGAACCCGGCAATGCCATCCAGCGGCACGGCGGCGTCGGTCTCTTCGATCAGACTGCCAGTTACGTCCGCCAGATCGAAGCTGTCATCGGCAATTACTTCGAACGTCAGCGCGGGGATGTGGTTGTAGTAATCCGCCAGATCGAGGTCTTCGAACACCACATAGGCAAGGCCGCGATAGGCGGGGCAGCGCGCTTCGCCTTCGGCTGCAAGGATCAGCGGATCGGGCGGCTGATCGCCCTCGCCGGTGTGGATGCGCAGCGTGCCGCCGGCCTTGAGATCGCCCGCCTCGCCGCGCAGCAGCTTGCCATCGGCCCAGATGCGGCCCACGCTCTGGATCGGGCGGCTGGAGAGCGCGACGGCGAAATTGGCGGTGTAGCTATAGGCCGTGACTGAGGGCCCGCCCTTGCCACTGCCTTGCGTTTCGCTGTGCTCGACGAGATCGGTCGCCCAGATGATCGAGCCTGCCACGCGCATCCGCCCGAAGTGCCGGGGCAGCGGCTCGCCGTAGCTGGAGGCGCTGACGGCGAGCTCGGTCAGGCGCGGCCCGTTGCGGCTGGAGGGGCCGAACAAGCTGCTGTCCACCTGCCGTCCGATCAGCGTGCCGATGGCGCCGCCGATCGGGCCGCCGATTATAGTGCCCAGAGTGCCGAAGACGATCGTGGCCATGTCAGATCCTTGAAGGTGGGAGGCGCCACTGGCGCACCAGGGGCCAGTGCGCGGGAAGCGGCCCTTCGACCACGCGGCGCAGCCCGGCATGGGCATGGACCACGCGGTCTGCCCCCGCCGCGATGGCGAGATGGTGCTGGCAGGGGCCGGGCCGCACGATCAGCACGTCGCCGGGTTCGATCCCGCCGCGTGCTTCGCGCAGGCCCAGACTCGCGGCGATGCCGGAGAGTGGCGGCAGGCTGTGCGAGCGCAAGGTGTAGCGGGCAGGCAGGCGGGCCATGACGCCGCAGGCCCGGAACGCGGCTTCCAGCAGGCCCACGCAGTCGAGCCCCGCCACCGGATCGCGCCCGTGCAGGCGGAACGGCACGCCGATGAAGCCGTGCGCGGCTTGGGCAAGTTGGGCGCCAGTCATTGCAGTGCTCATTGCGGCGGGTCGGGATAGCGCGTGAGCAGATCGTTGCCGGGCAGGAACGGCTCGCCCCGGAAATTGGCGGCATTGCCAAAGCGTGTGGCGCACGTATCGAGCGTGTGATCGCACCCCTCGCGCAGCAGAGCGCGGGTGCCTGCCGGAGTGGCCTCGTCGACAGGCACATCGAGCACGAGGCCCCCGGTACCATCGCCTGCCATCACATGGGCCGTGATCCCGGCCTGCGGGCCATCGAGCCAGCGCAGCGTGCCGCCCGCGAATAGCGCGGGATCGGGCGCTTCGGCCAGCCGCGCCGCATTGCTCAGCGCATCCAGAGCGGTTAGCGTGACCTCGCGGCTATGCGCCGCCGGGTTGAGATTGCACCCCGGTCCGCAGAACGCCGCGCGGCACGAGGGGCTGGTGCGCGGCACGAAATCGCGCTGCAATTCCGCCTTGCGCGAGACGAGATCGGCGGAGAACTGCCCGTCCTCCTCGGAAACCGTGCCAATGGAGCCCGCATAGAGCACGTCATGCTCGCCGCTTTCCCAGTCGACCACGCCGATGCGCACTTGCGCATGGTCGAAGCGTCCGGCGGCGAGGTCGGCGCCGGAAATCGCCTCGTGCGTGATCGCGCCGCGCGCCTCGGCGCTGTCGGGCTCGAAATCGGCGGAGCGGCGGATCGAGGACGGCACCATGCCGGGCGAGGCGCGGTGCAGTACCCCGTCGAACCACAGATCGCGGTCGTGGCTGGTGAAGCCCAGCGTCACCCCGTCGCGGCGCAGGATGCGCCAGAACGTGGCCACGGTTTCCAGCTCTCCGGCAAACCACACCCGGCTCATGACGCTTCCCGGATTTCGACCACCGGCACGCTGGGGGCTTCCCCGGCGGCGAAAGCGGCGCCGGAAATTTCGAGCTGGTCCTCGGCAAAGCGCACCGGCACGTCGAACAGAAAGCCCGCGCGCACCACGGCGCCATTGGCGGGCGGATCGTCGAACATGATCGTGCCCGCATTGCCGCCCGTATCGTCCAGCGTCCAGTTCCCGGCCTGCACCGCGCCATCGATGGAGACGAGCAGGGTTTCGAACTCGGGCCGGGTGATCCGGCGCACTTGCGCGTCCGCCCCCTCGCCATAGCGTTTCACCAGCGCGAATCCGGTCTGCAGGCCATCGCCGGTGCCCAGCTCCTGATCGAGCGGCGTGGGCATGCCGGTCATCCCGTTCGAACTGAAATCGCTGGGATCGCGCAGCCGGAAGCCGCGCGCCGGGCCGCGCCGGGCGCGGTAGAAGGCGATCAGCACGCCCAGTTCCGCTTCCGAACGCACGCCCGGCCCGACATCGAAACGCAGCCGCGCGTTCGACCACAAGCTGCTGCGCCGCTCAAAGCCCGAAGCGGTCATCGCCACGCTGGTCGAGAATTCGGGCGTTATGGTAGCATCGCGTCCCAGCGCCAGCGGATAGGGAACATCGTCGAAGGCCTGCATGGCGTGATCTCCAGAAAGGGGCGGGGCGGGAAGCCGCACGTATCCGTCGCGCGCGATCTGCGGCAGCGCCCAGACCGCGACTTCGTGCGGCGCGCGCGAAAGCGCCTCGTCGATCCCGGCATCGATCAGCCGCCACATGGCGTTGCCCGCGGGATCGAGCACGAAACCGGCGAGGTAGTCCTGCGCTTCGGGCGGATAGCCCAGCCGCGCGTTCACTTCGGCATAGGCCTTGCGCCGCAGCCCGCCCGCTCCGGCGGTCAGCCAGTCGTAGTCTTCCACCTGCAACCGGTCGAAAGCCGGGGCGGCCCAGCCCAGCGGCAGATTGGCGCGCTTCAGTTCGGGCATGTCGGCGGCGAGCAGGGTGGGCGTGAAGACCAGCGCCAGCGCCTCCACCGGCTCGGGCGCGGCAGCCGTGCGCACAGCGCTCACCAGCGCGGCGGTCGATTGCGCCAGCAGCGTGCCTGCCGCATCGAGCAGGTCCGTCTGCGCGGGATCGAGGCTGGCGCGCATATCGGCAATCGCGGGCGGGGATCCGCCGAACGCCGCCGTGGCCGCCGCGTCGTAAAGGCAGATGCGCCCGTCGGGGAACGTCCACCACCAGGGCTCGCCCACCTGAAAACGTACCGGCGCGCCTGCATCCAGCATCAGCTCTGTGAAGGCGGCGGCCACCGATTGCAGCCATTCCATCGCCTGCGTGCTGGCGGGGGAAAGCAGGGTCGAGGGCGGGGTCCACCCGGTCTGCGCGGGCTGGCCCAGATGGTCGCGCTGTTTCCAGCCGTCCGGGCAATGCTGATCGAGCAGTTCGTAGGACAGCGAGGCGACCGGGCTCAGCCCCATCGCCACGCAGCCCTCGAAGAACGCGCGGTGCCAGGCGCGCGCCGGGGTGTTGAGCGGATCGGCGCTCTGCCCGGCGAGATAGGCGCCCGCATCGTGCGTGAGCCGGAAATAATGGCTCATGCCCACGTAGAGGATCACCGAGCCGCGATAGCCGAGCTGGCGAATATTGCGCAGCAGTCGCGCCGGGGTCTGTACGCCCTGATCGTCGAACCCGGTGGCGAGGGCGAGGCCGTGCGGCGGCACTATAACGTCGCCGATCTCCAGCATCGCGCGGGCGCCGTCGGTGGCGATCTCGCTGATCTCGATCCAGCCTTCGGCCTCGGCGGGCAGGGGATCGGCGCTGCCGTCATAGCCGGGCGGGACGAAGGAGATGAACAGGCGGTCGATATCGCCCGGCCAGACGGCCTCTCCCGGCAGCGAGAACCCGGCCTGAAGATCGGAGAAATCGAGCGTGATCTGCGCGTCCTCGCCCGTTCCCTCGGCGTAGTTCCACAGTCGCACATACCATGTGCGCGCTGCGCCGCTCTCGTCGCGCCCTTCGATCGTGAGAGTCGGGCCATAGACGGCATCGAGCGGCTCTACCCCGCCCGAACGCCAGCGGAAATGCAGCGAAGTATGTGCGTAATCGCGGTCCGTCGTGTAGGCGAGCAGCGGATGGTCGAGCGCGTCCTCGCTGGCCCAGATCAGCCCGCCCAGATCGCCCTTGCGCAGAAACGCGGCGTCCACGCGCAGCGAGGCCGGGCCGGTCGAGACGATCGAGGCCACCATCGGGCGCGGGAAATTGACGGTCCAGAAGCGCGGATCGAAACGCGTGATCCAGTCGCTGGCCTGACCCTGGCGCTTGCTTGCGAGCCAGAATGCCATGGGGTTGCCTTTCAGTGGCGAAGATGTGGGTTGTCAGCGGTGCCAACACCAACTCCGTCATCCCCGCGAAGGCGGGGATCCCGCTTCCGCGCTAGGTATCGGGGGCAGTGAAGGCAGCGGGGCCCCCGCCTTCGCGGGGGCGACGGACTTTTTTTGTTTGAGGGGGGCCTTTCAGCTTGATGTCAGCGCCCGCCGCACGGCGCTGGCCACCTGCCGCGAGGAGCGCTGGAGCGATTGCGGCGTGCTGCTGGTGCGTGGCGCCGTGACGGTGATCGCCACCCGCACCTCGCGCCCGGCAGGCGGGGTGCCGGTCTCGACCCGCCCCGCCGATGTCGGCACGAACAGTTCCGGCCCGCGCTCGCCCACCACATAGCCGCGCCCGGGCGCCACATTGCCGCCGGTGGCGCGCCCCGGCAGGCCGAGCACACTGGAAAACAGCCCGGCGAAATCGAACAGGCCGCCGCCCGGCGTGCTGCCGCCAATAGCCGAAACCAGTGTCTGCGCGGCCTGTGCGGCGATCTCGTCCAGCGTGGAAAGGGCCACGCGCTTGAGGTCATCAAAACCCAGACTGCCGCTGCGGATCGCGCCGGTGAGGCCTTTCTCCAGCGCGTCGCCCGCTTTGGTGAAGCCGGAGACGAGATCGCCGTCCACCGCGCCGCGCATCGCGGCAATATCGCGCGCGAAGCCCTCGGTGCTGGCGCGGACTTCCACCAGCAGGCTGTCGATTTCATCGGTCATGATCGTGCTCCATCAGCCGTTGCAGGGCTGCGCGGTCGAGCCCGGGTTGCGCGCTGCCCGGCGCCAGCAGCCCCAGCGCGGCGGCCAGTTCGGCAGGCGTCGCCGCCCAGAACTCATGCGGGCGCCAGTGCAATGTGCGGGCCGCCAGCGCGCAGAGCGCGAGCGCGGCGGGGGCAAACGATAGCCCCTCCCCTTCAGGGGAGGGGTTGGGGTGGGGGCTCTCCCCACAGACTGCGCGTGACCGCGAGCCCCCACCCCCTCCCCCTCCCCTGAAGGGGAGGGGGGATGCGGCGCTCTGCATCACCCCATGCCTTTCAATATCTGCGAGAGCAGCACGCGCAGCGGCGCGGCGCAGGCGGCGAGGCCTTGGGCCATGACCGCCGCGCCCACCGCCTCGCGCGAGATTCCCTCGCGGCGGGCAAGGCAGTGCCAGAACAGCGCGGCCATCTCGCCAAGGCGCAGTTCCCCCGCGCCCGCCCGCTCGACCAGCGCGAAGAGCGGGCCCAGTTCCTCCTCCGCCGCCACCAGCGCCGAAAAGCTGGGGCGCAGGACACGGTGCACGCCTTCGATCATCAGCGTGGCCTCACCGCGCAGGCTGTTGGCCCGTTCATTCTGAGCTTGCCGAAGGGTCATGCAGCCACCACGGCGCCGGAGCTTTCCAGCTGGAGCGTGTAATTGCGCTCGCCATTGAAATCGCCCGCATAGTCCAGCCGCTGGACCAAGAACTGGCCGTGCAGCTTCTCGCCGTCCTCGAAACTCAGTTCGTAGGCGTCGATCGTTCCGGCCAGGGCATGGGCGCGGATCTGCGCTTCGGCGGCGCTGCCGAGGAAGATCCCCGCCGCGCTCACCGAAACCGCGCGCACGCCTGCGCCCGAAAGCAGCTCGCGCCAGCCGCCGCTGTCCTTGCTGGTGATAACGACCGTCTCGCCCGTCACTGACATCTGCGTGGTGCGCAGCCCGGCGACGGTCTGGTAGGCGGCGGGCGAACCGCCATCGGAAATCTTGAGGAGGAAGGCACTGCCTTTCTGGGCGGTCATGACGGGGCTCCTTGGGGTGGGTTTGTGGACGAGGGGGCTTCGACAAGCTCAGCCTGAGCGGGAACGGGGGAATGCGTTATCCTCCCCGGGACGGGGAGGGGACCGCCGGAACGGCGGTGGAGGGGACTCTCGCCACAACGCGAGGGTGCGTGAGGGTGCGAATCCCCTCCGTCAGCCCTGCGGGCTGCCACCTCCCCGGCACGGGGAGGACAAGCAGCGCTTCACACCGCCAGCAGGCGGAAGCGGTATTCGAGGAGGATCGCGCGGCGGCTTTCCCGGCGCTGTTCGGCGCGGGCGCGCAGGAATTGCACGGAGACGGCATCGAAGTCCGTCTGCGCGCGCGGCAGGCTTTCGATCCGCGCTTCGATGGCCGAAACCAGCGCGGCGGCGGCATCGGGCCTGTCGCCCCGGCAGTGGAGTTCGAGCGCCACGCGCACTTCGCGGCCCGGGGCGGTCTTGCAGCTCCAGTCGGTGCTGGCGCTGGCGGAAATGGCAAGCCAGGGCAGGCTGGTGCGCGAGGGGGCTTCCTCGGCGATCGCGTTGAGCTGGTCACAGAGCGCGGGGTCGGCGCGGAGCCAGTCCAGCAGTGCGGCGCGCAGGGCGATTTCCATAAGCTATCCTTTCGCGAAGAGCGGCCAGATGAGGCCTGCCCGGCGCCAGCGGCGCGCATCGTCCCGGCGGGCGAGAGTGCGTGCCGCGATATGGGCCGAGGCAAGGGCGCGGGCGCGCCGGGCAAGGCGGGTGGCCAGCGAATCGAAATCGGTTTCGGCCTCGATCAGCCCGCCGCTCATGTCAGGCGCACCCGCCGCCAGGGCCGCCACAGCGCCGCGACCGAGGCGGGTGGCAGCGGCGCGGCGCCTGCGCTTTCCCGCTCGCGGTGCTGGTGTGCGGCGAGGCGGATCAGCCCGTGGCGCAGCGCTTTGGGCAAGGCGTCCCAGTCCGCCGTGAGCCCCGCCGTGAAGCGCACCGCCACGCGGGTCTCGCCGCCGGGCAGGCGGATGCGCCCGGTGCCACCGGCCTGCAGATCGATGGCATACGTAACGGCATCGAGCGCGGTGCGGGTGCCGTCAGTGGCGATGAGCTCGGCAGAGGTAATCGCCTGCACCGGGCGCGTGGCGAGCCTGTGCCAGCCTGCCGTGGCGGGGAGCACTTCCTCGCATTCGGCCTCCAGCGGCATCTGGCCGGTAAAGCCCTCGCACACGTCGAGCGCGGCGGTGAGCAGCGAAAGCAGCGGCGCGTCGTCCGCCGTGGTGGTCACGCCGAGCCATTGCTTGAGTTCGGCCAGCGCCGCGCTGGGCAGCTCCGGCGGGGTAAGGATGACCCGGTTCATGGGCGTCTCCGGTGATGGGGGAAGAAAATCCTCCCTGTTCCCGGAGGGAATGGGGAGGTGGCATCCGCGCAGCGGATGACGGAGGGGTGTTTGAGCCCCCTCCACCACCCGCTGCGCGGGCGGTCCCCCTCCCCATCGCTTTGCGACAGGGAGGAATTCAGGTTTACGCCGCGATCTTCAGCAGCTTGATCGCATCGGAATCGAGCACTTGCCCGCCGATCCGCTTCGTCGCGTAGAAGTGGACGAAAGGCTTGTTGGTGAAGGGATCGCGCAGGATCGCGGTCGCGCTGCGTTCGGCGATCAGATAGCCCGCGCGGAAATTGCCGAAAGCGATCGGGCAAGCATTGGCGGCCACGTCCGGCATGTCCTCGGCCTCCACCACCGGATAGCCGAGCAGGCGGTCCGGCTGGCCATCGGTCAGCCCCGGCTGCCACAGGAAAGCGCCGTCGGTGGTCTTGAGCTTGCGCACTTCGGCGAGCGTCGTGGAGTTCATCACCCAGCTCGCGCCCTGCCGGTGCCCGGCTTTCAGCGCATGGACGAGGTCGATCAGCACCAGTTCCACCACGCTGCCCAGCCCGCCCGCATCGCCCGAGGCGAGATACTGCAGCGTGCCGAAATCGCGGGCGGCATCGTCCTGCGCGGTGGCGGGAGCGGCGAGGAAGCCCTTGGGCTGGTTGGTACCACTGCCGTTCACGAACGCGGCGCCTTCGGCCCGGGCGAATTCCATCGCGATCTCGTCCGCCAGCCAGGACTGTACATCGAAGATCGCATCGTCGAGCATCGCCTGGCTCGCCGCCGGGTTGGCGTAGAGTTCGCCCGAGGGCGGGGCGATCTCGCTGAAGGACGGGGTGGCGGTTTCGGGGCGCCCGGCGGTCTCGCTCACCCAGCCCGAGGCGGTGCCGCCGGTGGTGATCAGCTTGCGGTATCCGGCGCTGCCGGTCTGCACTACCTGTGCGATCGAGCGGATCGGGCTGATCGCCTTGAGCCGCGTGGCGATCAGCGCGTCGATCTCTTGCGGCACGGCATAGCCGCCCTCGGCAGGCACGGCGCCGTTCAGCGATTTCAGCTCGGTCTCGCGGCCCCGGCGCAGATAGCCCTCGACGAAGCCTTTCACTTCGAGACTGGGCGCGGCGCCGCCATCGAGCGCGGGGCGGGCGGCGCGGCTGACGCGGTCGAGGCGGGACTTCACGTCGTCGACATCGCCGCGCAGCACCTCGACCGCCTGTTCGGTGGCGTCCTGCCGGGCAACGAGATCGAACGAGGCGTCGAGCGGTTCGGTGGGAGTATCCATGGGTATAGACCTTTCGTGTGGGAGAGGAAGAAATCCTCCCCCGCCGGGGGAGGGGGACCGCCCGCGAAGCGGGGGGTGGAGGGGCACAGGCGGTTTACGGAACGGCGAGAGGGCGGGGGGTGCCGCGGGTGCCCCTCCACCACTCTTCGAGTGGTCCCCCTCCCCGTGCCGGGGAGGATACGAGATGCACTCTCGCGCCGTGCTGCATCGGGTGCGTGACGAGGCTGATCTCGAACAGATCGAGAGCGATCAGTTCGCGGCCTTCCGCCGTGCGCAGACTGTCCCGCGCGCGGTAACCGAAGGAGAGACCGCTCACGGTCCCGCGCGCGAGAGCGAGGCCCGCCGCGCCTTTGGGATTGTCGATGGCGGCGATCACCCGCAGGCCGCGCGCATCCTCCGCCACGGTTTCCACCCAGCCCACGCGCAAGTCCGCGCGGTGCTGCCAGAGCAGCGGCAGCGGATCGCGGCGTTCGGCCAGCGTGCCGGCGAAAGCGCCGGGCCGGATTACGTCGCGCTCGGCATCGCGTTTGCCGAATAGCGCGGCGTATCCGGCGAAGCGGAGGGTGTGTTCATGCTTCGCCCCTTCGGCCGGCTCAGGGCTCAGCATGAGCGGAGAGGGGGGAGGTACCGAACCCTGAACTCCGCTCGCCCTGAGTCCTGAGCGTGTCGAAGGATCGAAGGGCCTCGCACGCATCACCGCAACAGCTCCGTTGCGCCCAGCCGCACGGCAAGGCCCAGCAACAACAAAGCCAGCACCGCACGCACGATCCAGCCGATCGCGGCGGCCTGGGCGCTGGCCTTGGCATCGCGCCAGGCCTGCAGCAGTTCGCGCAGCTCGGAGAGATCCTGATGCGCGCTCTCGTCGTCGAGGCCGATGCGTTCGAGCGTGCGCGCCGCGCCCAGCTCGCTCGCTTCCTCGACGATCGCGCGCAGGGTGACGAGATCGCTGCCTCCGCCTGCGGCCCCACTTGAGGCCTGCGCGAGCAGCCCGGCCAGCATATCGCCTTTGCTCATGATACGTTCCTTCCGTTTTTCGCGGCGAGGCCCAGCAGCGCGCGCTTTTCCTGCGGGTCGAGGAAGTCCGCCGCGCTCACTTGCGCCCAGAGCCGCTCGCGGTCCTCGGCCAGCGCGGGCACACGGTCGAGATCGATGGCGAGCGCGGCGTCGGGGAACCACGGGGCCAGCCCTTCGCCCAGCGCCGCGAAGATCTTCGCCGCCAGCGGCAGCAGCGTGAGCCGCCAGAGCGCGCGGTTGGCCTCGCGGTAATTGGCGTAAGTCGAATCGCCGGGCAGGCCGAGCAGCATCGGCGGCACCCCGAACGCAAGCGCGATGTCGCGCGCGGCGGCCGCTTTCAGGGTGGCGAAGTCCATGTCCGCCGGAGACAGCGCCATGGCCTGCCATTTCAGCCCGCCTTCGAGCAGCATCGGGCGGCCCGCATTGCCCGAGCCGGCAAAGGCGCTCGTCAGTTCCTCGCGCAGCCGGTCGAACTGGTCGCTGGTGAGGGCGTTGCCGTCGCCGGTCTCGTAAACCAGCGCGCCCGAGGGCCGCGCCGCGTTTTCGAGGAGCTGGCGGTTCCAGTGCGCGGCGGCATTGTGCGTCGCCACCGCCTGATCGGCAGCGGCGAGGCACCCGGCGCCGTAGTGATCGTCCGCCGGGTGGAAATGGCGGATGTGGATCAGATTGGGCGATGCGTCCTCGTCCAGCAGCGGGATCGAGAGGCGCCGCCCGGCCACGTCATAGGCATAGGCGGCGGGCCACCCGTCCTCGCCCGCGATCACCGAGACACGCTCGGGCCGCAGGGCATAGAGTTCGCCAGGCCGCCCGCGTGCGTCCTTCAGCACTTGCACATAGGCATTGCCGTGCAGCAGCAGATGCGCGGCGAGCGTTTCGAGCAGCGATTGCCCGGCGCTGGTTTCGGATATGAGCGCGGTGAGCGTATCATCTGCCGGTTTCAGGGGCGCGCCGCCGATTCCCTCGGCCACCAGCCGCACCGCGCGCTGCGCCACCGGGTTCTCCAGATAGGCGCGGCGCACGGCACTGGCGTAGTCGAACGGGGCCCGCCCATTGCCACTATCGGCGAAGAACCAGGGCGAAACGGGCCCGCGCGCGAGCGGCACGCGGGCACTCCCGCCTTTGAAGGCGGAGAGGAGCGTATCGATGAAGGACATGGGGTTCCTTTCTCAGGTCCCGTTCGTGTCGAGCGAAGTCGAGACACGCCAGCGCAGTGCCAACGTGTCTCGACTTCGCTCGACACGAACGGATGGGGTGTTCAGGTCATGCGAATCTTCGGCTCCGCTGCCTTGCCCAGCATCAGCTCGCTCAAGGCCCAGACCAGCGCATCGGCGCGGTCCGGCGAGCGGCCCGGGCCCTGATAGGTCCCGCCCGCCAGGAGCCCGCACATCTCGTCTTCCAGCGCCGGGAACGTTCCGGCGTGGCGCGCCCGCCCGGTCTCGTAGAGCGCGGCGACGGGTTCGGCGCGGGCGCTCTTGCCCCGGCTGGCGTGGACCAGCTTGAGTGGCAGCATGAGTTCGGCGGCGCGCAGCACGCTTGCCACCATGGCGCCGCCCTGATTGGCTTCGGCCACCACTTTGTCCGCGTGCCAGAGCCCGGCGGCGCGGGCGGCGGCGCGGGCCCAGCGTTCGGGGCTGGCCTGCTCTACCGAGGCATCGGCGAGGACATGGGCAGAGCCATCCTCCGCCCGCCCGGCCACCACGATCCCGCAGGCATCGCCGCCGCTCGACGCCGGCGGATCGACGGCGACGACCACGCGCACCAGATCGGGCGCTTCGGCCTCGCGGCACTGTTCGATCAGGGCGCGCGTCCACAGCGCGCCTTCCACGTCCTCCAGCAATTCGCCGTCGAGTTCCTGACGGCCCAGCAGCGACTGGCCGAACTGGCGGCGGATATCGCGCACGAAGCGTTCGGGCAGGTTGGCGGCGTTGTCCTCGGTGCGTCCGCGCGTCAGGGCCAGATCGTCTCCGGCCTCCTCCAGCAGGCGCCGCAGCAAGGGCACCGCGCGCGGCGTGGTGGTGGCCATCAGGCGCGGGCGCTCGCCCAGCCGCAGGCCGAACAGCAGATTGTCCCAGGCGCGGGTGGCGCGGGCCGAAGCATTGTCCCACTTGGCGATCTCGTCGCACCAGGCGTGGCTGTGCTGGGGGCCGCGCAGCGATTCGGGCTCGCCCGCCGAATAGAGCAGCGCCTGCGCACCGTTGGGCCAGACGACCCGGCGCAGGCTGGGCTCGTAGAGCGGCCGGTGCCGCAGCGGGCAGACCGGCAGCAAGCCGCTTTCCCCCTCCACCATCACCGCGCGCACTTCGGACAGCGAGGCGCCGACGAGCGCGATGCGCGCGTCCGGATCGGCATCGGCCACCGCGCGGACCCATTCGGCCCCGGCGCGCGTCTTGCCGAAACCGCGCCCGGCCATGACCAGCCATGTGCGCCAGTCCCCTTCGGGCGCAAGCTGCTCGGGCCGGGCCCAGAGCTTCCAGTGGGTGCGCACTTCCTGCTGCTGTTCCGCCGTCAGCCTGCCGAGACCGGCAAGCAGGTCCGCGCGCGGCAGGCCCATCAGATAGGTCAGGCGTTCGGAAAGATTCAGCTCGGCGAGGAGACGGCTGAGTTCGGAAAGCCCTTCCCCTTCAGGGGAGGGGTTGGGGTGGGGGCTCTCGATTGGGGCAGTGCCGGGGGGAGAGCCCCAACCCCTCGATCCCCTCCCCAGAAGGGGAGGGGAGGATGCTGTGGTATCCGGCATTATCCGTCCTGCTTTTGCGCGGGTTTGGGCGCGGAGAGGGCCTTGAGGCTGCGTTCGCGCATCCTGTCGATCTGGGCGTCGATCGCCGCCAGGATCGCTTCGGAATTGCGGTTTTCATAGATCGCGCGCTGGCGGGCCGCCGTTTCGCGGTGGGCGGCGAGCAGGCGCAGGGCGGTGGCGTTGTCGAACACGCGGGTGCCGCGTTTGGCGCCGGGGGCGGGCTTGATCTCGCCTTCGCGCAGGCGGTGCAGCAGGCTCATTTCCAGATGGTCGTAGCCTTCGCACAAGGCCTCCTGCCATTCGCGGTAGAATTCGGGATCGGCGCGGCGCAAGGCATAGGCGCTCGACGTGCTGGTCCCGGCCTTGCGCGCGGCGGCCGAGACGTTGGACGTGGCCGCCAGTTCGGCAAGGAACGGCTTGCGCCACTGGCGCTGCGACAGGCGCGCGGGGGCCTGGCTCTGCTTGGCCATGGGGAACTCCAAGAGATGGGTTTCAGGATCATGTCCTCCCCGGCACGGGGAGGGGGACCGCCGCAGGCGGTGGAGGGGATTCTCGTTGCGAAGCGCGGTTGCGGGAGGAGGCGAGTCCCCTCCGTCAGCCCTGCGGGCTGCCACCTCCCCGTGCCGGGGAGGACAGGGCCGTTTCGACTCGGTATTTCGCGATGTTCCTGATATGTACCTAAACAGCGTCACGATGTCAACACGAA
>NZ_JALHLG010000067.1 GCF_022832375.1 Novosphingobium beihaiense
TCGTTGCGAAGCGCGGTTGCGGGAGGAGGCGAGTCCCCTCCGTCAGCCCTGCGGGCTGCCACCTCCCCGTGCCGGGGAGGACAGGGCCGTTTCGACTCGGTATTTCGCGATGTTCCTGATATGTACCTAAACAGCGTCACGATGTCAACACGAAAAACCAAATAGGTTATCTTCGTTAACCGCTTCGCGCTTGCCGCAACGCAACACCGCCGGTAAGCACCCGGACACTGCGACTTGCCGGAGACATCGATGCTGCGCCGCCTCTACGACTGGACCATGGAAAAGGCGGCGCATCGCCATGCGGCCTGGTGGCTGGCCGCTTTCGCCTTCATGGAGGCGAGCTTTTTTCCGGTGCCGCCGCATCCGCTGCTCGGCCTGATGTGCCTGGCCGAACCGAAGAAGGCGATCCGGTTTTCGATGATCGCCACGCTGGCCTCGGTCGCGGGCGGGTTGCTGGGCTATGCCATCGGGCACTTTGCGTTCGAAGCTTTCGGTGAGGCCATGCTGCGGGCGCTGCACTTGTACGACAGCTTCCCCAAGGCGGCCTGCTACTTGCGCGAATACGGCGCCGAGATCATCGTGGTGAAAGGGGCGACGCCGATCCCGTTCAAGCTGCTGACGATCACCGCCGGGTTCATCGGCATGAACCTGCTGGTGTTCATCGGCGCCTCGGTGATCTCGCGCTCGATCAGCTTTATGATCGTGGGTGTGCTGTTCCGCCTGTTCGGCGCGCCGATCAAGGCCTTCATCGACAAGTATCTGGGGCTGGTGACGGTGGGCTTCGTGGCCCTCATCATCGCCGGGTTCCTGGCGATTGCCTTCCTGGGCGGCGGTTCGGAGCAGACCAGTGAGAAATGCGCTTCGGCGACGATGGCAACGCTCAGGTAACCGGGCTCAACCGATCTCCGCCGCCAGCTCGCGCGCGCCGTCGCGCAGCAGGGCGCCCACGGCGTCGCGCCGGTCCG
>NZ_JALHLG010000068.1 GCF_022832375.1 Novosphingobium beihaiense
CGATCCCGGCTCCGCCGCGCTCCAGCGCGACCTCTCGGTCAGCTATTGGAAACTTGCCAGCCTGTCCGATCCGGAATTTCCGTGGTCGCGCGTGGTCACCAAATTGGAGGAGATGGAATCTGCCGGAACTTTGTTTCCGGTTGATCGGCGCTTTCTCATCCAGGCACGCATACGTGCGTCGAAAGAGCGGAACGGGGCCGTAAACACCGGACCGGTGAGCCGATCGACAACGCAGAACTTAGCAGAGGAGGGCGAAACCCAGTGATACTCCTTTTCTCGATGCCTTCCGATCGCGTACGGGCCGATGCGGTGCTCGATGCGCTCGTTGCGGCGGACCTGATCGTGTGGGGAGAGACAGCCGTTCCCGGCGGGCCGGAATGGGCAAAGGCGCTGGAGCGAACGGCTAAGGCCCGATGCCTCGTAGTGTGCTGGAGCGCAGCGGCCTTGGCGAACACCGATGAAGCTGCCGCCTTCCGCGCCGCCGCACTCGACGGTTGCGCGCAGAACAAAACGATCGGTGTGCTCTTCGAGCAAGTGTCCCCGCCCGAGGGTTTCGGCTGCACGCTCTACGATCTTTCGGGCTGGCGCTGTGAGCCGCAGGGGTGGCGCAAATGGCTGATTGGCGATGCGCATTTGCGCGATGTTGTCGCCGCGGCGAAGTCCAAGCAGGCCAATCGCGATCCGGCACCGCCATCCGCGCCGCGAAAGTTGCTGATGCGTCAACTCGCGGTGCTTTTTTCGGCCACAGTAGTGCCGCTGGTCGCAGTCATCAGCTTCACCGACGTGGCGCTCAATTTTCAGGGACGTATTGCCGCCCGGCCGAGCGACGAGGAACAGGCAGCATGGGACAAACTGCCTGCAGGTGACTGCGAGGCCTTGCGACGCTTCGTGAGCTCATTTCCCAATGGCGCCTATCGCGACCAGGCCGATGTGCTGATCGGCGCAGCAAGGAAGGGCACCCGCACCGAGTGGCGACGCACCACTTTGGAGGAAGAGATATACCTTCCCCACAGTGCCGGAGGCACCAAAGCCCACGCGCAAAAAGAGGGCGCACGCCGCTGTGCCATGCTGATTCAAGGCACCGAATCGCGCCTGATCGGCACGACGATGCGACAAGTGCGACAAGACTGCCAGTTCATTGACGGTAAGCACCTTTGCGACTGGCGCGGTACAGCGGCCTGCGAAATAGAGGAACCGATCGAGATCAAGACCGAGCGTTGCGGTGACTGAGGCGAGCGCAACCCTTGAGTTAGGTGATGATACGTCACAATAGGCCTTGCGGAATTGCCGGGCACCAAATGCCTCTGAAAAAACGGTGGCTCTTCGGACCAGCGGCCCAGGGCGTGGTCGGGGATGCGGGACTGGTCGATGCAGCCGGGCCACGTGTGGGCTTCCAGAACGGGATCGTCGCGGGCCGCGGGGCTGTCGGTCTGCCAGTCGTCGGCCAGGGTGGGCACCGTCCTCGTGCGCCGATGCGCGGACAAGTAGCGTCCTTGCGGATGTCGGCTATTCCGGAAAATCGCAAAAAAGCCGACGTTCCAGACACGCCGACTTTGTGGAGGCTCAACCTCGCTTAGCGGCAATGTCAGCTTTTGCATTCATCTCAGAACACGCAAACATCTGCCATTCGTCCAACCAGCTGGCGTGCGATAACCTCGATAAAACTAGCGAATAGGTTGCAGCCCGCCAGATTTCTGGCATCGTCTTCGGTGCCCGGATTACTAGTCCTAAAGTCCCGAAAATCGATAATTATACGTCTTGAGGCTCTGAGCAAGCCTCAAGCTGATACAGATCATGAGACCCCGGAGGGTAACTTGTCGACGGAAATAGGCGACCATCTCGAAACAGTATTCGGAAAACGCCTCTCGACAGTGATAGGCACAACGGGAGCCATTCTGGCGCTTTTAGGCCTGTCCAATGTTGTCAACGACATTTGGGACGGAGCCATTGTCTGGTATGGCTTCCTATCTAATCTTCATAATATCTATAATCACATCCGCGAATTTCTTATTTTAGTATTATTTTCGTGGTGGATACCTGATATCCCTCGGTATATTGTTGATTTTATCGTTATCTATCTATCTGTTAGCTCAATCCTCTGGCAGGATGGCTACCCTGCACTACCATTCGTTTTCCTTGAGTTAGTAGAACAGCTCATTTTCCTTCTGTTTCTAGTTTTTCAAAGAGCGATAGAGCCGTCCCCCTTGAGCATATCAATCTGCAAGAACATACTCACCGACAAAACTTCAGAACCACTGAAGAAAAATTTGAAACTCCTCAGCCACATCTTAAGTCTAGTCATATATATAGTAGAACTTCCATTGCATATTTTTCTAGCTTTTTCTGTATTTTTATTTAGTAATATTATATATTTGATCATATTTATAACCATACTCCCCGGATCTCTGATTACGTTCTTCAATGTATCTAGAAAAAAAGATAATATAGGATCTGGTTATTCGGATAGATATTACCGTGCAATGTATCTTACCGGACGATCAGCCACTATATTTGCCATATCTTCGCTATTTATTCTGTTTATAAATTACCAAATTTTTAAGAGACTGGCCATCATGCAATAGAATTTCGCCCCCAACGTTGCCGCCATTCGCCTAGCGTGCCGAGCGTTATGAAAGTAGGCGAAGAGAAGCTTGGCCCCTCCCCAGATTTGTCACATCCCGTCGTCGAGTTCGGTGTCGTCTTCGGACCAGCGGCCGGTGGCGTGGTCGGGGATGCGGGACTGGTCGATGAAGTCGGGCCAGGTGTGGGCTTCCAGATCGGGATCGTCGCGGCCCATCGGGGCGCGGAACAGGCCCCAGTCGTCCGCCAGGGTGGGCACCTCCTGCGTCCGCCGCCGGGCGGACACGCCGCGGCCGTAGCGGGGAATCGGCTGTACGGTGCGGGAATTGCTGGTATTCGTCACATCAGCTTGGGCCATCGGGTCACTCCGTGGTTTGAGTTAGGAGCGGCGAGGTGTTGGTAGCGCCTCGCCGCTCCGACTTGTACCACTTGTGCCAGTTGAACAAGTCAATGACAGTTGTGCAACTGGCACAACATGCGTAACCAATCGACATGACCAAAGAGAAGAAAGATCAGCGCATTCCCATCATGATGTCCGTCACGGAAGTCGCGCGGATCGACGATTGGCGTTCAAAGCAGCCTGGCATCCCATCGCGAGCCGAAGCCATTCGGCGCCTAGTCGAAAGCGCATTGGATCAGAGTAAAGGCCGGTAAGAAAATCAATTGATGCAATTGTTTTTTGCTCAACAAGTGAATCGACTCTCGGTCTGACTGGCGATAACCAGACCAGATGTCGTTTCCTTTCAAAGCCGTCATGGCGGGTGAAAAGCGAATAATTGGGGCACCCGGATGGAGTGAGCCCACAGGCCCGGATATGCGGATGCGATTAATTGCGCCTCTGTTTTTCAACGGGCGCGCTATGCAAGGTCTCGAACTCGTCGGCCGTGCGCACGCAGACCTGCGCAACTGCGATGTCTCGTTTCGAATGATCTATATTCCAACGGATAGCCGACGCGACGCAATCCAGTTAGCTGGCATCGATTGGCGACCAAAAACTCCCCACGCGAACGACCATCCACGCGCACCTATCCACCTAATTGGTGTCGATTGCGACGGAGACCACCACCACTCATTCGATTTGAACTGGTCTACTGGGACAGGCCGCCCCCTACGAGGGCTACCAATAGCGGAACCAATAATCCCAGAATATCAATCATTTAACGAACTGATTGACGGAGTAGGCGGTTTCTTTAGAATTGCTAATGCAGGTTCTGCGATACCATCTCCGTGGCCTAAGGACTTGTTCGACTGACAATGATGGCATTTGATCAGATAGACCGGAGCGCAATTAGCGATCCTCACGTCCGTAAGGCCGTGGGCAGTCTTGTGCGTGTGTCGGCTTGGGGGAATGCTTACCTTGTCACTACGCCACTCACGTACCCAAGTGGTTCCATTGTCGGCGTCCGAGTGGTTCCAACGCATGGCGGCTATTGGATAACTGATTTTGCCATGGGCTTCCGTGAGGCTGAGACGATGGAAGCTCAGCGCTCGTTCGGTTCGCATGCCGGACGCATGAAAGACGAACTCGGCGTAGAATATACCGAAGGACATGAAATACGGGTGTTCGCCAACGAGCACCAAATCGCATGGGCAATTCGGCGCGTAGCTTATGCGTCGCATAGGGTGATGGTGAAAGCTTACCATTCAATGCCTGAATGGGATGAGCAAGAAATCGGGGCTGCACTTTTTCAGCGGCTGCGCAGTATCTTCGGTGACGCTGCCCAAGAACGAGTAAGCATTGTTGGATCGTCGAACCTTGACTGGAAGTTTGCCGCTCAGGTTGAGATTGGAACTCGGCGCGTACTGTTCGACGTAGTCACCCCCTATTATACATCGGTATGCTCAGCAGTGAGTAAGTTCACCGACATTCGTCGTCTGGGTGAAAACAACCATCCTGTGGCGGTAGTGGATGATTTGGAGAGCATGGGAAAGTGGCTTCCGCTTGTCTCGCAAGAGGCCGAAGTCATTGAGGACGATGTGAGCGAGGAAACGCTGCGCTCGGTTGTTGCAGAAGCCGCATAAGTACGCTCATTTTGCGACCTGCATAGCAACCCCCGGCCTCTCAAACCGCACCGCCTCCACCCTCAGCCATTCGTTGACCTCCAGCATCCGCTGCTGGATCGGCACGATCTCCATCTCGTAGAACACCGCCGCCGCGTCAGTGACGTTGCCGAAACCGCCGGTATTCTTGGGCACGATGCCCAGCAGTTGCGGAGGTACCCGGTGCGCAGCGAGCCTTCGCTGTCACGTCCTTGATATTGAGGAACTCGTCCTTGGCACCCACCTCCGCGATCGGGATCACCTTGACGCCGTTCTCCTTCCCCTTCGGGATGTGCAGGTAGAGGTTGCGGAAGTTGCCCGGCCCCTTGGCCTCGCGCATCGCCTTGCGGATCATGTCGCTGTCGACGTTCCCCAGCCCTTCCTCAGAAATGTGGAGGATGAAGCCTGCGTGGCTGCCGTTGAGGTAGTAGCGGCGGCGGAACAGCGTGGCGCTTTCGTTGAGCAGGCCGGATTGCAGCGCCGAAAGATACTCGGGCATGCCGTAGATTTCCTGCATCGGGTCCGGCTCCATCAGGTGGTGCACCCGGCCGGGCGCAAATTCCACGGCATCGCTCAGCACCCATTGCCGCGGCACCCAGAAATACTGGTCCGCCTTCAACCCCACCCGCATGTAGGCAGCAGGCTGCGGCTTCACGCGCAGCGCCTTGCCCGTCACGCTGCTCAGCCGCTCCAGATAGGCATTGGCCATAACGAGCCAGTCCAGCGCCCAGCGCGCGAAGTCGGACCGGCTGAACAGGGCATTGGGCACGAAGCTGGCTGCCAAGAGGTTGCGCTTGAACAGCACCGCGCTCTGGTGGTGCGGCGCCATCCGGTAAGCCCGGCCCAGCCCCGCCAGCGAGACCGGCGGCTCATACCACCGGCCGTTATGCGCCACTTCGAACAGGTCGAAGATCTCGCGCCGGTCGATCACGCTTTCGGGATCGCCGAAGGTGAAGGCCTGCGCAGCGGGGGCGGCGGCAGTCGCAGGCAGCATGGTCTGCTCGGGCATCTCAGGAAATCTCCACGGTAGAGCCACCGCCGACAGGTTCGGTCACGTCGAGCGGTTCGAAGAACAGGGCGTGCATCACTGCCCAGACCAGATCGGCATGGCCCACGCCCCCGGCGCGGCTCGCCACATAAGTCACTTGGGTGCCGCCTTTGGTGATCTCTGGCCGGATCGCCATGAAGGCCTGCATCACGTCCAGCCACCCGGCGTCGAATTCCAGGCGGCCGGTGCTGATCACGTTCTTCGCCTTCAGCACCATCGCCGTCTTGGTCTGCACCGAATAAGTGATCGCCTCTGCCAGTGGGAACCACTTGGAAACGAGCTGGTGCACCGCCTTGCCCGCGCCGGTCGTGTCGATGCCGATGCGGGTCACGTTGTACTTGGCGGCCATCTCCTTCACCGCGTCGGCCTGCCCCTGAAAGTCCTTGCCCTTCAGGCGCTGCTTTTCCAGCACGCGGAACTTGCCGCCGGGCTTGGTGGGCGCGGCCACGGCCACCAGCGCGGCATCGTCGCCCGTGCCGGTCTCGCTGGCGTTGGGATCGTAGCCGAGCCAGACCTCGCCCTCGTAAGGGCGCAGCGCATAGGGCTGGTAATCGCGCCAGACGTCCCAGCTATCGACCATGCAGCGCCGCATGATCTGGAACGGGAACATGCTCTGGCTGTCGTCGAGGAAAATGCAGCGGAACAGGTTGTCGAATTCGTCGAGCGCGTATTCGCGCTGCAGCTCCTCCACGTCGACCAGGTCGAAGCCGCCCGCCACGGCGTCGAACACGGTGACGATCTGGCGCCAGATCCCGTCCGCACCCAACGCGCCCTGTTTCAGGGCGTCGTGCGTCACGTCCAGCTTAATCCGGTCGGCCCGGGCGCGGCGGCGGTTGACGCGCTCGCCCGTCCACATCGGATAGGCCTCGTGCGCCAGCGTGCTGGGCGTGGAGAACAGCGTGCGGGTATATTGCTTCTGCGTCGCCATGGCGCTGGCGACCTTGAACAGCTCCTCGAACCCGTAGATCCAGAAGCACTCGTCGATGATCACGTCGCCGTGATAGCCCTGCGCCGTGCGGTAATTGGTGCCGAGGAAATAGAGCTCTACCGGCTCGTCCGGATTGCCGTCCGCGTCCTGCCGCTGGATCGCGATCGGGTCGCCCTTCAGCGTGATCTTGCAGACTTTCTGCACCCACTGGACGATGTAGGCGCGAAAGATGTTCGCCTGCGCGCGGCTTGCCGAAATGAAGATCTGGTTCTTGCCGGTCTCCAGCGCCACCAGCAGGCGTTCGCGCGCGAAATACCAGGTCGCGCCGATCTGGCGGGACTTCAGGATCATCCGCGTGCGCAGGCTGGTTGTGTTGAGCCAGACCGACTGGTGGCCGTAGAGGCTGCCGCGCATGTCCACGCGCAGCTGCTCCACCATGTCCGGCGTGATCAGGTTCTTCGCCTTCTCCTTCTTGGCGTTCGCGGCCTTCGCCCCTTTCGCGCGATCGGGATTGAGATCGGCCTCATTGCCGCCATCGGTGTAACGGGCCACGCGGGCGAGCCGTTCGAACTGGCGGCCCAGCAGGTCGATTTCCTTGAAATCGCCGCCGGTCTTGGCCTCCTTGGCCATCAGCTGCAGATAGCGTTCAAGCGTGCCTTCCTCGGCGCGTTGGATGGCGGGGGCATCGTCCCACTTATGGCGCGTCTTCCAGCTGGAAACCGTTGTGTAGGGCAGGTCCAGCTCTTCGGCGATCTGGCTGACGGTCCAGCCCCGCCAGTAGAGCGAGCGGGCTTTCGTGCGCGCGGCCACGATGGCCGGGGCGCGCGCACCGCCGCCCTGCTCCTCCGGTTCGTTCTGGGCCGCCAGCGTCATGCCGCCACGCTAGGGGCGATCCGCCGCCGCGCTTAAGCCCCTGCGGTTGTGGCCCCGCCCCCTCACAACGCGCCCGCGTTGCGAAGAGGCCGCCGGGCCTGTCCTTTGGCGATCGTTGTTACGGGCCGTTCCCGCCAGTCGCGCCCCGACGCACCGAGAATGCAGACCGCAAGAAGGACCGGAGCATACCGATGGCAGACCCCCGCTTTTTCCGCGTCGCCGTTGAAGGTGACACCACGGACGGCCGCAAGATCACCCGGCAGGACATTCTGGACTGCGCGGAGACCTTCAACCCCCAGCTCTACGGCGTGCGCGTCAACCTGGAGCACTTCCGCGGCGTGGTGCCCGATGGCCCGTTCGACATGCTGGGAGACGTCGTCTCGGTGAAGGCCGAAGAGATCGACATCCCGGTGGGCAGCATCACGCAAAAGGCGATGGCCCTGTTCGCCGCGATCAAGCCGCTGCCCGCGCTCGTGGAAATCAACAAGAAGAAGCAGAAGATCTTCTCGTCTATCGAAATCGGCCAGAACTGCCGGGGCACCGGCAAGGCCTATCTGGTGGGGCTGGCCACGACGGACAGCCCGGCCTCGTTCGGCACGCAGGCGCTCGAATTCGCGGCGAAGACGCCCGGATTCCTGTCCAACCGCAAGCTCTCTGCCGATAACCTGATCTGCCAGGCCTACGAAATCCCGCAGGAGGTTTTCGCGGCCGGGCAGGCGGATCGCACCGATCCGGACCCCACCGGGATCTTCGCCTCGTTCCGGGGCCTGCTGGAAAAACTCACCGGGCAGGCCGCCGTGCAACCGAAACAGGAAGCCGAGGCGGAACCCGCCGCCCCGCAGGCGGACGGCAATGCCCTCGCCGCGTTCGGCGTGATGATGGGCCAGCTCGCCTCGGCGGTCGAAGCCTCGAACGCGGCCACGGCCTCACAGGTTGCGAAGCTCTCCGGCGATTTTGCCAGCCTGAAAGCACAGGTCGAAAACACGCCCGCCGGCACTTTCACCCAGCGCCTGCCCGCCACCGGTGGAGAGAACGCAGCGAAGACCGACTGCTGATCCGCCCTCCAAACGCCCGCGCCCAACCCTCTCCCCCATTCTGAGGATCCCATCATGAAGAACGAAACCCGGGCCAAATTCGCCGCGATGATCGGCCAGATCGCATCGCTCAACGGCATCGATCCCGCCGTTGCCGCCAGCGCCAAGTTCACCGTCGAGCCCAGCGTGCAGCAAAAGCTCGAACAGCGCATGCAGGACACCAGCGAATTCCTGTCCCGGATCAACATCGAGCCGGTGGACGAGATGATGGGCGAGCTGCTCGGCCTCGGCGTCGGCAGTACCATCGCCGGGCGCACCGATACGGCAGGCGGCAACCGCCGCCAGGGCATCGATCCCGGCGCGATGGACCAGCGCGGCTACACTTGCGTCCAGACCAATTTCGATGTCGCCATGCGCTATGCCAAGGTCGACAAGTGGGCGAAGTTCCCCAACTTCGAAACGCTCTGGCGTGACAACAACCTGAAGCGCCAGGCGCTGGACCGCATCCTGATCGGCTTCAACGGCACCAGCGCCGCCGCCGCCACCGATCGCGCCGCCAACCCGCTGCTGCAGGATGTCAATGTGGGCTGGCTGGAAAAGATGCGCACAGAGAACCCCGCGCGCGTGCTGGCTGAGGTCGCCGCGGCATCCGGGCAGGTGACGTATGGCGGCGGCGGCGACTACGCCACGCTCGATGCGCTGGTGTGGGACGCCAAGGAAACCATGCTCGCCGAATGGGCGAAGAACGATACCGAACTCGTGGCGATCGTCTCTGGCGACCTGCTGCATGACAAGTACTTCCCGATGATCAACCAGACCGAAGCGCCCACCGAACAGCTCGCCCGCGACGTGATCATGTCCACCAAGCGCCTGGGCGGCCTTCCCGCCTACCGCGTGCCCGGCTTCCCCAACGGCACCGTGTTCGTCACCCGGTTCGACAACCTTTCGATCTACTATCAGGACGGCAAGCGCCGCCGCCTGCTGAAGGACGAACCCGAACTCGATCAGGTGACCGACTACCAGTCTTCGAACGAGGCCTACGTGATCGAGGATCTCGAATACGCCTGCCTGGTCGAAAACATCGCTGCCGCCGCCTGATCGCCGCGAGGCTGACGCGTAACCCCCCTGCCGCCCTTCCTGCCCCGTCCCGCCCCTCCCACCGGGCGGGGCAGGATCCCAAGCAAAGGATCCCGCCATGCTTTCCCCCGCCAAGGCCCATTTCCAGCGCACGCTGGCCGCCATGTCGTCCGGCAGGCCAGAGCGGGGGCCGCCGCCGATGCCGCAGACCGGCCCGGTCGCCAGCGAATATCAGTTGCTCCTCGCCGCGCTGGGGCAGGATCTCGCCACGCTGCGGAACACCCAGTCCACCGAGCGCAAGATCGAAGCCAAGCGCGGCATGATCGCAAAGTTCCTGCCGTGGGTGGAAGGCGCCGCCGATGCCGGGGCCGGTGCGCAGGACGAGATCGTTTCCACGATGCTGGTATGGGCTATCGACGTGCAGGACTGGCCGCTTGCGTTGAAGCTGGCCGCCTATGTGCTCCGCGCGGGCATCGCTCTGCCCGAACGCTACAAACGCACACCTGCCACGCTGGTGGCCGAGGAAGTGGCCGAGATCGGCGTAAAGACGCCTGGCGCCGTCCCGTTGCAGGTGCTGCAAAGCGTCGCGCATCTGGTGGAAGATGAAGACATCTTCGACCAGGTCCGTGCCAAGCTGGAAAAGGCGCTCGGCCTGGCCTTCCAGGCGCAGGCCGCAGCCTTCGAGCCCGGCGCCGAAACGGCCGTGGCCGGCGGCAAGCCCGCCCTGCTGGCGACCGCCAAAGCCCATTTCGAACGCGCGCTTTCCCTCGATGGCAAATGCGGCGTCAGAAAACTGATCGAAGGCCTCGGCCGAGAGCTGAAGAAGCTCGAAGGCCAGGCCGCGTAAACGAGCTGCGCCACCCGCGCCGGGGGGCGGAAAAGGTTCTGAGGCCTGTGCCGCAAGGCCCCTTTCCCCACCCCCCACCTGACCTGAGGAACCGCTCCAAGGAGGCCGGAAATGCCGTTCATCGCCCTGCCGCCAGATCCTGCCTCTCCCGATGGCGAAGTGGTCGCGGGCGATGGCTGGTATCCGGACATAGACGTGAACGCCATGCGCGATGCTCTGCGTATCGGCGAGCTGGTCACCGATGCGCGCCTGATCGAAGCGATCAAGGGCGGCCAACTGACGATCGAGGGCGAGCTGGAGGACTGGCGCGCGGCCCGCGAGGTCGAAGGTGCTGCAGACCTGTCCGCCGTGGATCCCGCCCGCATGACCGGCGGCACGCATCGCCTCACCCTGCTTTACACTCGCGCCGTGCGCTTTGCTGCCGCTGCCGAACTGAGCGAGCTGCACCGCGACCTGACCGCGACCGAAACCGGCCAGGCCCGCGCCGATACCGCCGCCACGACCGCGCCCGATTACCACCGCCTCGCAACGAGCGCCGTGCGCGATATCCTCGGCACGGGCCGCGTGGCCGTGGAGCTGATCTGATGAGCCGCACTGCCATCGCGCGCCAGGGCGACACGCTCGATGCGATCTGCTGGCGCGAGCTGGGCACCACTCAGGGCAACGTGGTGGAGGATGCGCTCACACTGAACCCCGGCCTCGCCGCATCCGGCACCGTGCTCGCGGAAGGCACCGTGGTGATGCTGCCCGATCCGCCGGCCGCTGCTGCCGCGCTCCTCGAAACCGTGAACCTCTGGGACTAGGGCCATGAAGAAACCCGGCCTGCTGCGCGCCGCCATCGTGGCCTTGCTGCCCTATCTCAAGCGGGATCCCGACAAACTGGCCATGTGGGTCGAACGCGGCTCCGTCCGCGCACGGCAGACCGCACAGGGCGGCTTCAGCTGGGAATACGAGCTGACCGTCGTGATCGAGGATTACACCAAGCCGCCCGAGGCGCTGTTCTTCCTCGTGGTCGACTGGCTGCGCACCCAGCAGCCCGATCTGCTCGCCGTACAGTCGGCGGGCTTCCCGTTCGAGGTCGACGTGATCGACGAGAAGACGTTCGACGTGAAGATCACCCTTGCCCTGCGCGAGATCGTCATCGCCGAAAAGACCGCCGATGGCTGGCAGCTGGAAGTGGCCGGCGAACAGGTTCCCCTCTTCCCGGATGCCGAGCCGCTGCGCGCGCCCGATGGCCCGATCACCTCGATCTGGGTCCGCTCGAACGAAGGCACGTTCCAAGTCGCACCGGACGCGTAACCGGCCATGGACGATACCTTCGCCGAGCTGGAGCCATTCTTCGCCGCCTACCTCAACCGCCTCGGCCCGGCCCAGCGGCGCAAGATCTACCGCAAGATCGGCATGGAACTGCGCAAGGCGAACGCGAAACGCATCGCTGCCAATGTGCAGCCGGATGGCTCACCCATGCAGGCCCGCAAGCCCCGCCCGCGCATGAAGGATGCCAGGGGCAGGATCCGCCGGTCGGGCAAGATGTTCCGCAAGCTGCGCCAGGTAAAGAACCTGAAGATCCGCACCATGGGCGACGGCGTTTCGGTGGGTTACGAAGGACCGGTCGCCCGGACTGCCCGCGTCCACCAGTACGGCCTGCGCGGCTTCGTCGGCCGCACCAAGGCCGGCAAAGTGGTACAGGCGAAATACCCAGCCCGCGTCCTTTTGGACTTCGGGCCGGATGATGTCGGTGCGATCACCGGCCTCGCGCTGCATTTTATTCAAGATCAATAGCCCTCGGTTCAATCGAGTGATTGCTGCCGCTGCGGTATGGTCAAATTTTGCAGGCGCATCCCCCATATTCGCAGGCAATCGAATCCGCATTCTTCGGCTACTATTTTCTGGAAGGCCATCTGATTCAAAAAAATGCCGGCGAGTTCGGTAAGGAATTCGCCGGGCATGAAGTTGCTAAGTTTGATCATTGATTTGGGTGAAGCTATCTTGATTTTTTCGTACGGGGTTGATGCAGTTATTCGTCGGGAGCAGTTGACTCTTCTGTGTGTTTCCGCCAGAGCCACTGGCCGGATTCGCACAGAAAATGGCAGAAACTGATGACGGCAAAGATGCCCATCATGATCTCAATTTCCGGCGAACAATGGATGATTTTCAGGAATTCGATGGATGCGACTGAAACATGCGTCACCTCCACAAGTTTCAAAGGTATCTGAATCGAGAGGGTCATGGTGGTTTCTCCATAAACACACGCCCTTCTTGATTGGCGGAGAGGGTAGGATCTCTTCGCCAAACTGGGGCTTCGGGACTTCGACGTTCCGAAGCCCCTTCTTCAATTACTCTTAAAGAGCGACCTTACTTCCGGCTTCTTCCCAAATTGCCGATCTAGGCTAGAACAGCAGTCCTTAACTCATGTTTGGCCTCACAACCGATCTGTTGATTGGCACCATTGGCAGGACACTCTCCTAGCAACTTCATTGTTACATAATTGTCCAACTGCACGAAGCGGTTTCGTCGACATTGCTGAGGCATTTTTCGTGACATTAACGGTGCCCAAAAGGCAGTAAGCGCGATTAAAATTGTGCAATCCCGCCCCACACGCATTATTAAATTTGCACACGCTTAAAAAAAATAGTTTAGGCTAAATACCTCGCAACATTGCAGTCTGATCGACGTCGTTAACCGGGGGGAGGGCCAAATATGGAGGATGGGGAAAACGGGCAAGCAGGGGGAGCGCCTCAGCCCAGCGATCCGGTTCGGCGGGGAAGGGGGCGTCCACGTGGATCAACTAAGCAGGCCGGAGGTAAGAAACGGAAAGCGTGGATGAGCACCAACGATGAAGATTTGGCCTCAGCCTACAAAAATGCGCGTGAGGCGCTTCTGAACCATTATCCAACGCCAGAGAAGCAGAGCGCTCTGTACCCAATTTTTTCGCGCGAGACGATACAACGCCTTATTGAAGGCCATCCCGACATTCGGCCATCGACGCAAAAGCGCCTAATTTGGGCTATGAATGCTGGTGTCAGCAATGCCGTGTATCAAGGGATGGCCACATACATGCGGCAGGATCCTGCACAGCGCGATTTAATCTTTGAAACGATGGCGAACGAGAAGGCCAACGGCGAGTTCAGCTATTTTCGCTACCATGCACCCGGCGCTATAGATTTTGGGGAAGGTTGGCTAAAAATTTACCGAGACCCTAACGGAGACCCCAGCTTCAGTCATTGGTCTATGAATTATGGACGCTATAAGGATAAAGAGAGGACAGAAGAACGCACTCCTGAACATGTAGGATATGTTTTTCGTTCACGGGATCGGATTTTTTTGCTGGGAAGGCGTCCTGGCGTTGTGCGTTTAGCAACACTTGTCGAACCGGAAGACACTGACGTCGACCCTTATATTGGCATGCTTTTATCCCTGCGTAAGCAGGACGGCCTTCAAATTCCGTTTGCCGCGCGCGTAATTTTGGTCCCTCATTCGAATGAGCCCCTTCTGAAGCGCCTTCGCTCGGAAGACGGAGAGGAAGTATTCAAGTCATTTTTCAAGCAGGACATGTGGTACATGGGTTGATCACTTTGAAGTTTCGCCCACTAGATAGACCTGATTGAATTGTGCTTCACCCGGACCAATGCGCTGAAATATATACGGAAATTTATTTCACTTATCTACTAAGTCCGCAGTATTTGGCCATGCTTCCACGGTATGATGATGCCGCGAGGCGCAATCGCCGTAGAGCGCTATCATGGTATTTTCCCAAGCGGCGCGGGTGGGATCAGTCAGCGGCACCGGCGGTTTCGGCAGCTTCGGGCAGTCCTGGCGCAGGTTGGCCTGCAGTTCGGGCATTGGCGGCGTCGACGGCCTGGTCGAGCACGCGCACAGCAGCAGCGGGCACAGCGCAGTCAGCAGGCACAGTGCGGTCATGGTAGATTTCCCGGATGGTGCTTTCTCGCACAGCGGTGCGGGCTCGGTCATCGTCTCGCTCCTGTTCGTAGGCGGTGGCGGCATGGTCAACGGTTTCGCGCGCCTGCTTGAGGTCCTTCGCTGCGCTCTGAAATTCCGCCAGGACCTCGCTGTCTCGCTTCCAGTCGCGCACGGTCCATCCGGCCAGGCCGCCTGCCACAGCCGCCGCAAGGGCGCCGCCCAGGCACCAACCGATGGGGATCGGGTTCATGCCGCCAGCGCCTTTTCGATCAGCGCCGTCATGTCGCTCCTGCGGCCTCTGGCGAAGTCCGGCCGGTAGCCGGGCTTGCGGACGGGATAGACCGGCACGCGTATGTCCCCAGGCCACTTCCGTTCGAAGAACAGCGCAGCCTCGCGCAGGCGCCGCGCCTTCAGATCACCGTGGTTGAGGTAGTGGTTCTCAAGGAACGCGCGGGCCATGGTGCGGCGTCCGGCCTTGACGTCCCGCACCCATTGCGTCGTCCCGATCGCGCCGGTGTTCCAGTGGAACGAGAGCGCGGCGGCAAGCTGGTGTTCGGCCAGGGCGTAGCCGGAAAAGGCCCGTAGCACCGGTGGCAGGTACTTTTGCCGCATCAGCCACACCGTAACCTCAAGGCAGCGCTCCAGCGGCTGCGGATTGTCCCTGTAGCGCTCGACATAGTGGCCGCTGGCATCGGTGACGCCGCCTGCCCAGGTCCACTTGTTCTCGCTGTCGAGATAGGCCTCCTGGACGATGGCTTCCTCGCTAAGGCAATAAGCGACGGCGCGTGCGGTCAGTTCAGTCATGCGATCCCTCCTGTATGTTTCGGGGGCGATGGGGCGGACGGGCCAGAAAATGCGTGCGCACCCAGGGGCAGCGCGGTTCGATCTGGCGGATACGGATGTGCAGGCGCAGCGCGCGCCAATAGCCCAGCGCCATCGTCGCCACGGACGCCAGCAGGATCAGGATGACCGGCCAGGTCATTTGCCGTCGTCCTGCAGGCCGAGGCGCTTGCGGAACAGCGTCTGCAGCGCATCGAGCGCGAAGGCGAAGCCCAACGCGCCCAGCACCATGGTGAACAGCACGACGCCATAGTCGGGCCAGCCTTTCAGCCGCCCCACACCCAGCGCGATAATGGCGAAGGCGGGCAGGGCCGAAAGCTCGGACACCACCAGCCAGCGCCGCTTGCGCTGCCACAGGTCGAGCGCCTCCGGATCGGCGGGCGGTTCCGGCGCGATGCCGTAGAGCATCCAGCCCAGGCGCGCGCCCACCATGGCAAGGCCGCCGAACAGCGAGCAGATATAGAGGATGACGTCTTCCAGTTTCACGATCGCCCCGCCCCGTCAGCTCGTGGTGCCGTACATGGGGGCCCAGTCCACACCGGCGGCATGATTGCTGCCCGTCGTCAGACGCGCCCAGCCCAGCAGCACTTTACCGCCCGAGATGACCGGTGCCGTGTTCTGTACCCAGTCGCCCTTGTCGTAATCTCCGGCCGAAGGCATCGAAGATGCGCGGTCCATGCGCGGCTGCGCCCACCACCGGCCATTGGCGTAGTACTTCAGAACCTCTTCCGTGTCCGTCGTCAGAACATTTGGCGCAGATCGCGGCGTAGATTA
>NZ_JALHLG010000069.1 GCF_022832375.1 Novosphingobium beihaiense
CAGCGCCGCATCGCAACACCCTTCGAGAAAACCGCGCTATCTTACCTCAGCTTCCTCAACCTCGACGCAGCAAGGCTATGGCTAAAACATTTTGGCAACGCGACCTAGGTTTTAGAGAGCGAAGATAGTGGGATTTTCCGGGTATTCCCGGGATTGAGTGGAGTGAAAATCGTGTATTTTCGGCATTTTGCCGATCTCCGGTGCTGCATTGAACGGCCTGGGCTGTGTCTAGTTGTTTGGTCCCGGCAGCCAACAAGGCTGTTAATCGCTGCCGCTGCGTGAAGGGGGCGCTGTCGCCAGAACGTTCGAAGCACGCTGATGCGACGAACGTGGGCATCCCCGCACCGTACTGCCGATTCCCTGCTACGGCCGCGGCGTGTGCGCCCGGCGGCGGACGCAGGGCGGACACCCTGGCGGACGACAGAGGCCTGTTTCGCGCCCTGATGGGCCGCGGCGATCCTTACCTGGAAGCCCACACCTGGCCCGACTTCGTCGACCAGTCCCGCATTCCCGACCACGCCACCGGCCACTGGTCCGAAGACGATACCGAACCCGACGACGGGATGTGAGGGATCAAACACAGGAAGAGGGCGGGGCTGCAATGGTCCCGCCGTGGCATCAAAGAAACGGAAGACCTGCAATTCCCGTGACTACGGCCGTCACTTTGGCCAAGATGCCGGCGATTTCATCGATTCGATGTGCCACCTTGGTGAGCGCTTCTGCTTCTTTTTTTGCAGCGTCAGCTTTTGCGTTCAGCTCCGCCACCATGTTGCTGTTGGCGATCGCGTCATCAATGGCCTTGAGCGTGTTTACCGCCAATGCCCGCAACTGAAGCAAAGTGGCGTTGATCAAGCCCAGCGCCGTGCGATAGTCCGATGTTGGATCGTAGGAAAAATCCGCGTCCGTGAAGGCCTTTTCAGCCATCGAAAGTGTGATGACGAGCCCGTCGCGCGCATCCTTGTAGGCTTGAAGCTGTTCTGCCGGAATGGGCATCTCACTTCTCCTTGCTGAAGGCGTTTTCGGTTTCGCTGATCGTCTTTGCGAGATCGAGCAGCGAAACGATGGCGGCCTGCAGTTCGCTTGCCGAAGCGCCTGCGTTCGCGGCCTTAACCAGCTTCGCATGCGCAATTCCGATGGCGGTGAAGCGCATGCGTTCGCTCTGATAGGCGTTGTACTGGTTTACGGCTTCAAAGAGTGCATCTTGCGCCGATCGGATCGCCTTTGGATCCCCCTTGAAGTAGGCCGCATCCCATGCGGTTTGCGCGTCTATCAGTGCCATGTACAGAGGCACTCTTCCATAGACATCCAGGCTTGTGCCGGTGTCGCCAAGTATGTCCGTAGCCCGCTGAACGAGGGGGGCGCTTTCAACTATTATCCGTTTGAGAACGGCCTGACGCCGAGCGGCGAAATAAAGGTTGCCAGCCTTGGCGACCAAGTTGCCGACAGCATCGATCTTGCCGCCTGTCACATCGCTTTCCTTCCCGGTTGCCTTGGTTATCGCGCCTTGCAGGTTCCCCACCGAAGTGGCCAGCGCTGTGACCGAGCCGGTGAAGGTTTGCTGGTCGCTTGTGGCATCGGATGCGAGTTTTTCGAGCCCATCGGCATATTTGACCAAGGCGTGATTGAGTGCCGAAATGTGGCCGAAGTTCGTTGTGGCGGGAAGGGCTTCGTAAACGCCCGGCGCTTTCTTGACGGCAATATGACAGGTCAAATTGCCGCCCGCCTGCGCTTTCAGGGCTGCAGGTGGGGCGCCGGCAATGATTGCGGCGCAATCTTGAAGCTGCAAATCGTATTTCTGCGTTACCAGGTTTTGCCGATATCGTTCGAGTTCGTCCGCCTCCACCGCAGCCAGGCGCTCATTCTGTTGATCCGCTGCTATCTTGGTCAGCGTGCCAAACTGGCCGGCGGCCTGAGTAAACCGGCCTGACACGCATCCGCAGCTCAAGAGCATGAGTGCAATCGCAGCATAGACCTTTGTGCGGAACACGGGGGAAGGCCGGCAAAGCCGATCGTAAGCCGTTACCGTGAGATTGAAATCGGATTCGGGCACAAGCTGTTTCATCCAATTATGCCTTAGTCGAAGCGATTGCTGGCGATCTGGTATCGATTCGGAAATTGGAAGAAATGTGCGTTTTGAGAGATGACCTTTACAATTAATATATATTAATCCGCGTTGTGGATGGATGTAATATTGATAGAAGTTCGATTTTGCGGTGTTTTGATTGTTCGATAGCCAATTGTTTTCGATGAATTTTCATAGTTGTAGGAGGCCGTCTTGAGTCGTCTGGTAGAACCCGTTCCTGCTGCTGCAAGGTTAAATGTCATAGGCGCGCGGGCTGCCGCGGACGGCGGCGAGACAGGGCTCGAGCGAATTGCCAAATACATTCCGGCAGAAATTCTCGCGTTCTACACGATGTGGGTGCAGGGGGTCGCAACGCTGCCCTGGCCGGAATACCGCTTGGCCATGTGTATTTTGGGCGCGGCATTCGGGGTGGTTCTCACCTATTTCTATTTCGACCGCTTTTTTCCGGGCGTCCCGATCGCATCGCGCCATTACCAGCGGGTCATTTCGCCCATCGCATTCGCTGTTTACAGCTATACGATCCTGGGATCGGTGGTGCCCACGGTCTTTGTTCCCGGCATCGCGCTGATGCTGACCGCGGTTGTTACGGTCATTTCTGCAATCGCAGCCCCGCGGTCGTAAGCCGTGCGCAGCCTTATCGAATACATATACGAGACAGAGCTGTGCTTGATGCTTGCGGAGGCTCTTGCCGAAAATCCGATGGTGCAAGCGGTACATGTGGAACCGCGGCCGGATCTGTTTCTCAAATGGGTGACGCGGCGCCCATTCGGGCCCGGGGGCAGAGAGGCGGGGGACGGCCTAAGGGGCTTCCCGCCGCTTGACCTGCCATGCGATCCTGATTTCGATTTCTACGGACAAAAGACCAAAAATCCAGACGAACTGCCGTTGCTCGTGCGTGTACACTTGTGCCCGGACCGGGTGGAGGCGGGGGCGCGCGATCTGCGCGCCATGGCTGCCGAGACAGCAACGGAATACGTATCTCGCGTTGCAGTGGTGCTGGAAGACCGGGCGCGGGCGCGGGCCGCGATCACGCCGGGCAATCAGGTATTCGGTGCATTTCCTGGAACGATGGGTGGAGTGTTGAGCGACGGGGACAGCCTGTTCGGACTGACCTGTGCCCACGTTACGCAGGCATGCCCGGATGTTCTGGATGCGCCCGGAAACACCATCGGCAAAGTGCAGGCGGTGAGCACGCTGACCCCCAGCGCATCCCATATTCTGTGCAAGCCCAAATCTCAGGATGGCAATGACATGGATGCGGCCCTTTTCGCGCTCGACCGTACGTTCGCGCCTGGCCCATCCGGGCTTTGCGTATCGGCCGCTTATGGATCCGGGCAGCGCGCGTTGATGCGTGGAGGAAAGAGCGGGGGGGCCCATTCCTATTATTTCGGGAGTATTGGCCTGACCCAGATCGTGGATATTACCGCGGAGGACGGTACTTCGCGGCCACATTGCTTTCACTTGTTGCGAAGTATTCGCCCGGTTCCAGGTTTCTGGAGCTGGGCATGCCGCGGGCATCAGGCATTGCAGGGCGATTCAGGCGCTTTCATCACCAACGTCAGCGGTGACCTGTGGCATGGGATGCTGTGTGCGGTAGACGGCACTGAAGGCTTTTTCCTGGATGCGGAGCAGGTGCTTGCATGGGCGCAAGGTGCAACCGGATGTCAGCATTTGAAGCCATACTGATGCGGCCCCTTTTGACTTTTCATTGATACCAGAAGACCGTTTTCAACACAGCCAGCAGCGCGATCGCGTGAAGTATCGCAATCAACCAGGCATCGATCCAAAGCCACTTGGCTTTCTATCGCAGGGGGTGTTGTGCGATCCAGGCAACTGGCTCTGATCCGGCGGCGGAGGGCTGCAAAACGCGTCCGGATCAATCTCCGCCTCTTTGCAGGCGGCATCGATCGCGGCGGTGACGTGGGCCTCCGCTATGGACGGCTCAATGCTATCGTACATGTCTGCCACGGACTTCAAGATAACAGCGCTTGCAAACACCGCGCCTTTTACACTCTGCTTTTCGCTCGCCATTATGTGCAACCCTCAGGGCTAAAGTGAATTCTGACGGGATCTCGTGATTTTAATTGCAGGCAGTAAGTTGGCCTGGGTTAAATTACGGAACTATGAATTGAGTCCCGTCAGGAGTGAAGTTTTGACTGGCTCTGTTCAGGCTTCAGGCAGCTTTCCGTTGCGAATTCGCAAAAATTATCAGCGATATTATGATGTTGACTGCGGATCCTCCTGTCCGTCAATGCGACGATGCTAATTGTTTGGTCCCGGCATTTGATGGAGCATTATCCATGGAGGCTTGGAAGGATGCGCTATGGGACAGATTCTACACGGGAGCGCCCGCACGACAGAGGCGGTCCGTCGAGCGATACAGCATAGTCAAGAGAGTCTGAGGGTTCTGGCTCAGCGACACGGTATCAACCAGAAGACCGTCGCCAAGTGGAAGCGGCGCACGGCGGTCAAGGATCTGCCGACCGGGCCCAAGGACGCGCATTCGACGGTGCTGAGCATCGAGGAAGAGGCGATCATCGTCGCCTTCCGCAAGCATACACTGCTCCCTGCAACGACACGGGATCAGTCGCTTGCCTGAGGTGACAGGGGACAAGGAGCCGGAGCGCAAGTTCAAGACCTATCCGATCGGCTACTTTCACATCGACATCGCCGAAGTGCGCACCGCCGAGGGCAAGCTCTACCTCTATGTGGCGATCGACCGGACCAGCAAGTTTGCCTTCGTCCAGTTCGTTACGAAGACCGGCAGGACATCAGCCTCGGCCTTCCTAGCCGCCCTGATAGAGGCCGTCCCCTACACGATCCACACCGTGCTGACCGATGATCCTGTCCTGAGCGGAGCCGAAGGGGGCATCCAGTT
>NZ_JALHLG010000007.1 GCF_022832375.1 Novosphingobium beihaiense
GAGTGCCGGATCGCCCAGATGGCCGCAGCGGCACGGGTTCATCGCGGCGATGAGCTGCACCCGCGCCGGGTAGGTGACGTGGGCATTGGCGCGCGCGACGGTGACTTCGCCCGTCTCCAGCGGCTGGCGCAGCGAATCGAGGACCTGGCGCTGGAACTCGGGCAGTTCGTCGAGGAACAGCACGCCCAGATGCGCCATCGAGACTTCGCCGGGGCGCACTTTCAGCCCGCCGCCGGTCAGGGCGGCGATCGAGGCGGAGTGGTGGGGTGAACGGTAGGGGCGGGCGCGGCTGATGCGGCCGTCTTCCAATGTGCCCGCCACCGAGGATACCATGGAGACTTCCAGTGCCTCGGCCGGGGTGAGTTCGGGCAGGATGCCGGGCAGGCACGCGGCGAGCAGCGACTTGCCCGCGCCCGGCGGCCCGATCATCACCAGATTGTGCGCACCCGCCGCCGCGATTTCCAGCGCGCGCCGGGCGGTTTCCTGCCCCTTAACCTGCTTCAGATCGGGCCCGCGCTCGGGAGGGTCGGCGCGGCCCGGCTTGGGCGGGGGCAGGACTTGCGTGCCTTTGAGATGGTTGAGCAGACTGATCAGGTTGGGCGCGGCCACCACCGGCACGCCGCCCTTGCCGTTACTGGCCCAGCTGGCCTCGCTGCCTTGCGCGGCCGGGCAGATCAGGCCCTTGTCCCTCTCGCTGGCATGGAGCGCGGCAAGCAGCACGCCGGGCGAGGGGATGATTCGTCCGTCCAGCGCCAGTTCGCCCACGGCGACGAAGTCCGCCATTTGCTCGGCATCGACCACGCCCATGGCACTGAGCAGGGCAAGGGCTACCGGAAGGTCATAATGCGAGCCGTCCTTGGGCAGGTCCGCCGGGGAGAGATTGACCGTGATCCGCTTGGGCGGCAGCGCCAGCCCCATGGCGGTAAGCGCGGCGGAAACCCGCTGGCGGCTCTCGCTCACTGCCTTGTCAGGCAGGCCGACCAATGTGAAGGCGGGGAGGCCGGGCGCGATCTGGCACTGGACTTCGACGGCACGCGCTTCCAGACCGAGATAGGCCACGGTCGAAACCAGCGCGACCACGAAAAGCCCCCATTTCTCTAAGGTGTTAATTAACGATCGGGTTTTACTATCCGATTTGTCCGGACGCGGGGATCGATAATTTATCCCTTACAACGTTTTAACCAGATCGGGCATGATTTGGGTAAGGCGCGCGGGCGCACCCTTCGCGCATGCGCTCGTCCCCTGTACTCCTCGGGCTGTTCAGTCTGGCTGCCGCGTCCCCCCTGTCGGCGCAGACCATCGCCTACGAGGCCGTCGAAGTGGATGCCGACCTTTTCGTCAACGGTGGCGAGCGCAGTCTTCCTGTCCGCTGGAGCACGGCTCCTGCAACGCCGGTTCCGGCGGGGGCGGTCCACTACGGCCCGTTTCGCGTGCTCGATGAAGGGCGGGCGGCGCTGGTGGATGTCACTGGCCCGCGCAGCCCGGGCCAGTTCGCGGCGATGCTGCGCGATCATCCGGGCATTGCCGAGATTGAGATGGTGGAATGCCCGGGCACCGAGGATGACCTTGCGAACTTGCGGCTGGGCCGGATGATTCGGGAGCGGGGCATCGCCACGTACGTTCCGAACGGCGGTTCGGTGCGTTCGGGCGGGGTGGAGCTGTTTCTGGCGGGCGCGCGCCGCTATGCCGATCCCGGCGCAGAGTTCGCCGTGCATTCGTGGAAGGACGACGCCGGGCTGGAGCCGGACGACTATTCCGCCAATGCCCCCGAGAATCGCCGCTACCTTGATTACTACGCGCAGATGGGCATGAGCCCGATCGAGGCGGAGGCTTTCTATGCCATGACCAATTCGGTGCCGTTCGAATCGGCCAAGTGGTTTGGCACGGGAACGATGGGGCTGTGGGTCAAACTGGACCGCGCCGTGCCGGAAAACCAGGCCGTAAACTTGGCGCATCAGCACGTCTCGTCCTTGACTCTCTCCTACAGCTCCAGTAACGGCCCGCGTCTGTAATCGGCTGTCCGCCGCGCGGGCGGCCCTTTTTGTTCGGGTCCTTCGGGACCGATTTGGAATTTCGAGGACTGACATGAAGCGCACTTTCCAGCCTAGCCGCCTTGTCCGCGCCCGCCGTCACGGCTTCCGCGCCCGCACGGCGACCGCCGGTGGCCGCAAGGTGCTTCGCGCTCGCCGTGCCCGCGGCCGCAAGAAGCTCTCGGCGTAATCTGCCTGGCAGCAGGCAAGGGCGTTCGCCCTTGCCGTTCGGCACCAGCCCACGCCCCCGTCCGGCCCTTGCGGTGATGGACAGGGGCGTGGGCTGGTGCCGTTTTGCTTGGTGCGAATCGGTGGTTCCGGTTCCATCGCTGCCGCATTGGCTGTAAACGCTCACCCATGACCGCTGCCTATCAGACGATGACCCGCCGGTCCGACTTTCTGGCTGCCAATCGCGGCCTGCGAGTCGCGCGTGCGGGATTCGTCCTGCTGGCCAACGCCAATGGCGGGCAAGGGCAGCGGGCAGGGATCACCGTGACCAAGAAGATCGGCAATGCCGTGGTGCGCAACCGCATGAAGCGCCGCTTTCGCGCGCTGCTGCGCGAACTGCTGCCGGAGCATGGCCTGCCCGATACCGACCATGTGCTGATCGGGCGCGAGAACGGGATCGAGCGCGATTTCGCGCTGCTGCGCGAGGAACTGGTGGCGGCTTTGGGCCGTGCGCGGGCGGGCAAGGGCGATCCGGCCCGGCGCAAGGGCGCGCCGCGAAAGGGGCGCCGGTGACAGGCGGGGGCATGAAGAGGGCGCTGGCCTTTGTCGTCTCGCTGCCGGGGCTGCTGTTGATCGGCATTGCCCGGGCGTGGCAGCTCGGGCCGTCCCGGCTGATGCCGCCGACTTGCCGCTACAGTCCGTCGTGCTCGCAATATGCGATTGAGGCCGTGCGCAAGCATGGTGCGATTAAGGGTGGATGCCTGGCGATATGGCGTCTATTGCGCTGCCAGCCTTGGGGCGGGCACGGCCATGATCCGGTTCCGGATTGAATAGAACGCCCCGGTAGAACGATTGACGAGAAGCGGGCGGCTTGCGGCGCCGCTGCTGACGGGAATACGACAGGAAGCGCCTTCGTGGATAATCAGCGTAACATCATCCTGGCGGTCGTTCTGACCGCGCTTGTCCTTTTCGGATGGGAAGCCGGAATCGGCTATTTCTATCCGCAGGCCAAGGCGCCGGTACAGGCCGAACAGACGGCGGACGCCAGTAAGAGCACGAAGCCTGCTGATGCCAGCAAGATCAAGCCTACCCGCGAGGGAGGCTTGCGCGATGCGGCCGACGTGGCGCTGGAAAAGCAGGATCTGAAAGCCGCGCTGACTCACGGCGGCCGCGTGCCGGTTGCGGCGCCGGGCCTGTCGGGCTCGATCAACCTCACCGGCGCGCTGATCGACGATCTGGTGCTCAATCGCCACCGCGAGACGGTGAAGAAGGATTCGGGGCCGGTGCGCATCTATTCGCCCGCCGGCACGCCCGCGCAGCAGTTCGCGCAGTTCGGCTGGACCGGCGATGCCGGAGTTACGCCCCGGGCGCAGACGGTCTGGAGCGTGCCTGCAGGGGCTAAGCTGACGCCGTCGACTCCGGTGACGCTCACCTGGGACAACGGCAAGGGGCAGGTCTATTCGATCACGTTCAAGATCGATGACAACTACATGATCACCGCCGACCAGAGCGTGGCCAACAAGGGCAATGCGCCGGTTTCGGTGCAGCCTTTCGGCCTTGTGAACCGCACGGACGAGACCGCCAGCCTCGATACCTGGAACGTGCATTCGGGGCCGATCGGCGCGTTCGACGGTTCGGTGAATTTCGGTACCAACTACAGCACGGTCTCTGACGCTCGGACTGTCAAGGAAGCCGGCAATACCGACTGGATCGGCTTCACCGATATCTACTGGATGTCGACGCTGATCCCGGTGAAGGCCAAGGCGGAAGGCACGTTCCGTTCGCTGGGCGATCACATTTTCCGGGCCGATGTGGTTTATGGTCCGTCGGTGGTGCAGCCGGGCAAGGTTCTCACGCAGGAAACCAAGCTGTTCGCCGGGGCGAAGGAGCACACCGTGCTCGATGCCTATGAAAAGCAGGGCATCACCAACTTCGGTCTCGCCATCGACTGGGGTTGGTTCCGCTGGTTCGAAAAGCCGATCTTCTGGCTGCTCACCAAACTGTTCAGCCTGGTCGGGAACTTCGGTGTCGCGATCATCCTGCTGACGGCGATCGTGCGCGGCATGATGTTCCCGATCGCCCAGCGCGGCTTTGCCAGCATGGCGGCGATGCGGGCGATCCAGCCGAAGATGAAGGCGATCCAGGAGCGTTACAAGGACGACAAGGAACGCCAGCAGAAAGAGGTGATGGAGCTCTACAAGAAGGAAGGCGTGAACCCGCTTGCGGGCTGCCTGCCGATGTTCCTCCAGATCCCGGTGTTCTTCGCGCTCTACAAGACCCTGATCCTGGCGATCGAGATGCGCCACCAGCCCTTCGTGCTGTGGATCAAGGACTTGTCCGCGCCCGATCCGCTGCACATCCTCAACCTGTTCGGCCTGCTGCCGTTCGATCCGCCGGGCTTCCTGGGGATCGGCGTGCTGGCGCTGCTGCTGGGCGTGACGATGTACTTCCAGTTCAAGCTCAACCCGGCACAGATGGACCCGACGCAGCAGCAGATTTTCTCGCTGATGCCGTGGTTCATGATGTTCGTGATGGCGCCGTTCGCCTCGGGCCTGCTGATCTACTGGATCACCTCGAACCTGCTCACGATCGCGCAGCAGAAGTACCTCTACAGCCGCCATCCGCAGCTCAAGGCACAGGCGGACAAGGATGCGCAGGACAAGCAGCGCGCCAGCGAGCGAGAGAAGAGCAAGGCCTGACGTGGACAAGACACCCGAGGATCTGGCCGCCGGCGAACTGGCCGAGCGTGCGCGCAAGCTCTTTTCAGGACCGGTCGCGTTCCTGAAGAGTGCGCCCGCGCTCAAGTTCCTGCCCGATCCGGAAGTGCCCGAAGTGGCCTTTTGCGGGCGGTCCAACGTCGGCAAGTCCTCGCTGCTCAATGCGCTGACGGGCCGCAAGGCGATTGCCCGCACCTCGGTGACGCCGGGGCGCACGCAGGAACTGAACTTCTTCGACGTGGGCGATCCGCTGCAGTTCCGTCTGGTCGACATGCCGGGCTACGGCTTCGCCAAGGCGCCGCCTGCGGTGGTCGAGACATGGCGGCGGCTGGTGCGGGACTTCCTGCGCGGCCGGGTCGTGCTCAAGCGCACGCTGCTGCTGGTGGACAGCCGTCACGGCGTGAAGCCGGTCGATGCCGAAATGATGAAGATGCTGGACGAGGCCGCGGTGGGCTATCGCATCGTCCTTACCAAGGCGGACAAGATCAAGGCCAGCGAGCTGGAAAAGGTGCACGCGGCCACTGTGGCCGAGGCGCGCAAGCATCCGGCGGCCTATCCGGACGTGCATGTCACAAGTTCGGAAAAAGGCATGGGTATAGAAGCGCTGCGCGCCGCCGTGCTGGGTGACGCGGAACTTTGACGGGAAGCGGAAGGTTTCTCCGGAAAACTGCCGGTTTTCGTGAATATGACGATTGTGTGACGGCTCGCGGCCCATTATGGGCTCGCGCTTTCATGCGCCGGGGGGAAGGAGGATATCTTGCCGATGCGCCAGATTGCCGTTCTTCCTTATCGCACCACCGGGCCGGAGGTGGATGCGCCGATCCAGATCCTGCTGATCACCTCGCGCGAGACGCGGCGCTGGGTCGTGCCCAAGGGCGGGCTGATGAAAGGCCTGCCGCCGCATGCCGCCGCCGCCGTGGAAGCGGAGGAGGAAGCGGGCGTGCTGGGCGCGGCCTGCCCGGTGCCGCTCGGCTCCTACCGCTATCGCAAGAAGCGCAATTCCGGGGCCTTTGTGTGGGCCGACGTCGATGTGTTTCCGTTCTCCGTCACCGAGGAGCTCGATACCTGGGACGAGCAGCACCAGCGCGAGCGCCGCTGGTTCTCGCTGGCCGAGGCGGCCGAGGCGGTCGACGAGGAAGACTTGCGGGCGCTTATCCGTTCCTTCGGTGCGCGCGAGTTTCGTGCCGCCGCCAGTCCTGCCCGCCTGATCGGGGCCGTGGCCGACAAAACAGGGGTTAATACGATGTTCGCGTGGTTCCAGAAGCTGCTGCCGCAGCAGAGCCATTTCTTCGACTTGTTCGAAAAACAGGCGGCAACGCTGGTGGCCGGGGCCGATGCGCTGGCGCGGCTGGCGCAGGGCGGTTCGGCCCGGGGGCAGCACATCCGCGAAATCGAAGAGCGCGAGCACGACGCCGACGATATCACCCGCGACGTGCTCCATGCGGTGCGCCGCAGTTTCCTGACCCCGTTCGACCGTTCGGCGATCACCAGCCTGATCACCACGATGGACGATGCCATCGACGAAATGCAGCAGACTGCGGGCGCCGTCGATCTTTACGACGTCAGCGAGTTCGAGCCGGAAATGCGCGACATGGCCGCAATCATTGTCGATGCCGCGCGCCTGACGGCGGAGGCCATGCCGCTGCTGCGCAAGATCGCGGACAACGGCCACCGCCTGCACGAGCTGACCGAGCGGCTGGTGCGCATGGAAGGCCATGCGGACGAGATTCACGCGCAGGGCCTGAAGCGCATATTCAAGGCCAGTTCCGGCAAGGATCCGCTGCACTTCATCGTGCGCCAGGAGATGTTCAAGCGGCTGGAGCGCGTGGTCGACCGCTTCGAGGATCTGGCGAACGAGATCGACGGCCTCGTGATCGATCACGCCTGAGCCTGCCATGGATCACAGTCTTGCTCTGCCGCTCCTGATCGGCCTTGTCATGATGGGGCTGGCGTTCGATTTCCTGAACGGCCTCCACGATGCCGCCAATGCCATTGCCACGGTGGTGGCGACGCGGCTGCTCTCGCCGGTCATGGCGGTGCTGTTCGCCGCCGCGGGCAACTTCGCTGCCTACTGGTTCGTGGGCTTGCACGTCGCCGAGACGGTGGGCAAGGGCATCATCGACAAGGACGCGGTGACGCCTGCGGTGGTTTTCGGGGCGCTGGTCGGGGCGATGTTCTGGAACGTCGTCACCTGGTTGAAAGGCATTCCTTCCAGTTCCAGCCATGCGCTGATCGGCGGGCTGCTGGGCGCGGGCATGGCGCATGGCGGTTTCGCGGTGGTCGAAAGCTCGGGCACGACCAAGACGGTGGTGGCCATCGTCGCTTCTCCGGTGATCGGGTTCGCGATCGCCATGGCGCTGATGCTGGCCACAAGCTGGGGTTTCCGGGGCTTTTCGTCGCGTTCCGCCAATCGCTCGTTCAAGGGGCTGCACTTGCTGTCCAGCGCCGCTTATTCGATCAGCCACGGCGGCAATGACGCGCAGAAGACGATGGGCATCATTGCCGTGCTGCTCTATTCGACCGGGCATCTTTCCGGAGGGTTCCACGTGCCCGAATGGGTGGTGCTGTCCTGCTATACGGCGATGGCGCTGGGCACGCTTTCAGGCGGGTGGAAGATCATCAAGACGATGGGCTCCAAGCTGACCAAGCTTAACCATCATTCCGGTTTCTGCGCGTCCGGAGCCGGTTCGATGGTGGTCTTCGGGGCCAGCGCGATGGGCATTCCGGTTTCGACCACCCACGTCATTACCGGTTCGGTCGTCGGCACCGGCGCGGCCCGGCGCGCCAGTGCTGTGCGCTGGTCGGTGGCGAGCCGGGTGATCGTTGCCTGGGTCATCACGATCCCGGCGAGCGCAGCGGTGGGGGCGCTGTTCTATGAGCTGACGCGGCTGTTCTGACCCTTCAGGGGATCTTGTGAACGGCAAAGGCGATCCGCGTGGGGGCCGTGCCGTGATCGAATGCGGCCGCGGCGAATTTGGGGCGCGACATTTTTACGCGCACATCGTTGGAAAAGCCCACGCGTTCCAGCGGCATGCCAATGAAGTTCCGGTCCGCCTTGCCGTTGCCATTGGCGTCCCAATAGGCCTGCGCGGCATAACGGCCGGGCGGCACGCCGCGCACGGTCACGACAGTCGTACCGGCGCGGGCCGCGGTATCGGCGGACCACGGGCAGTCCTTGCGGGTGAATTGGGCAGGCGGGCAGATATCGACATGAACCTTCCCGCTTGCGGTCTCGATTCCCGAAACCGCCACTTCCACCGGCGCCCCGGCGGGAGCGGCGCCCGGAAGAAGCGAACCGGCAAGGAGAGCCATGAGTCTGCGCATGCCGCAGTTATGATCCAACGGAGATCATAAGTCCATCGCGGTAAATACGGCTTCTGCCTCGACAGGCCCCGCTGCAGAGACTAGTCCCTGCCGCTCAAGCCAAAGGGAAGCCCCGCCCCGTGAAGCTCATCATCGGTAACAAGAACTATTCAAGCTGGTCGCTGCGCGGCTGGCTGGCCTGCAAGCAGTCTGGCCTGCATTTCAAGGAATTGACTGTGCCCCTGTTCGGAGAGGACTGGGCGCATATCAAGCAGTCTTCGGACGATCTGGCCCCCAGCCACGGCAAAGTGCCGGTGCTGTGGGATGGCGACGCCGTCGTGTGGGACAGTCTGGCGATCATTGAATATCTGGCCGACAAAGTGGGCCGCGACAGGTTCTGGCCCAAGGCGGACGATGCCCGGGCCATGGCCCGTTCGATGGTGGCGGAAATGCACTCCAGCTATCTGCCGCTGCGCCGGTCTTGCCCGATGAATGTCCGCGCGAAAGTGCAGGGCGCGCAGATCGAGGAGGACGTGCGGGCCGATATCGTGCGCATCCTCACGCTTTGGGCGGAGGCGCGCGCGCGGTTCGGCAAGGGCGGGCCTTACCTGTTCGGGACGTTCGGCGCGGCCGATGTGATCTATGCGCCTATCGTCAGCCGGTTCCTGACTTATGGCATTGCCGTTCCCGGCTTCGCGCAGGCCTATATGCAGGCCATGTGGGAACACGAATGGATGCAGCAATGGATCGCGGCGGCCGAGGCCGAGGAATGGGTGATCGAACAATACGAAATGCCGGTGGCCTGACGATGCGTGCCCTGCTTCTCCTGATCGCCGCGCTGGCTTCATTGGCAGCTTCGCCTGCTCTTGCCTGGGGCGCCTACGGCCACCGCACGGTCGCCGCGATCGCGCTGGAAAACGTGAAGCCCGCCACGCGCGCGCAGATCCGCGGGCTGCTGCACGCTGCGCCGGAGCTGGTCACGCCCGAATGCCCGGTGAAGAGCTTGGAGGATGCCTCGGTCTGGCCTGATTGCGTGCGGCGTGACGGCGCGCGCTGGGCCTATACCTTCCCCTGGCACTACCAGAACATTTCGGTGTGCGAGCCGTTCAACATCAAGGCGAACTGCTCTTACGGCAATTGCGTCAGCGCGCAGGTGAGCCGCAACGCGCACTTGCTCGCGGACCGGCGGCTGCCTGCCGAACAGCGGCTGGAAGCGTTGATGTTCCTCACGCACTTCGTGGGCGATCTGCATCAGCCGCTGCATGTGGGTGAGAACCACGATCTGGGCGGCAACCGGGTGAAGGCGGACTATGGCATGGCGACTGGCCTCAATCTGCACTGGATCTGGGACGGGCCGGAGGCCGAACGCGCCATATCCTCAGCCAATCCGCCGCTGGTGCGCCGGTACAGCGCGGCGGAAAAGGCGCGCCTGGCCACGGGCACGGTCACCGATTGGGCCAGGGAAAGCTGGCAGGTCTCGCGCGATTTCATCTACCCCGCTGCGTTCGGCAAGCTGCCGTGCAACCGCACTGAGGCCGAACACGTAGTGTGGACCAACGAAGCGATCGAAAAGGCGATCCCCATCGTCGATGAGCGAATCGAGCGTGCAGGGCTGCGGCTGGCGAAGATGCTGGACAAGGCGCTGGGCTGAATTTGCCGGGCGGATGCGGCAGCAGTGACGGTGCAGCCAGGCTTGCACCGTCTTAACAAGCGGGGACGCGGCCGCTCTAGGCCCGCGATCAACGAATTTTAAGCTCCTTGTGACATCATCTCCAGACTTCGACCGGAGTCTTGATGGTGCTCGAATTTCTGTTGTGTATCCGCGAGGAACATGACCTGCGTCTGGTGCTTCTGGCAGTGGGGGTAAGCCTGCTGTCGGCGAAGCTTGCAGTGCTGACAATTCGGCAGGCGGGGCCGCAGCAGGCGCGTGCGGCCCGCATCCGGGCCGTGGCGGGCGGTCTGGTAACCGGATTCGGCATCTGGATTGCCCATTTCATTGCACTTGCCGGTTTCCATCGCAGCTCCGTTTCCGGCCACGGGATGGTCATGACCACCGGCTCGCTGCTGGCCGTTCTGGCTGCCATGGCGGGAGCATTCTGGATCGTCAGGACCAGCCGCGCCCGGTATCGCATGCTTTGCGCCAGTGCCATCGCTGCGGCCGGTCTGGCGGTCATGCACTACACCGGTGCGGCGGCGCTTGAGGTTGCCGGGCCGGTTCGCTGGCATCTTCTTACCTTGCTGCTTTCGCTGGTCGTCCTGACCGTTCCTCTCTATCCGGCGCTGTCTCTGGCGGAGCATGGCAAGACCTGGCTGTCGGGCGCTCTGGCATCCGTGATCATGGCCTGTGCGGTTGTGGGCGGACATTTCCTGGGCATGGTGGCGATGCAGTTTCCTGCCGTAGAGGTGACGCCCCCGGAGGAAATGCTCTTGTCCCAGCCGGATCTGGCGGTGTCCGGCGCGGTGTCGGTGGCGCTTCTGGCCTTGTGCTACGCCATCTGGGAAATCTCGCGCCGCAGGGCGGCGACGGCCGCGAGCGAGCGGGAATTCGGATTTCTGATCAAAGGCGTGTCGGACTGCGCCATCTACATGCTCGATCGCGAGGGGCGGATCGCGAACTGGAACGCCGGAGCGCAGCGGCTCAAGGGCTATACCTGCGGGGAAGCCGTGGGCATGACGCTGGACGCATTTCACACGCAGGAAGACCGGGAGGCCGGGCTCTCCGGCAAGTTGCTGGCCATCGCGCAAGACGCAGGCAAGTGCGATCATGCAGGCTGGCGCGTGCGCAAGGACGGTTCGCGCTTCTGGGCCGATGAGACGATCGAGCGGATCGAGGACGATTCCGGGCGCCATCTGGGCTTTGCCAAGATCACGCGGGACATGACCCAGTGTAAACGGGACCAGGACCGGATCCGCGTGACCAGCGGAAACCTCGATGCGGCGCTGGAGCACATGCACCATGCCTTGTGCCTTTATGATTCGAACGACCGCCTGGTGCTGTACAATCGCCGCTTCCTGGAAATGTGGGACGTGACGGAGGACAGTGTTCCGCCCGGAACGCCGTTCATGCAGGTCGTGGAAACGGTGGTGGAGAAAAAGACCGGCGCGAAAGTCCCGCAGGAGCGTCTCGACAATGTGCGGGTGCAGTTGCAGCTGGCGCTGGCCGATCCCAATCGCGCGCCTTACGTTTCCGAATTCAACGGCGGCTTTGTCGTTGCGACTACGGCCCGCGCGCTTCCCGATGGGCGATGGGTGATCACTTTCGAGGACATCTCGGAGCGCCGCCGGTCGGAACAGCAGATCGCCCACATGGCCTTGCACGACGGGCTGACCGGGCTGAACAACCGCACCAGCTTCAACCGCTGGCTTGACCGGGAAATCGGGCAGGTGGAGCAGCGCGGCCAGCAGCTGGCGCTGGTCGCGATCGATCTGGACCGGTTCAACGAGATCAACGACAGCCGCGGCCACAGCGAAGGGGACGCGGTGCTGCAGGGCGTCGCCGATGCCTTGCTGGGAACGGCGCATGACGACGAGATCGTCGCGCGGCTGGGAGGCGACGAGTTCGCCGTGGCCAAGCCGTTTACGGCCCATGCCGAGCTTGTGGATTTCGTCACCCGCATAAACGCCTGTTTCGCCAAGCGGGACGCGGAAGAGGACGAGGGCGGGATCGGGGCAAGCCTGGGCATCGCGATCTACCCCGCCGACGCTTCCGAGCGCGAAGCTTTGCTGAACAATGCGGACCTGGCGATGAAGCGGGCCAAGGAAAGCCTCAGCGAGAATATCTGCTATTATGAGCCGGGCATGGATGAACGCGCCCGCCACAGGCGCCAGCTTGCAAACGATCTGCGCCATGCCCTTGCTCGCGATGAGCTGCGTATCCTCTACCAGCCGCAACGCTCGCTCAAGACCAATAAAGTCAGCGGCTATGAAGCGCTGCTGCGCTGGCATCACCCCCGCTTCGGGTTGATTTCGCCCGCCGAGTTCATCCCGATCGCGGAGCAGACGGGGGAGATCATGCGCATCGGCGAATGGGTGCTGCGCGCTGCCTGCGCCGAAGCCGTGCGGTGGAAGTGGGACGGCAAGATTGCCGTGAACCTCTCACCCGTGCAGTTGCTCAAACCCGATCTGCCCGAGCGGGTGACGAATATCCTGCTGGAAACCGGCCTGTCCCCCCGGCGCCTGGAGCTGGAAATCACCGAAACCGCCATCATCGCCGACAAGGCGCGCGCGCTGCACAGCCTGCGCCGCATCAAGGCATCGGGCGTCAGTGTGGCGATGGACGATTTCGGCACCGGGTATTCGTCGCTCGATACGCTGCACTCGTTCCCCTTCGACAAGATCAAGATCGACAAGTCGTTCCTGCTGCGCGCGGAGCAAAGCGAACAGGCAGGCACGATCGTCCGCGCGGTGCTGGCGCTGGGCAAGAGCCTGGGCATCCCCGTGCTGGCGGAAGGCGTCGAGACGGAAAGCCAGCTGGCGCTGCTGGTCAGAGAGGGATGCGACGAGGCGCAGGGCTATTACTTCGGCAAGCCCGGAGAAGCGCCCAGCATGATCGCATACCGGGCTTCCTTCCAATAGCCGTCCGTTTCCGGTGTGATCCTCTCGCCAGGGCCTGAGCCTAGCGAATCCGTTTGGTGGGGTAGGGCGTGCCGTCCTTGTGGAAGTATCCCTCGCTGGTGAACTTCATGTCGATGTCCGGATAGGCGCCGGTGCCGTTGCGATTGCCTGCGCTGATTGCGATGAAAGTGCAGTCCGCGCTGCTTTCGTTGATCAGGTGGTGCCCGTTGGGGGCGCCCTTCGGCCAGGCGCAGACATCGCCGGGTTTCAGCACGGTGCGGCCATCGTTTTCCACCAGCACGGCCTCTCCTGCCAGCATGATCAGCAGTTCGTCCTCGTCGTCGTGCCAGTGGCGCTGGCTGGACCAGGCGCCGGGCTTGAGCACCACATGGCTCGCGCCCATTTCGGTCAGCCCGCCCGCCGGGGCCAGGCGCCGCCACCAGCGGCCGGAAACCGCCTCGTCGAAGGGCGGGGGATAGCCTGTTGCGTTGGAAGGGGGGATGGCGTCGATATCGAGCTTGGGCATGCTGGCGGTTCCTCCCTATAGCTATCGCTGCAGGCTTATGCGATGAGCGGGCGTTATGTCCCAGACCGCGCCTCTAGCTGCAAGTGTCATAGACCTTGCCGAAGCCCTGATCGCCTGCCCCAGCGTTACGCCCGCCACCGGCATGGTGTTCGATTGCCTGGAAGAACAGCTCGCGCCGCTGGGTTTCGATGTCACGCGCTTCGCCGCGGGCGATGCGCCGGACGGTCCGGTGGAGAATCTCTTCGCGGTGCGGCGCGGTCCGCAAGGATCGCGGCATTTTGCCTTTGCGGGACACCTTGATGTCGTGCCGCCGGGGGAGGGGTGGACGACGGCGCCGTTCCTGCCCGAACGGCGCGGCGAACTGCTGTATGGACGCGGCGCGGTTGACATGAAGGGCTCGATCGCGGCGATGGTTGCCGCCGTGCGCGAGATCCCGGTGGACACCGGCACGATCAGCTTCATTATCACCGGGGACGAGGAAGGTCCGGCGCGCCATGGCACGGTGGCGCTGATCGAGCTGATGCGCGAACGCGGCGAAATTCCGGACATGTGCCTTGTCGGCGAACCGACTTCGGTCAACCGGCTGGGCGACATGATGAAGATCGGCCGCCGCGGTTCGGTGAACATCTTCCTCGATGTCGATGGCACGCAGGGCCATGTCGCCTATCCGCATCTGGCGGATAATCCGGTGACGAAGCTGATCACCATGCTGGCCGAGCTTAACGATCTGGCGCTCGATGACGGCACCGACTGGTTTCAGGCCAGCAATCTTGAGATCACCGATCTGACTGTGGGCAACCCCGCGCACAATGTGATTCCTGCCCAGGCCGCCGCCCGCATTTCGATCCGGTTCAATGATCTGCACACCGGCGCGGAACTGGGCGAGCGGGTCGCGGCGATTGCCGAAAAGCACGGGGGCACGGCCCGCCCGATCGTGTCCGGAGAGGCATTCCTTACGCAGCCGGGGGCATTCTCTACGCTGTTGGCGGATGCGATCCGGGCCGAAACCGGCGTCGAGCCGGAACTGTCCACCAGCGGCGGAACGTCGGACGCGCGCTTCCTCAAGGACTTGTGCCCGGTGATCGAATTCGGCCTGTGCAACGCAACGATGCACAAGCGGGACGAGGCCGTGGCAATCGCCGATCTGGATACGCTGACCCGAATCTACCAGCGGGTCATTGCCGCGGCGCTGGCAGCGCCCAGCGTAAATTCCTGACACCCCGTGACATTGACCCGACAGGTTCGGGTGTTACGGTTCCTTTCGATTTTCTTGCGGGGGTTGCATGGCCAAGCGGCTGACGTTCTTCATTATTGCCGGCATGGTTCTCGGTATTCTGGTAGGCTGGGTGCTCAATATCACGCACACGGCGGGCGATCCGGCGCTGCAAGTCTGGGCCGACTATCTCAAGCTGCTGCCCGACGTTTTCCTGAAACTGATCAAGATGATCATTGCCCCATTGGTCTTCGCGACCATCGTCACCGGCATTGCCGGCATGGGGGACAGCGCCGCGCTCGGGCGCATCGGCGGCAAGGCGATCGGCTGGTTCGTTTCCGCCAGCCTCGTTTCGCTGATGCTGGGGCTGCTGCTGGTCAACCTGTTCCGCCCCGGGGTGGGCGTGGGGCTGGAAAGTGCGGGGGATCTGGGCGATCTGGCCACGGGCGAGCTTTCGTTCCGCCACTTCGTGCTGGAAATCTTCCCCACCAGCGCGTTCGATGCGATGGCGGAAAACAACATCCTGCAGATTCTGGTCTTCTCGCTTTTCGTGGGTGTGGCGCTCACCGCGATCGGAGAGAAGGGCGCGCCAGTGGTCAAGGCCAGCGAGGCGCTGTCCCACCTCATGCTGCAGATCACCGATTATGTGATGCGCTTTGCCCCGGCGGCGGTGTTCGGTGCGCTGGCCAGCGTGATCGCCACCAAGGGGCTCGGCATCGTCGTGACCTATGGCGTGCTGGTGAGCGAGTTCTACTTCGGCCTGCTGCTGCTCTGGACGCTGCTGCTTTCCTTTGGCGCGATATTCCTGCGCGGGCGCATCTTCACGTTGATCCGCTATATCCGCGAGCCGCTGCTGCTCACCTTCTCCACCGCGTCGTCCGAGGCGGGGCTGCCCAAGCTGTTCGAGCAGCTCGACCGGTTCGGCGTGCCGCGCCGCGTTTCGGGCTTCATCCTGCCGCTGGGCTATTCGTTCAATCTCGACGGTTCGATGATGTACATGAGCTTCGCGACGATTTTCGTGGCGCAGGCCTATGGCATCCACGTGCCGATCGGCACGCAGATCCTGATGCTGCTAACGCTGATGGTCAGTTCCAAGGGCATTGCGGGCGTGCCGCGCGCCAGCCTGGTGGTGATCGCGGCGACACTCAGCCAGTTCGGCCTGCCGGTGGAAGGCATTGCGCTGCTGCTGGGCATCGATACTTTTCTCGACATGGGCCGTTCGGCCACCAATGTCATCGGCAATGCGGTGGCGACCTCGGTCATCACCCGCAGCGAAGGCATGTTGCAACCGCTGCTGGACGACGATGCCGAACCGCCGCACGCGCCATCGCACACGTCCTCGCACGGGCGGGCGGGGCTCAATGTCGATCCGGAGCAGTACGAAACCACCTGAACCGCCCGGCAAGGCCGGGCTCCCGGCCCCTCCGGCAAGCCATGCGATAGCCTCCCGACTGGACAAGGGCCCCCGCGATTGCGACCATGCGCGCATACGCGGGGGGCCACCAGCTTGGGAGCGCGCGCATGACAGACATGGTTGAGGATACCAGCGCTTCGGAGCATGCCGGGCACAACCGCCTGCAATGGCGCATTCTCGCCGGGTTCCTGAGCGGACTGGTGCTCGGCCTTCTGGCCTATACGTTCGCGCCCGAAAGCCACTGGATCGCTGCGATCATGGCCTATGGAACCGTGCCTGCCGGGCAGCTGTTCCTGCGGCTGCTGTTCATGCTGGTGATCCCGCTGCTGTTTTCCGCGCTGGTGGTGGGCATTGCCGAAATGGGCGAGCTGCGCGCCTTGCGCAAAGTGGGCGTGGCGACGCTTGTCTATACGTTTGTTGTCTCCGGAATCGCGGTGGCACTCAGCCTGCTGGTGGTCGATACGATCCGGCCGGGCGCGGGGGTGGACCGGCAGGCCGCCCAGGAACTGCTGGCGCAGGGCGCGGAAAACGCGGGGGCCATCGTCAAAGCCTCGGCACAGGCCAAGACCGGCGTCGATGCGGTGCTGGGGCTGATCCCGTCCAACATCGTCTCCGCCATGAGCGACAACGACATTCTGGCGGTGATGTTCTTCGCGCTGTTCTTCGGGATCGGGCTGCTGCTGGTGCGCACGCCGCGCGCGCTGGTGCTCAAGGATGCGATCGAGGGGCTGTTCGAAGTCTCGATGACGCTGATCGGCCTCGTCATCCGGCTGGCGCCCTATGCGATCTTCTGTTTCATGTTCAATCTCGCCGCCCAGTTCGGGTGGGATCTTCTGATCAAGCTGGCGGCCTATGTCGGCGTGGTGCTGCTGGCGCTGGGCCTGCAGATGTTCGGTGTGTTTCCGCTGCTGCTGGCGTTTCTGGCGAAGAAGAGCCCGCTCGCCTTCTTCCGCGAGACGCGCGAGGCGGCGGTCATGGCGTTCTCCACCTCCAGCTCCAACGCCACGCTGCCCACCGCGCTGCGCGTGGCGGACGAGGACCTGCACCTGCCCCCGCGCATCGCCCGTTTCGTGCTCACCATCGGGGCCACGGCTAACCAGAACGGCACGGCCATGTTCGAAGGCGTGACGGTGCTGTTCCTCGCGCAGTTCTTCGGCGTCGATCTTACGCTTCAGCAGCAGTTGTTCGTGATGGTGGTCTGTATCCTCGCGGGGATCGGCACGGCGGGGGTGCCGGCGGGATCGCTGCCGGTGATCGCGCTGATCCTGGGCGGCGTGGGCGTGCCGCCCGAGGGGATCGGCCTCATCATCGGCGTGGACCGCTTCCTCGACATGTGCCGCACCACGCTCAATGTCGTGGGCGATCTGGTCTGCGCGACGGTGATTTCCGCGATCGGCGGCGGCGATGCCGGGGCTTCGGAGCCCGTGCCTACCTGACCAGCTTCACCGGTACGAACGGGCCCATGCCGCAGCCCGCGCCCCGATCGAAACTGCTGCCGTACTGACGCAGCGGATAGATGATGTCGTTGCGGCACAGCTGCGAGAGCGAGGTTTCGTACGTGAACGTATCCGCCGCCTTCAGCCCACCGCAGCGGTTGGGCAGGGTCACGCGCCAGACTTTGCGGCCCGCGCCGAAGAAATCGATGGTCCGGTCGTCGCGGATGCGGGTGGAGGTGAATTGCGTGAGCGGCAGGCAATCGCGCGCCGGGCCGAGCGCTTCGGCGGCAGGGCTGGGCGGAGGCAGATCGCGCGGCGAGTCCTTGGAGCAGGCGCTCAGCGCCAGCGGGGTGAGGAAAAGGGCGGGCAGGAATGCGGCTTTCATGAAACCCTCCGTTCAGGAAGCCTTCTTGCCGGCTCCCTTTTCCATGACTTTGGGCTTGTAGCCACACAAGTCAACGACCGGGCAGCGCCAGCATTCGGGAGTGCGCGCCTTGCAGATATAGCGCCCGTGCAGGATCAGCCAGTGATGCGCGCCCACGCGAAAGGGCCCGGGCACTTTCTTTTCAAGCTGCTTTTCCACCGCCAGCGGCGTCTTGCCCTTGGCGAGGCCGGTGCGGTTGCCGACGCGGAAGATATGCGTGTCCACCGCAAAAGTCTCGGCCCCGAAGGCGCAGTTCATCACCACATTGGCGGTCTTGCGGCCCACGCCCGGCAGTTCGACCAGCGCGTCGCGGTCTTCCGGCACTTCGCCGCCGTACCGCTCGACGAGGATCTGTGAGAGGGCGATGACGTTCTTCGCCTTGGAATTGAACAGGCCGATGGTCTTGATGTGCTGCTTCAGGCCCTCTTCGCCCAGCTCCACCATTTGCTGCGGCGTTTTTATGTCGCGAAACAGCGCCCGGGTCGCCTTGTTGACTCCCACGTCGGTCGCCTGCGCGGAAAGCACCACGGCGACGAGCAACTGATAGGTGTTGCCGAATTCCAGCTCCGTCTCGGGCGCGGGATTGAGTTCGGCAAGACGGCGGAAGAATTCGAAGATCTGGTCCTTCTTCACCGCAACCACCGACCCATTTCAGGATAGACCGGTGCGTCCTCAGGGCCCATGCGCCCGCTCCGCGTCATGCCGTACCAGGTGAGCAAGGGAATGCCGGGGCCATTGTCCGTGGCAAAGGCGGTGCTCAGCGATTCGCTGCCGCCGCGATAGCCACCGGAATGAAACACGACGTCGAGCTCGACATCGCACGCTTTTGCGGCAGCGGCGGACCAGGCGATCGCGGCCATTTCCTCGCCTGCGTCATCACCAACTTCCGTCATTGTGGCGCGGCGGGCAGGTTCGGCGACGGCAATGTGTCCGGCTTCATGCAGGAGATCGCCCGGCCAGATCGCCTCTTCGGGATCGATGCGCACCGTTGTGCCGCAGACACCCAGCCCCGGCAGCACGATGGCTTCGCACGGGGCCACCGGCTCCACGGCAATACCGATGCCTTCAAGGAAGGCCAGGATGCGCTCGGCCGCTGCCGCACCACCTGGCTCGCGCCAGCGGCAGGCTTGAAGCGCGGGATGCGCGGTCACAGGCCCAGAACTTCGGGCATGGTGTAGCGACCCGGCTTCTGCCCCTGCAGCCACTGCGCCGCGCGGACCGCGCCTTTGGCGAAGATGCTCCGGTTCTCGGCCATGTGCGAGAGGGCGAGCCGTTCGTTGTCCGCCAGGAAGTGGACGGTGTGATCGCCCGCCACGGTGCCGCCGCGCAAGGCGGCGAAACCGATCGTGCCTGCCTCGCGCTGGCCGGTGATGCCGTCGCGACCGCGCACCGCGCTGTCGGCCAGCCCGACGCCGCGCCCATCCGCCGCCGCTTCGCCCAGCAGCAGCGCGGTGCCGCTGGGGGCATCGACTTTCATGCGGTGGTGCGTCTCGACAATCTCGATATCCCAGTCCTCGCCCAGACGGCTCGCCGCCTCGCGCACCAGATGGGCCAGCAGCGTTACGCCGAGCGAGGTGTTGCCGGTCTGCAGCACCGGTATCGTCTGCGCGGCACTATCGATCAGCCAGTGGTGACGCTCTTCCAGCCCGGTGGTTCCGATGACGATCGGCACGCCCGCCGCCATCGCCGCATCGAGATTGGCTTCGAGCGCTGTGGGACTGGAAAAGTCGATCAGCACATCGGCTTTCGCGGCCACGGCCGCCACATCGCCGTCCTGGTCCACGCCGCCCGCAAGATCCTCGCCCGCGTCGGCCAGCGCCTTGGCAATGGCCTGGCCCATGCGTCCTGCGCTGCCGATGATTCCGATCGTGCTCACTTGTCTTCTCCGGCGGGCGTCATGCCGAACTTGTTCCGGCGTCCATCATACCCCAAAATCCCGCCAGCGAATGGCGCACTATGGCCTGCGAAACAAGTTCAGGCTGAAGAAAAGGGCACAGACTTGGCTGCAATCCGCAATATCGTGATCCTCACCGGGGCGGGCGTTTCGGCGGAGAGCGGGATCGATACCTTCCGCGATTCGGGGGGGGTGTGGGAACAGCACCGGGTAGAGGATGTCGCTACGCCCGAAGCTTTCGCCCGCGATCGCGATCTGGTGCTGCGTTTCTACGACATGCGGCGTGAGGCGATCCAGACGAGGCAGCCCAACGCCGCGCATCTGGCGCTGGCGAAACTGCAGGCGCAGTGGCCGGGACGGGTTACGCTGGTGACGCAGAACGTCGACGATCTGCACGACCGCGCGGCGGCGGCGCTGGGCGTGACAGCGGCGGACCTCATCCACATGCACGGCGAGCACCTCAATGCCTGGTGCACGGCCTGCGATGTCCGCTCGCCCTGGGCCGGGCCGCTGCTCGACCGTCCGGCCTGTCCGTCCTGCGGGGAGGCGGCGCTGAGGCCCGACATCGTCTGGTTCGGGGAAATGCCCTACCGCATGGAGGAAATCTTTGCCGCGCTGCGCGAGGCGGACCTGTTCGTCTCGATCGGCACCTCCGGCGCGGTCTATCCCGCCGCCGGATTTGTGCGCAATGCGCGCGATCTGGGCGCGGCGACGCTGGAACTCAATCTCGAACCCTCGCAAGGCAGCTTGTGGTTCGACGAGGCGCGCCACGGCCCGGCGACCGTAGTGGTGCCCGCATGGGTGGAGGAAATGCTGGCGCGTTGATGGCGTGCGCTCAATGCGCGCCGCATCCCTTGCAGGCCGGATCTTTGGCGATTCGCAGCGGGCGCATGGAGGGCGCCATGCCGTCGATCAGGTGCAGGGTGCCGAATTGGGGATCGCCGAATGCGGCATGGCCCGCCAGCAGCACGCGAATCGCATGCATCGCGGCGAACGTGCCGGTCACGCCCACCATTGCGCCCAGCACGCCGTCGGCCGCGCATGTGTCGCAGTCCTGCGCATCGAAGGCATCGCCTACAAAACAGCGGTAACAGGGCTGGTCCGGCAAGTGTCCGGCGAAGTTCGCAACCTGTCCCTGGAACCGGCCGATCGCGGCGCTGGTGAGCGGGATTTCCTGTTTTACACAGGAATCTGACACTGCAAGGCGAGTCGCGAAGTTGTCACAACCATCCAATACCAGACTCGCGCCGGAGAGGATTTGATCAGCGTTGTCACCCCCCACCCGCGCGGCGGCTGAATCGACCTTGAGGCCAAAATCAAAACGCCGCACCCACTCGGCCGCCACTTCCGCCTTGGGCTTGCCGACATCAGACGGCGTGTAAATCGTCTGGCGCTGGAGATTGCTGACGTCGATGACGTCATCATCCACCAGTGTCAGCCGCCCTATGCCGGCTGCGGCGAGATATTGAAGGGCAGGACTGCCAATCCCGCCGCAGCCGACAAGCACGACGTGCGAATCGGACAGGGCTGCCTGACCCGTGCCACCCACTTCGGGCAGGACGATATGGCGGGCGAAGCGCTCAAGACGGTCCGGGGAGAGCGTCATGCCGGGGAGGCCTCAGGCTGGGCCCGAGGCGTTGTCGTCGGGCAGGCGTTCCTTGACGAAACCGTGCAGCCCGAACCACCACTGCGCGGCAATGACCGCGCCCTTGGCGGGCTGGAGCATGCCCAGCATCATCACCAGCGCCAGCGGCACCAGTATCGAGACCATGGCCAGCGGACCCATTTCGAAATCGAGCGACAGCATGATGATCAGCGGCGCCATCAGGTGGCCGGTGACGAGGATCGCGATATAGGCGGGAAAGTCGTCCGCGCGCTGCGGCATAAGATCCAGCGTGCAGACGGGGCAGTGTTCGCGCGGCTTCAGCCATTTGCGAAACAGGCTGCCCTCGCCGCAACGGGGGCATTTGCCGCGAATGCCGCGCATGGCGGCCTGAACGAAAGTGCCGGGAATCATGGCGCGGGCCTACAGCAAGCAGGGCAGCCGGTGAAGCCGGAAAAGGCCGGGGAGGCTGGCAGAAACGAAACCGGCCGGGCTGCACAAGGTGCAGCGCCGGCCGGTCCGGGGGCATAGAGGGAATATCAATTGGCGGCAGCGTGGATCCGGTTGCGGCCGCCGTTGCTGGCATCGCCGAGCGCGGCTCCGGCCCGGCTGCAGGCCTCGTCGAACTGGGCATAGTTCCGGATGGGCGCCAGGCCGCAGGAGAACGTCACGGGCCAGCCCTGTTCGCCCAGGCTCTGGTCCAGCGCCATCGAGGCGCGCAGGCGCTCCATGATCAGCCGGGCTTCGTCGAGCAGGGTATCGGGCAGCAGCACGGCGAATTTCTCTCCCTCCCAGCGGGCGGTCAGGTCGGTGCGGCGCAACTGGCTTTCCAGGCGGCGGCCAATGGCTTTCAGCACTTTGTCCGCGGCGGCCTCTCCGAACTGCTCCTGGATCAGGGCGAAGTGATCGACAGCGATCAGCGCCAGCACGGCGGTATGCTGGCCAAGCAGCACTTCGCGGGCCGAGTCGGTGAAACCGCGCCGGTTGCCGATGCCGGTGAGCGGATCTCGTTCGGCGGCATCGGTCAGCCGCTTGATGCGGGCGGCCGATTCGTTGGCAGCGGTCGCGACACCGCGCAAAAGCCGGCCGACAAGATCGTTGCCGCCTTCGGGAATCTCTCCGGCTGTTTCCCCGGCCTGAACCGCTTGCAGCAAGGCCGCGGCATCGGCGAGCGGCGCCAGCAAGGCGCGGATCGCTGCGGCTGCAAGGATAGTGCCGGTCACAGTGGCGGCCAATACGATGGCGAGCAGGGTGAAATCCCATTGCCCGCTTGCGGCCTGCACGGCCACGCAAGCTGCCAGCGGGATAAGCGCTGCACCGCTGCAGATCAGGATAATCCTGTTCTCGTAGTGGTTTGGAAACAGAAAAGCTGTGGCTTTGTAGAAGCGCATCGGGGGGTGCCTCTTCCAGTTCTGTCAGTCCGCGATTCGTTCGCGAATCTATTGCCTAATAGTATCGGTATGCGCTTATCAAAGTGTTAAGATTTACAGCCAGAAAGGCAGATATTGTGCAGGTAAATCGATTGTATTTCTGGAATTGGCACTTTTACTTTTCATGTCCGGCGCGGGTAGGAGGCACGGGCGGGGCACCACAACGAAACAGGGCCTGCGAAGCGGAAGCCGCCGCGCAGGCCCTGTGGTAAACCCCGTGGATAGCCCCCGGATAACCGGGGGAGAAATCAGCTTTCGAGCTGGCGCAGGAGCGAGCGCACGTCACCGTCCATATCGGCGTCGCGCGTGCGCAGCTCCTCTATCAGGCGCACCGCATGGATCACGGTGGAGTGATCGCGTCCGCCGAACTTGCGGCCGATTTCCGGATAGGAGCGCGGGGTGAGTACCTTGGCGAGGTACATTGCCACCTGGCGCGGGCGCACGACGGCGCGGGCGCGGCGCTTGGAACTCATCTCGGTCCGGTCGATCCGGTAGAACTGGCAGACCGTGCGCTGGATCTCGTCGATCGTGATCCGGCGGCGGTTGGCCGAAAGGATATCGGTCAGTTGCTCTTCGGCCAGTTGCAGGGACACCTGCTGGCCGGTGAGCTGGGCATAGGCGATCAGCTTGTTGAGGCCGCCCACCAGCTCGCGCACGTTGCGGTTGATCGTGCGGGCGAGGAACTCGATCACGTCGGCAGGCACGTCGATCGAGGCGAAGCGCGTCAGCCGGTTTTCGAGGATCGAGCGGCGCAGTTCGATGTCGGCGGGCATGATGTCCGCGACAAGGCCCATCGACAGGCGGCTGAGCAAGCGCGGCTCAACCCCGTCGAGCGCCTGCGGCGCACGGTCCGCGGCAAAGACCAGGCGCTTGCCTTCCGCCAGCAGCGCATCGATCGTGTAGAGCAGCTCTTCCTGTGCCGAAGCCTTGCCGATGATGAACTGGATATCGTCCACCAGCAGCAGGTCGAAGCCGCGCAGGCGGGCCTTGAACTCGATCATCTGGTTCTGGCGCAGGGCCTGCACGAACTCGACCATGAAACGTTCGGCCGAGCAGTAGAAGATGCGCGCATGCGGGTGATTCGCCAGATAGGCGTGGCCGATCGCGTGGAGCAGGTGCGTCTTGCCCTGGCCGGTCGCGGCCTTGAGGTAGAGCGGCGAGAACTGGGGTTTTTCGTTGGCGGCCATGCGCTGCGCGGCGTTGAACGCCAGAACGTTGGCCGTGCCCGTCACGAACGAAGTGAAAGTCTGCGAGGCATCGATGCTGGCCGGGCCCTGGCCCAGGGCCGTGAACGATTCGCCGGGGGCCGAGGCCGAAAGCGAATTGCTGCCGCCGTGGGCCGAATCGTTGGCCGGCGCGCTGCTCGGGCGGCCGCCGCTGCCCAGGCGCAGTTCGGGAAGCTGGCGACGGCCGGGGTGGACGAGGATGCGCACGTGGCGCACGTCGGGCCGGGCGATCTTCCATGCCAGCGAGAGGCGGTCGGCGAAGCGGTCGTTCACCCAGTTCGCCGAGAATTCGGTCGGCAGGTAGAGGTCCAGCGTGCCGGTTTCCTTGCAATAGTTGCCCGGCTGAATCGGTTTGATCCACTGGCTGTGGACCTGATGGCCCAGGTCCTTGCGCAGGCCCTGGCTAATATCCGCCCAGTCGGCCGCCAGATTCACGGCTTCCTGATCCTCTTCCATCACTGCACGCACCGCCTTAGACTTCCTGTTCGCTGAACCAGCGTTTTGACCTGTTGATGACCCTGACACCCGCGCGAACCCCCTTGTTCGTGTGACCCCAAGCAAACCCTGGCGGAGCTGGTTCCCCACGATGGCGCCCATACCTTAACGGACAAAAAAGCCCTTGCGCCGCAAACAGCGTTTGCGGCTGTGGATGTTCAAGCTATCGATGTTTCCCCGGCCAGTTCCGCGAAGGCCGGCGTCCCTTTTGGGAGGGGTTTCGCCAGCGCGCAATATGGTCTGCGCCAAATAAAAATATTTTTGGCCGTTGACACACGCATGACTGCGGGCTTCCGCCGAAAAATTAAATTTATGCTTTTAAAACAACGTCTTCCGCAATGCGGTGCTGCGAATCGCAGCGTTTTCACGGATTTGTAGCAATTCGTGTTGCAATGCAGCGGAAAACGAAACGGAGCCGGAGATTGCCTCTCCGGCTCCGTTCCTGTTTCGTGCCCGGGACAGATGTTTGGATCTGCCCCGAAAGCCGAATCGGCGTGCGACTCAGAGCGCGGAAACGCGCTTGGTCAGGCGCGACATCTTGCGCGCGGCCGTGTTCTTGTGGAGGACGCCGCGCGCCACGCCGCGAGCGAGCTCGGGCTGGGCTTCCTTCAGCGCGGCAGCGGCAGCGCTCTTGTCGCCGCCGGCGATGGCCGATTCCACTTTCTTCACGAAAGTGCGGATGCGGCTCATGCGGTTGGTATTGATCAGGGCACGGCGCTCGTTGCGACGGATGCGCTTGCGGGCTTGCGGCGTATTGGCCATCGAATTTCCTCTGTCTGGCCGACCGTGCGGCCCCTACCTAAACGAATCTGCGGGAGGCGAGCGGACTCGCCGGAAAGCGCGCCCCTTAGCGGTGAGCGGTGCCTGCGTCAACCCGCAGACGATGCGCTAACCCGCTCGTTTCCGCTGGTTTGCCGCCTTTGGCCGCCGCTTTCGGGCCGGAATCGTTTCTGCCGGCTACCTCTGGCATTGCCGGCACCAGAAGGTGCTGCGCCCGCCTTGGACGAAGCGCAGCACCGGCGCGCCGCAAGTCGTGCACGGCTCTCCCTCGCGTCCGTAGACCTGCCAGGAGGCGGCGAAGTAACCCAGTTCGCCGGTCGGCTGCGCATAGTCGCGAATCGTCGAGCCGCCTGCCGCGATCGATTCGGACAGCACCTGCTGGATCGCGGGCACCAGCCGGGCGAGGGCAGGGCGCGAAACACGCCCGGCTTCCTTGTCCGGACGGATGCCCGCGCGAAACAGCGCTTCGCAGACGTAGATATTGCCGAGCCCGGCCACGATCGCCTGATCGAGCAGCAACTGCTTCACCGGGGCGGTGCGGCCCTGAAAGGCCTGTTTCAGGTGCCGGGGCGTCAGGTCCGGGCCGAGCGGTTCGGGGCCCATCCCGGCGAACGGTCCCCAGCTTTCGAGACCGTCCGTCTCCACCAGATCGACCGAGCCGAACCGCCGCGCGTCGTTGAGAGCGAGGACATGGCCCGATTCGGTCTCCAGCACGAGATGGTCGTGCTTTTCGGGCCGCTCGGGCTCGATACGCCAGCGGCCCGACATGCCGAGGTGGAACACCATGGTCCGCTCGCGGTCGGTATGGATGAGCCCGTATTTGGCGCGCCGCCCCATCGTGGTGACGCGCGCGCCGGTCAGCGTCTGGACCAGATCGGGCGGGAAGGGGCGGCGCAAGTCCGGCCGATTCACCTGCACGCGCGCGATTCGCTCGCCTTCGAGAAAGCGGGCGAGGCCGCGCACGGTGGTTTCGACTTCGGGGAGTTCTGGCATCGGCCACCGGGTTAGCCGGATCGGCACCGCCTGTCATCGGGGAGAGCGTACGATCCCCTCTCCCAACCCTCTCCCCTCAAGGGGAGAGGGCTACATGCCTTCCCGGTAACGAGTCCTGACATTACGCGGGCGCGGAATCCTTCTGGACCCGGGCGAAGACCGCGCGCACGTCCTCCGGCAGCGCGGCGTCAGGATCGCTCAGCATGGCCACGGCGCGGGCTTTCATGCCCGGATCCCAGAACTGGACGATATGGTCCACCGTGGCCGCTATCGCTGCCTCCTGCCCTTTCACGGCGAAATTGCGCAGGATCTGTCCGGCCATGTAGGCAAGGCGCTCGTCGGTGCTCATCATGGCCCCGGTTCCTTCCATAGAATCCTCTACTCCGCGGGTTCGGCTGGTTCGATGCGGCGGCTCTGTTCGGCCTGCGCGCGGTACTGCATCTGCCATTCGGACGGGCCGTTGGACGGTGCCACTTGCACCGCCGTCACCTTGTACTCGGGGCAATTGGTGGCCCAGTCGGAAAAGTCCGTGGTGATGACGTTGGCCTGCGTGTCCGGGTGGTGGAAAGTCGTATAGACGACGCCGGGTGCCACCCGCTCGGTGATCAGCGCGCGCAAGGTGGTCTCGCCCGCGCGGCTGCGCAGCGATACCCAGTCGCCGTCGCGGATGCCCCGGTTCTCGGCATCGAGGGGGTGGATCTCCAGCCGGTCCTCGGCATGCCAGGCCTCGTTCGCGGTGCGCCGGGTCTGCGCGCCGACATTGTACTGGCTGAGGATGCGCCCGGTGGTGAGCAGCAGCGGAAAGCGCGGGCCGGTGCGCTCGTCGGTCGGCACATAGTCGGTCACCACGAACAGCCCCTTGCCGCGCACGAAGTGATCGGCGTGCATCGTCGGGGTGCCTTCGGGCGCGGCGCCGTTCACCGGCCATTGCAGCGAGCCGCGCGCTTCCAGCAGATCGTATGTCACGCCTGCGAAAGCCGGGGTCAGCCGCGCGATCTCGTCCATGATCTGCGCGGGGTGGGTGTAGTGCCAGTCCAGCCCCATCGCCTGCGCCACGCGCTGGACGACTTCCCAGTCCGCATATCCTTTTCCATCGGGGCCGTTCTTCGGCTCCATCACCTTGCGCACGCGCTGGATGCGGCGTTCGGCATTGGTGAAGGTGCCGTCCTTTTCCAGAAAGGTCGATCCCGGCAGGAAGACATGGGCGTAGCGGGCGGTCTCGTTGAGGAACAAGTCCTGCACCACCACGCATTCCATCGCCGCAAGGCCCGCCGCGACGTGGGTGGTGTTGGGATCGGACTGGAGAATGTCCTCGCCCTGGATGAAGATGCCCTTGAACGTGCCGTCTGTCGCCGCATCGAGCATGTTGTTGATGCGCAGGCCCGGCTCGGGATCGAGCGTGACGGCCCAGTCCTGTTCGAACAGCGCGCGCGTGGCGCTGTCCGCGATGTGGCGGTAGCCGGGCAACTCGTGCGGGAAGCTGCCCATGTCGCACGAGCCCTGCACGTTGTTCTGCCCGCGCAGCGGGTTCACGCCAGTGCCGGGCCTGCCGACGTTGCCCGTCGCCATGGCAAGGTTGGCAATGGCCATCACGGTGGAGGAGCCCTGCGAATGCTCGGTGACGCCGAGCCCGTAATAGATCGCCCCGTTCCCGCCCGTGGCATAGAGCCGGGCGGCGGCGCGCAGATCGGCGGCGGGCACGCCGGTCAGGTCCTCGATCGCTTCTGGCGAACGGGCGGGCTCGGAGACGAAGGCGGCCCATTCGGCATAGGCATCGGTGTCGCAGCGCTCGCGGATATAGGCCTCGTTCACCAGCCCTTCGGTGACGATCACATGCGCCATGGCGGTGAGCAGCGCGACATTGGTGCCCGGCCGCAGCGGCAAGTGATGCGCGGCGGCGATATGCGGGGATCGCACGAGATCGATGCGGCGCGGATCGACGACGATCAGCTTCGCGCCTTCCCGCAGCCGCTTCTTGATGCGGCTGCCGAAGACGGGGTGCCCGTCGGTCGGGTTGGCGCCGATCACCAGGATGACGTCGGCCTGCTCCACGCTGTCGAAATCCTGCGTGCCTGCCGAAGTGCCGAAGGTGGTCTTGAGGCCATAGCCGGTGGGCGAGTGGCACACCCGCGCGCAGGTATCGACATTGTTGTTGCCGAAGCCCTGCCGGATCAGCTTCTGGACGAGGAACGTCTCCTCGTTGGTGCAGCGGCTGGAGGTCACGCCGCCGATGGCGCGGGTGCCATAGGCGTTCTGGATGCGGCGGAATTCGGACGCGACGCGGGCGATGGCCTCGTCCCAGGACACCTCGCGCCAGGGTTCGTCCACCGAATCGCGCACCATGGGGTTGAGAATGCGGTCGCGGTGCTGGGCATAGCCCCAGGCGAAGCGGCCTTTCACGCAGGAATGGCCATGGTTGGCCTTGCCTTCCTTCCACGGCACCATGCGCACCAGATCCTGTCCGCGCATCTCCGCGCGGAAGGTGCAGCCCACGCCGCAATAAGCGCAGGTGGTGACGACGGCACGGTCCGGCGTGCCCTTTTCGATGACGGTGTTCTCGATCAGCGCCGATGTCGGGCAGGCCTGCACGCAGGCCCCGCATGAGACGCATTCGGACGGCAGGAAGCCCACGTCCTGACTGGCGGAAATCTTGCTGGCAAAGCCGCGTCCATCGACCGTGAGCGCCAGCGTGCCCTGCACTTCGTCGCAAGCGCGCACGCAGCGCGAGCAGACGATGCACTTGGCCGGATCGAAAGTGAAATAGGGATTGCTCTCGTCCTTGCAGCCGTCGAGGTGGCTGGCGCCTTCATAGCCGAAGCGCACATCGCGCAGGCCCACCGAACCGGCCACGTCCTGCAATTCGCAATCGCCGTTGGCCGAGCAGGTCAGGCAATCGAGCGGGTGGTCGGAGATGTAGAGTTCCATCACCCCGCGCCGCAGCTTGCGCAGCTTATCGGTTTCGGTGCGCACCACCATGTCCGGCGCGACCGGCGTGGTGCAGGACGCGGGATAGCCCTTGCGCCCCTCGATCTCGACCAGGCACATCCGGCACGAGCCGAAGCTTTCGAGACTGTCGGTGGCGCAGAGCTTGGGGATCGCGGTGTCCACCATCGCCGCCGCGCGCATGATCGAGGTTCCGGCGGGCACGCTGACCGGCTGGCCGTCGATGGTGAGCGATACGGTCTCGCCGGTCTTTTCGGGCGTTCCGAAGTCTTTTTCGCGGGTGAATGTCATCTGTTCTACTCACCTGAATCCGAAGTGTGCATTCCTAATTCCGTCATCCCCGCAATCCCGTCATCCCCGCGAAGGCGGGGATCCCGCTTTCTATCGTGGCGTAGAGGAGAAAAGCGGGGCCCCCGCCTTCGCGGGGGCGACGAGTGGCGACAAAGGGAACGCGCGCTTCCATCATACTACTCCGCCGCTTCGGTCAGCGTTTCAGCGCCGCCGAAATCCTCGGGGAAATGATCGAGCGCGCTCAGCACCGGGTAGGGTGCGAAACCGCCCAGTGCGCAGAGCGAGCCATGCTTCATCGTCTCGCACAGATCGCGCAGCAGCTCGATTTCCTCCTCGTGCGTGCGCGCGGCGGTGCGGGCGTTGCGCAGCTGCGGCAGCGTTTCGGCCGCGCCTGCCGCGCGCGGGGCCTTGGAGACGATGCGGTCTATCAGTTCAACGCCGCGTGTGGAGCCGATGCGGCAGGGCGTGCACTTGCCGCAGCTTTCGGCGGCGCAGAATTCCATGGCGAAGCGGGCGAGCCGGGCCATGTCCGCCGTATCGTCGAACACGGTGATCCCGGCATGGCCGATCAGCCCGCCCGCCGCGGCGAAGGCCTCGTAATCGAAGGGCAGGTGGAACATCGCGGGCGGGAAATAGGCGCCGAGCGGTCCGCCCACCTGCACCGCGCGCACCGGGCGCCCGCTGGCGGTGCCGCCGCCGATCTGGTGGACCAGTTCGCCCAGCGTCACGCCGAAGCCGATCTCGTGCAGCCCGCCATATTTCACATTGCCCGCGATCTGCACCGGGATCGTCCCGCGCGAATGGCCGAAGCCGACATTGGCATAGGCCTGCGCCCCTTCGGAGAGGATGAAAGGCACGGCGGCGAGGCTGAGCACATTGTTGATCACGGTGGGCCGGCCCCACAGTCCCTCGATAGCGGGCAGCGGCGGTTTGGCGCGCACTTCGCCGCGCAGGCCCTCAATCGATTCGAGCAGCGCGGTCTCCTCGCCGCAGACATAGGAGCCCGCGCCCACGCGCACTTCCAGCGTGAAGGGGGCGATGCGCCCGGCGGCACGGCGGATCGCCGCGCGCATGGCCTCTATGGCGAAAGGATATTCGCTGCGGATATAGATATAGCCGTGGCTCGCGCCCACCGCGTGCCCGGCAATCGCCATGCCTTCGATCAGGCAATAGGGATCGCCTTCCATCAGCATGCGGTCGGCGAACGTGCCGCTATCGCCTTCGTCGGCATTGCAGATGATGAATTTCTCGTCCGCCGCCGCATCGAGCACGGTTTGCCACTTGATGCCGGTGGGAAAGCCCGCCCCGCCGCGCCCGCGCAGGCCCGAGGCCTTGACCGCGTCCACTACCGCCTGCGGGGGCAGGGCATGGGCGGCCTCCAGCCCCTTCCAGCCGCCATGCGCGGCATAGTCGGCAAGGCTCAGCGGATCGGTCACGCCGCAGCGGGCGAACGTGAAGCGCTGCTGGTTCGAAAAGAACGGATGGTCCGCGATCGCGCCGATGCGGGCAGGGTGGCTGCCGTCGAGCACGGCGGCCACGTCTTCGGGGCCGATGGGGCCGTAAGCCACGCGGCCCTCGGCGGTTTCCACTTCGGCCAGCGGCTCGATGGCGAAAAGACCGTAGGAGCCGGTGCGCACGACTTCGCAGCCCGCCCGCGCGAAAGCTTCCGCCACATCGTCCGCGCCGAGCGCGACCGAAGCCATGTCCTTGCTGACGAAGACGCGCGTCATGCTTCCACCTCGCTGGCGATCCGGGCCGCGGCCTCGCCGTCTATCCGCGCCACCGGGCGGCCATCGACAAGCGCATTGGGGCCGATGGCGCACAGGCCCAGACAATAGACCGGCTCCAGCGCCACTTGCCCGTCCTTGCGGGCATGGCCCATGGCCACGCCGAGCCGGTGCGCGAGCGCCGCCTCGATCGCCGCGCCGCCGCGCGCCTGACAGCTTTCGGCGCGGCACAGCTTTACCACGTGGCGGGCGGGCGGCTCGGTGCGGAAATCCGGATAGAAGCTGATGACCCCGTGCACTTCGGCGCGGCTGAGGTTGAGGGCGCCCGCGATCAGCGGCACGGCGGCGGGGGCGATAAAGCCGAATGCTTCCTGCAATTCATGCAGCAGCGGGAGCAGGGCGCCGCGCGTGGTGGCGTGGACGGTACCGTCGATAACGGCCTGAATCTCGGAAAGGTCTGTCATAGGGTCTGCCAGGGCGCTCTTCTCTTTGCTGTCACGCTGCGGCATCGGCCGGGAGTGGTCAAATTGATAAGAGCGATGCCTGATAGAAACTGTCAATCAACAGGCAGTTCGGCGATGGCGCGGGCGCATCCCAGCGCGGCGGCGGCCATCGGGTCCAGCGGCGTGCGGTCTCCGGCGATCAGGCCGATGCGGCTGACGGGCCTTGCGGTGGCCAGCGGATGCACGCTGGCCCAGCCTGCGCCTTCGATCAGGCCGGTATGGCGTTCGGGCATGATCGTCGCCAGGCCGCCGGAACGCACCATGGCCAGCAGCGCGGTATAGCTATCGGCGGTGGCCCGGGGGGCGGCGGCAATGCCGGCATCGTGCATCAACTCGTCGATAATGCGCCGGTTCTGCATGCCCTGGTGCAGCAGGCACAGCGGATGGCGCGCCACGTCCTGCCAGCATACGTGCCCCGGCGGCGGGCTGGCACCGCCGCGTGCAGTCACGAAGACATAGGTTTCCGTATAGAGCGGCACGCTGATCACATTGGCCGGGCGTTCGTGGTCGAGATAGGTAATCCCGGCATCGATCTCGAACGCATCGATAGCGCGCACGATCCCGCGCGAGGTCTGGGAGCGGACGGCGATCGTCATGCCGGGATGGGTGCGCAGCAGGGCTTCGGCGAAGCGGCCGGCCTCGGGCATGGCTGCGGGTATGACGCCGAGCCGGAACTCCCCGTGCAGCGGCCCGGCTTGCGCTTCCACGGCATGGACCATGCTTTCGTGCGCGGCGAGCAGCTGCTGCGCCCAGGGCAGCATCGCCTGTCCTTCCGGCGTCAGGCCGATATAGCGCCGGTCCCGCTCGACAAGGCGCTTGCCAAGCTGGGTTTCGAGTGCGGCCAGTGCGGAGGACAGCGTTGGCTGGGTGATGCCGCAAGCTTCCGCCGCCAGGGCGAAGTGCTGTTCGCGCGCCAGTGTTACGAAATAGCGCAAGGCCCTGAGTTGCATGTCCGCATCCGTTTTCGAAGTAATAGACGCAGCCTATCATCCCGTGGCGCGAAGGGAATACGGCCCTGGTGGTCTCAGGGCAGGGCGGGATCAGCCGTTGCAGAGCTGCCCAAGCACCGTTTCCAGCGCGTGGCGGGCCGTGCCGGTGAGGCGGAGGAACGAGCGTCTGGCATCCGAAGGGTCGTTGTGCCGTTCAACATATCCATTCTGGATCAGAATAGTGATCCAGCGCAGTCCTGTCGATGTGGGGACACCTGCGGCGAGACAGGCACTGGTGATATATATCTTCTTTTGCTCTTCTTCCGCCATGTAGAGATCAAGCAAAATGTCCCACGCAGGGTCGCTGAAGAGTCCTTCCGAGAACACCTGCTCTCGCATTCGTCTTGTCTGATAGAGCTTATGGGCGATTGCTCTTGTATTTTTACTATTTTTAGGGAAGTTTGTTAACGTATATTCTGGAGTGTGAGAGTCCGCAGGTGGAGCTGATCGTTCGAGACAGCCGAAGGGTGGATCTTCGGTGAACGTGTTTCTATCCATCTGCACCCCTTATGCGGCCGTGTAACCTCTGCGTTAATAGACCAACTTTAATCCGTTTTGGAACCAAAATTTACGTATTTTTCCTATGAGAAGGATTGCGCGCGGTATCTTTCCGGAGAGCGCCGGGAAAATCCGTTAGGCTCTTATTCCTAGTGCGTTAGATTGACCTCAAACGAGAATTTCGATTCAGATGGAAGTGGGACTCATGTTCTCAAAAGCGAACTCCCCGGAAGACGCGCTTCGAGCGTCGATCACGGTTCTGGACCAGGTCGTGTCCCTCTATGACCGCCTCGGCCTCACGTTCCCGGCCGTACACGCCGCAACGGCGCTGCAGGCCGCGCATTTCGCTCTGGAAGAAGGCGCGGTTACCGGGTTGGATAGTCAGCAGCAGTCCGCGCGGACCTGAGATAGCAAGGGCGCAGGAGCGCTCTTCGTATCATGCCGTCAAGGCAAGCATGTCTGACGGTCCCCGGGCCTGCTTGACTTCGTAAAGCCTGGCATCCGCGGCTCTCAAAAGCGAATCCAGCTTCTGGTTACGGTCATGGCTGACTATTGTGCCGATACTGGCCGATATGCCGATGGTCTGGCCTTCGATATCGAACGGCTGCCGGATCGTGGCGCCAATGCGCCGGGCGAGCAGGGCGGCTTCATCAGCGTGGTGGAGGCCGAACTGTATGATCGCGAACTCGTCGCCGCCGAGGCGGGCGACAAGGTCGCCGCTGCGTATCGCGCTGCGCAGGCGGTCGGCCACGGCAAGCAGCAGCGCGTCGCCTGCTGCGTGTCCGTACCGGTCGTTGACAGGCTTGAACCCGTCAAGGTCGAGGTAGTGGATCGCGATCGGCTGGTTGGGGGAAATCAGCGCGGCCCGCTCGTCGAAATACTCCTGCAGCGCCAGCCGGTTGGGCAGTGTGGTCAGCGTGTCGCGCCGGGCGAGGGAAATCGAGACCAGCCGCCCCCCGATTTCCGCCTTGGCGGCGGTGTAGCGCACCATGATCCAGCGGGTTCCGCCCAGCACGAACGACGTCGCGATAAAGGCCATGGCCAGATAGGCGGGATCGGGGCGGAAGGCGGAAACCAGGATCGGCGGCCCAACGGAAACCAGGATGCTGGCTATGGCAAGCCGGGGCCTGAGGCCGCAGTTCGTCGCCGTGCCTGCGCAGAAGCCGACAATGACGCAGATCGTAAGCATGTGAATTTCCGGCGCTGGCGACCGGAAAACCAGCAGGCCGAAAATGCCGAGCAGCACGGCGAAAAGAAAGTAAGGCATCGAAAAGAGCATTTCCAGCCGCCGGGCTTGCGTGCGGTCAAGCGGGCCGGTCAGGGCAAGGTCGCGGTAGTAGAGGGTAATCCCGATGCGCAGTGCGCTGGCCGCCAGCCCGGCTCCGCCCAGCACCAGCCAGCCGGGTTCCGGCGCGCGGCTGTAGGCCAGCCAGAACGTGATGGCGAATGCGGCCCACATGGCGATGGCAGGCAGCAGATGCAGGTAGAGACTGCGAACCTGTTCCACATAGACCCGCTCGATCAGGGACTCGATGCTACTAGCGGGCAATTGTCCGATCCTCTTAGATAGGATCGCCGAGCATACCCTGCCGCGTGGGCGTTAGGCAATTTGTGGCTGTTTTGCGCCGTACAGCGCGGTTTCCAACCGGCAACAGGCTGAAAGAAAACCGTATATTGCCTGCGTCAGCTAATTGGCAGCGGCAGGCGCGGTGCCTGCCGACTGCCTTGCCGGGCGGGATCAGCTGCGGCCGACGGACGTATAGGCGAAGCCTGCTTCCCGAACCATGTCCGGCTGGTAGATGTTGCGCAAATCCACCAGCACCGGCGCCTTGGCGAGCGCCTTGACCCGGTCGAGATCGAGCGCGCGGAAGGCATCCCATTCGGTCACGATCACAACGGCATCGGCGCCGTCGATCGCGGCGTAGGGATCGGAGACCATTTCCACTTCGGGCATGAGCGGCTTTGCCAGTTCCATGCCTTCCGGATCGTAGGCGGCCGCCGAAACGCCCGCATCGGCCAGGGTCTGGGCAATGGCGATTGCTGGGGAATCGCGCATGTCATCGGTGTTCGGCTTGAACGTCAGGCCAAGCAGAGCGGCGCGCTTGCCGCGTGCGGCATCGGCGCCACCGAGCGCTTCGATCACCTTGCGGCCCATCGCGCGCTTGCGCAGGTCGTTGACCTTGACCACCGCCTCGACGATCCGCACCGGGCTTTCATAGTCCTCGGCGGTCTTGAGCAGGGCCAGCGTGTCCTTGGGGAAGCACGAGCCGCCATAGCCGGGCCCTGCGTGAAGGAACTTGCCGCCGATCCTCCCGTCGAGGCCGATGCCGCGGGCCACGTCCTGCACGTTGCCGCCCACTTTCTCGCACAAGTCGGCCATCTCGTTGATGAACGTGATCTTGGTCGCGAGGAAGGCGTTGGCTGCATATTTGATCAGCTCGGACGAGCGCCGCGAGGTGAACAGGATCGGCGATTCGTTGAGGAACAGCGGGCGGTACACCTCGTGCATGACCTCGCGGCCGAATTCGTCCTCGGCACCGATGACGATGCGGTCCGGGCGCTTGAAGTCGCCGATCGCGGCGCCCTCGCGCAGGAATTCGGGGTTCGAGACGACGGCCACACGGTGGGGCGTGCCGCTTTCCTTGAGGATGCGCTCCACTTCATCGCCGGTGCCGACCGGGACGGTCGACTTGGTGACGACCACGGCGTCGTTGGAAAGACTTTCCCCCACTTCGCGGGCGACGGCATAGACGAACGAAAGATCGGCGTGCCCGTCCCCGCGGCGCGAAGGCGTGCCCACGGCGATGAAGATCGCGCTGGCCCCCTTGATGCCTTCGGCGAGGTCCGTGGTGAAGGACAGCCGCCCTGCCTTGACGTTGCTGGCAACCAGCGCGTCGAGCCCGGGCTCGTAGATCGGCATGACGCCTTCGTGCAGCCGGTCGATCTTCGACTGGTCCTTGTCGATGCAGACCACATCGTGACCGAAATCGGCAAAGCACGCCCCGGATACCAGCCCCACATAGCCAGAGCCCACCATTGCAATCTTCATGAAAACCTCATTCGGTCGAAACCCGCCCTGCCTTTAGGCGGCAAATGCGGTCAGGTCCAATCCCATCCCGTATGATCATCACATTGAGTGATAAGTGCGGAACCATTCGACGAAGCGAGGCACGCCTACGTCGAGCGATGTCGAGGGGGCATAGCCGGTGTCGCGGGTGAGGGCGGCGATGTCGGCATAAGTCGCGGGGACATCGCCCGGCTGCATGGGCAGCAGGTTGAGCTGTGCCTTGCGGCCACACGCCTGTTCGAGCAGTTCGATCAGGTGCATCAGCTGTTCGGGCTTGTTGTTGCCGATGTTGTAGAGCGCGTGCGGCTTGACGCTGCCGCCTGCCTTTTCCTCGCCGTTGTCGAGCGGCGGCCGGTCCAGGCAGGCCAGCACGCCGCCGACGATATCGTCGATATAGGTGAAGTCGCGCTGCATCTCGCCATGGTTGTAAACGTCGATCGGGCGGCCCGAGAGAATGCGCTCGGCGAACTTCCACATCGCCATGTCAGGGCGGCCCCAGGGGCCGTACACGGTGAAGAAGCGCAGGCCGGTCAGCGGGATGCGGAAGAGATGGGCATATGTCTCGCTCATCAGTTCGTCCGCCTTCTTGGTGACAGCGTAGAGCGAGACGGGGTGGTCGGCGCGGTCCTCCACCGCGAAGGGCAGCTTGGTATTGCCGCCATAGACCGAGCTGGAGCTGGCATAGACCATATGCGCCACGCCGCGTGCGCGCGCCAGTTCGAGCATGTTGACGTGCCCGGCCAGATTGGCGGAGACATAGGCCTGCGGGTTTTCGAGCGAATAGCGCACGCCTGCCTGCGCGCCGAGGTGGACGATGGCTTCGAACCCGGTTTCGCCAAGCGCATCACTCAGCGCTTCCATGCTGGAAAAGTCCAGCTTGCGGAAATGGAACAGGTTGCCGAACCGCGCCGCCAGACGGTCGAGCCGGGCCTGCTTGAGCGAGACCTGATAATAATCGTTCATGCTGTCGATGCCGATCACCGGCTGGCCGCGAGCCATCAGGGCTTCGGAGACCGCAGCCCCGATGAAGCCCGCCGCGCCTGTTACCAGCACCGTCGAATCGTTTTGAAGCATGAATTCTCCAGATCTGCGGCCTGTTTGCGTCCGGACAGGCGGCTTCCGCGCGAACGAGCCCTAGAGCATTTTCCGATCCGGTGGAAATGCGAAGCGGGTACAGGAGAGAGGGACACGCCCCTCCTGTACCCGCTCCGCGTTCCCGCTTCCGGCGGTGTGGCCGGTATGCGGGAACGGTCACCTCGGGCCGCCCCGGCGCGTGCGGATTTACGCACGGCTTCAGGGGCGGAATATCTCGGGGCCGGGCAGGGCAGGACGGTCCCGCCGGGCTTGCGGCGCGGCAGGTAACATGCGCCTGTGTCAGTTTAGCGTCGCTGAACGGGGAGCGGTGCCGCAAGGCAGGAGGGGACGAATTCCGGACGAGCCGTTGCGGCGCGCCATTGCTTTCAGCCGTTGCGCGGATACCGGGCCCGCGCGGGGGCGGGGCTCGTGCTTCGGTCTTTTGCGGAACGTGCGCTTATGCGCCGCGGATTTCGGTCAGCTTGCGCTCCCAGGCGAGTGCGTGCTCGACGATCGTGGGCAGGTCGGCGTAGCGTGGCACCCAAGGGACGGTTGCCTTGATCCGGCTGTTGTCGGAAATGAGCGAGTCCGGGTCGCCCGCGCGGCGGCCTTCCATGCGCCGGTCGATCGTCCGGTTCGTGACACGGTCGACCGCATCGAGCACTTCGAGCACCGAGAAGCCGCGTCCGTAGCCGCAATTCATGGTCAGCGACTGGTCCGGATTTTCGATCAGGGCTTCCAGCGCGAGCACATGGGCGTTTGCGAGGTCCGAAACGTGGATGTAATCGCGCACGCCGGTGCCGTCAGGCGTGTCGAAATCAGTGCCGAACACCCCGACATGGCTGCGCTTGCCCAGTGCCGCTTCGACCGCGACCTTGATCAGATGGGTTGCGCCTGCCGTCGATTGGCCGGTGCGGGCCTGCGGATCGGCGCCCGCGACGTTGAAGTAGCGCAGCGCGCAGAAATTGAACGGATGGGCCTTCGCCACGTCGCCCAGCATGATTTCGGTCATCAGCTTGGACATGCCGTAGGGATTGATCGGGGCCTTGGGGCTGTCTTCGGTGACGGGCGAAACTTCGGGGATGCCGTAAGTCGCGGCGGTCGAGCTGAAAATGAAGTGTTTCACGCCCGCTTTCACGGCGGCATCCACCAGCGCGCGGCTCTTGGCGGTGTTGTTGTGATAGTACTTCAGCGGGTTTTCGACCGATTCGGGAACGATGATCGACCCGGCGAAATGCATGACCGCGCCGATCTTCTGCTCGGCGAAGATCCGCGCGAGCAGGTCCGCGTCTTCGATATCCCCTTCATAGAGCGGCACGTCTTCGGGAATGGCGAAACGGAAGCCTGTGCTCAGGTTGTCGATCACCGCCACCGGCCAGCCGGCATCCTTGAGGGCGAGAACGGCGTGGCTGCCGATATATCCGGCGCCGCCGGTGACGAGAACGGGGAGTTTGGTATTCATGATTTGGGCAGACTGCTCCCTGGCGCATAACGAGGCCGCTGTCATGGCCATGGCGGCCTGACAGCACTGTTTCCCAACCGTTTATCCAACCGGGCGGTCTGCGTCCACGCCTGGTGCGGGGCAAAAGAGGGAGCGATTGGAAAAAAAACGGGAGGGTGGGGTTCAGCCTCGGCGGAAATGTTCGACGATCCGGCCGTCGATCGGTTCCTTGAAGCGCAGGGCGAGGTGGCTGGCATCCTTGCGGGTGGCGCTGGCATGGAACGGGCCGACAGCGCCGATCCACAGGGAGACGTCGCCATCGCTGACGGCGCAGAACGCGTCGGTCTCCAGATCGCAGCCCTGATCCGCGAGGTCCGAAATACGGACTTTCGCGGTTTCCTGCGGGCCAATGCACTCGCCGTACAATATCGTTGCCATAGGCATTCATGTGTCCGGGATCAGCCGGACCCTTCCAATCAGTATACCGCCGCGGCTTGTGCCGTCTGGCGGGCGGAGCCAGAGCCCCGCGTCCTCTCCTTTACGCGCTCTAAAGGTCAGAACGGTTTCAAGCCAGTGTTCATTGCATGACCAATGCTGACAAAAGCTTGAACCGGTTTCTACGCAAGAGCGGCGAACCGGCACTGCCGGACGCCGGAGGGCTGCCGTCAGGCGACCTCTTTTTGCGGGCTGGTGCCGCTGGTCCCCTCACCGAACAGGGCCTTCACGAATTCATCGCGCCAGAACACGACGTCTTCGTCCCGCACCGAGGCCAGCAGCTTTTCGTGGCGGCTGCGCCGTTCCGCCAGCGGCATGTCGAGCGCACGCTTGATCGCTTCGCTGACATCCTCGATCGAGTGCGGATTGACCAGCAGCGCGTCGGTCAGTTGCAGCGCCGCGCCTGCAAATTGCGAAAGGACGAGGACACCGGGATATTCCGGGTTCTGCGCCGCGACATATTCCTTGGCGACAAGGTTCATGCCGTCGCGCAGCGGGGTGACGAGGCCGATATCGGCCGCGCGGTAGAAGCCCGCGAGCTGGCGGCGCGGGTAGCCGCGGTTGACGTAGCGGATCGGCACGAAAGCGACATCGGCGTGGGCGCCGTTGATGTGCCCGGTCTTGCGCTCCAGGTCTTCGCGGATCTGCTGGTAGCTGGCGACGTCCCCCCGCGAAGGCGGCGCGATTTGCAGCAGCACCACCTTGCTGGCGAGATCCGTATAGTCGCCCAGAAACCGCCCGAAGCTTTCGAAGCGTTCGCCTAGTCCCTTGGAATAGTCGAGCCGGTCCACACCGATCATCACCTTGCGGCCGCGCACGCTGGCCTTGAGGTGCTCATAGGCTTCCAGCGCCTCGGCGCTCTCCGCGCCTTCCACGAATTCCTCGTAGTCGATCCCGATCGGAAAGGCACGGGCGACGATACGGCGCCCGTCGTAATCGATGGTCCCGTCCTTGTTGACGGAAAGACCCATCTCCTTTTCGACATAGTGCAGGAAACTGCCCAGCCATTCCTCGGTCTGGAAGCCGATCACGTCGTATTCGAGCATTGAGCCGACCAGCCGTTCATGAAACGGCAGCGAGACGAGCAGCCGCGCGGGTGGCCATGGCGTGTGCAGGAACAGGCCGATGCGGTTCTTCACTCCTTTCTGGCGCAGCATCGAGCCGAGCGGCAGCAAGTGATAGTCGTGCACCCAGACGAGATCGTCGGGCTCGATCAGCGGCAGCACCGAATCGGCGAAGCGTGCATTGACCCGTTCGTAGCCCTCGCCGAAGTTGCGGTCGTATTCGGTCAGATCGATCCGGTAGTGGAACAGCGGCCACAGCGTGCGGTTGGCATAGCCGTTGTAGTATTCGTCGATATCCTGCGGTTCGAGGTCGATCGTCGCGGTGGTGACATCGTCGATCCGCTGCATGTTGAGATGGCCGTTGAACTCCTCGGTCTCCTGCCCGGACCAGCCGAACCAGATGCCGCGGTGTTCGCGCAGGGCTGAGTTGAGCGCCACGGCAAGGCCGCCCTGCGCGCCCGCGGCGCCGGCGGCCTTGGGTACGGAGACCCGGTTCGAAATAACGATCAGCCTGCTCATTCTTGTATCCCCTGTGCGGCCCAGCTCGCGGCGCGGCCCCGGATTGCCCCCGGCCTGACGGGCGTCAGCGCCAGTCCCGCCACGACCGGGACAATTGCCCGGCGCAATTAATTATACCGACCAGCGAATAGGTCTGGGGAAAGTTCCCCCACAGTTCGCCGGTTTCGAAATCCATGTCTTCCGACAGAAGCCCCGATTTGGTGCGGTGTCCCAGCATCGCTTCGAACAGGCGGCGCGCCTCTTCGTCGTCGCCGCTGCGGTGGAGCGCCTCGATCAGCCAGAACGTGCAGATGTTGAAGGCGGTTTCGGGCAGGCCGAAATCGTCCTCGTTGGCATAGCGCAGCATGTGCTCGCCGCGCCGTAGCGCCTTTTGCACGGCCGTGAGCGTGGCCCGGGCCTTCGGTTCTTCGGCCCGCAGATAGCGCAGCTCCACCATCTGCAGCAAGCTGGCGTCGAGTTCCGATCCGCCGAAGCTGGCGGCATAGTGCCCGTCCGCTTCGTGCCCCTCCACGCTGCACCAGGCGCCTTCGTCGATGTTCTCGCGCACAGTGTCCGCCCGCTCGCGCCATAGCTTGGCTCGCTCCGACAGGCCCAGGCGCTCGGCGGCATTGGCCAGGCGGTCGCAAGCGGCCCAGCTCATGACGCTGGAATAGGTATGCACGGCGGTGCGGGTGCGCAGTTCCCACAAGCCCGCGTCGGGCTGGTTGTGGGTCTGCCAGGCCATTTCGCCCACTTTTTCAAGGCTGGCGAAATCGTCCATGTTGGCGATGCGCAGCAGGCGCTGGTCGGTGAAGGCCTGGATCGAAGGCAGCACGATCTGCCCGTAGCAGTCGTTCTGCACCTGATAGTAGGCGGCATTGCCCACGCGCACCGGCCCCATGCCGCGATAGCCGGGCAGATCCTTGGCTTCCCATTCGATGATCTCGCGCGCGCCGCTGACGGCATAGAGCGGCTGGATCGCCCCGCCTTCGGCATCGTCGACGATGTTGCGCAAGTAGGAGAGGTACTTTTCCAGCACGTCGAGCGCGCCGAGGTGGTTGAGCGCCTGCACGGTGTAGTAGGCGTCACGGATCCAGCAGTAGCGGTAGTCCCAGTTGCGCTGCGAATGCGGCGCTTCGGGGATCGAGGTGGTGAGCGCGGCGACGATCGCGCCGGTTTCCTCATGCTGGCACAGCTTGAGCGTGATCGCGGCGCGGATCACCGCGTCCTGCCAGTCCAGCGGCGTGGCCAGGCTGCGCACCCACAAGTGCCAGTAATTGCTGGTGAGCTGGAGCATGGTGTCCAGCTCGTGCTCGACATTGCCGGTGAACGGCTCGTCGGGGCCGAGGAAGAAATGCAGCGAACGTTCGACCCGGAAAAAGCGCTCATCGAGCACGTAGCCGACCGGTGCATCGGTGGTCAGGCGCAAGGTGTTGCGCTCGACCAGATAGCGGATGTGGTTCGAGCCGTGGGTGATCTGCGCCAGCTCAGTGCCGTAACCGCTCATCGGGGTCAGCACCGTGCGGATGCGCGGCGACCCGGCAACGGGGCGCACCACGCGCGCATAGGCGACCGGGCGGTAGGTGCGGCCGCTGCGTTCGAAGCGCGGGCAGAAATCGTAGATGTCGACCGCACCGCCGCTGGCATCCTCCAGCCGGGTGACGAGGATCGGCGTGTTGCGCATGTAGTGCTGGCTGACCGAAACCTGGTTTTCCAGTTCGAAGCGCCAGGTGCCCGCGTCCTGCCCGTCCTGCCCGCGCATCAGCGCGCAGAACGTGGGATCGCCATCGACCCGGGGCACGCAGCCCCAGACGATCGCGCCGCGTTCGTCGATCAGCCCGCTGACCTGGCAATTGCCGATCGGCCAGAGTTCCAGAGAGCTGTGATGGGTGCCGTTGCGATCGGGCGAACTCATGCCTTGGTCTTCTCCTCAAGCGCCGCGGCAAGCCAGTCGTGGACGGCGGCGACGCCCGCGAGACGCCAGGTGGCGGCAGTCGGGCGCATCGCCCCGACCAGAATGCCGTTGCCGCCGAAACGGATGACGGCGCGGAACGCATCCTCGTCGGTCACATCGTCGCCCACGAAAAGCGGCGCGGTGCCGGAGAATTGCGGCAGATCCATGAAGCGGGCGACAGCGCTGCCCTTGTCCGACCCCGGCATGACCAGTTCGATCACCTGCTTGCCGTGTTTCATCTTGAGGCCGTGCATAGCGGCCAAATCTTCGGCGCGGGCCAGCAGGTTGTCCCGGGCATGGGGATGATGACGGTAGTGCACGGCAACGCTGAACGGCTTGGGCTCCACCAGCAACCCGCCATTGGCCAGTGCGAAACCAGTGAGGTCTTCGACGATGCTGCCGGGCAGGGGATCGGCCAGAGGGTAGACTTCGCCGCCTGCCGCGGGCCGGAACTCGCCGCCGTGCGATCCGGCCATGGCTACGCCGAGCGGCCCGAGCAGGGTTTCGAGCGCATCCAGCGAACGCCCGCTGACAAGCGCGAGGCGTCCGTCCAGGCGCTGCGAGAGCGCTTCGATCAGGCCGGGCAGTTGCCTTGCGACGACGACGGCATCGGGGCGGTCAGCAATGTCGACAAGCGTGCCGTCGAAGTCCAGAAAAAGCGAGGTCTGCGGCGAAATTCGCAGGGGGGGCGGTTGTGGCAGATCGCGCGGTTCGGCGCCGTGTTCCGCCAGCGAGGTATCGTCGCTCGGGTCGGTCATTGCAGGCAGTCTTGCACCATCGGACGGGATATGGCCACCCCCAAGGCTGCACGAAAATGCCGCAGCTGCGAAATCGCGCTGCGGCGGGCTGTCGCAGGGGCGCAGAATGGGGGCGGCGCCGGGGCGCGGGCGCGGCGGGCCGGGGCGATCGAATGGCGCAAGGTGCGCTGCCGCACGGGGCATATGGTTGAAAACCCCCGGCGCCATCGCCATTGTGCCCGCCTGCCAAAGGCCATGCGGGCCATCACTTCAGGAGGCACAGATCTCGATTTTCGACGATGCGCACGGGGTGCTGACCCGGGCCGGTGCTTTCGAGGGCGGTCTTGTCAGCGGCGTGCTTTCCGTCACGGGGCTGGTTCTGCTGGGCTGGTTTGCCAACTGGCTGGCGAAGAAGCTGGTGATCCGGCCGGTGACGGAGATCATCGCACGCACGCCGCTGCGCAACGAGGCTGCTGACGCGCGTTCGCTGGTAACGCACCTGGCCAATGTGGTGCCGGCCGTGATCCTGCTGCAGGGCATTCCGCTCGTTGCCGGGTTGCCCGAGCGGTTCGTGCTGTTCGTGCAGGTCGTGGCGCAGTCTTTCGTCGTCTTCACGCTCGCGCGCGCGCTGAGCGATCTGCTGGAACTGGCGAACGACGCCTATGAGCTGAAACCCGATGCCGCGAGCCGCCCGATCAAGGGCTATGTGCAGGTCGGCAAGATCGTGGTCTATGCCGCGGCGGCCATTCTGATCACCGCCACGCTGATCGGCCAGTCGCCGTTCCTGCTGCTTTCCGGGCTTGGCGCGCTGGCCGCAGTGCTGATGCTGATTTTTCGCGACACGATCCTGTCACTGGTCGCTTCGGTGCAGCTGCGCTCCAACGATATGCTGCGCGTGGGCGACTGGATCGAGATGCCGCAGCTCAATGCCGATGGCGATGTGATCGATATCGCGCTGCACACCGTGAAAGTGCAGAATTTCGACAAGACCGTTACCACCATTCCCACGCACAAGCTGATCTCCGATTCCTACCGCAACTGGCGTTTCATGCGCGAATGGGGCGGGCGGCGGATCAAGCGGCCGCTGCTGCTGGATCAGACCACGGTCAGCTTTCTGTCGCGCCAGCAATGGGACGATTTGCGCGCCTTTGCGATCCTGCGGCCCTATATGGACGCCAAGGAGCAGGAACTGGCAGTCTGGAATGCCGCGCATGCCTATGGCGAGGGGGAGGAGGACCGCCCGGCGAACCGGCGGCGGCCGACCAATGCCGGGACGTTCCGGGCCTATGTCAAAGCCTATCTCAAGGTGCATCCGCGCATTTCCAAGCGCGGCACCTTGCTGGTGCGTCAGCTTGAACCCACTGAAAAAGGGCTTCCGCTGGAAATCTATTGCTTCACCAATACCGCGGACTGGGGCGAGTACGAAGCGATCCAGGCGGATATCTTCGATCATCTTATCGCGATCCTGCCGCAATTCGGGCTCCGGCTGTTCCAGCAGCCGGGCGGTGCCGATCTTGCGCGGCTGGACGCTTGCGTTTCCGGCGGAACGCATCAAAGCAGGGTGCCGTCCCGGCAAGGGGATACCTGACGGGGGTAATCCCGCTGATGCCTTGCCATGTAAATGACGCAAGCTATGAATAATTCGATGCGGGCGGCAGATGCAGCGTCCCCATACCGCGCTGCTGCGGCCAGTATTTCTTGAAGGGGTATACATGAAGAAGATTGTGGCGTTCGATCTCGACGGAACGCTGGCGTTGAGCAAGCAGCCGTTGACGGACGAGATGGCGGACCTGATGGCCGAACTTCTGACCGTTGCCCAGGTCGCCGTCATTTCCGGGGGAGACTGGCCGCAGTTCGACAAGCAGGTGGCCAGCCGCCTGCCCGCGCACGCCGATCTTTCGCGCCTGTGGATGATGCCCACCAGCGGCGCCAAGCTCTTCGTCCATCGTGAAGAGGCCTGGACGCCGGTCTATGCCGAACTTTTCACCGAAGAGCAGAAGCGCGAGATTCTGGAAGCTTTCGATGCCGCGCTCGATGCTACGGGCTTCACTCCGGAAGAAACCTGGGGCGAGCGGATCGAGGATCGCGGCAGCCAGATCACCTTTTCCGCGCTGGGCCAGCAGGCCCCGCTTCATGCCAAGGAAGTCTGGGATCCCGATTTCGCCAAGCGCAAGGTGATACAGGCCGATCTGATCCAGCGCCTGCCGGGCGTCTCGGTCAATCTGGGCGGCGCGACATCGGTGGACGTAACCCAGCCGGGCGTCGACAAGGCATGGGGCCTGAAGCGCCTTGCCGAACACAGCGGCGTGGCCGAAGCGGACATGTTGTTCATCGGCGATGCGATCTTCCCCGGCGGCAACGACTATCCGGCCAAGGCGATGGGGCTCGATACGATCTGCGTGCGCGATCCGGCCGATACCGCGAATGTGATCGCCGCTATCGTTGCCTGCCAGAAGGCGGGCTGAGCGCGGTCTGCCTCGGCAGCAGGGCTCCGCACAGGAACGATCGCGATGCCCGCTTTCTATCTGACGCTGATTGCCGTCCTGCTCGCCGGGATCGGCGCGCGCGGCCAGATGACGATCGCAGGCCTTGCGCGGGCACAAGGCGCGCGGCCCGGCGTGCTGATCGTGGCGCTGGTCTCGGCCGTGCTGACCGCGCTGCTGGCGGCGTGGGCCGCGCATGCCGTGCTGGCGGAACTGCCGCCGCCGGCGCGCATGGTCTTTGCGGCCATGGCGCTGGGTCTGGCGGGGCTGGAATCCCTGGCGCTGGCCCCCCGGCGGGACGATCCGCGCGAGCCGACTCGCTCGCTGGGGGCGCTGGCGCTGGTCCTGCTGGCGCAGCAAGTGACCGATGCCGCGCGGTTTCTGATTTTCGGCATGGGGGTCGGCCTGGCCGCGCCCATCGCATCGGGCGCGGCGGGCGTGCTGGGCGGCGCCGTGCTGGCAGGGGCCGCCTGGGCTTTCCCGCAAGTGTCCGGAATGTCCGCCGTGCGCTGGATACGGCGGACTGCCGGCGGTTTGCTCGCGATCGCGGCGCTGGTGTTATTTCTTTCGCAAATCGGGATTCTCTGATCGAAAAATTCAGTCGAACAAACTCTTATAATCGGCGTTTTATGCGGTAGAGCGTGTTTACGAGACACAACAGAGGGAAACGCCATCATGACCTCCAAGGACAATTCCAAAGCCGCCCTGATCGACAGCCTGAACGGCCTGCTGGCGGATAGCTTCGCGCTGTACCTGAAGACCAAGAACTTCCATTGGCACGTGCGTGGCCCGCAGTTCCACGATCTGCACTTGCTGTTCGACACCCACGCCACCGAGGTTTTCGGGCTCACCGATCTTATCGCCGAACGCGTGCGCAAGCTGGGCGGCACGACGATGACCTCGATCGGTTCGATCGCCGCCAAGACCACGATCCGCAACGAGGACGATGCGCGCCTTGATGCCATGGCGATGGTCAAGCAGCTGTTCGAGGATAACACGGCGTTCGTGGCCACGCTCAAATCGGTCAAGGAACTGGCGGGCGAAGCGGGCGACAATGCCACCGACGGCATTATCGACGACTGGACCGACCAGGCCGAACAGCGCGCGTGGTTCCTGCGGGAAATTATGGCCTGACCATTTCGTGACGGCGGGGAGAGTGCTAGACCTCTCCCCGATGTCCAAGCTCGAAATCCTTAAAAACGCCGATAACGGCGCCATTGCCGCATGGTTCGCGCAGCGCCTGCGCGCCGCGCTGGCCCTGAACCCGGAAATCGCGGTGACAGTGCCGGGCGGCTCCACCCCGTTTCCGATCTTCGACCTGCTGGCGAAAGAGGATCTGCCGTGGGAACGCATCGCGGTCTGGCCCGGGGACGATCGCATCGTCGATGAGGATCATCCGGCCAGCAATGTGGGCAAGATCCGCGCGCGGCTGGAGCCTGCCGGGGCGAAGATCGTGCCGCTGGCAGAGGATGCGCAGCCGCCGCATTTCGCCATCGCCTGGCTGGGCATGGGCGGTGACGGGCATGTGGCCTCGCTGTTTCCCAACACCGATCCGCAGGCGGACGATCCGCATCCGGTGCGCCGCCTGACGCCCGATCCCCTGCCGCCCGAAGCCCCGTTCGACCGTCTGAGCCTGACGATCCCCGCGCTGACGGACAGCGACGAGATCATGTTCGTGATCCGGGGGGCGGATAAACGCGCCGTGTTCGATGCGGCGGTGAAGGGCAAACATGATCTGCCGGTTTCCCGTCTGCTCAAGGCGGCGCGGCATAAAGTGACGTGTTTCTGCTGAAAATCCTGCCGGCCCCACTGCACCGGGCGCTTTACCGTCTGGCGCACTGGGCGCGAAAGCAGGTGTGGAAGGTCCGGCGTTCGAACGTATCCGGCGTGCGCGTGCTGGCGCTTGACGAGGCAGGCCGCGTGCTGCTGGTTCGCCATTCCTATGGCACGCGCAGCTGGATGCCGCCGGGTGGCGGCTTCGGTGGGGAGGAAGACCCGGTCGCGGCAGGTCGGCGCGAACTGGCCGAGGAGACCGGCTGCGGGCTGCACGCGGCGCGGCTGGTGGCGGTTGTCGACGAGGATCTGCACGGCGCCACGAACCGCGTTCACATCGTCGCCGGGCGCGCGGAGGGGCAGGCCATGCCGGACAGGCGCGAGATCGTGGCAGCACGCTTTTTCCCGCTGGATGCGCTGCCGGGCGCCATGGGCAAGGGGCTGGCGGACAGCATCTGCGGCTGGGTGGAAACCTACCGCGCGCAGGGGCCGTCACAGCAGAGATAACTGGCCATCCTTCGCCGGGCGGGCTTCCTCCTCTGTGCGTTCCAATGCGGACAGGGTGAGGCCCATCAGCCGGATCGGCTGGGGCAGGGGCATCAATTCGTCGAGCAGGGCATGGCCGATCGCGCCGAATTCCGCCTTGTCCGCCACATAATGCGTTAGCGAGCGGGCGCGGGTGAGCGTCTTGAAATCGGCATAGCGCAGTTTCAGGGTTACGGTGCGTCCGCGGGCCGAGGCGCGTTCGATCCGTTCCCAGACGGTATCGACGATGTGGTCCATGGTCTCGCGCAGCGCTTCGCTCTCCTTGATATCCTCGGAAAAGGTGCGCTCGCCGCCCACCGATTTGCGCGGGCGATTGGCGCGCACCTGCCGCAAGTCCACCCCGCGCGCGGCGCGAAACAGGTATTCGGCGAAGCTGCCGAAATGGGCGCGCAGGAAGGCGAGGTCTTTCGTCGCAAGGTCCGCCCCGGTCTCGATGCCCAGCTTTGCCATCTTTTCCGCCCCGCGCGGGCCGACGCCGTGGAACCGGCGCACCGGCAGACCGGCCACGAAAGCGGCGCCTTGCCCGGGCCGGATTACGCAGAGGCCATCGGGTTTGTTCTGATCGCTGGCCAGCTTGGCGAGGAACTTGTTGTAGGAGACCCCGGCGCTGGCGGTGAGGCCCGTTTCCGCCTTGATGCGGCGCCGGATTTCCTCGGCAATGCGGGTGGCCGAGCCGATCCCCTGGAGGTCGGCGGTCACGTCCAGATAGGCCTCGTCGAGCGAGAGCGGCTCCACATGCGGCGTATATTCGAGGAAGATCGCGCGGATCTGGCGGCTGACGGCGGTGTAGACATCGAAGCGCGCCTTGCGGAAGATCAGGTCCGGGCAGAGCCGCAGCGCCCGTTTCGAAGGCATCGCCGAACGCACGCCAAAGGTGCGCGCCTCGTAGCTCGCTGCCGCCACCACGCCGCGCCCGGCCGCGCCGCCCACCGCCACCGGTTTGCCGCGCAGCGCGGGATCGTCGCGCTGTTCCACGCTGGCGAAGAAGGCGTCCATGTCGACATGGATCACCTTGCGCAGCCCATCGGCTTCCTCTTCGTGTCCGGACGGTGCAGGGGGCGGCGGCATGCCCGTTCTATAGGACGGGTTGGCGATGTTTCACAAATGTTCTTGCGCCGGATGACGGTTGCCTTGTTCGCACTTGCGGCTTTTTCGCGCTTGCGGCATGGGCGCGGCTATGCATTCCCCCGATGCGCCTGTCCCCTCTGAACAACCCGAACGCTTCCCCATGGGAGAGGTGGAATTCGTCGCGCTCCTTGCGTCCATCCAGGCGCTGATGGCGCTGTCGATCGACGTGATGCTGCCTGCGCTTGGCCGCATTTCCAACGATCTGGGCGTTTCCGATCCGAACGAGCGCCAGCTTATCGTCGGCGTGTTCCTGATCTGCTCGGGGCTGGCTTCGCTGTTTCCCGGCGCGATCGCGGACCGGTTTGGGCGGCGGCGGGTGCTGCTGACGGCGGTTTCGGGCTATATCCTGCTCTCGCTGATCTGCGCCGTCTCGGGCAGTTTTACCCTGCTGCTGATTGCGCGCGGGGTGGCCGGGGCGATCACTTCGGCCATGCTGGTGCTGCCGATGGCGATCCTGCGCGACCGGTTCGACGGGGACCGCATGGCGCGCACCCAGTCGATGATCGCGATGACGTTCATGGTGGTGCCGATGATCGCGCCCATGGTGGGGCAGACGGTGCTGCTCATCGCCAGCTGGCGCTGGATCTTCGGGATCATGACGGTGATGGGGCTGGTGGTCTTCACCTGGATCCTGTTGCGCCTGCCCGAAACCCTGAAGCCCGAATTCCGCCAGCCGATTCAGGTGCGGGTGATCGCCGGAAACATGGCGCTGGCCTTGCGCGAGCGCGCCTCGTTCGGATACTTCTTCGGCGCGGCCTTCGTTCAAGGCGCACTGTTCGGCTATATCAACAGCGCGCAGCAACTGGTGGGCGAGCATTTTGGTGCAGGGATGCTGTTCCCGGCCGTATTCGGCGGCATGGCGCTGGTGATGGCCAGCACCAACTTCATCAATTCCCGCATTGTCGAACATTTCGGCGCCCGGCGCGTGTCGCACACGGCGCTGATCGCCTACATCGGGCTGGCGGCGTTGCACCTGATCGTTGCGTTGAACGGTGAGAACCTGTGGATCTTCGTGCCGCTGATGACACTGAGCATGTGCATGATGAGCTTCATCGGCGCGAACTTCCAGGCGATTTCGCTGCAGCCGTTCGGGCGCATTGCCGGGGCGGCCTCTTCGGTGATGTCGTTCCTGCGCACGGTGATCGGCGCCGTGCTCGGCACGCTGATCGGGCAGGCCTATGACGGTACGGCGCGGCCGATTATGGCCGCGATGGCTGTCTGCGGGACCACCGCGCTGGTGCTGGTGCTCTATTCGGAGGGTGGGCGCCTGTTCCGCCGGATCAATCCGCCGGGTTTCTACAAGAACAACCCGCCGCCGGCCGCGCACTGAGTTCCGGTGCCGGGCCCGGCAGCTTGCCGCGCGCCGGTTCTATCTCCCGTGTTTGCCGGATATGCTGGCCGGGCCGCTACATGCGACGGCCACGGAACAGCTGAACCAGTCCAACGATGACGGCGATCACCAGCAGCAGATGGATCAGCGCGCCGGATACCTTGAATACGATGAAGCCGAGCAGCCAGAGGGCCAGCAGGACGGCGGCGATGGTGAACAGCATGAGCGTTTCTCCCGAATCGTGTCCATAAGGAACGCACAGGGCGCTCAAATGCTCCCGCAGCTACCGGGAGGCCGCTGTGGTGAAGTCGCCTCGGGTCAGCGCAGGGTGAGGCGCGATTGGCGGATCGCGGCGCGCTTCGCCCCATGCGGCGGCAATAAAACGTGCCTTTTCCATTGGGCTTGTGGAGACGCGGTGGTCCCAGGCATGCTCCCCGAGCCGTTCGACTTTGCGGGCGATGGCGCCGTAGATATTGGCGGCGGACAGCACTGCCCAGCGCTGGCGGAAGGCCAGCCGGGCCGCGCCGGTGCGGGCCGAAGCCTCGTATTCCCGGGCCAGCGTGCAGGCGCGGGCGATCATCGGCACCAGCGCACGGCGATAATGCGGCTTGGTGACTTCGCCGGGCGGAATGTCGGCTTCCGCCAGCCACTCCACCGGCAGATAGCAGCGCCCCTGTGCATCGTCTTCCCACACGTCGCGCACGATGTTGCCGAGCTGGAAGGCGATGCCGAGATCGCAGGCGCGGTCGAGCGTGTCCCGGTCGTCCGCGGGCACGCCCATCACGGCGGCCATCATCACCCCCACGGCTCCGGCGACATGGTAGCAGTAGCGCAGCATGTCGGCCTCGCTGCGCGGACGCCATTCGTCCGCGTCCATGGCAAAGCCGGTCAGCACGTCTTCCACCATCGCACGCGTCAGCGGCACTTCCTGCATGAGCAGGCCCAGGGCATCGAACGCGGGGGTGCCGGTGGCTTCCCTGGCCATCGCCAGTTCGGTCAGCGTGCGGATCGTCGCGAGGCGGTTTTCCGGGGCCAGCCGGGTGCCGATGGGGCCGGGCAGCACGGGGCGGCCATGTTCCTGCTCGTCGGCAATGTCGTCGCAGGCGCGGCACCAGGCATAGAGCAGCCAGACCCGTTCGCGCGTCGTGCGGTCGAACAGGCGGCTGGCGGCGGCAAAGCTCTTCGAGCCCCGGCGGATCGAGCGGCGGGCTGCGGCGACGAGCGCGGGGCGGTCATATCCGGCCATGGCCGTCCCCCCGCGCATGGATGCTCACAGCGTATCCGGGTTCATGTTCACGATGGGCGTGACCGGTTCGTGTGCCTGCATGCGCTGCAGCAGCAGGTCCAGCTCGCTTTCGGCCATGACGATGCCCTGGTGGGCGGGGCGCACGAAACCCACTTCGGCCATGTGCCGGTTGAATTCCAGAAGCCCGTCGTAGAAGCCGAATGCGTTGAGGATGCCCACCGGCTTGTTGTGATAGCCCAGCTGCGCCCAGCTTACCGCTTCCCACAATTCGTCCATCGTGCCCACGCCGCCGGGCAGGACCAGGAACCCGTCCGACAGGCGGGTGAAGGCAGCCTTGCGCTCGTGCATGTCGGAAACGATGGTCAGTTCGCAATCGTAATTGGCGACTTCCCCCGTTACCAGCGCTTGCGGGATCACGCCGATCACTTCGCCGCCCGCCAGCATGGCGGACCCGGCGATGGCGCCCATCAGGCCCAGCTTGCCGCCGCCGTAAACGACGCCGATGCCCTTTCTGGCCAGTGTTGCGCCGACCTCGCGGGCAAGGTCCATGTAGCGGGGATCGGCGGGGGTGGCGGAGCCGCAATAGACGGCAAGGCGTTTCATATCAGTTCGTGGCCTTCAGTTGGATGGGAGTGCCTTCGGGCAGGTCCTGCGTCTGGCAGGCGACTTGCCCGGTAAAGGAGAGAAGCTCCGCCAGCGGCAGGCGGATCAGGGTTTCGGGAGCATAGTCACCGGCCAGCAGCGCCTCGGGCGTGCGCGAATAGACTTCGCCGTCCTGTGGCGGGCCGAGCCGTTGGCGCGCGGCTTGCGCCAGCGCTTCGGCGCGCCAGACAAGCGCCACTTCGGGATCGCCCATGTACTGCGCGGCCTGATCCTCCCCGCCCAGGCGGATCAGCTCGCGAGTGTCGGGATCGAGATAGTGGATGGTGCCTTCCGTATCGGCCAGCAGCACATGGCCCATCGGGCTGACGGCGATGATCTCTTCGAAGGCTACGCCGGTCCAGCTCCAGTCGCGGTGCAGGGCCCGCATCGCGCGCTTCATCGCAGGTCTTCCTGCATCAGCTTGGCCGTGGCCTTGGCGCTGCCGACGACGCCGGGAATCCCCGCGCCGGGATGCGTGCCCGCGCCGACGAGGTACAGGTTTTTCAGCTTGTCGTCGCGGTTGTGCCCGCGGAACCACGCGCTTTGCGTCAGCCGCGGCTCCAGGCTGAAGGCATTGCCTTTCCACGCGCCGAGGTCCGCTTCGAAATCGGGCGGGGCGTAGTGGAACTTCGTGACGATCCGGTCGTCGATATCGGGGATCAGCCGCCGCCCCACTTCGGCCAGCACGCGCTGTTCCAGCTCGGGGCCCACGTCCGCCCAGTCGATCGGCAGCTTGCCCATGTTGGCCACGGGCACGAGGGCATAGAACGTGCTCTTGCCCTGCGGCGCCATCGAGGGATCGGTGACGGTGGGGTGGTGCAGGTAGATCGAGAAATCGCGGGGCAGCACCCCGTGCTCGAAAATGTCGTCCAGCAGGCCCTTGTAACGCGGGCCGAACAGGATGGAGTGGTGCGGAATGCCCGGCCAGGTGCCTTCCAGCCCGAAATGGACGATGAACAGGCTGGGCGAAAAGCGCTTGTTCGCCAGTTTGTGCGCCATTTCCTGCCCGCGCCGGTTTTCCCCCAGCAGATCGCCGTACGTGTGCATGATGTCGCCATTGCTGGCGATGGCATCGAAGCGCTGTTTCCAGCCGCTGGCGGTTTCCACTTCGGTGACGTGATCGCCCAGTGTGTGGATGCGGGTGACTTTCTCGCCCAGCTTGATCTCGCCGCCCAGCCGCTCGAACAGGCTGGCCATGCCGTGCGCCAGCTTGTTGGTGCCGCCCCTGGCCCACCACACGCCGCCGTCCTTTTCCAGCTTGTGGATCAGGGCGTAGATCGCGCTGGTGGTCATCGGATTGCCGCCCACCAGCAGCGTGTGGAACGAGAGCGCCTCGCGCAGGTGTTCGTCCTTCACGAAGCTGGAGACCATGGCATAGACCGAACGCCAGGCCTGATAGCGCAGCAGCGAGGGCGCGGCTTTCACCATGCTGGTAAAATCGAGGAACGCCTCGTGCCCCAGCTTGACGTAGCCTTCCTGCCAGACCCCGGCGGCATAGCGCTGGAACTCGTCGTATCCGGCCAGATCCTGCGGGGCGAGGCGGGCGATTTCGCGGTGGAGTGCGGGTTCGTCGTTCGAATAGTCGAACACGGTGCCGTCGGTCCAGTTGAGCCGGTAGAACGGCGATACCGGCATCAGCTCGACATCGCCGGCCATGTCATGCCCGGAAAGCGACCACAGCTCGCGCAGGCAATCGGGATCGGTGATGACGGTAGGGCCCGCATCGAACGTGAACCCCTCGCGCTCCCAGACGTAGGCGCGCCCGCCCACCTTGTCGCGCGCTTCCACCAGGGTGGTGGCGATTCCGGCGCTTTGCAGGCGGATGGCAAGCGCGAGCCCGCCGAAGCCCGCGCCGATGATGCAGGCTTTCTTCATGCGGCGCTCCCATCAAGCGAGGCTAAAGGGCGCCCGCGTCCCGTCAGGCTGGCAAGGGCAGCCCCCACCGGGACGGGCGGCTTGCCCGCGAGGATGCGCGCCTTGTCCGCCATGGTGGAGCGGCCGGCATAGAAACGCTCGATCAGCGGTTTAGGCAGGCCGTAGAACCGTTCGAGCACGCGCCAGCGCGCCTCCGGGCGCGCCGCGCCGAAAAGCATTCGGGTCAACATCCGGTAGAAGCGCCCCTTGCGCCAGTGCTGTGCGGCCCATGCATGACTGGCCCTTTCTAGGCGCGTGCCGGAGAGGTTGTCGAGAGTGGTAAGATGCAGCGCGAATCTTACAGCATCGGGAACCGAATACGAAGTGAGCGGATGAACCAGCGCCGCGCGCGTGCCCGCCCGCGCCGCACCGGCTTGTCCCGCGCGCCAGAACGCGTTGAAATCCCCCGCTGCGATCACCGGCAGCACGCCGCTTTCCTCATATTCGCAAGAGTCCACTTGCCAGCCCTGCCGCGCGGCATAGTCCGCGATGCGGCGGCGCAGCAGCGGCAGATCCAGCGCGGACCCATCGGCGTAGTAGGTGTCTTCCACGAAGACTTCGGTGGGGGAAAACGGCAGGCAATAGACAAAGCGGTAGCCGTCCGTCTGCTCCACCCGCGCGTCCATCACTACCGGCATCGCCAGCCCGTGCGGCGCGGCAAGGCGCAGGCGTTGTCCCAGGAATTTCTGCCAGCCGCCCGCCATGTGCGGCAAGCCGGGGATGCCGCGCGCGTCGAGCACGCCTTTCGCCGCGATCGAGCGCCCGTCCGCCAGGGTGATCGAGGTGGGGGTGACGGCGGTAGTTTCGACGCCGGTGATCACACATTCCGGGGGCAGCGCGGCGCGCACGGCGGCGTCCAGTCTGCCGCTGCTCATGGTGCGGTAGGGCGTGGCGAGAACCCGGGAACGGCTCGGAAAACGGACCTCATAACTATCCCAGCGCGCCGTTGTCAGCGCGTCGGCCAGCGCTTCTGCGCCTTGCGGAAGGTCGCTGGCGAAGAACGACCAGAGGTGCTGCCCGCCCAGCGCCGCGCCGCGCTCCACCACGATCACGCGCAGCTCCGGGCGCAGCCGCGCCATGGCCAGTGCCACAAGGCCGCCCGCCAGCCCGCAGCCGGCGATGGCAAGATCACAGCTTTCCGGTCGCATCGCTGTCTCGTTTAGGGATGGGCGGTGTTCGCCGCAACTTGGCATCGTTGTTGCGTTGGGGCATTGTCACAGAGATGACAGAAGACCTGACTATCTGCGAGGCTGGTTTCGAAGACTCCGCGGGTATCGCGGAAATCTACGCGCATTACGTGCTGGAGAGCACGGCGACATTCGAAACCGAACCGCCCGATGCCGTGGAAATCCGGCGGCGGATCAGTGACATCGTGGATGCGGGCTATCCGTTCCTGGTTACGCGGGACAGCACCGGGCGCGTGCTCGCCACGGGTTTCGCGCACCGCTACGGCCCGCGCGTGGGCTACCGCTACAGTGTGGAAACCACGATCTACGTCCGGCCGGACTGCGTCGGGCGGGGCATCGGCAGCGGCTTGCTGACGGCGCTTGTGGAGGCGTGCGAGGCGCGCGGCTACCGGCAGGCCTTCGCCGTGATCGCGGCTTCCGAACCGGCATCGGTGGTGCTTCATGCCAGGGCCGGATACCGCCCTGTGGGCACGCTGACGGGGGCCGGGTGGAAGCATGGCCAGTGGATCGACGTTTTCCTGATGCAGCGCCAGCTTGGACAGGGTAATGAGACTTTACCGGAAGATGCCGGTGAAAGTCTGGCTCAGGATCAATAAGTTTCGGCCTGTTGCGCAACCCGCACCGGTTTCCGGCGTTGGGATATGGGCAGACAGGGAAGGATATCCGCATGATTGCACGCCCGTTTTTATTCTCCGCGCTTGCGGTGGCCCTCGTGGCGCCCCTCGTGCTGCCCGCCGCCGCGATGGCGCAAGATGGGGCCCAGGATGCGCCTGACGGAAACGTGCTCGAAGGCGACCATCTGACGGTCGGCGCGGGCGGCGTCTACGGCCCCAGCTACGATGGTTCGGACGACTATGTCCTCTCCCCGTTTCCGATCATTCAGGGGCGGGTCCACGGCATAGAGATCACACCGCGCGCGGGCGGCATCGCGCTTGACGTGATCCCCGACGGCAAGGATGCACGGATCGGCTTTTCGCTGGGCCCGGTGGCCAGCCTTTCGTTCAACCGCAACCGGCAGATCAAGGACCGGGTGGTCAAGGCGGCGGGCAAGCTCGATACCGCGGTCGAGCTCGGCGTCAACGGCGGCGTCACCGCCTACAAGCTGCTCAACGACTACGATTCGCTGACGGTTTCGGCGGATGTGAAATGGGACGTCGGCGGCGCCTACAAGGGCATGACCTGGTCTCCCTCGGTCAGCTACGCGACCCCGCTCAGCAAGGCGGTTCTCGTGGTGCTCTCGGCCAGTGCGCACCATGCCGACGGCAAATATGCGCGGTACTACTATTCGGTGACGCCGGAGCAGAGCGCGGCCAGCGGTTTGCCCGAATATACCGCCAAGAGCGGCTGGGACAGTGCCAGCGTCGGTATGCTGGCGGGCTGGGACTTGTCGGGTGATTTGCGCGATGGCGGCTGGGCGCTTTTCGGCCTGGCCAATTATTCGCACATGCTCAACGCTGGCAAACGCACGCCCTATACCTCTATCCGGGGCGAAGCGGGCCAGTGGACGCTGGGCGCGGGCGTGGCCTACACGTTCTGAGAGCCTGCGCCTGAAACGGTTATTGCAGCGCGGCGCGCACGCGGGCTTGCAGATCCGGCAGAACCTCGTTTTCGAACCAGGGATTCTTCGCCATCCATAGCCGGCTGCGCCAGGCAGGATGGGGCAGGGGAAGCAGCCCTTCCGGCGCCGCGCGCCAGCGGCGCACCGCTTCGGTGAGGTTCGGCGCGAAGCCGCGCGGAAGGTAGCGCTTGTGCGCGTATTGCCCGATGACCAGCGTCAGCTGCACCTCCGGCAGAGCCTCGCGCAAGGGGGCGTGCCAGCGCGGGGCGCATTCGGGGCGCGGCGGCAGGTCGCCGCCACTGCCCTTGCCCGGATAGCAGAACCCGCTGGGCATGTGCGCCACGCGATCGGGATCGTAGAATTCTTCCGGCGAAAGGCCGGTCCATGCGCGCAGGCGGTCTCCGCTGTCGTCGTCCCAGGCCCGCCCGCTGGCGTGGACCTTGCTGCCCGGCGCCTGCCCGATCACAAGGATGCGCGCGCTCCGGCCCGCCTGCACGACCGGGCGCGGATCGTGCGGCAGGGCGGCTTCGCACAGGCGGCAGGAGCGGATCGCGTCCAGCAGGGTTTCAAGGTCCGCGGCCATGATGGCCAGATGGCGCCGGGCGCCGCCCGATGCAAGCAAGGCCCGCCGTTCCTGTCGCGCAAATCGGCGCTTTACGCAGCCCGCCGTGCAGTTCATCCTGCCTGCAACAAAAACGGGGGAATGGAGACTGATGCATGCCTGATCTGACGCTGGCACCGGCCTGGACCGCGCTGTTTCTGGGGCTTTTCGCACTGTTCGCGGGAATCGGGGAATTCCGCAAGCCCGGGCACTGGCAGAAACTGATCGAGGAGATCGTCGCCTCGCCTGCGCTGCAACTGGCCACCGGCTTGCTGGAGCTGTTCCTGGGCGCGGTAATCTATATCGTCAATCCCTGGGCCTCGCCCGACTGGCTGTCGAGCTTTCTCAGCGTTGTCGGCGGGCTGATGTGCCTCGAAGCGCTGGCGGTTCTGGCCTTCTCCGATGTCTACATGGCTTTCTGGGTGCGCCGTTTCGGGCCGCTGTCCAAGCTGTGGTGCTGCGGTTCGATCGTGATCGGCCTGATCCTGATCGGGGTGAGCCTGCTGCACTTCTGAGGCGGCACCTTGCCGCTGCGGATTGGCGGTTTTGTCAGGCATTCGGTCTGTCCTGAAAGGGCATTCATTCAAAATTTAGCATGGTCTGGCACTGATAGGGCTCCCTCGGCATTTGTGGAGCAATTCAGTGGAGTTAGGCAGCCGGTTCAGCAGGCTTCCTTTGGCAACCAGAATCACCGGCGCCTTCGTCGTGGCCATGGTGCTGCTATCGGTTACCAGCTACCTCGTCACTACGGGGCTGATGCTCCGTAACGCGGAACGCAGCGCGATCGAGCGCCAGGAAGTGAACATGCGCGTGGCATGGAACGTCCTGACGGGATATGGCCCGATTCATACCGAGAACGGCCAGCTCATGGCGGGCAGCCAGGTGCTCAACGATTTCAACGAGCCGGTTGACAGGATCAAGGAACTGGTCGGCGGCACGGCCACGATCTTCCAGCTGGACCAGCGTGTCGCCACCAATGTCGAGAAGCCGGACGGAACGCGCGCGGTTGGCACCGTGCTGGCCAAGGGGCCGGTCTGGGACACGGTGATGGGTGAGCACAAGCCGTTCCGGGGCCAGGCCACCATTCTGGGGCGCTCGTACTATACCGCTTACGATCCGATCATGGATGCGGACGGGAACCTTGCGGGCATTCTCTACACTGGCATTCCGACCTCCGATTTTCTTTCCAGCGTGCACCATGTCGGCCTGCTTTCGGCGCTGGCGGCCATTGTCATCACGGTGATCGCGGCGGCCGTTACCTTGCGGTTTTCCCGCAAGCAGTTTGCGCCGCTGCAGGACTTGCGAGACAGCATGGGCGAGATGGCGCAGGGGCGCTACGATGTCGCCATCGGCCATGAAGGCCGCACGGACGAGATCGGCGCGATGGCCGATGGTCTGCGGGTGTTCCAGCAGGCCGCGCTGGAAAGGCAACGCGCCGATGCGGACCAGCTCAAGGCGATGGATGGCGTGGCGCGCGAACTGGCGGCGCTGGCCAAGGGAGACCTGACGGTGCGGATCGGCAGCGATTTCCCGCAGGCCTACGCGCGTCTTGGCGAAGATTTCAACGCGGCGGTCACGCCGCTGGGGGCGGCGATCGAGACGATCATCGATTCGACCCGCAAGATCCACCTGACGGCGAGCGAAATCCGCTCCGCGGCAGACGATCTGGCCCTACGCACAGAACGCCAGTCCGCACGGCTGCAGCAGACCGCGAGTGCGATGCAGGATATCACCGGCACCGCGCAGCAGTCTGCCGAAATCGCGGGCAGGGCGCGCGAATCGATGGATACGATGCAGGGCGAGATCGAGGAAACCGGGCAGACCGTATCGCAGGCGATCAGTGCGATGCAGGCGATAGAGGAATCGTCGGACGAGATCGCCCAGATCGTGACTCTGATCGACGGGATCGCCTTTCAGACCAACCTTCTGGCGCTCAACGCCGGGGTCGAGGCGGCGCGGGCGGGCGAGGCCGGAAAGGGCTTTGCCGTGGTCGCTGCGGAAGTGCGCTCGCTGGCCCAGCGGTCGGCCGATGCAGCCAGCGAGATCAAGGAACGGATCGCCAAGAGCTCCACGCAGATCGGCCGGGGCGTGGAAGTGGTGAACCGCACCAGCGAAACCCTGTCGCAGGCGGTCAACCGCATCGGCGACATCGGCAAGCTGATCCGCGAGATCGCGCAGGGCGCGCAAGCGCAATCGGGCGGCGTGGCCAAGGTCAACAGCGCGATCAGCGAGATGGATCTGGTCACCCAGCAGAACGCGGCGATGGTGGAGGAAGCGACCGCCGCCGTTGCCAGCCTGACCGACAGTGCCCGCGAACTGGTGGAGGAAATCTCGCGCTTCAAGACGGCGGGCAGTGGCACTGGCCGTCCGGGCGCCGCGATCCGGCGCGCGGCCTGATCCTCAGTCTTCGGGCGCCCGGCGCAGGTCCATCAGCGAACTGGAATAAGGCTGGACCAGCGCCTGCGCCCGGTCCCAGCCGCCGTGCAGCCACAAGTCGCGAGCGGCAGCATCGGGCGGCAGGATCACCGGCATCGTCTCGCGCCCCTCGGCCCTGAGCGCGGCATTGGCCGGGCAGGCGAGCAGCGCGAAGCCCGGGATCTCGCTGTCCTTCCACACCGCCGCCATGGCAAAGAGCGGCTGGTCGGCGCAGGAAAACCAGCACTGGCGCCGTTTGCCGTCCGCCGGGGAGGGCTTGCCCCATTCCATTAAGGCCGTGGCGGGGATCAGGCAGCGGAACTCGCTGTTGCGCAAGTTGCCGATCCAGAACGGACTTTCCAGATTGCGCACGGTCAGCACTGGCCGCCCGTCGGGCACCGAGGGCGGCGGCGGCACGCCCCACAGGCGCGGGATCATCCGTGTTTCCAGCACCCGCCCGGCCGGACGCGGCCCGGCGATGAATTCGCGCCCCGCCGTGATGACAGGCGCGAACTGCCCGGGCGCGACATGCCCGCCCGCCCAGGGATCGTCCCCCACCCGGGCGTTGAACGCGCGCCCCACCGCAAGCGCGGGGGCGTCGAGGCGATAGAGCATGGGCATGGTTTGGTGTGTCTATTCGGCCGTAGCGGCTTGTTCGGCGCTTGCGACCAGTGCCTGTAACGCAGCCATGTGCGCTTTGAAGGCCTTGCGTCCCTTGCGGGTGAATGAGATCCAGGTTCGCTGGCGCCCGTCCATGGCGGCTTTCTTGAGCGTGACGTAACCGGCCTCGGCCATGGCCGAAAGGTGTTTCGAAAGCACCGAATCGCTCACGTCGGCGATCTCGCGCAACTTGGCGAATTCGGCGCTGCTCACGTTGGAGAGCACTGCTGCGATTTGCAGCCGGGCCGGTTGATGCAAGGCGGGGTCCAGGGGCGGTAACGGTTTCACGCCGCGGGGTCTTCCAGAAGTTCGCGCTTGAACACCCGATGCCACCACAGGCTGAGCCCCACAGCGATGGCAAAGGCCAAGGCGGTGAGGCCGGCCTTTGCCGGCAAACCGAAACCGCCAAGCCGCAAATGCAGAGCGAGAAGAATGAACGGAACGAGGACGACTAGATATGCCAGGGTGACGGCGAGCGTCTTGCCTCGGCGGTAGCCGTGGACGAACACTCCGTTCCTGCGTTCATCGGATCGTTTGATCAGTATGATCAACATAATGATCACCGGAATCGTGGCGAATTGAACCGCCGAAGATATGCTGATGGCCCCGATCAGCAGCGCGAACATGCCGCCAAAGGCCGCGTGGCGCCATGGGGGGCAATTCGCGATGTCATCCGCGAGTGCCGCCTTGGTGCCGCTGATCGTGGCAAGGGCCTGCTTTGCCTCCTCGTGCTGCGTTTCTTGTTCCTGAGCCATCATCATTCCCGCGTTATCCTGCCGGTCTATGCCTTGGATACGGCACTGTCGAGGTTATGCCCGGCCTGTGGCGCCGCGCGCCGGGCGGCTCTTCCGTCAAGCCAGAGGCTGATTGCCGGGCGCACTGTCAGTGCGATGACGTCAACCGCCGCGTGGAGAACGATCGATGTCATCAGCGATCCGGTCGAGAGGTAAACGTAGCTAAAGAAACCGCTGATCCCGGTAATCAGAAGCACGCTTTTCCATCCTTGATACCAGTGGGCCAGGCCAAAGCTCAGTCCGGCGATGATGAAGCCTGCCATGGCCGAACCGGTCGCCAGCGTGGCAACCATCGGCAAGGCCAGGCGGAAGAACACTTCCTCGCTCAGCCCGGCATTGATCGCGAGGGGCAGCGTTGCCAGCACTTCGGCGCGATTGCGGGGGAACAAGGCTTCGACATCGCCGATCACGGGCTGGGTCTTGCGGCGCAGCAGGAAGCGCCAGATCACGTAGGACACGCTTCCGCCACAAGCCACGCCCCCGATCATGCCGCCGTAGTAGGCAATGGAGCCGGTGTCTGATCCGTCCGCGCCGGAAGACTGCCCCAGCAGGAGGCGCAGCGGTTCGAATTCGTGAGGAAAGGCCCGCACTGCTCCCGCCTTGCCCACGATCGCCAGGATCGCCATGCCGATAAGTCCGAACTGGACGAAGGAGCGCAGTGTCATGCGCAAGTAGCAGCGCTGCCGTTCCGCACTGCCGGTCAGCAGGCGGAACCGCGCCATGGCGCCCTGGTTTGCGTATGTACGGTAGGCCAGCGCGGCCAGCAGAATGACGAGCAGCGCCATGTAGGGCAGGGATAAGGTCACGATGCGATCCTTCCTCTATCGAAGTGGAATGACTTTCCAATTTGGAAAGTTCCTAGACGTTACTTTCCAATTCGGAAAGTTAAATCTTTCCATATTGGAAAGTGATGGGCTGCGCTGGACCTGTGCCGCAAGGATGTCTATCATTCACGCCAACCCCGGGGAGGCAGCACCCCGCATCGATCTATCGGATGCGGGAAAAAGCCTGAGAGTTGTGGGTATGCTCCACAAGACCCGTCGAACCTGAACCCGTTAGCACGGGCGGAGGGAGTGGACTGCCGTCACCGGTGCATCCGCTTTCCATTCGCCCATGGAGAGAAGCGCATATGGCTGACATCAACAGCAAGCTGGAAATCGGCGTCACCACCGGCCCCATTCGCGGATCGAAGAAGATCTACGTTCCGGCCCAGTCGAACCCGTCGATCAAGGTCGCCATGCGCGAGATCCATCTGGAGCCCACCAGCGGCGAACCGCCGGTGCGCGTCTATGATACGTCCGGCCCCTACACCGATCCCGAAGCCGTGATCGACATTGCCGCCGGCCTGCCCGCGCTGCGCCGCGAATGGCAGCTGTCGCGCGGCGATGTGGAGGAATACGAACCGCGCGAAGTGAAGCCGGAAGACAACGGCCAGCTCGGGCCGGACCGCTCCGGCGGCGTCCCCCCGTTCCCCACGGCTCTGCGCAAACCCCTGCGCGCGAAGCCGGGCGCGAACATCTCGCAGATGCACTACGCGAAGCAGGGCATCATTACCCCGGAGATGGAATACGTCGCCGAGCGTGAGAATCTGGGCCGCGCGCGCCTTGCCGAATATGTCCGCCAGGGCGAAAGCTTCGGCGCCGCGATCCCCGATTACGTCACGCCCGAATTCGTGCGCGAGGAAGTCGCCCGGGGCCGCGCGATCATTCCCAGCAACGTCAACCACCCGGAATCTGAGCCGATGGCGATCGGCCGCAACTTCCTGGTCAAGATCAATGCCAATATAGGCAATTCGGCCGTCGCCTCTGACGTGGCCGCCGAAGTCGACAAGATGGTCTGGTCGATCCGCTGGGGCGCGGACACGGTGATGGACCTGTCCACCGGCCGCAACATCCACGACACCCGCGAATGGATCCTGCGCAACAGCCCCGTGCCGATCGGCACCGTGCCGATCTATCAGGCGCTGGAAAAAGTCGGCGGCATCGCCGAGGACCTGACGTGGGAGATCTTCCGCGACACCCTGATCGAGCAGGCCGAACAGGGCGTGGACTACTTCACCATCCACGCGGGCGTGCGCCTGCCCTACATCCCGCTGGCGGCCAAGCGCATGACCGGCATCGTCAGCCGCGGCGGCTCGATCATGGCCAAGTGGTGCCTTGCCCACCACAAGGAATCGTTTCTCTACGAACGCTTCGACGAGATCACCGAGATCATGAAGGCCTACGACGTCGCCTACTCGCTGGGCGACGGCCTGCGCCCCGGCTCGATCTACGACGCCAATGACGAGGCGCAGTTCGCCGAACTCTACACCCTGGGCGAATTGACCAAGAAGGCCTGGGCGCAGGACGTGCAGGTGATGATCGAGGGCCCCGGCCACGTGCCGATGCACAAGATCAAGGAGAACATGGAAAAGCAGCTGGAAAGCTGCGGCGAGGCTCCGTTCTACACGCTCGGGCCGCTCACCACCGACATCGCGCCGGGATACGACCACATCACCAGCGGCATCGGCGCCGCCCAGATCGGCTGGTACGGCACGGCGATGCTCTGCTACGTCACGCCCAAGGAACACCTGGGCCTGCCCGACCGCGACGACGTGAAAGTGGGCGTGGTGACGTACAAGCTCGCCGCCCACGCGGCCGACCTCGCCAAGGGCCACCCCGCCGCGCAAGTGCGCGACGATGCCCTTTCCAAGGCCCGCTTCGAATTCCGCTGGCGCGACCAGTTCAACCTGTCGCTCGATCCCGATACGGCCGAGCAATACCACGACCAGACGCTCCCGGCCGAAGGCGCCAAGACCGCGCACTTCTGCTCGATGTGCGGTCCCAAGTTCTGCTCGATGAAGATCAGCCAGGAAGTGCGGGATTTCGCGGCCAAGCAGAACCAGCCGAGCGACGCCTTCATCGCCGCTGAGGAGGCGGAGAAGGGCATGGAGGAGATGTCCAAGGTCTATAAGGACAAGGGCAACGAACTCTACCTGCCGGCAGAGGACTGACAATGCGCCGCGGCGCGGGCAGGGCGTGGCTGGCGGCAGCGGCGCTCGCCGCGCTGTGCGCCGCCTGTGCGCAGGAAGAACCGCCGCTCGATGAGGCGGCGGTTCTCGCCCGCTCCGATGCAGTGGCCGGACACTTCCAGAGCGCGCTGCAAGGACAACTCAAGACCGCGCTTGCGGCAGGCGGGCCGATGCTGGCCGTCACTGTTTGCCACGATGCCGCGCCACTGATCGCGGCGCAGGAATTAGAACGCAGCGGCGCTGAGGTCAGCCGCGTGGCGGAGCGCAACCGCAGCCCCGCCGGAAGGCTGACCGACGAAGTGCGCGCCCACTACACTGGGCTCGCCAGCGCCCCGCTCGTGAACGGCAAACCCGCCAGCCGCATCTGGCGCAGCGGCATGGGAGACGGCGCGATCATCAACGTGCTGCGCGCGATCCCTATGCGGGAAAAGCCCTGCACCGTATGCCACGGCACGAATGTCGCATCCGATCTGGCTGCACGCATCCGGGAACTCTACCCGAACGACAAGGCCACCGGCTTCAAACCGGGCGACATGCGCGGGGCTATGCTGATCCGCTGGCCTGCTGCGGCGTTTGCGGAGTAGGTATTGTTGCTAGCTGGATGCTGTATCTTATCGTGCCTTAATGCAAAAGGCAGGGGGGATTATAGCAAATCTTGGCAGCGCATAATTGCGTCGGTGCGTCGTGTGGTTGCATCCGATAGGCATTTTGTCCGTTGGTAATAGCTGCTCTGTGAATAGCATTTATTGATTTCTGTAAAATAATTGGCGTGTGCGACTGCCATGCATGCATCATATTCTGAGCCTTGAGCTGAAACGGAAGTAGGAGTGATCGTCGCCATAGCCATTACAAGTGCAGGCATTAAAATGCGTTTCATACTCATTTCCCTATTACGAAGGCGATCAGTGCCACTATTTCAATGACGATATGACGCATATATCGTATACTGTCAAGGTGCTGTGTCTAGGATGTCCGTCTAGAAGTCGCGGTAGCAGTATACCAAACTGCCAGATCGCGCGTTTGTTTTGTCTAGTTCTGCAATTGCGTTGCGATACCCTTGTGAAGACCTTGTTCAAAATCATATCATGATCGGCAGTTGACCGAGCATAGTGGTGGGACAGGGGGGCGCGATGCCGGTGCGCTGGAAAGCGCGCTGGCGCGGCCGGTCAACAAGTGGATGTATATGAGGATGACCGCTGCGCTCTCACCTATGCTTATGGCATTGCCCGCAATCATCCTTTTGCGGACGGCAACAAGCGCACCGCATGGGTGTCCGCGCGGTTGTTCCTGCTGCTCAACGGGGTGATCCTTTCGTTTGCGCCGAGAGGGGCTATCGACATGGTTCTGGCTCTCGCGGCGGGGGAACTGTCCGAGGACGAACTCGCGAGGTGGTTTCGGGTGCATCTCGAAGAAACGTGAAGCGGGATCCCCGCCTGCGCGGGGATGACGAAGCCGGGTTGGGAGGATAGCGCACAACGCGGTTGCAAGGCGTTACGCCGACGGTATGGGGAGCGCGAGGAGTCCTGAGCGTGTCGAAGGGCCCTCGCACGTTCCTTCTTCCCCCCTCCCGACAAACCGTTTTCCTACACACCCGCCGGTGCCGTATTCTCGCGGCCATGCCCCAAACTCCTCTCCGCTGGCCTGCTTACTTGCGCATTCCGCCGTTTGTGCCGGTGCCGCTGCGGCATCGGCGGGACGGGTGGTCGGCGGTGCGGCAGGGGGAGTTTGTCGGGTGGCTGGCTGAGACGGGATCGGTGTCCGAAGCGGCGGCGCGGGTGGGGGCTTCGCGCGAGAGTGTCTACCAGCTGCGGCGGCGGGAGGGGGCGGTCTATTTCGCCGCCGCGTGGGACTTTGCCCTTGCCGCCGGTGCTGCCGGGCAGGGTGACATTCCGGCCTTTCCGAAGTTGACAGGCTGGGCGCTGTCCGAGGCGGCGCACCGGGAGGTGGTTGCCGTGCGGATGCGGTGCGGGCGCTATGCCGGATGTTCGCTGAAGCCCAGCACGTCCGCGCTGCTCAGGGTGCTGGCGCAGTTCGATCGCGGCGCGCCCGATCCGCGCGCGCCGGGGTGGTGGTGAGCAAGGTGACACCCAAGGTGACACACACTTTTCTGCGCTTGCGTGTAAACTGGAGTGTCACAGTGGCGGGGCGGCGCGGGCGTCAGCCGAACAGGTATTTCATGCGGATGGTGAGGGGCGTGCCGGGGGCGATGTCCGTCAGCGACTTGCCATAGCCAGGCATGCCGCCGGGATTGTTCGAGATGCCCACGCCTTCGAGCGGCATGCCGATGAAGTTGCGTTTGGTCTTTCCGTTGCCGTCCTCGTCATGGATGACGGTGACGGCGTAGCGTCCGGCGGCGGGCAGCGGCAGGGTGACGTGCATCGTGGGGCCGGTGACGGGGAAAGTGCGCCGGATCGCGGTCTTGCTCTTTTCGCAGCTCGGGAACTTCACCTTGTCGCGCCACAGGCAGGCCACGATCTGGCCCTTGGTGGAGTGCAGGCCGGTTACGGTGAGCGTGAAAGTGCTCTGCGGCTGGGCCATCGCCGGGCTGGCGGAAAAGGCGGCGATGAGGGCGGCGAGCGGGCGTGTCTTCACGAGGGGCCTTTCGGTTGCAGTCTGGCCATGACGCCGCGGCGGGTGGTGGTCCGCAGGAAGGGCTTGCACGCGGGGCTCTCAGGCGGGGGCGTGGCGGTGCAGCAGGGCGCCTGCGATATCGAGATCGCCGTTCCAGGCGCGTTCGTGGAAGAAGAACACGACGGCGTTCACCAGCGGCTCGATCAGCGCGATCCCGCCCGCCATGGCGACGGAGCCGGTGATGGCGAAGGCCACGGTGAAGCCGACGAGCAAGTGCAGGGTCAGGAAGCTGGCGGTTTTGGCAAGATCGTGAGACATCGGTTGGTCCTTTCGCTGGCGGCATTAATGCGAATATCTCGCAATAATAAGCGGACGATGCTGCATGCAGTGATCGGGCGGGGCGATTACGACGGGCCGATCGGGAGGGGCATCCGGCGCATGGATGGGCCGGTCTGGCGGAAGCCGTGCAGAGCAAATTGCGCTCTGCGTGCAAACGGGTATGCAGCACGGCAGAGGCCGTTACAGGCCCACGGGCCGCCAGGGGAATACGATGCATCAATCCGCCGCCGAAATCGCTATCCGCACGCGCCGGGCCGCGTTCAACCGGGCCATTGCCGATGGCGATGTGGCGGCGATCTCACCCTTGCTGGGGCGCGACGTGGTGATGGTGACGGGCAGTGACAGCGCTATCGTCTCTGGCCGCAACGCACAGCTCAAGGCCTGGCGGCGCGAATTCGCGAGCCCCGCGCGGGTGGTCTACACGCGCACACCCGTCAGCGTGGCGGTGTCGCGGGTGGAGCCGGTGGCGCTCGAACAGGGGCACTGGAAGGGGTTGGAGGCCAGTTCGGGCCGGGCGATGGCGGCCGGGGACTATTCGGCGAAGTGGCGCGAGGTGCTGGGCGAATGGGTGATCGTGGCGGAGATCTACGCGACGCTGGGATAGGCTGTTAACGGGCTTGGTTTTCTACGGGGAACTACGGAGCCTTGCAGGCGGCGCTTAATTTTCGCCGTTAGCGTGCGTCTTAAGTTCCATCGGGGCGAATATCTTGTCGGGCCCCGGTAAAGGGAACTCGGGATTACAGGTGCCGCCATGCTCAGCAAGATGAACTCTTCCGTACCCGTGGCGCATTGCTGGTATTTGCGCCGCCATGTGCCGGAAGGGCGGCGGCGGCGCGAGGCGGGCGGTGTGGTGCATTGCACTTGCCGCTATTGCCAGCGTCCGATCCGTTCGCGCGACGGCGGCCGGTGGGATCTGTCTGACGGTTTTGACCTTGATGCGATCGCAAGTGCCGGGCGGACAAGCCATTTTTGCGTGATCGACACGCTCGATGAAATGGTGATTGCCCGCTACACCCTGCCGCACGGCGCGGACGAGGACATGATCGCCGAGCGGCTCGCGGAGATACGCGAGAAGCACGAGATCGAAGAGGACGAGGACGTGCTGGAAGTCCGCCTGGTGCAGAGCCAGGGGGCCCTTACACTCGTCCACTGATCTGAGGGCGGTACCGCTCAAGGGCCGTCAGCTTTCTTATATCAATAGTTAACTTCCGTTCCGTTCCGCGGCTGTCACGTCTGCCGCAGCGGCTTCCGCACGCGCAGCCGCATCGGCCGCTGCGTCCTGTGCTGTGCTGCCGCCTGGGGCGAGCGGCTCTCCGGCAGGTTCAGCCCCGGGCGGCTGGTCCATTCCACTGGCAGGACCGCTCTGCCCGTCCGGCTGGCCGGCATCGTCGCTGCCATCCCATTCGTCACGGCCGAACGGCCAGGCGGGGATATCGAGAGCAGACAAGTCGTCTTCTATCCATGATGAGTTTCCGCCCAGAGCTAATGCTCGCCGGGCATAGTCCGCAGTGGGCCGGGCGGCGATCACCGGTACCTTGGGATAGGTGCGCATGGCGTGCGTGGTGGCGCTGGCGGCCAGAATGCCTGCACAGACGCTGCCTGCGATGAGGAGCAGAACCAGTTTGCCGGAACCCATCGGTCCTCCGTCAAGGCTTTCTCCCGCATCCCGCAGTTCGAGGCTTACGGGCCTGAGACTGACAGCGGGCTGAACGTCAGGCTCCCATACACGAAAGGGGCGTCATCCGCGAGGGATGACGCCCCTTGTGTGCTGCGCTGCACGGCCGGGCGATGGGAGAGAGGAGAGAAACCCGCCCGCGAACGCTGCTTGATCAGTCGTTGGACAGCGCGTTCTTGGCGTCCGACGTGGTGAAGCTGACGGGACGGCTGTTGTAAGTGCCGGTCACGCGCTCGCCCTTGACGAAAAGGCGGAAGGGGACACCGGACTTGGTGTGGCCGTTGATCACCGTAACCTTGCCCTTCTGGGCGGTGGTGTAGGTGTAGTCCACGCCTTCGTGCGAGAACTGGCGGGCTTCGCTGGCCTGCGCGGCGGCAGGAACGGCGAGGAGCGAAACGGCGGCAGTCGCGAAAATGGTCTTGAACATGGCAATATCCCTTTAAGTGGATGCAGGAAGATTGCCTCGGGCATCTCTTCTTGTTGTTGCGGTGCAGCATTTACGCATGTTGCACTGCGGTGCAATTTCAAAACTTCGACCCTCGGTTGCGATTATTGCAACAGTGTGGATTTGTCGTTTACGCGGAATGGGTTGGGCAAAAGCGTTGGCCATCGAATGGCGTGCATTTTTTGCAGAGATTTTAGTTAGCGCTACCTTTCGGCGCTTTTCCGAAGGCTTCGGGCGTGCAAGGAGGGGCGGTCTTGCTGCTTGCAGGGGGTAAGGATACCATGGTCCTATGGAGCGTTCCCTTCCCCCCTTTGTCCTGATGCTGCCCATGGTGCTGGGGGCGTGCAGCGGCGGCGTGAGCGGTGTGCCTGGTGACAGCGAGGATCGTGCGCCGTTTCATGCGATTGCGGAAGATGAGGCGGTAAATGTCACTGGCACGGAGCCGTTCTGGGGCGGTCAAGTGGCAAAGGGGCGTTTCCATTACACCACGCCCAATAATCCGGAAGGCGCCGATGTGCCGGTATCGCGGTTTGCCGGGCGCGGCGGATTGTCGTTTTCGGGGGACTTCGAAGGCAAGACGCTCACGCTTGCCATCACGCCCGGCGCTTGCTCGGACGGGATGTCCGAACGCCAGTATCCTTTCGTGGTCACGTTCCGTCTGGGTGCAGAGTTGCGGCATGGTTGCGGCTGGACGAAGCGGCAGCCCTGGAGCGGCGGGGAGTGAGCCAGGGGGCATCCGTGCCGGCATTGGCGGATGGACCTTCGAACCGTGGCGCGGCACGTTTTACCCGGAGAAGCTCGCGAAAGCGCGGGAGCTGGAATACGCCGCTTCACGGCTGACTGCGATCGAGGTCAACGGCACGTTCTACAGCGCGCAGACGCCCGCGACATATGCCAGGTGGCGCAAGGCCGCGCCCGAGGGCTTCCTGTTCGCGCTCAAGGCCGGGCGGTTTTGCACCCAGCGCAAGGATCTTTCCCAGGCGGGCGAGAGCGTCGCCCGTTTCCTTGGCCAGGGGCTGACCGAGCTGGAAGACCGGCTTGGCCCCATTTTGTGGCAACTGCCGCATACCAAGGCATTCGATGCCGCGCAGATCGCGGCTTTTCTGTCGCTGTTGCCCGCTTCGCAGGATGGTGTTCCGCTGCGCCATGCCATCGAGCCGCGCCATGAAAGCTTCGCGGATCCCGCGTTCTTCGATCTTGCCCGCAAGGCAGGCGTGGCGGTGGTATACGCGGATTCGCCGAAATATCCCTGCTTTCCGGAGCAGACTGCCGCTTTTACATACGCCCGTCTGCAGGATGCGCACGAAGACATCGCAACCGGCTACGGCGCGGCGGCGCTCGATGGCTGGGCGGACAGGGCGCGGGACTGGGCCGAAGGTGGCCGTGATGTCTTCATGTTCTTTATCAACGGTGCCAAAGTGCGTGCACCGGCGGCGGCCGAGGCGCTGATCGAGCGGGTCGGCCGCCCGCCTGTCAGCGCTTCTTGACGAACTCCGCGCGCAGGACGAGGCCCTTGATGCCCGGGTACTTGCAGTCGATTTCCTGCGGATCGCCGGTCAGGCGGATCGACTTGATCAGCGTGCCCTGCTTGAGCGTCTGCCCGGCGCCCTTGACGTCGAGATCCTTGATCAGGGTTACCTGATCGCCGTCCGCCAGCACGTTGCCGACGGCATCGTGCACGACCACCGTATCGGCTGCCGCGCGTTTGGCCGCGAGTTCGGAAGCGGGCATCCATTCGCCGCTTTCCTCATCGTACACATAGTCTTCGTCGTCGTTTGCCATGGCCTGTTCCCTTTCTGCGGGAGGCCATGGCAGGCCAATCCCGCTCTGGCCACTTTTTTCTGGGGTCCGCAGCGAGGTGCCCGCAGTGCGCTTGCGGAAGCGTTGTGCCTGACGCCTCTGGATAGAAAACAAAGAAATACTAGAGAGTACGCTAATCGTACTGCACTGCAAAAATGACGGTTTCCTAAGCTAATTGAGTATTGTTTGCTTCCCGCCGGGCGCCAACAATGTTACAAACTATTCATACAAAGACGGGCCGCTATGTACGGCACCGTGTGGGAAGAGGATGGTGTCATGAAGCAATTCCTGACAGCATTGCAGGCAGGGATTGTCCTGTTTGCGATGGCAATGTCTGGTACGGGCTGGGCCAGCGAGACCCGGGTTGAACCCGGTGCAATGACCGGCGCCTATTACATGCGTGACACTTTGGTTCCCCGAGCAGACGATCTCGCCCTTATCCAGCGCAAGCCGGCTCTTTACGTCGCCAGTTTCAACGATGGCATGGCGACAGTTGCCTATTCGCTGGAGAACGGGCGGATCGTCTATCGGGTGGTAAAAGGGGAAATCGATGCGGCTGCGAAGGCCGACATCGACAAGGCATTGACCAGGCTGCAGCGCAAGCTGGCCTGAGAGCGCGAAACGCGCACAGGAGCTCTCGGGTCGTTCGAAGGGCTAAGGGATGGGGAGAAGCGCAAGGCGCGGCAGGGAAACTTGCCGCGCCTTGTCGTTTGTGCAGTGACCTTGCAGATTTCCTGAAATTTGCGGTTGGTAAAATGCCCCGGACGGTCCGGTGGTTGTACCTACCAGCTTCGTGACCAGTCATCATTAACGGCGCGGTATTAAATAGACCTGCCGGTGGCGAATCGACCCTGATGCGTCGGTCCCACGGCTGGCCACAAACGATTGCACGGCAGGTAGTGACAACAGGCAATATACGCCTGGGAGGGGTAAATAATGCTCGATTGGTTTGAGAAGAAGGCGCCGATCCGCAAGAAATTTCAGACGCTGGCCTTCGTGCACGGCGGTCTTACGGGGATTGGGTTGATCGTCACCGTCTTCGCGGTGCTGGATGGCCTGCCTTCCGTTGTTCTGATCGGGGGCGCGACGGGCGTGTTCGTGGCGACCATCGTTACGGTCATGGTCACGAGGGAGCGCATCTGCACCCCTTACGTGAACACGGTGGTGCGCATGGAACAGCTGGCTGCGGGCGATACGGACAGCGAAATCCTTTATACCGACTACAGCGATTGCGTGGGCCGGATGACCAAGGCCATGGCAACCTTCCGCGATAATGCCGCGCTTGTGCGGAAAAACGGCGAGACTCAGGATGCTGTCGTTTCCGGTCTTGGCAATGCCCTGCAGCGCCTGGCCAGAAATGATCTGGACTGCCAGATCCGGGAAACTTTTCCGGAAGGATACGATGGCCTGCGCCAGGACTTCAACCGCGCCGTCGAAGAGCTTGCGGGGGCGATCGCCTCGGTCCATCAGACGGCGGATTCGGTGCTTACCGGGGCGTCTGAAATTCACACCGCGTCGGACGATCTGTCCCAGCGCAACGAACACCAAGCGGCCAGTCTCGAACAGACGTCTGCTGCGATGAACCAGGTGACGAAGGGCGTCAGCGACGCTGCATCCGCAGCGCTCGATGCCCAGAAGTCCATTTCCAATACCCACCGCGAGGCCAGTGAGGGCGGCGCGGTTGTCGATCAGGCTGTGCAGGCCATGGCGGCGATCGAGAAATCGTCTCAGGAAATCAGCCAGATCATCGGTGTGATCGATGGCATCGCGTTTCAGACCAATCTGCTCGCCCTCAATGCCGGGGTCGAGGCGGCGCGGGCCGGTGATGCGGGCAAGGGCTTTGCCGTGGTGGCCACCGAAGTGCGTGCGCTGGCCCAGCGTTCGGCCGATGCGGCCAAGGACATCACGGCGCTGATCAACGCTTCAAGCGAGCAGGTGGAGACAGGCGTCAGGCTGGTTGGCGAAACCGGCAGCAGGCTTTCCAAGATCGTGTCGCGCGTGGGTGAGATCAACACGCTCATTTCGGGCATTGCGACGACCGCGCAGGATCAGGCGGCGAGCCTGAACCAGGTTAATGAGGCGGTGGGGGATCTCGACCGGGTGACGCAGCAGAACGCTGCCATGGTCGAGGAATCGACGGCTGCCGCCCGCTCGCTCACCGACGAAGCGCGTGAGCTGTCGAAGATCGTTTCCAGCTTTACCACCGGCAAGCGGCAAGGGAGGGGCGCGGCAAGCCTGCCCATGCAGGCGCGGCCGCGCCAGGCCATGCCAGCCATGCCGGTTGTGCAAGGGAACGCGGCTTTGAAGCTTCCAGAACCGAATGGAGACGACTGGTCTGAATTCTGATCGGGCAGCCCCGCCGGTTCTCAGCGACGGGGCGCTCTTTTGCTGGACACGCCTGCTCCGGCGCAGGCATAGTTTCGCCCGAACAGCGATCGGGGGGACGTCCATGGACTATGTGAAGGTGGCCAGCGCACAGCAAGTTGCGGAAGGCGCGCTGGTTCCGGTGGAAGCGGGCGGCGACAAGCTGCTGCTGACCAAAGTGGGCGGCACGTACTATGCGGCGCAGCGCAAGTGCCCCCATCTTGGTTTCAACTTGTGCAAGGGGAAGCTGGAGGGGGCTGCGGTCGTGTGCCCGCTGCACAAGGCGAAGTTCGATCTGAATACCGGACAGGTCGAGCGCGATCCCAAGCTGTTGTTCATCGGCATGAAGGCCAAGTCCGATTTGAGGACTTACCCCGTGAAGGAAATGGGCGACGATATCTACGTGGGAATCTAGGCCGCATCGCATTCTTTTGAGTGCCGGGCGATCCTAGTGTGATGCGAACTTCAGTTCCGTCATACTAAAGCGTGATCATCTTTGAATGAAACACTCGTCATTGCGAGCGAAGCGAAGCAATCCAGGGCAGTGTCACTGCGCTTTAGGCTGCCGCGGCCCTGCGGGTCTCGCAATGACGATTCAACATAAAATGATCAGTCCTAACGGTAGTTGCGGCCCAGTTTGATCGCCTGCCGGGGCTCGGAGAAGATCGATCCTGCCGTTACCCGGGTGCCGCGCAGCACCAGCACGACTGTATCGCCTGCCTCGATCTTCACGTCTTCCGAAGGGTGGACGTAGCTCTGGCCATTGGGGCGGTCTATCTGCACGAGGAAGAACGCGCCGGCTCCGCGCCGCTCTGCTTCGGCAACCGTCGCGCCCGCCAGACCTGACTTTTCGGGCACGGTCACGGCTTCGATCTCCAGCCCGAATTCGTGCAGCCCGCGTTTCAGGTCGCGCACTTGCGGAGCCTCGCCCAGGAACTTGGCGGTCGTGGGGTACAGCACCATTTCGGCGATGCGTTCGGCGCCGATGTGGGTGGGCAGCACGACTTTGTCCGCGCCTGCGTGGATCAGCTTGCCTTCGGTTGTCGGGTATTCGCCGCGGGCGATGATTTCCAGGCGCGGGTTGAGATTGCGGGCGGACAGCGTGATGAAGACGTTCAGCGCATCGTCGGGCAGCACCGTGGCCAGCACCCGGGCCCGTTCGATGCCGACCGCGCGCAGGGTGGCCTCGTCGGTCGCGTCGCCCTTGTGAGTGAGGTGCCCGCAGCTTTCCGCTTCGGCCAGTTTGGCGGGATTGCGGTCAAGGATGATGAACGACGTTCGGGCGCGCTGCAGCTCTATCGCAAGCTGTTTGCCGATGCGGCCGTAGCCGCAGATGATGGTGTGGTTGGTCAGGCGGTCGATCTGGCTTTGCATGCGGTCGATCCCGAGAATGTTGCGTATCTGGAAATGGGCGAAAACCTGGACGAGGGCGCCAGTGAAGAAGATGATGCCGGTGCATCCCAGCACGATCGTCGCCATGCCCAGCGTGCGCAGCCAGGTGGTGTCGAGCGGGTGAACTTCGTTGTAGCCGACCGAGAAGATCGTCAGCGTCACCATGTAGGTGGCATCGCTCAGCGACCAGCCTTCCGCGACGAAGCCCGCCGTGGCGAGGACGAAGATGATGAGGATGAACGCCGCGGCACTGATCAGGTTCTGGACCGGCGAGCCCAATACGCGGCCTGCCGCTCCTCCAATCCTGTCGTGCTCACCGGTCATCGGTCGCGGCTGCCCCATTCCTGTCTTGTGCCCGAACCCTGTGTGCGGGTGCTAGGCTTGTCCGGCGGCAGGATCAATTCCCCGGATTCCAATCGGGTTCGGCCAGTTCGAATCCGGCAAAGTCGAAACCGGGGGAAACCACGCAGCTGACAAGCGCCCAGCCGCCCTGTGGCTCCGCAGCCTGCCAGTGTCCGGCCGGCACGATCAATTGCGGCGCCTGCCCGGCCAGGACGTCTCCTCCCAGCGTGTAGGGTGTGACGGGTCCGGCGTCATCCGGCGCCATGGACAGCGTGATCGGACTGCCCGCATGCCACAGCCAGATTTCGGCGGCATCGACCCGGTGCCAGTGCGAACGCTGGTGCGCTTCAAGCAGGAAATGGATCGCCGTGGCCCCGGGCCGCGCGCCGGACGGGCAAGAAGCGCGCCAGGTTTCTGCGTACCAGCCCCCTTCGGGATGCGGAGCCAGCCCCAGTTTCTCGATGATGATGGCGGCCTCGCTTCGGTCTGGCTGCATGGTCTGGTCCTTCTGTCGCGATTACCGGTATCCGGCGCGAATGCGTGCTGTATAGGGAAGAGCGTCTAAGGGAGAAGATTCGTTCATGCCACATCCGCTCGGCATTGAATTGCTTACGGTACTTGGAATGGGGCCGGTCGAACATGTGACGCTGGCGGCCGATCTGGGGTGCAGTGCCGTGTCGATGGGGCTTACCCAGCTGCCTTTCAACCCGCATGGCTATGCAGGCTGGTCGCTGCGCGACGATGCCGGGTTGCGGCAAGAGCTGAAAGCAGTCCTGCGCGAACGGGGCATCGTGATCGCCCTTGCCGAGGGGGTGAGCGTTTCGGCCGAAAAGGACGCGTCCGAGCTGGCGGCCGATATGGATCTCTTTGCCGAACTGGGCGCGCTGCGGGTCAACGCCGTGGACAGAGGTGTCGAGCGCGCGCGTGCTTACGACCAGTTGGCCGCGCTGGCCGGGATGGCCCGTGAGCGGGGCATGGAGTTCTCGTTCTCGTTCTGCCCGGCCTTTACGATCGGCAATCTGGAAGAGGCGCTGAAAGTCGTCCGGCACATCGGCGAAGGCGATGCCACGGTGCTGATCGATTCGATGCACTTCTTCCGCTCCGGCGGAACCGTGCGCCAGATTGCCGAACTCGATCCCGCGCTGATCGGCTACGTCCAGCTTTGCGACGGCCCGCGCAAGGGCGGCGGCGAATACATGCAGGAAGCGATGTATTCGCGGATGATTCCAGGCGAGGGCGAACTGCCCTTGCGCGAATTCGTGGATGCCTTGCCGCGCGGGCAGATGCTGGGGCTGGAAGTGCCCTTGATGGCGCAAGCGGAAAGCGGCCGCCCGGCGCCGGAATACATTCGCGAGATCGTTACGAAGACACGGGATCTGCTCGCCTAGGGGTTGCGGGGATTCAGCCCATGCGGCTGTCCCAAAACAGAGCTTTAGCGCTTTCCATCGCCGATCACCATTTCGGCGCCCTTTTCGGCGATCATCATCGTCGGGGCATTGGTGTTGCCGGACGTGATCGCGGGCATCACTGAGGCATCGATGACGCGCAAGGCGCCGATGCCGTTCACCCGCAGGCGGTGATCGGTCACAGTGCCCATCGCGGCCGTGCCCACGGGATGGAAGATGGTGGTGCCGATATCGCCAGCGGAGCGGCGCAATTCGTCTTCGCTCTGGAAAGCGATGCCCGGGCGCACTTCTTCCGGGCGGAAGCGGGATAGCGCCGGTTGCGCCACGATCCCGCGCACCTGCCGGATCGCTTGCGCGGCCACGCGGCAATCCTCGCTGGCAGAAAGGTAGTTCGGGCGGATGCTGGGCGCGGCGGCGGGATCTGCCGCGGTGATGCGGGTGGTTCCCCGGCTTTCCGGGCGCAAGTTGCAGACACTGGCCGTAAAGGCGGGAAAGGGATCGAGCGAGCCGCCGAAAGCTTCCAGGCTTAGCGGCTGCACATGGTATTCCAGGTTGGCCGAGGCATAGTGCGCATCGCTTCTGGTGAAGACGCCGAGCTGGCTGGGCGCCATCGCCATCGGCCCGCTGCGTTTCAGCAGGTATTCCAGCCCGATCAGCGCCTTGCCGAACAGGTTCGCGGCGCGCTGGTTGAGCGTGGCGACGCCAGAGACACGCCAGGCGCAGCGCAGTTGCAAATGGTCCTGTAGATTGGCGCCGACTTGCGGCGCATCGCATACGGGGGTGATGCCGAGTGCGGACAGATGGGCCGCCTCTCCAATCCCGGAGCGTTCGAGAATTGCGGGTGAACCGATCGCCCCTGCCGCCAGCAGTACTTCGCCGTTTGCACGCGCTGTCCGGGGGGAGCCGTCCAGCGTGTAGGAAACGCCCACGGCGCGGCCCTGTTCGATGATCACCTTGTCCACCAGTGCGCCGGTCACGACTTTCAGGTTCGTGCGGCTGCGCACGGGCTTCAGGAACGCGTCCGAAGCGCTCCAGCGCCAGCCCTTGCGCTGCGTGACCTGAAAGAAACTGGCGCCTTCGTTGTCGCCGGTGTTGAAGTCGCCGATGGCGGGAATGCCAGCCTGGCCGCAGGCTTCGCGGAACGCTTCGAGAATGTCCCAGCGCAGCCGCTGTTTCTCCACCCGGATTTCACCGCCGCTGCCATGCACGGGGCTGGCGCCGTCATAGTGGTCTTCGGCGCGGGTGAAGTAGGGCAGCACGTCGTCCCAGCCCCAGCCCGGATTGCCTGCCTGGCGCCACCCGTCATAATCCGCAGCCTGCCCGCGCATGTAGATCATGCCGTTGATCGAGGAGCATCCGCCCAGCACACGCCCGCGCGGGTACTTGAGCGCGCGGCCATTGAGCCCCGCTTCGGCTTCGGTCGAGAGGCACCAGTCGGTGCGCGGATTGCCGATGCAGTAGAGATATCCGACCGGCACCTTGATCCAGATGTAATCGTCCTTCCCGCCCGCCTCCAGCAGGAGCACGCGGGTCTTCGGATCGGCGCTCAGCCGGTTGGCGAGCACGCACCCGGCGCTGCCGCCGCCCACGATGATGTAATCGAAATCTCCCATAATGGTGGGGCTAGGCTGCAGGGCTGCGGCAATCAAGCGAACGTTGGGACGGGACAATTGCTCGCAGGGGCGATGCCGGGAAACTGGGGGCGCAAAGCCCTTGAAGGGCTCTGGAGTGCAGCCCAAGATCACCGGTAAAGACAGCGAGGAGGAGAGCGCCATGGCGGTACCGGCCATTGGAAAGACCGGCATCTGGTCTCTGGAACTGCGTTTCGGAGACAAGGGGCAGGCCAATGAAGCCGCCGCCGAGCTGGATGAACTCGGCTATGGAGCGCTCTGGATTCCCGGCGGGATCGACAGTGGTGCGCCCGCCGATGTGCAGCGCCTGCTGGGGGTGACCCGCCGCGCCACCATCGCGACCGGCATTCTCAACCTCTGGAAGCACGAGCCGGTGGAACTGGCGGCGTGGTTCGCCAGTCTGGACGAAGCGGAAAAGGCACGCACGTTACTGGGCATCGGTGTCAGCCACGGCCCTCTGATCGGCGAGCAGTGGGGCAAGCCGCTGCCGGCGATGCGCCGTTTTCTGGACGGCCTGGACGCCGCGGGCATGCCGCGCGGCCATTTGTGCCTGGCGGCGCTGGGGCCGAAAATGACCGCGCTTGCCGCAGAACGCACAGCGGGCGCTCACCCCTATCTGGTCACACCGGAACACACCGCGCAGGCGCGCGCTATTTTGGGGCCGGGAAAGCTGCTGGCGCCGGAGCAGGGTGTGATCCTGGAAGAAGATCCCGCGCGGGCGCGCGCACTGGCGCTGGGTGCGCTCGAACACTACCGCAGGCTGCCCAACTACAGGAACAACTGGCTGCGCCTCGGCTTTGCCGAAGACGAGATCGATGCCTGTTCCGATCGTTTGATCGAAGCGCTCTTTGCCGTGGGCGGCGTGGAACAGGCAGCCGCGCGGGTGCAGGCGCATCTCGATGCGGGCGCCGATCATGTCTGTCTGCAAGTCATCGGCGGCCAGTCCGGAGCAGGTTTTGATGCGTTGCGGCCGTTATGGCGCCGCCTGGCGGAGGCCTTGCTTTGACCATCGCGCGGCAGAACCGGGGCACATCGCGCAAGACCGGCGGGCGTTGCACAGAACGCCGTATCGAGATTGGCGCACCGCCTGAACTGGTCTGGGATTTTCTGGCCGATTTCGAAGGCTGGGGGGCGTGGAACCCGCTCTACATAGAGACCAACGGCCGTGCGGAGCCGGGAGAGCGGATACGCTTTGCGGTAAAGCTCGAAGGGATGAAGCCGGGCAAGGGGCATGGCACGATCGGGACAGTAAAGCCCAACGAACTGCTGGAATATACGATGGCCAGCTTCGGCGGTCTGATGAAAATACACCGCTACATTGCGGTGGAGGAAATCTCGCCCACGCGGTGCACGGTGATAAACGGAGAGGTGATGAGCGGGCCCATGAGTGTGCTTGTCTACCGGGCGGTAGGAGAGAAAGTGGCCCGGGGGTTCGAGGGCATGAACGAAGCGCTGCGCAAAGTGGCCGAGCAGAAATGGATGGGGCAGGCATAGCCCGGCAGGCCGGGGCCGGCCTGCAGTCGATCAGATCTGCGATCGATCAGCGTTCGTCCGGATGTCTTGACCGGTTCCCGGCACGATTAAGATTTCTGCAATCCATTGCACATACTTTCCATACGTGCAGGGGATGGCGGTTTTGCCGCCATAGTCGACAAGAGCCGTCGATGCCCGGGAGCGCGCAGAACCGTCGGGGGGCGGCCTGCTGTGCCCAGGCGGGTCGCGAACTTGGGTCGCGTTCGGTAACTCGCCTTCGTCGGCGGCTCTATATCCTGCCGCTCCGGCAGGAGCAGATATCCCGTCAGTTGCCTAACGCGTGTTCTATGGCCGTGACCGGATCGCCTTGCGCTGGACGGTCCGCCAGCGCACGCTCGATCCAGATTGCGGACATGGCCAAAATGGCCAGTATCAGACTTGCTATCAAAACGTAGCGGACGATGTGCGGCGTGCTGCCGCCGCGTGCCTCGTCGCCGTCGAGATGAATCTCGTCGTCAATTCGCTGCATTGTGCTTCTCCCGCTGGCCGGGCAGCGGCACCTGGGCCGCAGTTTGCAACCCGGCCAGAAACAAAACGCATGAGGGAGCCGGATGGTTCCCAAACAGATTCTCAGTGATCCGTGCGGCCGAGAAGCTGCAAGGTGCGCGCGTCGCGCTGCCCGTCGTGGAAGGCATCGAGCGCGTCGGCGAACCGGCTGCCGGGTGTGGCTGCCGCCAGTTCGAACAATGTCATTGAACTGCGGAACTTGAGGGCGTCCACAGGGCCCAGGATAGCAATGGCGCCGCGCCGCCCGCGCCAGTTCAGCATGGCATCCGTGCACTCGGCAAGGCGAGGGCCGAGCAGGGGATGGGCAAGGTAGTCCTGCGCTTCACCCAGTCCGCCGATCGCATAGAACCGGGCAGTGGGGCTGTGGCCGAGGCCTGCAAGCTGCGGAAACACGAACCACATCCAGTGGCTGCGTTTGGCTCCGGCCCGAAGTTCGCCAAGGGCCTGCGCGTAGACATCGCGCTGGGCATCGGTGAAACGTTCGAGGCCGGAGGGGCCCATCATCTCGTCAGGCTGCCATGTCAGTCGCGCAGGAGGTCGTTAATCCCGGTCTTCGAACGGGTCTGCGCGTCCACCGTCTTCACGATCACCGCGCAGTAGAGTGAGGGGCCGGGCGTGCCGTCGGGCAGTGGCTTGCCAGGCAGCGCGCCAGGCACGACAACCGCATAGGGCGGAACACGGCCAATGTGGATTTCGCCCGTCGCGCGGTCGACGATCTTGGTCGATGCGCCGATGAACACGCCCATCGAAAGGACCGCGCCTTCCCCGATCACCGCGCCTTCGGCCACTTCCGAACGCGCGCCGATGAAGCAGTTGTCCTCGATGATGACGGGGCCTGCCTGCAGCGGTTCCAGCACGCCGCCGATGCCGACGCCGCCCGAAAGGTGCACGTTTTTGCCGATCTGCGCGCAGGAGCCGACGGTGGCCCAGGTATCGACCATCGTGCCTTCGCCGACATAGGCGCCCAGATTCACGAAAGAGGGCATCAGCACCGCGCCCTTGGCGATGTGGGCGCTGCGGCGCACGACCGCGCCGGGCACCACGCGGATGCCCGCTTCGCGGAACTTCGCTTCGTCCCAGCCTTCGAACTTCAGCGGAACCTTGTCGAAAGCGGGGGCGCCGGCCGAGCCGTATTCCATCACGGCGTTGTCGTTGAGGCGGAAGCTCAGCAGTACGGCCTTCTTGAGCCACTGGTTGACGACCCATTCGCCGTCCACTTTCTCGGCGACGCGGGCCTTGCCCGAATCGAGCAGCGCGAGCGCTTCGTCGACGATCTTGCGAACATCCTCGCTGGCGGGCGTTACGGTATCGCGCGCATCAAACGCGGCTTCGATGGCGGCTTCGAGTCCGGACATTGCAGAAAGTCTCCGAAATAAGTCAGTTTCGTGCCGGGCGCCTATCGCGGGAACGCGCAGAGGACAAGCGCGTCAGGCTGAAAAGTGGGGGCAGCGGGCATGCCGGGCTTTGGAGTGGGTGCTGATCCCGATCAAAGACTCTCTGTTATGGTAAATAAACAATGACCGCGCCGCGCGAGTCGTGGCGAAGTCTATGGAGGCTATTATGCCCGACAACGACAATATGGATGAGCGCCGCAAGAAAAAGGCGAATGAAATCATCACCAACATGCATGATAACAAGGCTAGCGGCCGGGATATTCAGGCGCAGAAGAAAGCGAACAAGGAATCTTTCGGCCACGAGGGCGAATATACGCCCTGAAAGCATATCCATCGCGATGGGGATGGCGCTATGACGGCACATGCCAAACACACCAAGCAGCCCAAGCCGGACAGCCCTGTTCCCGTCGCGCTGGAAACTCCGGCCAGTGGGAAAAATGCGGGAAAGATATGTTTCTTTGCCGACTGTCCTGAGAAGATCAAATATCCGACGACGGGGATGCGGCAGTTGCGATCTGCCGAAGACGGCATGGTTTTTTGCAAATGGTGCCAGGAAGACCTTGAAAGCGGCTACAAGCGGATCAAGGCGCCGCCGCCGGTAACCGATGTTTCAGATGTTCAGCCCTACCCGGAACCGCGCAGGCACTTCGCGCTGTTCAAGTGTCACAGCCGCAGGGACTGTCCGGTTTTCCTGAAAGAGCAGAAGAGCGTGGCGATTCTTCCGGGCGAAACGATCGAAGACAGTATCATGCCTTACGACACGCCCCTGCAGGCGTATGACGATGGGCACTGGCCTTGCGAGGTTTGCGAAAAAGACCACGGCATCCCGTGGCTTTAGCCTTCCGGCTGCATCAATTCGCGCACGAATCCGATCAGGCCGGTCTGGCGCGCGCGGCGCATGCGCTCGGCTTCCAGGATTTCCGTGACCTTTTTGTAGCACGTCTGCATATCGTCGTTGACCACCACGTAGTCGTATCCGTCCCAGTGGCTGATTTCAGAGCGTGCGCGCTCCATGCGCCCGGCGATGATCTCGGCGCTGTCGGTGCCGCGGCCAGTCAGGCGGCGGCGCAGCTCCTCGATGCTGGGTGGCAGCAGGAACACGCGCACCACGTCGCGCTCCAGCTTCTGGTAGAGCTGCTGGGTGCCCTGCCAGTCGATGTCGAACAGATAGTCCTGCCCGTTCTTCAGGCCGGCTTTGACCTGCGCTTTGGGCGTGCCGTAGCAGTGATCGAAGACCCGCGCCCATTCGAGCAGTTCCTCGTTCTCCACCATCCGGTCGAACTCGGCTTGGCTGACGAAGTGGTAATGCGTGCCGTCCACTTCGCCGGGGCGGGGCGCGCGCGTCGTCACAGAAACCGAAATGCACACGTCCGGATCCTGTTCGAGCAGCATGCGTGAAATCGTCGTCTTGCCGCCGCCGGAGGGCGAGGACAGGATGAACATCAAGCCGCGGCGGGCGAGCGGGCCAGCCGGTTCGGATGATAACGCGGGCGAGTGTGCGGACTTTGGCATGCTCTTCCCGATGGCGGCCCGCGCCGGTCAAATCAACCCGAAGCGTGCGGCTGTCTGGGGGAAACGACGCTTCTGCGCCTTAAAGTCTGTTTGGAAATTCGCCGGAAGCGAATTTCGCGGCACCAGCCCACACCCCCACCCGGCCTCCCACAGGATACTGCCGATGGGAGGCCGGGTGGGGGAGTGGGCTGGTGCCGCACCGAAAATGCCCGAATGGGCATTTTTCGAACAGGCTCTTAGTCTTCCTCGCCGTTGCGGGCCATTTCCGCCAGTTTGGCTTCGCCGTCGCGCCGGGCTTCGCGGGCCTTGGTACGATCGTAGAGCGTTTTGGCCACCAGCGCGCCGCCAACCACAATCGCGCCGGGGACCGAGCGCATGGCAACTTTGGCAAGGGCGCCGTGCAGCATCGATTCGCCCATGGTGCGGCCCTTCAGGATCTTTGCGGCCTTGCTGGGGGCGTATTTCCGCCCGAGCAGCGCGCGTTCTATGGCCTGGCGGGCCAGAGCGGTGCCGCCGCGCAGGGCAATGTCGGCAATCGCCAGGTTGGTGGCAGTGCTGGGGCTGGGGCCATGCATGTCGCCGGGGGAAGGCTTGGGTTTTCCCTTGCGGCGTGCTGCCTTTTGGGATGAGCCGCTCTTCCCCGTGTTGTCTGGCGCGGCTTCGATGCCTTCTGGAGGTGTTTCTTCCGAAGGCCCGGTGCTGCTCACTTCTTCTTGCCGAAATCCACAGAGACGACATTCGATCCGTCTTCGCTGGGCGTCACGCGCGAAGCCAGATCGCGGTCTGTCTCGTCGTTACCCACTGGGCCGGAAAACTCGTCTTCGTTGTCGGCAATCGCCTGGAACTGCAGGCCGAAATCGACTGCCGGATCGACGAAGGCCGTGATCGCGGAGAAGGGCACGTTCAGCAGGGCAGGCACCTGATTGAAGCTGAGCCCGACCGAGAAGCCTTCATCCGTCACGTTCAGATCCCAGAACTTGTTCTGGAGGACGATCGTCATTTCATCCGGGAAACGGGCCTTCAGGTCCGCCGGGATGTCCACGCCGGGCGCGCCGGTCTTGAACGTGATGTAGAAGTGGTGGCTGCCGGGAAGCGTGCCGTTGGAGGCCTCTACTTGTCCGAGCACACGCCCGACGACGGCGCGCAGGGCCTCCTGCACGATTTCGTCATAAGGGATCAGGCTATCTGGCGGCGTATCGTTCATCGCGCCCTACGTGCGCATGGTTCATCGGACGGTCAAGCCGTTACAGCATCGATTTTAAGACCTTTTGCCGGTTTTACCAAGGAAATATCCATAGGGGCATTAACCACGGGGTGCTGCAGCGCTGTTTGCATGCAATTGATTCCCGCACTCACAGGTCTATAGGCGCTTTTCATGCGCACCGCCTCGATCACTCGCAAGACCCATGAGACCGACATCGCCGTTGAGGTGAATCTGGACGGAACCGGAACTTATGACGTTTCGACCGGCATCGGCTTTCTCGATCACATGATCGAGCAGTTCTCCCGTCATTCGCTGATCGACATCACCTGCCATATCAAGGGCGATCTGCATGTGGACCAGCACCACACGGCGGAGGACAGCGCCATCGCCATCGGCCAGGCGATCAGCCAGGCTCTGGGCGACAAGGCGGGAATCGGCCGCTACGGCGAAGCCCATTCGCCGATGGACGAAGCGCTCTCCCGCGTGGTGCTCGATATCTCCGGGCGGCCCTATTTCGTGTGGAAGGCCGCTTTCACGCAGGAAAAGCTGGGCGAGTTCGATACCGAGCTGGTCGAGCACTGGTTCCACTCGATCGGGCAGGCGGTGGGGATCACGCTCCATATCGAACTGCTTTACGGCACCAACAACCACCATATCTGCGAAGGCATCTTCAAGGGCTTTGCCCGGGCGATGCGTTCGGCGGTGGAGCTCGATCCGCGCAAGGGCGGGGCGATCCCGTCCACCAAGGGTATTCTGGGCGGGAAGACGCTCTGATGGCGCTGTTTATCCTCTCGCTGCGCTATACCGCTCCGATCGAGGTCGTGGACGCCCTGCTGCCGGATCATGCCGCCTGGCTCAAGGCGAACCATGCCGAAGGGCGCTTTCTGGCCTGGGGGCGCAAAGTGCCGCGCGATGGCGGGATCATTCTGGCCCGGGGCGAAAGCCGCGAGGCCGTGGCGGCGCTGGCGGCCACCGATCCCTTCGTTGCAGGCGGTGCTGCCGAGGTCGAGGTGATCGAATGGTCCCCCACTTTTGCGGGTGAGGGGCTGGAAGGATTGACGCCATGACACTGGCCCTGATCGATTATGGCGCGGGCAATCTCCACTCGGTGGCCAATGCCCTGCGTGCGGCGGGCGCTGAGGATGTCGCGGTCACGGCGGACCCGTCCGTGGTGCGCGCAGCGGACCGGATCGTGCTGCCCGGCGTGGGCGCGTTCAAGGCCTGCGCGAAGGGCCTGTGGGGCATTCCCGGCATGGTCGAGGCGATGACCGAGCGCGTGCAGGTGGGCGGGGCGCCGTTCCTGGGCATTTGCGTGGGCATGCAGCTTCTGGCGACGCGCGGGCTGGAATATGGCGTGACCAAGGGGCTCGGCTGGATCGCGGGCGATGTTGCGCTGATCGAGCGGACCGATCCGGAGATCAAGGTGCCGCACATGGGCTGGAACGACGTGGCGCTGGGCCGCCACGATCCTGCCAGCGGGCTGATCGAGCCGGGCGAGGCCTATTTCCTGCATTCCTATCACTTCGCGCCCGAAGACGGCCAGACCGTCGCCGCGATGACCGACCATGGCGGCGGCTTGGTCGCGGCCGTGGCCAGGGACAATGTCGTGGGCGTGCAGTTCCACCCGGAAAAGAGCCAGGCCTATGGCCTGTCGCTGCTGTCCCGTTTCCTCGAATGGAAGCCTTGAGATGATCGTATTTCCCGCCATCGACCTGAAGCAGGGGCAGGTCGTGCGCTTGGCCGAAGGCGATATGGCGCGCGCCACTGTCTATGGCGACAATCCGGCGGCGCAGGCCATGCTGTTTGCCGATGCCGGTTCGCAGTTCCTGCATGTCGTCGATCTCGACGGTTCCTTTGCGGGCCGTGCCGAGAACCGCGCTGCCGTGGAGGGGATTCTCGACGTCTTTCCCGGCCATGTGCAGCTCGGCGGCGGCATTCGCACGCCCGAGGCCGTGGCGGGCTGGTTCGAACTCGGCGTATCGCGCGTGGTCATGGGCACGGCGGCGCTGAAAGACCCGCAGTTCGTCAAGGACATGGCCGGTGAATACCCCGGCGGGATTGTCGTGGCCGTCGATGCGCGCGATGGCATGGTCGCGACCGAGGGCTGGGCGGAAGTGTCCGACGTGTCGATCGTCGACATGGCCCGCCGCTTCGAGGACGCGGGCGTTGCCAGCCTGCTGTTCACCGACATCGGCCGCGATGGCCTGCTCAAGGGCTGCAATGTGCAGGCGACGGTCGATCTGGCGCGGCAGACCGATATGCCGGTGATCGCCAGCGGCGGGGTGAAAGGGCTGGACGATATCCGCATGCTGGCGCTCCATGAAAAGGACGGGATCGAAGGCGTGATCACTGGCCGCGCGCTCTATGACGGGCGCCTCGATCTGGCTGCTGCCATCGCCATGGCCGAGCGCGGGTGATGAACGACAATCGCCTCGTCGGGCTGCTGCTGGTGCTGGCCGCGCTGCCGGGGCTGGCCTGGGCCTGGAGCGATTACCGAAGCGGCACGGTGCGGCTGGTGCTGTTCAGCCGCAGGTGCGGAGCGAATCTGGTCCATCGCGAGGCCGATCCCCGGCGTTTCTGCGCCTGTCTGGGTTTTAATGTCCTGCTGTTCGCGCTCATGGTGGCGGGCGGCGTTTTCTTGATGGTGAAGCCATGACAGTCCGCATCCGTGTCATCCCCTGTCTCGACGTGGCCAATGGCCGGGTGGTCAAGGGCGTCAATTTCGTCGATCTCAAGGATGCCGGCGATCCGGTCGAGCAGGCGCGCGCCTATGATGCCGCCGGGGCCGACGAGCTGTGCTTCCTCGACATTACCGCCAGCCACGAGGCGCGCGGCACGCTGCTCGATATCGTCCAGCGCACCGCCGAAGTCTGCTTCATGCCGCTGACGGTCGGCGGCGGGGTGCGCACGGCGGAAGACGCGCGCGCGCTGCTGCTGGCAGGGGCGGACAAGGTGGCGGTCAATTCCGCCGCCGTCTCGCGCCCCGAAGTGGTGGCCGATATTGCCGAGAAGTTCGGCTCGCAGTGCATTGTCGCTTCGGTCGATGCGCGCAGAACCGGGCCGGGCCAGTGGGAAATCTTCACCCACGGCGGGCGCCGCCCCACCGGCATCGATGCGCTGGCGCATGCGGTGAAGCTGGCAGAGCTGGGCGCGGGCGAGCTGCTGGTCACCTCTATGGACGGGGACGGCACGCAGAACGGCTACGATCTGGAACTCACGCGCATGATTGCCGATGCGGTTTCGGTTCCGGTGGTGGCCTCGGGCGGGGTCGGCACGCTCGATCATCTCGTTGCGGGGGTGACGCAGGGCCATGCCAGCGCGGTGCTGGCCGCCTCGATCTTCCATTTTGGCAAGCACTCCATTGCCGATGCCCATGCCGCCTTGCGCGCCGCAGGGCTGCCCGCGCGCGGGTAGTACAGCTACAACCATCTGCCTCATGCGTGCCCCGTAACGGGACGGGGCTGCCGCCGCTCTTGCGCAAAGGCGGCGGCGCTGGAATGGCAGTCTGCGACGTCGAGTTAGACGGGGAGAGACACATGTTGCTTTACCGGTATTTTCCGGCTGCGATCCCGGCGCTTCTGGCGGCGGCCCCGGCTTATGCTTCGGAGGGAACGCAGCTTCCCGAACCCAGCAGCCTGTTTCTGCTGGGGCTGGGCGTGGCAGGCGTCGTCATCGGCCGCCAGCTCTCTGCGAAGAAGCACCGGGACTGATCATCTGACGGCTTGACCGCGCGCGGCCCGCGCCGCATGGCTGGCGCATCATGAGCAGCCCCGACACTCTCGCCCGCCTCGAAGCCACGATTGCCGCGCGGCGCACGGCCGATCCCGAATCGAGCTATGTCGCCAGGCTCAATGCCAAGGGGCCGGGCAAGATCGCGCAGAAGGTGGGCGAGGAAGCCACCGAGACCGTGATCGCCGCGCTGACCCAGGACCGCAAGGCCCTGACTGGAGAGGCGGCGGACTTGATTTTCCATCTCATGGTGCTGCTGGGGGCGAAGGACGTGCCGCTGGCCGATGTTCTCGCCGAACTCGACCGCCGCGAAGGCGTCTCGGGCATTGCCGAGAAAGCCTCCCGCCCCAAGGACTGACCCGGAGAGACCGATGCCCATCGATCCCAAGCTGCCTTACGACGAGAACAATATCTTCGCGAAGATCCTGCGCGGCGAACTGCCGTGCAACAAGGTCTACGAAGACGATCACGCGCTGGCGTTCCACGATATCCGTCCGCAGGCGCCGGTGCACGTTCTGGTGATCCCCAAGGGGGCCTATGTCTCGTGGGACGATTTCACCGCCAAGGCCTCGGATGCGGAGATCGCCGGGTTCATGCGCTCGGTGGGCAATGTCACCCGCCAGCTTGAGCTGGACGAACCCGGCTACCGGCTGATGATCAACATGGGCGCCGCCGGGCATCAGGAAGTGCCTCATCTGCATGTGCACATCTTCGGCGGGCGGCAGTTCTTCCAGATGATCGCGGACTGACCGCCCGCAAGGCACCTTTCAACCGGTTAATTGCGCGTAAGCCGTTCCGAATGACCGCGGCGGCTTTGCAGCGCAGCACGGCCCCGTTACACCACCCGGCGCATGACGGCTTTTCCCCAACCCAGCAGCGGCGTGATCGAAGGCGATACGCACCGCTTTGCCTTGCGCGTATTCTACGAGGATACCGATGCGGGCGGCGTGGTCTATCACGCCAATTACTTGCGCTGGTTCGAACGCGCGCGTTCCGATCTCGTCGAGCTGCTGGGGATCGACCAGCGCGCGGCGCTGGAGAGCGGCGAAGGGCTCTACACCGTGGCCGAAGTGACGCTTCGCTACCTGTCGCCCGCACGGCTGGGCGATACGGTCTGCGTGGAGACCACGGCCAGCCAGGTCGGCCGGGTCCGTTGCACATTGCATCAAACCGCCTTGCGCGATGGCGTCCGGCTGGCCGAGGCCGCCGTAAAGGTCGGGTTCATCGGCCTTGATGGACGACCGCGCCGTCAACCCGCCGCCTGGCAGGCGGCATTTGCCCAGCTTTTGAAATCCCGCCCGGAAGGACAGGAATGACTCTCGATACGCTTGCTTCCACTCTGAGTTTCGCTGGAGACACCGGCAGGCTCAACCCGGTCAAGCTGTTCCTCGATGCTGATATCGTGGTGCAGGCCATCATGATCGGGCTGATCCTGGCCAGTATCTGGGTCTGGACGATCATTGTCACGTTCATGCTGCGCATGGGCAGTGTCTCGCGCCGCTGCGACGATTACGAGGACGGTTTCTGGGAGGCCGAAAACTTCGAGGCCTATCAGAAGGACCGGCGCCGGGGCGATGTGCCGATGGGCAAGGTCGCCGGGGCCGGGCTTATCGAATGGCGGCGCAATGCGGCGACGCGCAGCGTTGATCACGAAGGCGCGCGCCAGCGTATCGCCATGGCCATGAACGCCGCTGTGGGCGAGGAAGCGGACAAGCTGGCGGCCAGGCTCAACTTCCTGGCCACGGTCGGCTCGGTGGCGCCTTTCGTGGGCCTGTTCGGCACCGTCTGGGGCATCATGAACAGCTTCTTCCAGATCGGCCAGCAGCAGAATTCCTCGCTCGCGGTAGTGGCGCCGGGCATTTCCGAGGCGTTGTTCGCCACGGCCATCGGCCTGTTCGCGGCCATCCCCGCGGTGATTGCCTACAACCGCTTTTCGCACCGCGTGAACATGTTTGAGGGGCGCCTGCAGCGCTTCGCGGACAAGCTGCACGCGGCACTGACGCGCCAGCTGGAGTCGCGCTGATGGCCATGGGCCTGCATACGCAAGGCCGGGGCAAGCGCGGGGGGCGCAGCCGCGCGCCGATGGCGGAAATCAACGTTACACCGATGGTGGACGTGATGCTGGTGCTGCTGATCATCTTCATGGTCACGGCGCCGCTGCTGAAGGCTGCCGTGCCGATCGAGCTGCCCGAAACCCGCGCCAAGGCGATGAGCGAGGAGGCGAACCAGCTCACCATCTCGATTCGCCGCGATGGGGTGATCTTCTTCGAAGCCTCGCCGCTGGCGCCGGGCGAACTGCCCGGGCGGCTGGCATCGGTCCAGCGCGGCGCGGATGGCAAGCCGCCGCTGGTAACGCTGCGGGCGGACAAAACGCTGGACTACGGCCGGGTGATGGACGTGATGGGCGAGTTGAACCGGGCCGGTTTCACGTCGATCTCGCTCGTGACCGGCGTCAGCGGCGGTTAAGGCGGCAGGGGTAGGGTCCGGCGGATGGCATCCACGGCATTGCGTAAGGAAGAGGGCATCGGCCTCGCCGTTGCGGTTGCGCTTCACGCGGCCGTGCTGGCGGCGTTGATGATCCGCCCGCCGATGCACGATATCGTCAAGCCGCCCCAGCGCATCGAAGTGACGATCAGCGATATCTACGGCAAGACTTCGATGTCGCCCGATCCCTTCAGCAAGGCCGCGCCGGATCGCGGCCCGGTGCTCGGCGAACCGGCGCCTCCGCCCGAACCCGCCGCTCCCGAGCCGCAGCCGCAAGCCGCTGAGGAGCCGCAGCCGCAACCGGCACCGCCCAAACCGAAACCCGCGCCGAAGCCTGTCGCCAAGGCCGTGCACAAACCCAAGCCCCGGCCCAAGCCTGCACCTGTGAAGACCCCGCCGAAGAAGTCTTCAAGCCGCAAGTCCAGCGCGATCGACGATATCATTGCAAAGCCGAGCCGTTCCACTCAGGCCCCGTCAAGCAAGGGCAGCAAGACTCCGCGCAAGAGCGGCGCCAGTTCGTTCGCGCAGGCTTTCAGCGATGGTGTGCCGGGCGCCACATCCGATTCCGGCAAGGGCATGCCCGCGGCGGAATTTGGCCCCAGGCAGGTTTCCGCACTGGCCGCGGCCATCAACCGCCAGCTCAAGCCCTACTGGCAGGCGCCGCAAGGCGCGGATGCGGACTTGCTCGTGACACGCGTGCGTTTCCGGCTCAATCCCGACGGCAGCCTGAAGGGGGAGCCGCAGGTTCTGAGTACCAGTGGCCAGACCGCGGCGAACAAGGCGCAAGTCCAGCGCCATCAGGAACAGGCCGTGCGCGCGGTGAAACTTGCGGCGCCTTTCGATCTGCCCGAAGATCTCTATCAGGGCTGGAAGGTCATCACGACCAACTTTGACAGGAAGCTATCGCAATGAAGACGTTCCATCACCTTGCGTTCGGATTGCTGCTGGCCGTGTCGAGCGCCGCGCTGGCGCAGGATGCAGCGCCGCCCGCACAGCCGGAGGCTCAGGCCTCGGAAGGGCTCGAAGTCACGGTTTCCGACGATAGCGAGTGGCAGGATCTGGGTATTGCCATCACGGTCTTCGCCACCGACGCCGATGTGCCCACGCGCACCAATGCGGGATCTACGTCGGCGCTTGGCCGGGCGCTGTCGAGTGTGGTCGCGGCCGATCTCAAGAACAACGGGCTGTTCAAACCCGCCGGGCCGGGCGGGCTGCCGCAGCCATCGTTCGACCAGGTTCGCGAGCCCAACTATCCGATCTGGTCCATGCGCAGCGCGGACATGCTGGTGCAGGGCTATGTCCATGCCAATCCGGACGATACCCTTACCGTGGGCTGCTATCTCTTTGACGTAGCGCTCAAGCAGCCGCTGGCCAAGGCGGGATGGAAGGTCAATCCGCAGGACTGGCGCCGCGCGGCGCACAAGTGCGCAGACATGGTCTATTCGCGCCTGTCGGGCGAAAGCCCCTTCTTCGATTCGCGCATTGCCTACATCGCCGAGACAGGCCCCAAGAGCCACCGGATGAAGCGGCTGGCGGTGATGGATTCGGATGGCGCCAACATGCGCTATCTCACCAGCGGGCAAGCGACGGCGCTGACGCCGCGCTATTCGCCCGATTATTCGAAGATCCTCTACCTCTCCTATCTCAACGGAGAGCCGAGCATCTATATCTACGATCTGCGTTCCAACACGCAGAAACTGCTCCTGCGCAGCAAGAACCCGACGCTGGCCCCACGCTGGTCGCCCGATGGCAAGTGGGTGCTCTATTCGATGGCGATCGCGGGCAATACCGACATCTACAAGATGCCTGCTTCCGGCGGTCAGGCCACGAAGCTGACGGACAGCCCCGGTATCGATATCGGCGGCAGCTTCTCTCCCGATGGCAGCAAGATCGTGTTCGAAAGCGATCGTTCGGGCAGCCAGCAGGTCTATGTGATGAACGCGGACGGATCAGGCCAGCATCGCATCAGTTTCTTCGGCGGCCGTTCGGCCACGCCCGAATGGAGCCCGCGCGGCGATCAGATCGCTTTCACCCACATTGCCGGAAACCTGCGCATCGCGGTCATGTCTCCCAACGGGCGCAACATGCGCTATCTGACCAATTCCTGGCAGGACGAGGCGCCGACCTGGTCGCCGAACGGGCGCATCGTGCAGTTCTTCCGTACCGAGAAGAACTCCGGCGTGACTTCGATCTGGCAGGTTGACCTCACCGGCCGCAACGAGCGCAAGCTGCCCACGCCGGTGGGCGCGTCCGATCCCGCATGGGGGCCTGTCCGGCCCTGAGCGGATTGCTGATGTCCTTTAATCGTTCCGGTTGACTCTGTTGAGAATTCTACGGAACTTCCCCCCTCGCCAGCCATTCCTCCAGGCTGAGCACCAAAGGAGACTGCCCATGCCTTCTTCCCACACTATTTCCCGGCACACCAGGAGCGGGGCGGCAGCGCTGCTGCTGGCGGGCGCTCTTGCCGTTTCCGCCTGCAAGACCACGGCGCCTGCCGAACTGCCGCCCGAACCCGGCCCGGCGACCACCACGACGACAACCGCGCCGAGCCAGCCCAGCGGCCCGATCGCGGGCAGCCAGGCCGATTTCGTGGCGAAGATGATGGGGGCGGACACCATCTATTTCGACACGGACAAGTACGACATCGATTCGATGGATCAGGCCGCGCTGGCCAAGCAGGCGCAGTGGCTGATGCAGTATCCGAACAAGCGCGTCACGATCGAGGGTCACTGCGACGAGCGCGGCACCCGTGAATACAACCTTGCCCTGGGTGAGCGCCGCGCCAATGCCGCGAAGAACTACCTTATCAGCCTGGGGGTCGATGCGTCGCGGCTTTCGACCGTCAGCTACGGCAAGGAACGCCCGGTGGCGCTTGGCTCGAACGAGCAGGCCTGGGCGCAGAACCGCCGCGCCGTGACGATCACGATCGATTGATCCGTATGAGGGCTTCGCTGCCGGATAATCGGTGGCGGAGCCCTCAAAGGGTTGCATCGGTTTCGATTCGCGGATTATCGCGCTTCGGATGAGCCGCGCACGCCGATCAAACGACTGGGGATTCCCGCGCTGGCGCGGCTATGGCAGCTCGCGCGAGGCGGCGCAGGTGCGCCTGTGCGATCGCCATGGCTGCAACGAGCCGGGCGATTGCCCCGCGCCCAAGAGCCCCAACAGCCCCGACCGCTGGTACTTCTGCCAGAAACACGCGGCCGAATACAACGCGGGATGGGATTATTTCGCCGGTCTCGACAAGGAAGCCGCGGCCGAGCGTGAGGCGCAGGAGCGGGCCGAGGCAGCGGGCTATCAGGAATCGGCGCATTACGGCTGGGCCGGATCGGGTGACGGCACGCGCAGCCGTGATGAACTGCGCGCGCTGGAAGCGCTGGGGCTCGATCCAGATGCGGATTTCGACGCGGTGCGCAAGGCCTGGCGCACCAAGGCCAAGGAAGTCCACCCGGACGTGCGCCCGGGCGATGCCGATGCGGCCAAGGCGTTTCAGACCTATCAGCTTGCCTACGAAGTGCTGCGCGCGGCCGAAGAGCGGCGGGAGTGGAAAGGGTAGGGGCGCCTTTGTGCCCGTCTTGCCGGGCCGGTCTGGTCCTTCATGTCAGGCAGGACGATGTGCCGCTGACACAACAAAGGGCGCTCCATCGAGGGAGCGCCCTTTGTTTTTGTCAGGCGGGTGCCCGGCGCGTTACTTTGGCGCCAGCACCATCAGCATCTGCCGGCCTTCCATGCGCGGATAGGCTTCGACCTTGGCGATCTCGGCGACGTCTTCCTGCACGCGGCGCAGCAGGTTCATGCCCAGCTGCTGGTGCGACAGCTCACGGCCACGGAAGCGCAGGGTGACTTTCACCTTGTCACCGTCGCCGATGAAGCGGACGACGTTGCGCATCTTCGTGTCATAGTCGTGATCGTCGATGTTCGGGCGCATCTTGATCTCTTTGATCTCCTGCGTCCTCTGGGTCTTGCGCGCGGCATTGGCCTTTTTCTGGGCCTCATACCGGTACTTGCCGACATCGAGGAACTTGCACACCGGCGGATCCGCGTTGGGCGAGACTTCGACCAGGTCAAGGCCGACATCGGCCGCCTGTTCGATGGCTTCGCGAGTGTACATGACGCCAAGGTTTTCGCCGTTCTCGTCGATGACGCGAACCTTGTCGGACTGGATCATGTTATTGTAGCGCGGTCCACTCTTGACCGGGGGCGTCATCATACGCCGGGGTGGGGGTGCTATAAGCGTTCTCCTGAATCGTTACCGTTGCATATTCGGATTCGCGGGTCATTAGTGCGAATCGCGCGGGCGCGCAAAGCGGGATTTCGCGCAAGCCTGTTAAGAAAGTGCGTTCCAGTGTGCCCTCGCCCTTTACCCAATATACGGACTCAGGCCGCTTTTCGCCAGAGGGGATAGCGAACAAGCCTTTCGCGGGCTGGCACGAGGGCCTCTATCGCCTCCGCGGGCTGGAGCGCGGAAAGGATCGCAGGATCGGCTGCGTTCATGCCGCCGGTCAGGCTTCCGAACGCGGGAAGCACCATCCGGTTGCCGCTCATGACCGCGCAAGGGCGGGCGATACGCCGCCCCCGCGTTTCCACCACAAGGCGGGGATGGAAGTGCCCGGAAAGCTCTGCTTCCAGCGTTCCTTCCTGGGCGATGTGCCGCAGGGCGATGCCGCTGGTATGCAGTTCTTCCAGGCAGGTCCCTCCGGCATCGGGGCCGAGTTGCGGATCATGGTTGCCGGTGATCCAGACCCAGTCCAGCGCGCGGGTGAGTGCGGCCAGCATGCCCGCGGCATGCGGCTCAAGCCGTTCGGGGCCCATGCTGTCGTGGAAATTGTCCCCCAGCGCAAAGACCCGCCGCGCCCCGGTGAGGCGCACGGCCATGGACAGGCGCTCCAGAGTCTCCCGGCTGTCGTAAGGGGGGAGCATCTGGCCGCTGCGGGCGAAGAAGCTGCTCTTTTCCAGATGCAGGTCCGCTACCAGCAGCGCCTGTTCGCGTGGCCAGAACAGCGCGCTTGCCCGTCCCGGCACGCCGGTGACGAGCCGCATTTCCTGACCGCAGAACGAAAAGGGAACCATGGCTTCCCCTTGCCGCAGGCCGCGCGATTTGGCAAGCGCGCACGATGACCGACTGGACCCCTTATGCCGCCCGCGCCAGCGAATGGTTCCAAACCCTGCGCGACAATATCTGCGCCGAATTCGAGGCTATCGAGCGGGAGGCGGGTTCCAGCGCCGCGTTCGAATATACCCCGTGGAAACGGGCGGCCGTGGAAGGGGGCGAAGGCGAAACCGGCGGCGGCACGCGCGGGCTGATCAAAGGCAAGGTCTTCGAAAAGGCCGGGGTGAATATTTCCACCGTTTCCGGCGGGCTGGCGAAGGATTTCGCCGAGACCATCAATGGTGCCTCGGCCGAACAGAACGCCTTTTCGGCCACGGGCATCAGCCTGGTGGCGCACATGGCCAATCCGCATGTTCCGGCCGTGCACATGAACACCCGCTTCCTCACGACCACCAAGGCATGGTTCGGCGGCGGCGCCGATCTCAATCCGCCGCTGCCTTACGATGAGGATACGGCCGAGTTCCACGCCGAACTCAAGGCCGCCTGCGATGCCCACGGCGCGGACTACCATGATCGCTTCAAGGCCTGGGCGGACGAGTATTTCTATATTCCGCACCGTAAGGTTCATCGCGGTGTAGGCGGCATTTTCTACGATCACCTCGAATGCGCGGACGAGGCGGCATGGGAAGCCAACTTCGCCTTCACCAAAGCGGTGGGCGAGGCTTTTCTGGCCGTCTTCCCCCGGATCGTGCGCCGCCGCATGGGCATGGACTTCACACCTGCGGACAAGGCGCAGCAACTCGAATGGCGCGGCCGCTACGCCGAGTTCAACCTCGTCTATGACCGTGGCACTCTGTTCGGCCTGAAGACCGGCGGCAATATCGATGCCATCCTGATGAGCCTGCCGCCAGAGGCCACATGGAGCTGATTTTCGCCTTGCCGCGATTTAACTTTTGACCCTGCCGGATGACCCCTTAAGAGTTTGAACTTCAAGTTTTCTTCGGGGGTTTCATGCGATCTGGCCGTTTTTCCTGTCTTCTTGCGCTTGCCGCGACGCTGGCTGGCTGCGGCGGGGGCGGTTCTTCCTCGACAGGTTCTACGGCTTCGGGCGCAACGCCCACGCCCGGTTCCACGCCGCCCGTGACCAGCACGCCCACACCCACGGCCTGTTCGCTCTCGTCCCGCCAGCAGTGGACGCTCGCGCAGTTGCAGGAGTGGTATCTGTTTCCCGATCTGCTCGACAGTTCCGTGGACCCGGCCAGCTACTCGACGGTGAGTGATTACATCGATGCGCTTGTCGCCCCCGCGCGGGCGCAGTCGAAAGACCGCTATTTCACCTATCTGACCTCCATATCGGAAGAGGATGCCTATTACGAAAAGGGCGAAACGGCCGGTCTGGGTGTGCAACTGGGCTTCGACTACAACAGTAACCGGTTGTTCGTGGTGGAAGCCTATGAAGGGGCGCCGGGGCTGGCGGCGGGCATGGACCGGGGCACCGAGATCATCGCCATCGGCACGTCGGCTTCCAACCTGCAATCGGTCCAGTCGCTGGTCCAAAACGGCGGAACCCAGGCGGTAAGCGATGCCATGGGGCCGTCCACCGTGGGCACCACGCGCGTGTTCCAGATCCGCCAGCCCGATAGCTCGGTCTCGACCGTGAGCGTTTCCAAGCAGGACTATGCGCTCGATCCCGTGTCCTCGCGCTATGGCGCCAAAGTAATCGAGGATAACGGGCGCAAGGTCGGCTACATTGCCTTGCGCACGTTCGTGGATACGGCCGAGCCTGCGCTGCGCAGCGCGTTTGCCGATTTCAAATCGCAGGGGATTACCGAGGTTATCGTCGATCTGCGGTATAACGGCGGCGGCCTTCTTCAGGTTTCGCAGCTGTTTTCGGACCTGCTCAATGCCCAGCGCACCGGCCAGGTGCAAAGCTACACCACGTTCCGCGATTCGAAATCGGACGAGAACGAAACCAACTACTTCTCCAGCCAGCCCGAAGCGATCGCGGCGACCCGCATTGCCTTTATCGGCACGGGGAGCACGGCATCGGCGAGCGAACTGCTGATCAATGCCGAGAAACCCTATCTCGGCTCCAACGCGGCGCTGATCGGCAGCAATACTTATGGCAAGCCGGTGGGGCAGGTCGGGCTGGACAATGCACCGTGCGATGACCGCTTGCGCGCGATTGCGCTGAAAGTGGAAAATGCCAATCACGAGGGCGATTACTACACGGGCCTGGCCAGCGTGCTGCCGCAGACGTGCCAGGCCACCGACGACATTTCCTATCAATTGGGTAATCCGCAGGAACCCTCGATCAAGGCGGCGCTTAATTTCCTCGACGGGCGAAGCTGCACCGCGATCGCAACGGCAGGCGTGGCGCAGCAGGGCGCCGGACGGCGGCTGTTGAAGGCCAAGAACCCGAACGCAGTGCAGCGCGAACTGCCCGGCGTCTACTGACCCTGGTTAAGCAGGCGGGCCCGTCAGGCGGGAACGCTTGACCGGCTCTTCATCAGGGGCTGGATGCGGGTGCCGAAATTCTCCACCCCTTCGATGAAATCGTCGAACGTCAGCAGAACGCCGCCGGTGTTGGGCACTTCGGCCATTTCGTCGAGCATGCGGGCCACGCTTTCGTAGCTGCCCACCAGCGTGCCCATGTTGATGTTCACCGCGCCTTCGGGAGCGGCGAGCTGGCGCACGTTGGTATCGGTATTGACGGTATCCTTCGCGCCCTGATCGGCCAGCCAGGCAATGGCATCGAGATCGGCCCCGTCGTTGTAGAGCTTCCACTTCGCCATCGCTTCCTCATCGGTTTCGGCGGCGATGATCATGACGAGGACGAAGACTTTTACGTCGCGCCCGGTTTGCGCGGTGAAGCGGGCAAGGCGTTCGTTGTTGGAGGCAAAGGCGGTGGGCGTGTTGACGCCCTTGCCCAGGCAGAAGGCATAGTCCGCCCACTTGGCTGAAAAGCCCAGCCCTGCGTCGGACGATCCGGCGCAGATGATCTTCATGTCCCCCTGCGGCTGGGGCCGCACGAGGCAATCGTCCATCTGGTAGTATTCGCCCTTGAAGTCGCTGCGGCCGGTATCCCATAGCTCGCGCAGGATCTGGGCATATTCGTCGAGCATCTTGTAGCGGTTGCTGAAATGCTTGTCCCCCGGCCACAGGCCCATCTGGGTATACTCGGGGGGCTGCCATCCCGTCACCAGATTGAGCCCGAAACGGCCGTGGCTGATCGAATCGATCGTGTTGCACATGCGCGCGGCGAAAGCGGGCGGGATGATCAGGGTGGGGCAAGTGGCGAAGATCTTGATCTTCTCCGTCGCCGCCGCAAGGCCGGACATCAAGGTGAAGCTTTCCAGCCCGTATTCCCAGAACTCGCTCTTGCCGCCAAAGCCGCGCAGCTTGATCATCGAAAGCAGGAAATCGAGCCCGTGCTTCTCCGCGCGCAAGGCGATCTCCTTGTTGAGATCGAACGTGGGCTTGTATTGCGGAGACGTGGTGCTGATCAGCCAGCCGTTGTTGTTGATGGGGACGAAAACGCCGACTTGCATGGTCTAGCTCCTGAGAAATTCGAGCACGATGGGGTTGAAGCGTTCGGGATCGGTCACGTTGCAGGCGTGGCCGCCCCATTTGAAGGTTTCGATCCGGGCCTGCGGAAACGAGGCCGCCAGTTCGCGCGCCGATGCGAAAGGCACCAGAAAATCGTCACGCGTGGCGATCGCCAGCAAGGGCGGCAGCGCGGCGATGGCGGATGGGTGCGGGGCATAGGCCTGCACGGCGTCGATCCGCTTTTCCATCGTTTCGGCGCCGGGAAAGGCGGCAAGGTGATGCGGAAGTTCGGCCGCGAGCTGGGCGTCGTGGCTGGCGATCCAGTCGGGCGGAAACAGGAACAGCGGCTGCGCCTGCAGGAACGCTTCCGCCCCGGCCGAACGCAGCAGCGCCAGCCGCGCTTCGAAGCACCGGCGGGTATGGGCGGACAATGTGCGCCAGGCATTGATCGCGACCAGCCGCTCTATCCGTCCGGACGCGAGCGCGGCCTCGATCCCGATCATGGCGCCGAGCGCATGGCCCACCAGACTGGCGCTCTCTATCCTGAGGGCATCCATCAGCGAGAGGACATCGCGCGCCATGTCTTCGACCGACGCTGGCCCGGGCAGAGCACGGCTGCTGCGGCCGGTGCCGCGGTGGTCGTAGGCGATGACCCGGTGCTGCGCGGCGAGCGCTGCGATATTGGGCTCCCAATATCCGGCGGAGCCCCCGAGCCCGCTGGAAAGGATCACCGGCGGGGCATCCGCCGGGCCATGGGTTTCGTAGTAGAGCCCGGCGGCCTCAGCCAATGTGCGCGACCGATGCGACTTCCACGAGGCATTCCGGCTTCACCAGATCGCACCGGATGCAGTAGCGGGCCGGTTTGTCGCCGGGGAAGTATTCCGCATAGACGGCGTTGAACGCGGGGTAATCGGCCAGATCCTTCAGGAAGATGTGGTTCATCGCCACGTCCGCCATAGTGCCGCCCGCGGCTTCCACCGTGGTCTTGACCGCGTCCAGCACATGGCGGGTCTGCGCGGCGGCATCGCCCGGATAGAGCACGATGCCGCCTTCGCCGAGGGCCAGCATGCCGGAAACGTAGAGCACGCCGCCCGCTTTCGCGCCCGCGGAGTAAGGGGCGATCGGTGCGGGAAAGGCAGAGGGATTGATCGGTTCGAAAGACATGGAAGGCTCCTTGCGGTCAGGCCTTGGGAGGAAGCTGGCTCACGGCGGTGCGGAAATCGGCGGCGGTGCTGACCCAGCCGAAGAACTTCTCGACATTGTAGACCGTGGCCTGCTGCATGAAGTCCGGCCCCAGGTGATGGGTGGCATCTTCCAGCAGCACCCCGAAATATTCGAGGTGGAATCCGTCGCGCAGCGTGGATTCGACGCAGACGTTGGTGGCAATGCCGGTGAAGATCAGGGTGCGGATGCCGCGCGCGCGCAGCACGCTGTCCAGCTGCGAATTGAAAAAGGCCGAATAGCGCGGCTTGTGCACGCGCAAGTCCCCGTCCTTGGGGGTGAGGGCATCGACCAGTTCGTAATCCCAGCCCCCGCGCGCCAGGAACCGCCCGGCCAGTTCCGGGCGCTTGCGCATGGTCTTGAGGGCGTTGGACTTGTGCCAGTTGGGGGAGAGCGGCGTGCCTGCCTCGGTATAGTCCGCATCCCATCCGTTCTGCAGGAAGATCACCGGCATTCCCGCGGCGCGGGCGGTATCGAGCACGTCCGCGATCTTGCCCGCCACGCTGGCCGCGGGGCCGACATCGAAGCCCGCCTCGTCCACATAGCCGCCCTTGCTGGCATAGGCGTTCTGCATGTCCACGACGATCACCGCCGTGGTGGCCGGATCGATCCGGATCGGCTCGGGGCGTGAAGGCAGCACGGCCGAAGGTCCGGTTCCGGAAGGCGAGGGGTCAACAATATGTTCGTTCACCCACGCACTATTGGGCAGCAGCGGAAAGGGATCAAGCTGTCGAAATTTGCGCACGAAGTGTTTCGTTTTATCGTGTTCGCCTGAATTTCGGGCCAAACCGTTTCCAGAAATTAATTGCCCGCCAAATTTCGTTTATGAAACTATGCGAAGTCTTCCGTCTGCAACGGAAATCAGGAAAGGGACAGCGTGAGCAAGAAACTGGCCATCGTGTTGAGCGGAGGCGGCGCGAAAGGCGCGTTCCAGGTTGGCGTCCTCGATGCGCTCATGGGCAAGTATGGCGTGAAACCGCATATCGTGGTGGGCACGTCCACGGGCGCGATCCAGGCGCTGGGGGCGGCGCAGGACGATATCGAGCGGCTCAAGGAATTCTGGCTGAGCCTGCGCAAGGACAGCGACATCTACAAGAAGCGTTTCCTGCCTTTTGCCGTGCTGTTCGGCGCCAAGGGCATCTACGACGCGCGGCCGCTGCGCAAGCTGCTGGCCGGACTCTACGATCCGCAGCGGCTGGCGGGATCGGGGATCGCGCTGCGGCTGGGCGTGGTGCAACTGCAGTCGGGCGAGTTCCGGACCATCGATCAGAGCGTGCCCGGCATCGATAACTGGGTCTATGCCAGCAGCGCCATGCCGGTCTATTTCGATCCGCTGGAAACCAGCGACGGCGCGCAGTGGGTGGACGGCGGCGTGCGCGACGTGACGCCGCTGGGCGCGGCGATGAAGGAAAACCCCACCGGTGTGCTGGTGATCCGTGCCTCGCCGCCTGCCGGTTCGGTGAAGGACAAGAGCTTCGGCGGTCTGGTGCCGATCGGGCTGCGGTCGGTGGGCATCCTGCAATCGGAAGTCTCGCGTAACGATCTGGCGAACACGGGCCTGATCAACGACACCCTGGTGGCGCGAAACCGGATGTGGGAGGAACTGACGCAAGCGGGCAATTCACCGGAAGAGGTGCTCCGTCTGCTTGCTCCGCTCGATCAGACGGTGGCCCGTTATCACTTCGTGCCGGTGCGCACGATCGAACCGGCGGAGGACTTCTCCGATACGCTGGAATTCGATCCCGCCAAGATCCGCAAGGCCATGGCCGCCGGTGCCGCAGCGGTCGATGCCCATTGGGACGAAATCAAGGACATCGTGTGAAGGCGCGCTTCACGGCCTGAGCCTAGCAGCAGCGCAGGCTCTGCGCGGCGTGCGGTTGCGCCGGAGCGCGCAGGCGTTCATCGATCAGCCAGTGGATCACGTCGCCTGCGCTCCGCGCATGGCGGCGCTGGTTGGTCAGGCCGATACGCCGCAGATCGAGGTCGCCGGTGAGTTCGGCACCGAATTCCCCGGCCTTGGACCAGCGGACGCGGGCTTCCACCTCGATACCGTCCGGCAAGCTGATGATGAGCGTTTCGCCCACATGCGCGGTGATCCCGCGTGAGGCGATGCGCATGCCGCGTTCCGATACATCGCGGACAATGACATCGTGCCCGGGAAGGCCGGGGGCGCGCATGACGGCACGGATCAGCGTGCGCTGGCGCGGCGGACGCGGGCGGTGGCCGGTTTCGGAGAGCCCGTGGGCCGCTGCCAAGGGCGCAAGCCCGGCGTTCGGCGCGGTATCTGCAAGTTTCAAACCAGCCATGGCAGTCATGTTCCGCACCCTTTGGTATCTGTTTTCCCGTATGTGCGGAGCTTGCGGCCGCTGCGTTTGCGGCAGTGCTCCGTACCGTTTTGAGGACGGCATGATGACCGGGCTGTTAAGCTTTTCTGGTTACCTACGCAGTCGCCCTGAGTAGAGCTAAAACTGTTGCAAAATGTGCAGCTATTGGGCTTTCCTCTTGTGGCCTGACGAAAAATCCTGACATGTCAGGATAGCATGCTCCGCCAATATGAACTCGTCGAACGCGTCAAGGATTACGCGCCAGAGGCCGATGAGGCCCTGCTCAACCGTGCCTATGTCTATACCGTGCAGAAGCACGGCACGCAGAAGCGCGCGAGCGGGGACCCCTATTTCAGCCATCCGGTGGAAGTGGCCGGTCTGATGACCGAGCTGAAGCTCGATCAGCAGACCATCATCACCGCGCTGCTGCACGATACCGTGGAAGACACGCTCGCCACGATCGATGAGATCGAGAAGCTGTTCGGTCCCGATGTCGCGCGGCTGGTCGACGGCGTGACCAAGCTCTCCAAGATCGAGGTCATGACCGAGAGCGAGCGCGCCGCGGAAAATCTGCGCAAGTTCCTGCTTGCCATGAGCGCGGACTTGCGTGTCCTGCTGGTGAAGCTTGCCGACCGCTTGCATAACATGCGCACGCTGCACTTCATCAAGCGGCCGGAAAAGCGCCAGCGCATCGCGCGTGAGACGATGGATATCTACGCCCCGCTGGCCGAGCGCGTGGGCATGTACGAATACATGCGCGAGATGCAATTGCTCGCGTTCGAGCAGCTCGAACCGGAAGCCTATGCGACGATCACCGGCCGTCTGGCGCAGATCCGCAGCCAGGAGGGCGGGCAGGTCGATGATATCGCACTGGCCATCAAGCAGGCGCTGGCCGAGGCGGGTATTCAGGTGGAAGTGACAGGGCGCGAGAAGCACCCCTATTCGATCTGGAAGAAGATGGCCGAGCGTCATGTGACGTTCGAACAGATCACCGATATCATGGCTTTCCGCGTCCTGACCGAAACGCCGGATGACTGCTACCGCGCGCTGGGCGTGCTGCATCAGACCTGGCAAATGATCCCGGGGCGCTTTAAGGACTATATCTCGACGCCCAAGTCCAATGGCTACAAGTCGCTCCACACTGCGCTGATCTACGAAAACTCGATGCGCATGGAAGTGCAGATCCGCAGCAAGGAAATGCACCGCACCAATGAGTTCGGCCTCGCTGCGCACTGGGCCTACAAGCAGGGCGGCACCCGGCCGGACGGGCAAGTGGGCTGGCTGCGCGACCTGATCGAAATCGTCGATGCCAGCCACGACGCCGAGGAACTGCTCGAACATACCAAGCTGGCGATCTATCAGGACCGCATCTTCGCCTTCACCCCCAAGGGGGCGCTGAACCAGTTACCCAAGGGATCGACGGCAGTGGACTTCGCCTATGCCGTGCATACCGATCTCGGCAATGCCGCAGTGGGGGCCAAGATCAACGGCCGCCATGTGCCGCTGCGCACGCAGCTTGCCAACGGCGATGTGGTGGAGATCATCAAGAGCCCCAATTCGGAGCCGCAGCTTTCCTGGCTGGGCTTCGTCATCACCGGCAAGGCACGTGCCGCGATCCGCCGGGCTGTCCGGGCCAAGGAGCGGGCGGAAGTGTCCGAGATCGGCACCAAGCTGTTCGACGAGATCGCCGGCCGGCTGCCGCAACGGATCGGCAAGAAAGCGATTTCAAGCGCGATCAAGCGGCTGGAACTGCGCGATGAGGAAGATCTGATGTTCGCCATCGGATCGGCCCGTCTGACCGATCGCGAGGTGATGGAAGCGCTGGTGCCCGGCAGCACCGCCGAACTGCCCGAAGACCCCGAATGGACTCATGCGGAGCGGGCGATCTCGATCCGGGGGCTCACCCCCAGCATGGGCTTCGAGCTGGCCGAATGCTGCCACCCGGTGCCGGGGGACCGCATCGTCGGCCTGCGCCGCCCGGACAAGAAAGTGGAAGTCCACACGATCGATTGCCTCACGCTGGCCAATGGCGTCGATGCCGACTGGCTCGATCTGTCATGGGGGGAGCGGACCACCGGGGCGATCGGACGGTTGCGGCTCGTGCTATACAACCGCCCCGGCACGCTGGCCGAAGTGACGCAGGTGTTTGCGTCCAACCGCGCCAATGTCGCGAGCCTGAACATGGTCCAGCGCGACGATCCCTTCGGGACTTACGAGGTGGACCTCGAAGTCGCCGATCTGGCGCACCTCACGCGCATCATCGGGGCCTTGCGCGCCAGCGAGGCGGTAACGGAAGCGGTGCGTATCTGATCCGGATCAGACTTCGAGAAAGACCTGCAATTCGTCGCCATCCGCCAGGTCTTCGGCCTTGCGGACGGCTGCTTTGACGGGCAGCAGCCAGCCGCCGTCCGCCTTGCTGGGAAACACCGATGTGGCAAAGGCCGTATCGCCGATCCGCGCCTTGACCTTGAGCGATCCGAAACCGCGGGCCGTGCCCTCCAGCTTGCGCATCAGTGCTGTCGCGGAGAGCGCTTCGCCTGCCTCTCCATCGATCGTGACGAAATGCCAGGCGGCGCTGCCGGATGCTCCGGTCCAGCGCCAGAGGCTGCCATTGTGAGAGAGATGCTCGCTAGGGATGGGCATTGCTGCTGCGCTTTCGAGATTACCGGGGCAGGATTATAGGGGCAGGGCGCGGACAGGCACGGGCACATTGCACAGGCTCACTCCGCCTGCAGGCTGGATGTAGAAATCGTCCTTCCGGTTGGCACGCTTCTCCATGTAGGCGCGGAAGCTCTTGCTTGCGGTGGATAGATACGCGTAGCCGGGCAGGTCCGGCACGTCGTTGCCCATGCGAACGGACACAATCGGCGTGCGCTCTTCGGGTGTCTTGTAGAACCCCATTTCGCCGGTCCCGCGCGGCAGCGAGGACAGGTATTCCATCCCTGCAATCACGCGGCCAACGACGGCGATGTTGCGGTCCAGCTGGCGCGGCGCCTGGCCAATGACGGCATAGAGTTCCGCGCCTGTCCCGGTATCCGGGGAGAGATTGCGGCCAACGCCAACCGTGCCATAGCAGTGAGCAGGCCAGATTCTTGCGCTATCGGAAGCAACCGGCCAGCCAGCTTCGAACCCGGTGACAAGGGCGTAGGGATCACGGCTGCGCAGGACTTCCGCAGGGGCCATATCGCTGACCTTGGACATCATGCCCGCAACCTTTTCCAATGCGGCGATCTTGCGTCTGAGAGCGGGGTCGGTGGCGCTTGCGGCATCTGCCGTATATTCCAGCCCGGACATCGTGCGCAGCCCGTCTGGCAGAGGTTTGGCCTTGCCCGGCACTTCGCCATCGGGATCGCCCCATTGCACAACGTAATTGTCCTGCACCCGCACGACCGCGATTCCGTCAAACCAGCGCGCGGCGGCGAGCTTGCGGATGTTGCCGGTCCAGCCCTGCGAGAACGGCTTGGATATAAGCTGGATAACCACGCGGCGCGGCGAACCTTTGGCATCGGGCGCCAGATTCATCACCATCAGATCTGATGGCGCGATCCGCACCCAATCCGCTGCCGGCGCAGCGGCAACGATCTGGTCCGGCGTCTGCAACGGAGCCTGCTCTTGGGCTGCGGCGGGAACGGGAATGGCAGAGGTGCCCAGCAAGACAGGGACAAGGCCCGGAAGAAATTTGTGCATGTAAGCGAAGATGCCATGCTCAGACCGCTTGCGAAACCCCGTAACCCACGCTAGGGGCACGCCCTCACCAGAGTGCGGAGCGGTGGCCGAGTGGTCGAAGGCGCACGCCTGGAAAGTGTGTATACGGTAACCCCGTATCGAGGGTTCGAATCCCTCCCGCTCCGCCATTCTGAAATTTCCGGTTTTCAGCCCCTCCAATGCCTTGAAAACCTTAGTGGTTTCGGGTGTTCGAAATCCCTCGTTCCGGCTATAGATAAGGTGTCCTGAAAACAGCACGTGAAGAGCTGTTTCGCGGCCTATGATATCGCCGTTTCCCCAGAGTTTCGAAGGGTTCGCGAGGAACCACAGAGTGTGTCCGAACATCTCGCCGAAGGGGGGCTTGAGCTTGCCCAGTTTCGCGCTCTTTTCCTGCCAGACCAGTTTTTCCCGCTCCAGCTTGGCGATACGCTGTTCATAGGCGCTGATGGCGCTATTGCTGGAGGTATCGACTATGAGATCCAGCAGCTTTGCCACTTCTGAATCAGGTTTGAGCAGAGCGCGCTTGGCGGCTTCCCAGCCATGCGATGCAATGCGAGTTTGCTGATCCGATGCATCGGCGAACATCAGCCGGGCAACATCGAACAGGCTTTTAGACGGGCGCATGCTTTCCAGCAGTTCTTCAAAAAGCCCTTAGATCTCGGCGCGGCGGATTGACTTCCTATGGCTGAGGCATTCCTTGTTGAAGTACATATAGTAAGGGTGCTTCTCGCCGGACTTGCTCTTTGGCCAGCAGGAGGTCTGCCGCTTTTCACAATCGCCGCACAGGACGACTCTTCGCAAAGGAAAGTCCGCGTTGATGTGGGGACGCGCGACCATATCCGCGTAGATAACGCGTGTAAGAATGCGGTTGGCAGTTTCATGGGGCACAGTGCCAAACCGCATCTTGGGAAAATCGGGTTGATCTTCAAGGAACCTTGCGACCTCTGCTTTAGAGGCGAAGCGGCCCGAGGCGTATCCTCCTGCTCGCCGGTCCGAGGTGTGAAAAGAGCGATTGCACCTTATGGAAAATATAGTATACGATTGCTAAATTAAAGAAAGCAGGACAGAACTTACATGGCAATCGGTTGGAAGGGTGTTTTCCCGGCAGTCACCACACAGGTCCGCGAGGACTTGTCGATCGACGTGGCGGACACCCAGCGCGTCGTCGACGACCTGATCAGGGACGGCGTCACGGGAGTGATCGCGCTCGGCACGGTGGGCGAGAACAACTCGCTGGAATTCGATGAAAAAGTTCAGGTCCTTTCCGCCATCGTCGAAGTCGTGAACGGACGTGTCCCGGTTCTCACCGGCTGCTCCGAATACGATACGCGGCGCGCGGCACGCTATGCGCAGGCGGCGGAAAATGCGGGTGCGGATGGCATCATGCTGCTGCCGCCCATGGTCTATGTGCCCAAGGCGCCCGAACTGACCGCCCATTTCAGGGGCGTGGCAGAGAACACCGGGCTGCCGATCATGCTCTACAACAACCCGCCTGCCTATCGCACCGTGATCGACAAGGGCGTGCTGGCCGCACTGGTGGACGTGCCGAACATCGTTGCGGTGAAGGAGTCGGCGCCCGATACCCGGCGCTTCACCGATTTCCGCAACGAATTCGGCGATCGTTACGTGCTGTTTGCCGGGCTTGACGATGTCGCGCTGGAAGGCCTCTATCTGGGCGCGCAGGGCTGGGTGTCGGGTCTCACCAACGCCTTTCCCAGGGAATCGGTCGAACTGGTCAATGCCTTCGCCCGCGGCGATCATGCCAAGGCGCAGGAAATCTACCGCTGGTTCATGCCGCTGCTGCACCTTGATGCCGAGCATGACCTTGTCCAGTCGATCAAGCTGGCCGAGGAGGTGATGGGCCGGGGCTCGGAACGCGTCCTGCCCCCGCGCTACGTGCTCCAGGGAGAGCGCCGCGCCGAAGTGATCGCGATGGTCGAGAAAGCCGCCGCGACGCGTCCGGATCTCACCCCGTCCGTGCCCGCTGCTCTCACGGCGGCCTGAAGGCGCAGCGATGCGGCACAGGGCTTCTGTATGCAACACCGCCCCGCTGCCCCCCGTTTCGGCACGGCCTGGATCAGCCATGAAGCCCCGTTCCGGGCGGGCTTTCAGATGAAATAACCCTGCCTGCCGCCGGATCCGCGCCTTGTGGCGATCCGGCGGCACCATCGTCGTTGTCGAGAGGTCTGCCATGTCCCGCGTGCTACGCCGTCTGTCCCTGTCCGGCCTTCTTGCAGGGCTGCTGCTTTGCCAGCCGGCATTCGCCGCTCCCGGGCCTTCGCGCGAGGATGTTGATCGATCGGTGGCTCTGCGTGAGAACTGGCAGTACCTCACCCGCGAGATCGCCTGGCCGGCACATTGGCTGCCCGACTCCTCAGCGTTCACCTATCGCAAGACCGTGGAGGGCGGCTTCGCCTTCGAGACCGCTGATGCCGTGACCCTGGCGAAGTCGGCCGCTTTCGATCACGACCGTCTCGCGCGGGAATTGAGCCGCGCCTTGGGCCGGACGGTGCAGCCGATGCGCCTGCCCTTCACCGGGTTCGACTATGTGGGCGACCGGCAGACGATCGCCTTCTGGCTGGACGAGCAGGGCTGGCGTTGCACGCTATCGGACTATCATTGCGAGGCGCAGGCCGATCCAAGCCGTCCGCGTGGTTTCGGTGTCGTGCGCGATCTGTCGGTCCCGGCCGACAACCATCCACGCCTGTCGCCCGACGGGAAGCGCGAAGCCCTTGTGGAAGACGATAACCTCGTCGTGCGCCGTAAGGGCGGCGCAGAGCCGGTGCGCCTCAGTACGGACGGTTCGGCTGGCGATTTCTATGATCCCGAGACGATCGCCTGGTCGCCGGATAGCCGCCACCTGATGATCTATCGTGTGCGCCCCGGCTATGCCCGCCATGTGCTGCGGGTGGAAGCTGCCCCGGACGGGCAGATCCAGCCCAGGCTGCAAAGCCAGCTTTATCCCAAGCCCGGAGATGCCGTCGATATCGAGCAGCCGGTGCTGTTCGATATCGATACCGGACGCGAAACGGTGATCGACGCGGCGCTGTTTCCCAACCCCTACCAGCTATCCAATCCGCGCTGGCGGCCCGATGGGCGCAGCGTTGCCTTCGACTACATCGCGCGCGGCTTCGGGCAGGCCAGGGTCATCGCGGTGGATGCCGCCACCGGCACGGCCCATGCCGCCGTTACCGAGGATGCACGCACGTTCGTTTATGCCGATAGGCGCTTCGTCCAAGAACTGGGCAAGACCGGCGACGAGATCATCTGGGCCTCCGAGCGTGACGGCTGGAACCACCTCTACCTGATCGATGGGCGCAGCGGCCGGGTAAAGAACCGCATCACCACGGGAGACTGGGTGGTGCGCGAGGTGCTGAAGGTGGACGAGGCGAAGCGGCAGGTCTGGTTCATGGCCAGTGGCATAAACAAGGGCGAGGATCCCTATTTTCGCCATGCTTACCGCGTGGATTTCGACGGGCGCAATCTGACCGCGCTGACTCCGGAAATGGCCGACCACGACGTCAGCCTTTCGCCGGACATGCGGCTGCTTGTCGATACTTATTCGCGCGTCGATCTGCCCACCGTCAGCGCGCTGCGCCGGGCGGCGGACGGCTCTCCGGTCGCCACCGTGACCCGAGGCGACATTTCGCGCCTCGCGGCGGCAGGGTTTCGTCCGCCCCAGGTCTTCACGGCGAAGGGCCGCGACGGCAAGACCGACATCTGGGGACTTGTGGTGCGCCCGCACGACTACGATCCGGCCAAACGCTATCCGGTGATCGAGAATATCTACGCCGGTCCGCACGACAGCTTCGTTCCCAAGCAGTTCTGGCCCTTCGGCTACCATTCGGGCGGGGACAAGGTGATCGGAATGCAGGCGCTGGCCGATCTTGGCTTCATCGTCGTGCAGATCGACGGCATGGGGACGGCCAACCGTTCCAAGGCGTTTCAGGACGTGGCGTGGAAGAACCTGCAGGACTCCGGCTTTCCGGACCGGATCGCCTGGCACAAGGCGCTGGCCGCGCAGGATCCTTCCTACGACATCAGCCGCGTGGGCATCTACGGGGCATCGGCTGGCGGACAGAGCACGCTCAATGCGCTGTTGTTCCATGGCGGCTTCTACAAGGCAGGCGTCGCGCTTGCCGGGTGCTACGACAACCGCATGGACAAGATCAGCTGGAATGAGCAGTGGCTGGGCTGGCCGGTCGATGCCAGCTACGCCGCCGCTTCGGGAGTCGATCACGCGGCGCAGCTCAAGGGTAAGCTGTTTCTGATCGTGGGCGAGCAGGACAGCAATGTTGATCCCGCCTCGACCATGCAAGTGGTGGATGCACTGATCGAGGCGGACAAGGATTTCGATCTCCTTGTTGTCCCCGGCGGCGGGCACAGCGTGGGCCGTTCGACCGGCCCGATCGACTATGTGACGCGGCGGCAGTTCGATTTCTTCGTGCGGGCGCTGCAGTAGTTTTGCGTTCTTCGTCATTCCCGGTTTCGCGGAGATGATGCAGCCGCCTGAACGATCACCTTGCTGAAAAGGGAATAGGTATGCGCACCGTTCACACCAGCATGGCGGCGCTTGCCGCTTGCCTTCTCATCAATCCCGCCCTCGCCGGTACGCCCGCGGCGGAATGGGAGCAGCCCGAAGTCGTCCGTCAGGGCGCCGAGCCGATGCACACCACTTTCGACGGGTTCGAGAGCCGGGCGGCTGCCCTGTCAGGCGATACCGCCAAATCGCGCTATCACCTTTCGCTGGATGGAGAGTGGAAATTCCACCTCTCCGCCAATCCCGAAAGCCGCCCCGCTGACTTCTTCCGGCCGGATTTCGACGTCAGCGGCTGGGGCACGATGAAGGTGCCCGGTATCCTCCAGGCCGAGGAGCATGGCCGCGCGGTCTTCGTGGGCAGCGGCTATCCGTTTCCGCGCAACCAGCCCAAGATCGATCATGCGCTCAACGAAGTCGGCTCGTACCGGCGGGACTTCACCATTCCCGCGCACTTCGCCGGACGCCGTCTGCTGCTGACGGTCGGTGCGGCGGGCGCGGCCTATTACATATGGGTCAATGGGCAGAGGGCCGGTTATTCCGAGGATTCCAAGCTTCCCGCCGAATTCGATATCACCGCCCATGCCCATCCGGGCCGCAACACCGTGGCGATCGAACTCTACCGCTTCGCCGACGGCAGCTATCTGGAGGATCAGGACTTCTGGCGCGTCAACGGCATCGAGCGCAGCGTGACGCTCTACGCCGCCCCGCCGACGCATATCCGCGATCTCCTCGTCGATGCAGGGCTGGAAAACGGCTACCGTGACGGAAGGCTGCGCGTGAAGGTCGATCTTGGCGGGCTTCACGCACCGATGCGGGTACGTGCGACCGTGCTCGACGGCAAGCGGCAGGCCGCCGTGCGCGAAGGCACCGGGCAAGGCCGCGTCGCGCTTGCCGCATCGCTGCCGGGCGTGCGCACCTGGACGGCGGAAGCGCCCAACCTCTACACGCTGCTGATCGAACTCTTCGACGGCAAAGGCAGGCTGGTGGAGGCGGCCAGCCGCCGCATCGGTTTTCGCACGGTGGAGGTCGCGGGCGGTGAAGTGCGGGTCAACGGCAAGCGCATCATGATCCGCGGCGTCAACCGGCACGAGCACGATCCCCGGACCTTCCACGTCGTTTCCGAAGCGACGATGCGCCGGGACATCGAGCTGATGAAAGCCGCCAACATCAATGCCGTGCGCACCAGCCACTATCCCAACGACCCGCGCTGGTACGACCTTGCCGACGAATACGGTCTCTACATCATGGATGAGGCCAACATCGAGAGCCACGGCTATCTCTCGCTGTCGCAGCAGCATGATAACGATCCGTCATACCTGCTGGGCAACGACCCGAAGTGGCGGACGGCGCATCTCGACCGCGTCAGCCGCATGGTTGAGCGGGATCGCAACCACCCCTCGATCATCTTCTGGTCGCTCGGCAACGAGACCGGCGTCGGCGACAGCTTCGAGGCGGCGGCGAAGTGGGTGAAGGAGAACGATCCCACCCGCCTCGTCAGCTTCCTGGGCTGGAGCATGAGCAACTGGCGGCATCCAACGAATGCCTACGCCGATATCTTCGCGCCGATGTATGACGATGTGCCCAAGCTGATCGACTATGCGAAAGACCCGGCATTCACGCAGCCGCTGATCCTCTGCGAATATGCGCATGCCATGGGCAACAGCCTCGGCGATATCGCGGGCTATTGGAAGACGATGCGCCGCTATCCCAAGCTGCAGGGCGGCTTCGTGTGGGACTGGGTGGACCAGACGATGCTGATGAAGGACAAGGACGGGCGCGACTACTGGGCGCAAGGGCCGGACTTCGATCCCGATCCCGCGGCGCCGGGCGTTCACGGCGATGACAGCCCGGTCGGTGACGGTGTGATCCAGTCCGATCGCACGCCCGATCCGGAGTACTACGAACTGGCGCATGTCCAGTCGCCCGTCGCTTTCGTGCAGGATGCGGGCGGATATCGCGTGGTCAATCGCCACGATCATATCGGCCTTTCGGGCTTCACGCTGGACTGGTCGGTGACGGAAGACGGCGTCGAGACGGCACAGGGCATGCTCGCCACGCCCGCCGCCGCCGCGGGAGAGAGCGCGCGGCTCGCCGTGCCCGTCCCGGCGGCGAAGGATGCCTCGGCCGAGCGCTTGCTGACGCTGCGGGCCCGGGCGAAGGCCGGAACGGTGCCGATGCAGCCTGCGGGCCATGTCGTCGGCTGGGAGCAGTTCGCGCTGTCTCCTGCACCCGCAGGCACTGTCCCGGCTGGCGCGGTCGCGCCGCAGGAGAGCGAAGGGATCCTGCGGCTCGCGGCAGGTGATGCGGTGCTGGAAATAGACCGCGCCACCGGCCTTGTGCGGCGCTATGCGCGTGGAGGAAAGGTGCTGCTGACTGGCGGCGCCCCCAATTTCTGGCGCGCGCCGACCGACAACGATGTGGGCTCGCGCGTGCCTAGATCTCACGCGATGTGGCAGTATTTTTCGCAGAACCGCCGTGTGGAAGCGGTCATGCGCGATGGCAACGCGATCGTCGTGCGGCACGACATGGGCGTCGGCTCGGTGAAGGTGGAAACGCGCTGGACGATGGCGGCGGACGGCACGGTAGGCGTCACCGCGCGGTTCGAGCCGCTGCGCGACACTCTGCCGGACCCTTTGCGCCTTGGCCTTGCCTTCGAGACGTCGCCGGTGCTGGATCACGTGCGCTGGTACGGGCGCGGGCCTCAGGAGACATATGCGGATCGCAAGAGCGGCGGGATGATCGGCCGCTGGGGCGGCAGCCTGGCGGACCAGTTCCACGACTATGCGCGCCCGCAGGAAAGCGGCAACAAAACCGATGTGCGCTGGATCGAACTGACCGGTCGCGGCACGGGCGGGCGCGTCAATGGTCTGCGTGTTACCGGCATGCAGCCGCTATCCGTTAATGCGCTGGCGTTTCCTTATGCGGACCTGTCGCTGAAGCCGCCGGGCAAGGCGCATAGTTCGGACATTCGCCCGCATGGCAACGGCACGCTGCTGATCGATGCGGCACAGGCCGGAGTGGGCGGGGATACCGGCTGGAACCTCGATGGCCGGGCGCACATGCCCTATCGCATCGCCTTGAAGCCGGTGAGCTGGTCCTTCACCATCGGCCAGCCCTGAGGCAGGCGTTTCCCCAACGCGTTTGGAGAACAAAAAAACGCCCGGTTCCAGGGAACCGGGCGCGTACTTCGCAGGCGGCGGCACGGGAGGGAATAGAGCGGCCGCCGCCTGTCTTTCGGATCAGAAGTTGATGGTCGCGCCGACGAAAACCGTGCGCCCCAGCGCGTCGTAGACGCCGGGATAGGTATTGCCGTTGCCGAACACCTGCAGCAGCCCGGCCGAAAGCGCCGGTGGATCCTTGTCGAACAGGTTGTTCACGCCCGCGCGCAAGGTCAGCCGCTTGTCGATGGTCTGGGTCAGCGACAGGTCGAGATAGTTGTAGGCCTTGATCTTGCTGTTTACGACCGTTTCCGGTGCCTCCAGCAGCGTATTGTCGGTCAGGCTCGACAGTTTGGTGCCGCCGATGTGACGCCAGGACAGCGAAACCACGGTATCGCTTGGCGCCGTCCAGGTGAAACGCGCAACGTGGCGCCATTCGGGCGAGGGCTGGCCGCAGGTATATCCGAACAGGCCCGTGCAATCGTAGGATCCCAGCCCCGGAACCGGCTGTGAGACCTGATTGATGAGGTACGTGCCCACGACCCCCACGTTGATGCTCCCGGCCTTGCCGATATCGAAGGTGTAGTCTGCATTGACGTCGATACCGGAGGTCTTGAGGAAGCCCGTGTTCATCGTCGTCGAGACGATGTAGCCCGCGTTCTGCCCGAAAATCGCGCCCGAGCGGGAGTCGCGCTGGAACAGCCCGCAGAAGTACGGATCGCCGGTTCGTGCGCACTGGCCAATGATCAGCGAAGGTGCGATCGAGCCGATGTAGTTCTTCACCTTGATGTTGTAATAATCGATCGAGAGCGAGAAACTGCGCAGGAACGTGGGCGTGATGACGACGCCCACGGTGTACGTATCGGCGGTCTCGGGCTTGAGCGTGAGGTTGCCGCCGCTCAGTGCCGAGCACGTTGCCGCCGGGCACTCGACGATATGGCCATACTGTGCCGAAGTCGCGCCGGTGAGTTCGCAGATATCGAGCGGAGCGGTGGGATTCGCGCCCGCACAGGGATCCTGCGCCGCGACGTTTCCGACCGTCTGTGAAGCAAACAGTTCCTGCACGTTCGGCGCGCGGATGGCGCGGTTGTAGCTGGCCCGGATGCGCAGGTCGTCAACCGGTTTCCAGCTCAGCTCGCCCTTGTAGGTCCACACGTTGTAGCTGGAACCGAAGCCGGTCGAGTCCTGCTTGTTGTCGTAGGACGAATAGCGCAGGCCGCCGTTGATCGTCAGCGAGCGGAAGAAGGGCTTGTCCTCGATCAGCGGCACTTCGATTTCGCCGTACAGCTCGGTCACGCTGATCACGCCGTCGGAATTGACGGTGCCGTTCTGCTGGGCGATTTCGTCGGCAGTGAACTTCAGCGCTTCGCGGCGGCGCTCGGCGCCCAGCGCGATGGCGACGCCGTTGGTGGCCCAGGGCAGTTTCACGCCCAGCTGGCCAAGGTCGCCGGTCAGGGTGCCGGAGAACACGCTGAGCGAATTGCGCGAGGCGGTGTTGCTTTCGCCGAAGAGGTATGCCGCCTGTTCGGTGGTCACGCCGCCGGCCTGGAACACGTTGACGGGAATGCAGTCGGGATCGGTGCCGTCGATGGCGGCGCGGCAGGTCGGCACGCCGTTGACGTCGATGGCGTTGAGCGCAAGGCCTGCCTTCACCTGATTCACGTCGTTGAGGTAGGTCTCCTTGTACTTGACCAGCGCGTACATGTAGTTGACGTCGTAGCCGAACCCGCTGCCCAGATCGCCGCGCAGGCCTGCGGTGTAGCGGAAATCGTTGAAACGCAGGTTGTCCCGGCGCGGGGCGATGTCGGTGCGGTAGGATACCAGCGAATCTTCGGTGGTATCCGTACCGGCCGCATTGCCGCAGATCGCTTCGAGCTGGCTGGCGCTGGCATAAGGGTTGTTGCACGATACCGGGAAGGCCGTGCCCAGCCAGATCGCGGACGGCGCGACCTGCGAGAACGTCTTGTCGTGCATGTACATGAAGCTGCCGTAGAGTTCGGCCGCGTTGCTGATTTCGAAGTGGGTGAAGCCGCCCGCCGTGATGCGCTGGTCAGAGCGCTGGAAATAATTGTCCGGCGCGTAGTTGTAGGCATAGGTATTGTCGTAAGGCACCAGCGCGCCCGGCTGGGTGCGGCTGTTCACCAGCGTCTGGCCCTGAAAGGCGCTGTTGCTGGACAAGGGCACGAAGGAGCCGAACGGCGTGTTGCTGGAACCGCCGCAGAACAGTTCGGTGCCGTTGTTCTGATCCTGCAGCGCGCATGAGGACACGTCACGGGTCGACTGGCGGACCGGGCTGAAGCTGCGATAGCCGCCATAGAGGGTAAGGTTGCCGCGGCCGCCGGCGAAGTTCTTGCCGGCCGCAACCGTGATGTCCTGCTTGCCGCCGTCGATCACCGAACTGGGAGCGGGATCGTAGCCGTGCGTCGTCAGCAGCTCGCGCATGGCGGAATTGTTGTTGTTATGCTGGGCGAAGCCGGTCTGCATGTCGACGCGCACGCCGTCCAGATCCTTCTTCAGCACGAAGTTGACGACGCCCGAAACCGCGTCCGAGCCGTAGACTGCCGAAGCGCCGCCCGTCAGCACATCGACGCGGTCGACCAGGCTGCTGGGCACGAAACTGAGGTTGACCGCCTGCGAAGGCATCATGCGCTGGCCGTCGATCAGCACCAGCACGCGGTTCGAGCCGAGATTGCGCAAGTTGATCTTGGAGGTGCCGTCAGAGCCGTTGGAGACATTCTCGTTCGCATCGGCGGTGAACTGCGGCAGGCGATTGAGCACCTGCTCGACGGTTGTCGCGCCCTGATAGCGGAATTCGTCCGAGCCGACGACGGTCTGCGGGCTGCTGCTCTGCACGTCCGCGCGCTTGATGCGAGTACCGGTGACGATGATGTCGTTCGCGGATGCGGCCTCGGCTCCAGATGCCGGCAGGTCCTGTGCCTGCGCGGTCCCGGCGGCCAGCGCCGTGAGCGCGACGGCGCAATATAGCTTTCGGTGGTGACCCCTCATCGATGTGACTCCCTTGTTGATCGGACAAGGATGCGTCATCTAGTCAGACAAGTCAAATATCGTATACGAAATATCATAAATTAATGGTAAGGTGGCGGATTTCCGGGCTGTACTCGGATTTCGTCTGGCCGCTGGGTGCCGATGGGAAAGGCCGTTTGTAAATCGGCGTGCGAATGGTGCCCCCCAGCCCTGGCTCGGTGATCGGCGCCCAATCGGGGAGTACTCTCCAGGTCATCTATTGTCGTTTGCGATTGAGGCAGGAGACGAGGCGGAGGAAGGCAAGTTCAGTTACGATCGCAAGGTTCAGCCGAAGCCCAAGCTCGGTCCCCACATTACCGAACTCAAGCGGTTACTGGTGGAGAACGAACGCAAGCCGCGCCGCGAACGGCTGACGCGGATCCGGCTGTTCGAGGTGCTGCGGGCGCAAGGCTATGAAGGTGGCTACGACACCGTTCGCCGCCATGCCCGCCGCTGGCAGCGCGAGGAAGGATGATGGAGCGCCATGAGATCATCGGCCTGATGGCCGAGTTGAAGTTCGCCGGCATGCATCACGCCTATGACGAGATCATTGCCGACGCCCTCAAGCGCCAGCATCCCGTTCAGAACGTCGTTGGCGACCTGCTGAAGGCCGAGGCCGCCGAGAAGCACGCCCGGTTCCAAAATACCAGATGACCGCGTTCAAGCTGCCGCTTACCCGCGAGCTCGACGGCTTCGAGTTTACCGGCACGCCGATCACGGTCCCCGTTCGCGCGCCGATTGACAATCCGGACTTATCCGTGAGCCGCTTCCGGTGATCTTATGAGTTGCTCAAGCGTAACTGCGTAGTGCCGAGCCGCCTGTTCGATCTGGAATTTCTCCAGATAGCATTGATAGGCGGTTTCTCCCATGGCGGCACGCTGCTCAGGCATGAGTTTCAGAAATTCACCGAGCTGTGCCGTGAAACTCGCGATATCGTCGGAAGAGGCCAAGCCGCTACCGCTATCAACCACTTCCCGCCAGATGTTGATCTTGGAACTGATCAGGACTGGGCGCTGGCAGGCCATGGCTTCCGCGACAACCACACCAAAATTCTCCTGATGCGACGGTAAAACAAAAGCTTCGCACTGCCGAAACGCACCCCATTTCCCGTCTCCGCTCAACATACCAGTCCAATGAACCCGGTCGGTAATACCGAGCGAGCCGGCTAGCTCCTCAAGCTCGCTGCGCCAGCCAACTTGATCTGGCCCCGCGAAAACTAGGTCAAGATCCGGATATTTGTTCGCAACGGCAGCAAACGCCTCCAAGGCGATGTCGCACCCCTTCTTGGGGTGAAGGCGCCCCAGAAACAGAAGATACGCCCGATCACGAACACCCGGAACCAGATCAAAAAAAGCGGCTGCCTGCCGTCCTATCTCCTCGGCAGGTGGGGGCGCTATTCCCAGTCGCACCAGAGCCTCTTTGAATTTGTATCCCCAAAATGTTCCGCGTGCGCGGAGTTGTTCATCCTTCGCTGTGAACAATACGGCACGGGCGTTGGCAAGGGCACGCCCTTCGGCAACAAGCCAATAAATTTGCTTGGCAAGATGCTTGAGGGGAAACGCCTGCTTGAACCATGGGTCAAGCATGCCGTGGACAAAAACAAAATAGGGTGTCGTCGGCGCGGTGTTCGCCGCCACGGCAACTGAAGTGTAGTTCCAAAGTCCGTTGGCAACGACAGCGTCGAAATGCCCAGTATTCGCTTTCAGCCATGGTCCCAGCTTGCGGCAATATTGATAGGGCTGGGTCCCTGGCCCCAAGGCATGCACTTGGAAGCCAAAGTCATCAAGCCAAGGGGCATCTGGCGTATCCGCCGTTGCGATCTCCGTCTCGTGTCCTAGGTCCTTCATGGCATGAGACATAAGTCTGACGGCCTCGACGACTCCACCATGTTGAGGATTCACGCTGCCAATGACTTGAAGAATTCGCATATGCAACAAGGCTATATGCACTTTCGTGGCAGTATGCCATTCAAAATGGGCGGCGATGGCGTTGAATATCTGAATTCAAAGCCGATCCAGAGCGCTATCTACGGGAGGCTATCCAGCACGACCGAATTGTTTGGTTCCTGCATTTGATGGTGCATCATCCATGCAGGAATGGAAGGATGCGCTATGGGGCCGGTTCTACACGGGAGGGCCCGCACGACAGAGGCGGTCCGTCGAGCGATACAACAAGTCAAGAGAGTCTGAGGGTTCTGTCGAAGCGCTACGGGATCAGCCGGTTGCCAGAGGTGACCGGCGACAGGGAACCCAAGAAGAAGTTCAAGACCTGTCGACCGGCTACTTCCACATCGACATTGCTGAAGTGCGCACCGCCGAAGGCAAGCTCTATCTCTATGTAACCATCGATCGGACCAGCCAGTTCGCCTTCGTCCAGTTCGTCACCAAGACTGGTAGAACATCGGCTTCTGCCTTCCTGGTCGCCCTGATTGAGGCCGTGCCCTACACGATCCACGCCGTGCTCACCGATGATCCTGTCCTGAGCGAAGCCGAAGGGGACATCCAGTTCACCTTCCCGCCGCGTTATGCCGATGGTCCCACCGCCACCTATATGACCCATATGTTCGACATGCGCTGCCGCGAGAACGGGATCGAGCACAGGCTTACCAAGATCAAGCATCCATGGACCAATGGCCAGGTCGATCGGATGAACCGGACGATCAAGGAGGCAACGGTTATGCTGCGAACCGATGAATGGCAGCACATGATCGACAGAACACCCAGCTTCATTTGTGAATCGGACGTTCATGCGATTGACGGATCATCAGGTTCTGTGTTTAGCCTCCGCCATGGAGGCATTTACGGAGAAAATTTCCGAGGCGCTCAAGCCCGAGGCGCGAGAGGCCAGTGGTTCACGTGCCGGGTGCGCAAGCTCTCGTGGACCAAGTGGACTTCCGGTGCATTTGGAATTGCTCCTGCGTCATGTGCTGGGGATCCCGAACGGACGCGAGCCCGATCTGGAGACCCGTCTCGATGGCGAGCAATGGCGTGCTTATGCGAATGCGGCTAATCATCACTATGTGAGTGCCCTTGTTGCGGGCAAGGCCGACATGTCCAGGCACGACGGCAAGCCCACCATCGATCCTGAAGCCCTCGACATGCTCGCAATGCAGGTGAAGCGGTCTGCCTATTCGGTCCTTGTCGTTTCAGCCGCGCTGCGCCGACTTCACCGCGACTACTTGGTGCCGTTAGGCATTCGCTATGCGACCTTCAAGGGGGTGACCCTTGGAAAAACGTATTACGGATCGCTCGCGCAACGTCCCTGCCGGGATCTCGATATTCTGGTAGACCCGAGCTCGACGGAACTCTTGGTCGAGCAGCTCCTCGACGCGGGATACCGCTTTGGTGCCAGGGATGCGAACGAGAGCGCTTCAGCCCGGCCGGACGCTGTTCGCAAGGCCCTTGTCACGCGTGCGCGCGAATTCACGCTCATTGATCCGGCAGGTGGAATAATCGACGTGCACACTTCGCTTGATTTGTCGTGTGGCAGTCTCGATCCCGCGCGCGTGTTGGCGGATTGTGATATCTGTGCGATCAGTGGCGAAGATTATCCGGTTTTGAAGACTCCAGACCTGTTTACCTATGTCTGCTACCATCATGCCCGTCATCGCTATTCACGTTTGCACTGGCTGGCTGACATCGTGACGATTCTGAAGCACCCCAGCTTCGATGCAGACCTAGTGCGGCAGACAGCACGCGCGGAAGGATTCGGGCGCCTTGTCGAGGCTTCTATGGCGATGCCGGCCTACCTTGAGGCCCGCCTAGAAGGACGGGATCACGACAAGGTTGATAGCCTAACCCGGATGCTCGGTGAAGCGTGCCTGCAGTATCTCGATCCAGCCGAGCCGGGGCCCGAAGTAGTGCGCAGTGAAGGGCAGGTCCGGTTGAACGACCGCGTTGCGTACCTAATCGATATGGTCCGGTGGGACTGCAGTCTGCGCGATGGGATCTGGGCCATTGCCCAGGTCCTGCTCTGGAAGCTCAAGCCCAACCACGCGGACATGGCGGGACTGGAACTGCCACGCGCAGTGCGGGGCCTGTACTGGCTCACTCGCCCTTTCCGTCTAGCCATCAAGATTGTCCGTCCTGACTGGCGAAGCCGGTAAGCACATGTTCTCGTCAACAGAGGCAGAGTCGATAGGTGGGGCTATGGCGTGGCCCAGGTTGACCTTGATCTACGCTGATCGGCCCCCATCGAGTGGTCCGGTTTGATTGTTAGTGCATTGTTGCCTCCGGCGCCATGGCCGGCCGTAGGTGGAGCGTAGTGGAACCGGAGGGCGGCCATGGCGGCATCGCCGTTTCCGGGGCCGGTGGGCGATAGCTCAGTGAGCTATGCGGCCTGACGGTGTTGTATGCCTACGCCATGCTTCGATCAGGATACGGGCTTCGGCCAGGGTGTAGAAGATCTCCCCGTTGAGCAGCTCGTCGCGCATCGACCCGTTGAAGGACCCGCAGTAGCCGTTCTTCCATGGGCTGCCCGGTGTGATGAAGAGCGTCTTCACACCGATCTTCGTCAACCACTGCTGTACGGCCTTGGCGATAAATTTAGGGCCATTATCTGACCTGATATGTGCCGGAGGACCGCGCGTGACGAACAGCTCAGCCAGCGCCGCCAGCACATCCTCGCTCCTGAGCCGCCGCGCCACCGGCAGGGCGAGGCATTCCCGGCTGGCCTCGTCGATGATCGACAGGATGCGGAACTTCCGGCCATCGTGAGTACGCCCCTCGACGAAGTCGTAGGACCACACATGCCCTGGATACTCGGGTCGCAGCCGGATACACGATCCGTCATTGAACCAGAGCGTGAGCGCTTCGGCTGCTTTTGCGGCACCTTGAGCCCCTCGCGCCGCCAGATGCGCTCAACCCGCTTGCGGTTCATACGCCAACCGGCATCGCGCAGCAAAGCCGTCACCCGGCGATAGCCGTAGCGGCCATGTTGCCGGGCCAAGGCGATAATGTCCTCGGTCAGCGCGGCTTCGTCGTCCGCCCCGCGGGGCACCTTGCGCTGTGTCGATCGATGCTGTGCAAGCACACGGCAAACCCGCCGCTTGGAGACAGCCATCATCCCACGGATGTGATCGGTGCAGCGCCGTCGGCGCGCGGGGCTCAGTAGTTTCCCCTGGCGGCCTCCTGTAGGATCAGCTTGTCCAGAGTCAGGTCCGATACCACCTGCCGAAGCCGGGCATTCTCGCGCTCCAGGTCCTTCATCCGCCGCGCCTGATCCATCTTCAAGCCGCCATACTCCTTGCGCCAGCGGTAGTAGCTCTGTTCGGTAACGCCGATCCGACGACACGCATCGGCAACTGTCCCGCCCTGCGCAAGTACGATCTCCGCCTCACGCAGCTTGCCTATGATCTCCTCCGCCGTGTGCTGGACGTCGCCACGCGGCTGATCCGCACGATCTTTTGATGCTTGGTGCCCAAGCGCAGTTCGGCCGCATTGAAGATGCGATCGACGACATAGAAGTGGGCCTTCACCCGATAGTTGACCAATTGCGTTTCCCCTTTCTCATCGACCAGGAAGAGGGGAGGCGCGTCATCGGCCACCAGGCTGGCGGGGAATTCGATGAAGGTCTGACTCCCGTCATCGAAAGCCCTCAGCGGGCGCCAGGTCGGACGATCCCCTGAAATGGCGTAGTTGAAATGGAGGTCTTCAACGGAAATCCCCGCGGCGACGGGTGCTGCCGCTGTGGCGGCGGCTTCGGCCCGCTTGACCGCCAGGAGTTCGTCCTCGGGATAGGTCCAGGACAGTGCGGCCATCGCAACCCTGGCCGCGCTGGTGAGGGAGATGTGATAGCTGTGCCGGTCGGTGGTGATGACAAGGTTGGTCGCAAGGCCCGACGTGAACGGCTTGACCAGGATATGTGTGCGTTTGCCTGGACCGGTTCCGCTCGCCGTGTCGCCGATTACCCAGCGCGCGGTGTCCCCGCTCGCGACGGCGATCAGGGTTTCGCCGGGTTGCAATGCAATGTCCGTAACGCGCTCGGGAGCGGTGATGACATGATAGATTGCGCCCTGCGCGAACGGATAGACGGCAACGGCGTTGTTGAAGGCGCCGGTTGCCGGGCCGACAGTGGCGGCACGATTGGCCGCTGTTATCGCCAGTTGGTCTGGGCCGGAATTTGCAGCGGCCGCATGTCCGGTATCAATCGAGAGAAAGAGGCACGCGGCGAGCAGCACCGGCCTGGTCGGGGAAGAGATCATGGTTGTGTCTCCGTGGGCGTTGTTTGCGGGAACCCGGCATTCGTGCCGGACGGGATCATGGCCGAAGAACCAGCAGGTGGAGTTTGCTGGGATGATGCCGGTGCCGCCGGTTCGATTTCGCGGCTCCAGTCGATCGCATCGACATAGATACCGAGCGGATTCCTGCGCAGCGCATCGGCCGATTTCGGCGGGCGGGTCAGAATTGTCAGGATGCCGGTCCAGTGCGCGGTTCCCGCCTGGATGCCGCGGTCATAGGCAGTCTCCGCCCACTTGATCTGGAACGATCGATCCGAGGCGCGTACGACGCTCGTTACCTGCACTGAAACAGTGTGCTCGCCGATCCTGGCGAAAGGGTCGGTAGCGCGCGCATAGCCATCGAGGAAGCGCGCGCCCCGCCGCGTCGTGAAATCGTAGGCGGAAAGCCAGTCCTTGCGCATCAGGACCGGGTCGAGCGAAACCGAACGAACATTTTCGATGAATTTGGCAAGGTGCCAGGCGATCTGCGGATCGCTCGGCCTGTAGGCGCGCTGCGCCTCCGACACCGCCCGGGCTTCGCCCAGGCGGTCGACCTCGACGACATAGGGCGTGACCCGGCTCTGCAGCGACTGCCAGACCAGCGCGCCGGCCATGCCGCAGCTCAAGGTGAATGTTCCGAAGGCCATGAGCCGCCAGTTTCGAGCCTGCACACGAGCGGATCCGATCCGCTCGTCCCAGACTTGCCCGGCCCGCTGGTAGGGCGTTTCCGGCTCGGGCGTGCGTCCATAGCGCTGGACGGCGCGTTTGAAGATCATCGCTCAGTCCTCCTTTTCCTTGATGTCGGGTGTGGCGGACGCACCGCCGCGATCGCCGTCCTTGAGCGTTTGCAGCGCAACGTGGCGGTGATGACGCGCATCCTGCTGTCGGCGCAGTGCCAGCGCCCAGGGCGGCGCGGAGTGACCGGCCCCTTCGGATGGGCGGGCGTTCGTGCCGGTGCCATGGAGCGCAAACCATGCGGTATCGCGGCCCTGTTCGGCGGCTTCGCGCAGGCCAAGGCCTGAGGCAGCCTTCTGGCGGACCGCTCCGGCGGCGGCCTTGGCCATGCCGCCAAAACCGGACCGCATACTGGAAGACCCTGCCGCCGTTTGTCCGAGTTCGTAAGATGCTGCGGCTGCCGAACCGAGGGTCGTACCCGCCCGGATCGCACCGAGCGCAGATCCTCCGGCCAGGCGGGCTGCTCCGATCGCCGCGCCGCCGCCCGTGGCGATCGCTCCGGCCGCGCCGATCGTCGTCCCGAGGGCTGCACCGGCGCCGAGCTGCGGAGCACCGGCGACCAGGCCCGAAGCGATGCCGGGGCCGAAGATGCCCAGGCCGAACAAGGCGAGGCTTGCCAGCACCAGGCTCATGGCCTGACCAATGTTCGGTTCCTGCCCCTGCAAGGCCGAAGTGAACTGGGCGAAGAAGCTGGACCCGATGCCGACTATGACCGCCAGCACCATGACCTTAATCCCCGAACCGACGACGCTGCCGAGCACCCGCTCGGCAAGGAAGCTGGTGCGGTTCCAGAGCGCGAAGGGTACGAGGATGAAGCCGGCAAGCGACGTCAGTTTGAACTCGATGATCGTCACGAACATCTGAACGGCGAGGACGAAGAAGGCGAGAATGACGATCAGCCACGCGATCAGCAGCACCGCGATCGTCAGGAAATTGTCAAAGAAGCTGGTGAAGCCAAGAAGCTGGCTCGCCTGCTGGAGCAGGGGCCAGGCGGCGGCAAAGCCGGTGCCCGCAAGCCGCCCCGGTTTCAGCAGGTCGGCTGCTGACAGGGCTGCGCCTCCTGCCGTCAGACCTGCTTACGCAAAGGACCGGAAGATCAGGTCGGCAAGTGTCGAAAAGCTGTTCAGGATGAAGGCGAAGGCGCCGACATAAAGGATCTTGCGGATGAACCGGCCAAGGACGTTGTCTTCGCCGCCCATGGCCCAGAACAGTCCTGCAAGCGTGATGTCGATGCCGATCAGCGTTGCGGTGAGGAACCGGACGTCGCCGCCAAGGAGCCCAAATCCACTGTCGATGTAGCGGATGAAGGCCGTCATGAACTGGTCGATGACATTGAGGTCGTTCATGCTGACGAGATCCTGTTGAACGCGGGCGCGAGCGGATCATGTTTCAATTGCGTACCAGACTCCGGCAGGTGAAGCGTCCGTTGACATCGGACGAGCAGAGCTGGCGGTTTGCTGGAGACAAGGACTACCGCCTTGAGCTCGTCGAAACCGACAATCTGATCTTCGAAGTGAAAACCTGGCTGCCCGGCGGTCTGCCATGCAAATGGCAAGATGGACGCAAAGGCCGGATCGAGGCGCTTGCTGGCGACATCGTCGCGACCATGCTCGCTGCCTTTCCGCTCATGGACGTCAGGAGGCAGAAGGAAGAGGAGCAGGAACGCCTGCGGCGCGAAGAAGAGCACAGGCGTCATCAGCGGGAGCAGTAACGCAAGCTCGAGCGCAACCGCTTCAGGCGGCTCGTAGAACACGCCGGTCAGTGGCGCGAGGCCGAACTGGCCCGAAGCGCGCGCCGTCTCGCACGATCCGCTGGAGGGGGATCCGCTCGATGTCTTTGCATCGATCGCCAAAGTGACCACCTGGACCTATCGTGATCCGTGAGCACGATCTTCGCTCAGCCCCGTGCGAAATTGGGTTTCAGCACTTTGGCGCCGTCGCGCAGATGCTCGAGCTGATCGGACCAGTGCTGCTATAGGCCCGGCGGACGGCATTGGTGTCCATGTGCGCGAGTTGGCGTTCGATGGCATCCGGATTGAACTTTCCCGTCTCGTTGAGCAGGGGGGGGGCTGCCATGGCGCGAAACCCGTGCGCCGTCATCTGCTTGGGCCCGAAGCCGAGAACTCTCAGCGCGGCATTGACCGTGTTTTCCGACATCGGTCGGCGCGGCGAGCGGAACGAGGGGAAGCAGTACCGTCCCGTGCCGGTCAGGTCCCAGAGCTGCTCGAACAGCGCGGTTACCTGGCGCGACAGCGGAACCCGGTGCGGCCGGCGCATCTTCATTTTCTCGGCCGGGATATTCCAGAGCGAGCGATCGAAGTCGAATTCGCTCCACTCCGCCTGACGCAGTTCGCCGGGCCGAACGAAGAGATGCGCGGACAGTCGCAGGGCAAAGAGGGTGATGGCATGACCCGTGTACCCCTCGATCGCGCGCATGAGTTCACCTGCGCCTTTTTCGGTGGTGATGGCCGCCAGATGCTTGGCCTTGGGCACTGTGAGCGCGCCGCGCAGGTCGCGCGCTGGATCGTGTTCGGCCCGGGTCGTGGCAATCGCGTAGCGAAACACGCGGCTGAGCACGCTGCGCATGCGCCGGGCACTTTCATAGCGTCCCGTCGCCTCGATCGAACGAAGCACGCCGAGCACTTCTTGCGCGGTGATCTTTGCGACCGGCCGGTTGCCGATTTTGGGGTAGGCCTTTTCGAGCAGCCAGCGAATCTTGCTCAGCGTGATTTCCGCCATGCCTTCGCGTTCGTTCTTTGCCACCCATTCCTCGGCGACCAGCTTGAAGCTGTTCTCCTCGGAGATCTTTTCGCGGGCTGCGGCGAGCTTCTTTTCGTGCGAGGGATCGAGGCCCGCCGCTATCAGCTTGCGGGCTTCATCACGCTTCTCACGAGCGTCCGCGAGACCGAGGTCCGGCCATTGACCGAGCGAGAGCGTCTTCTGCTTGCCGAGCCAGCTGTAGGTGAGGCGCCAGAGCTTCGAGCCGTTGGGTTTGACGTAGAGATGCAGGCCACCGCCATCGAACAACTTATAGGGGCGTTCCTTCGCCTTGGCGCTGGACACGGTGGTCGCGAAGAGGGTGTGCATATGGGTATCGCCTTGCCAAAGGGCGGAGAACGATACCCATCAGGATACCCATTTTGTTCCCGGTTGGTGCCGTATTCGCCCGGATGTCGTCGGACGCTTATAGCACAAAAAATGGCGGAATTCAGCCACTTCCTGGACGTCAGTGGACGTCCTCGGAAGAACAAATGGTGCCAGAAGAGGCATCGAGCCTTTTTGAATTGCGGCAGAAATCCGCCTATTTCCGAAAAGCGGAATTTTCGAAAGCCCCCCGAAAGGCCCCCAGCGGCCACCAAGGGAGAAGCTGTTGTCGAAGAGAGGTACTTCCCGAAGTCAGGTTTCGCCTGAGGGGTGATCGGGGCATTCTGGCGCCCCTACCCTGAACTTGGGCGGTTGGTCGCGAAACCCCTCAATTCATCATCTAGGAAGAGGTGAACCCACGGGTTGATGATAAGTGGCTGCGAAGACCTCGTCGGACAGCCAGCGGCGGAAGTCGCGGTTATCGCTGAACTGTTTGAATAGCTGCGTATCGTCCTTCATCAAGCCGATGATGACCGACATCAGAGCCTTGTCCAGTTCAATGCGGGCGTTTTGCTTGTCCGAGTTCTGCTGGGCATTGCGATAGGCTTCGTCCGCCGCGACGCGCTGTGGAATGTCTTCGGCGATCAGCTTGCGGATGCGGTCACCGTCTGCCCAGTCGATGTTGCCGAAAAGGTCATTGAACGACTGGAGGATGTTGGAGAGGCGGTCCAGCTCCGGTTCGGGCCTGTGTCCACCGCCCTCAAGGGGCACCGGGTCAATTTCATGATCTTCGTCGGCCAGTATCAGCCGCTCCACCGTTTGCTTCTCGACGCGATAGCTATCCATGTCGATGGCTTCGAGGATGCCCTTCGACAGATCCTCTTCACGCGGCGCCGGCAGTTTTGGGATCAGGAAATTTAGGAAGATCGATAGCTTTTCCCACTCCGGGCTGTTGAACGGGAGGATGGCAGACAAGAATGCGTATGTGCGGGCGAAAGCCTTGGCACTGCCTTTGAATGCCACTTGCCCGTCCTCATCGAGCGTATGCAAGTAGGCCGCCACGCAGCCGTCTAGGATGGGATCGAGTTTATCCCGGTCGGCACCGCCCAGATAGAGGCCGGCTAGTCTGTCGAGGTCCTCTTGGCCATAGACCTGACAGGCGTCGAGCGTTGCCTTGAGATCGTGCAGTTTGTTCGGATCTGTCTCCTCACTCAAGATGGTAGTGCGGTAGAACCTGTCGAACGACTTCTTGATGGTCTCGGTGTCGTTCATGAAATCGAGCACGAAGGTGTCGTGCTTTTTAGGGTGTGCCCGGTTGAGCCGCGACAGCGTCTGTACGGCTTTGATGTTGGACAGGGTCTTGTCGACATACATGGTATGCAGAAGCGGCTGATCATAGCCAGTCTGGAACTTGTCGGCGCAGATCAGGAAGCGGTAGGGATCGTTTTCGATGCGGTCGGCAATGTCCTTGGATGGAAAGCCGTTCAGACTCGCTTCGGTGACCTTGGTTCCGCCTAACTCATGCTCGCCGGAGAATGCAACAATCGCCCTGTAGGGACTTTTGCGTTCGAGAAGGTATGCGGAGATCGCCTGAAAATACTGGATTGCACGTTCGATGCCGGAGGTCACGACCATGGCACGGGCCTCGCCACCGATCTTGTTCAGAGCAACCACGTGGTCGTGGAAATGGTCCACCATGATTTCCGCCTTGAGCCGGATGGCATGGTCATGACTCTCCACAAACCGGCGCAGTTTTTTGTTCGCGCGCTTCGCGTCGAACTCGGGATCGGCTTCGACAGTCTTGACGAGGCGGTAGTAGCTGTTGACCGGCGTGTAGCTCTTGAGGACGTCGAGGATGAAGTTTTCCTGGATCGCCTGCTTCATGGTGTAGCTGTAGTGAGCGCGATGCTTGATCTGATCGCCCTCGGTGTAGGGCTTGCCGAAAATTTCCAGTGTCTTGTTTTTTGGTGTGGCGGTGAAGGCGAAGTAGCTGGCGTTGGGCAGCATCTTCCGGCCTTCGATGATGGTGTTAATCCGATCCTCGACGATCTCGTCATCGTCTTCATCGATACCGGTCAATGCGGCATTGAGGGCGGCTGATGCCTTACCCCCCTGGCTCGAATGCGCCTCGTCGATCACGATAGCGAACCGGCGTTCTTTGTGATCGCTGCCGATGTCCTGAAGGATGAACGGGAACTTCTGAACCGTGGTGATGATGATCTTCTTACCGGCCGCAATGAATGCTTTCAGGTCACCGCTGCGCTCTGCATGGCCAACAGTGGCCCCAACCTGTGCGAAATGCCTGATGGTGTCCTTGATCTGCTGATCGAGAATGCGGCGGTCCGTTACGACGATTACCGAGTCGAAGACCGGCTGGCTCTGAACTTCCAGCCCCACGAGCTGATGCGCCAGCCATGCAATGGAGTTCGACTTGCCTGAACCGGCGGAATGCTGGATCAGCACGCGCTGTCCGGTCCCATGGGCGCGGGCGCTGGCCAGGATTTGGCGTACCACGTCGAGTTGGTGGAAGCGCGGGAAAATCTGTTCCTTTTTGACCTTGCCGGTCTTGAGATCGCGCTTCTCGATGATTTGCGTGAAGTTCTCAATGATATTGGCAAGGCTGGTCGGGGCGAGGATCTCCTTCCAGAGATAGTCGGTCTTCAGTCCATCGGGGTTGGGCGGATTACCCGCGCCGTCGTTCCAGCCTTTATTGAAGGGCAGGAACCAAGATGCCTTGCCCTTCAGGTGGGTGCAGAACATCACCTCAGCGTCATCGACGGCGAAGTGAACCATGCACCGTCCGAACTCGAATAGCCGTTCACGCGGGTCGCGGTCGCGGCGGTATTGTTCGACGGCGTCGGCGACGGTCTGCTTGGTCAGGCTGTTCTTCAGCTCGAACGTGGCGATGGGCAGCCCGTTGATGAACAGCGCCAGGTCAAGCGCGTGCGCGGTATCATCGACACTGTAGCGGAGTTGGCGAGTGACGGTGAAGCGGTTAAGTCGGAAGCGGGCCTGAGCGGCCGTGTTGCCTGGGGTCGGGGTCGCATAGAACAGCGTGACCTCATGGGGGCCATGCTTCACGCCCTTGCGCAGCACGTCGATAATGCCGCGCTTCGTGATCTCGCCCTGCAAACGGCCCAGGAACTTCTGGCGGACAGGGGTGTCTTCCTCAAGACTCAGCGCAGAGACGAGTGCAGGCTGGGTGGAGCGGATGAACTCCGTGAACTGTGTCAGGTCCAGCGTCCAAGCCCGGTCGTAATCCTTGGGGTCGCCGATCTGCCAATTCCGCAAGGCTGCCAACATGGCACCACTGTCGCGCACGGCGTTGGGAGAGGACTGCGTGCCCCGGGTATCCGCCATGTCCGCAACGATGAGGGCTTCCAAACCGCCTTCGGTCGTGTCGGACTTCATGCTGCTGCGAGCCAGCCCTTGGTCTTGAGCGTGTTGAAGGCGATCGCGACCTGCCGGGCGGTGAATGCCTTCTTGCGATCGTTCCACAGGTGGATGCGGGAGAGCGCCTCCTCTGGCGTGGCCGCGCCTTCGCGGGTCGCGACCCAGTGGACTGTCGCCAGCAGTTCCAAGCCATAGGGCGTTTCGAAGCCATCGACCAGATCCGCGACGCGGTTGAAATGCTCGTGCGTCTGCGGCTCGTTCGCCAGCGCGCCCTCTGCATCCGCGATCACGCCGGGAACGATGGTCAGTTCCTTGTTGGGCTGATCGCCGCCATCCTGATAGCCGGCGACGAAGTGCCCCTCGATCCGGTGCAGCACATGGGACAGGTTGGTCGCGTAGGGGCCATAGTGGTGCTTCACGTAGTTGAGCCGGAGGTTCTGTCCGGCTTCCTGCATGAAATACATCAGCTTCTGCACTTCGATCAGCGTGACGAACGGGTCCATCAGCCCTTGCAGGTAGCGGTGCATCAACGCGACAAGCGAGGCGCGGCCCACAGTCATCTGCGGCACCGAAGATGCGCGGATGGTGTCAGGCGCGCCGTTCGGCTCGAACACGATCACGTGAAGGTCGGGAATGTCGCGCAGCACCGCCTTGATCCGGGGGAGCACATCGCTCCAGCTCAGCCCGCCAAGACCGGCGCCGAGCGGGGGGATGGCAATCGACTTGATGCCACGCTCGCGCACCTCGTGGGCAAGCGCGCGCAGGCCGCTGTCGATGTCTTCCATCCGGCTCTTGCCCTTCCAGTGGCGCTTGGTCGGGAAGTTGATGATGTAGCGCGGCGTGAACTTGCCTGTTTCGAACACGAACATACGCCCCGGCTGGACCAGATCCGCGTCGCAGGCAGCCTTGTATGCCTTGAAATTCGCGGGGTAGGCGTTCTTGAACTGCAGGGCAATGCCTCGGCCCATCACGCCGACGCAGTTCACCGTGTTGACGATTGCATCCGCATCCGCCTTCAGGATGTCTCCGGTTCTGAGTTCGATCTGTGCCATGGTTACCCCGCTCTCAGTAGTACCATTTCCGGCAGATTTGAATAGCGGGCCGGTGCTCCGCCTTGGCGATGGCAAGTGCCGCCCGCTTACCAGTGGCCTCGTTGATCACCCCGATCCGTTCGACCAGATGCCAGGGAAACCGCCTTTCGATCAGGAACTCGGCTTGCTTCTGTTCCTTCGTGGGGCTGCCGGCCCACTGGTTGGTGCGTACCGAACTCCAGTTGATTTCATCCAGCTGGGCAAGGTCGCAGCGATCCTCGAAATAGTAGGAACCGGCATTGGACAAGGTGAACGCCCAGCGCCGGCACTTCGCGTTTGCCCATGCGACCACAGCATCGAGGTCTGCCACCAGGTGGACGATCGGAACCTGGCCGCCTTGGTATGAAAGCTCAGCACTGCGCCTGTGGATCAGGTAGAGCATCACGGAACGCGGGCAGAAATAGAAGGGCACGCATTCGCCCACGAACAGGTCGGGGTGGCTGGTGAGCGTCAGCTCGTTCATCCGGCGCACCTTGATCTTGTTCATCCCGATCACCGTGCCCGCGGCGGGCTTCTGCGCCAGCATCGCATCGGAATACAGGAACCCGTCCGCCGTAATCGACGCCAGCTTGTCCACGTGGACGATGTGGTAGATTTTGGGGTTGGCGAGTGGCGGCATGGGTCAGGCGGCTTCTTCCTCGTCGATGAAGTCTTCGGCATCATCGTCCAGTTCGCCACCGTCGGTCAAATCGTCTGCGATCTCGGCCTCAGCGACTTCGGGCAGGCTCGCCGCCACGTCGCGCACGTCGAGTTGGCCGGTGACGACATCGGCGATGAGGCGGATGCGAAACTCTTGGATGAACTTGATCTCAGATTGCACCTTGCGGATGGCGGCATCGAACTCGGCAGTGTGATCGCGGACATGAGCGCAGATCGCGCTCTGCTCTGCTTCCGGTGGCACGCCAATGACCCAGTTCGCGACAAAATCGGGCGAGACACGTTGCTGACCCGCCGATCCTGTCATGGCTTCGGTGCCGCGAAGCCGAAAAGCCGGATCGACGGTGAGCAGATACGCATAATCTGCCAACAAGCCCGGCATCGGACGGAGAACTATGAACTCGGTCGATCCGTAGCCGATAGCAGTCGGCATGTCGCTAAGGAGCGCGCCTTTGCCGTTCTCGAAGCAGGGAGTGATTTTCGCGAGTATCACGTCGCCTTGCTGGAACGGTGTGTATCCGGTCGAAACGTCAGCGGTTGGCCTCTGGTTCGAGTAATCGACTTGCCCTGTAGTGCCGACATTTTCCATCGGCAGGAACGTCACATGAATGTCCGCGCTAGGTGCCGATGTTCGGGGGTTTACTTGGCAAGCAAACTTGAGCCGCTTCACCTCCCAATGCTCCGGCACGTCTCCTAGCCAATCCACGCCGGAGGGCTTGAGCTTCGCGGCCGGATCGAGGCCGCGCGTGACGGCGCGGTGGATAATGGACTGCTTCTGCTCGTTCAGCAGCGCGATCAGCCGTCGTTTGGCACGGATCAGTTTCGCCGTCATCGCGCTATGCCAATCGAGAAAGCGGACGATCAGCCGTTGTTCGTCGAGCGGGGGCTGAATAAAGGGGATGTTCAAAAAGTCGGGCGGATAAAGGCGGAGCCGCGATGTGGTAATCCCGCGCGACGACCGCAGATATTCGCCCCGATAGGTCTCGGTGCGCAGCAGGTAATCGAGGTATAGAGGGTCAAACATCGCAGCGCGCTGGCGGTAAACGCCGTAGGCCGGGCTAACGATGCCGACATGCTTGCTGGTCCCAAGTGCGGCCATCCATGCCCACAGGGTGTTCACCACGATGTCGCCGGGCTGGCAGGTTTTGTGCCCCTCGTAGCTTTCGGCCATGAACATGGTAACATTCTTCTGGCTGCGCGGCGTCACACCAGTTTTGTGCGAAACCGATAGCAGCTCCTCATCGCCATTCACCGAACGCTCATCGACTTCGCGGAAACTCGTCTTGGCGCGGTGCAGTTCCCAATGTCGCGGCAGTGCGGGCAACCAATCGGCTGTTCGCACTGCGACTTCCGGGTAAGGCTGCAAGCCCTCAATCATGTCCCGGCACCGATGATCTGCGGCAAGAGACCATCGGTCTCCTGCTCCAGTGCCAAAATGTCAGCCCGGATCTGCTCCAGCGTGCGCAGGGGCTGCGGCTTGTAGAACACGCGCGTGAAGCTGATCTCATAGCCGATCTGGGGCTTTTCGGCGTCGATCCAGGCGTCGGGGGCATAGGGCAGCACTTCGCGGGCGACGAACGCCTCGATCCCGCCCGGCTCCAACAGCGGTACGTTCTCCGTGTCGCGCAGGGCTGTGTCCGGTTCGTATTCGACGACCACCTGCTTGCCGCCAATCACAGCGGGATAGAGGCCATGTGCGGGGTCGGGGTCGGCCTTGCCCGGCTTGTACACCCGCTTGATGACTTCCGCTGCGTTGGCATCCCGTTCGCCAAGGCTGCCACGCAACAGCTTCTCCCGCTTTGCTGTCATCTTGACGCCCGCCTTGCTGGCGAGCGGTGCGAGGGCTTCGAGGAAGGCGTTGAAGTCCATGTGCGGGCCTGCGCCCAGAACGTCTGCCGCATGGTCTGCAAGATTGGCGAGCGGACCTTCCTTTTCCTCAGCGCACGTCGCCCGGAATGCGCGAAGGCGGTCTTCGGTAAGATCGATCCTGACGCGCAAGGGGCGCTCGACCGTGACCTTCCAGTAGCCGAACTCTTCCTTGTCGAAGATGCGCGACTGTTCGTTCGGTTCGAACTTCATGAATGTGCGCACGATGCGGTCGATGTCATCCGGCGTCAGTTCGCAGTTCTTCTTGCCCAGGTTCTTGCGGAGCGGGGAGAACCAGCCGGTCGCGTCGATCAGCTGGACCTTGTCTTTGCGATGTTCGGGCTTGCGGTTGGTCAGGACCCAGACATAAGTGGCGATGCCGGTGTTGAAGAACATGTTGAGCGGCAAGGCGACGATCGCCTCCAGCCAGTCGTTCTCGATGATCCAGCGCCGGGTGTTGCTCTCGCCACTTCCGGCGTCTCCGGTGAACAGCGACGATCCGTTGTGGACGCTGGCAATGCGGCTGCCCAGCGCGGTCTTGTGCTTCATCTTGGAGACGAGGTTGGCCAGGAACAGCATCTGGCCGTCACTGGACCGGGTGAGCAAGCTGTATTCGTCATCGCCGCCATGGCTGATGATGAAGCGCGGGTCCCTGATCCCGCTCTTGCCGCCCATGCGCTCCAGGTCGCTCTTGTAGCTTTTGCCGTAGGGCGGGTTCGACAGCATGAAGTCGAACTCTTGCGTCGGGAAGGCATCGTTGCTGAGCGTCGACCATTCCGGCCCGCCCCTGATGTGGTCGGCCTCTTCGCCTTCGCCCTTCAGGATCAGGTCGGCCTTGGCGATGGCGTAAGTCTCGGGGTTGATCTCCTGCCCGAAAAGGTGCGTGGACACTTTCTTGCCGTGTTCCCGGGCGATGCGTTCCAGCGTTTCCTCGGCGACGGTCAACATTCCGCCCGTTCCGCACGCGCCGTCGTATAGCAGATAGGTGCCCGATGCGATCTGGTCCGCCACGGGGCGGAAGATCAGCTCCGCCATAAGTTTCACGGCATCGCGCGGCGTCCAGTGTTCGCCGGCTTCCTCGTTGTTCGCCTCGTTGAACTTGCGAACCAGTGCCTCGAAAATCGTGCCCATGCCGTGGTTGTCGAGCGCGGGCAGCTTGACCGACCCGTCGCCGTGCAGAACGGGATTGGGGCCAAGGTTGAGCTGCGGGTCAAGAAACTTCTCGATCAGGCCGCCCAGAACGTCGGCGCGAGACAACTTGGGGATTTGGTTGCGGAACTCGAAGTTCTCCAGGATCTCCTGCACATTGGGGCTGAACCCATCGAGGTATGCCTCGAAGTCGTCCTTGAGCTGCGCCTGGCTGGCGCGATTGCGAAGGTCTCGCAGGGTGAATGGTGACGTGTTGTAGAAGGCTTGTCCGGCGGCCTGGCGCAGCGCCGCGTCCTGCTCGATCACCCCGGCAGCATCGAGCTGTTCCTTCATGGCCCGGACATTGTCCTTGACCGGTTCCAGCACGGTATCGAGCCGCCTCAGGACTGTCATGGGCAGGATCACATCGCGGTATTTGCCCCGGACATAAAGATCGCGCAGCACATCGTCGGCAATCCCCCAAATGAAGTTCGTAATCCAATCGAGGTTGCCGTTGCTCATGGCTTGCAAGATGCTCCGTTGGTGCTTCGGCCAGTTGGCCCTGCTCTGTATCGATAGCCAATAGCCGAGGCTGGGAAAATTGGGAGAGGTACCCGTCAGTCCTCGGCGAAGAAATCCTCGTCCACGCGCTTGACGGTCACGCTGCGGCTGACCCTGACGCCGACGCCATATTCCGTCATCAGGTCTGTCAGCCGTTCGCCGTCGATCAGGATGATGCGCTGCGGGATGTGCCGGACGAAGTCAGCAGCCGGTGCGCTGAAACTTGATGTGGTGACAAAGACACCCTTGGTTGCCCCAAGACCGACCAGGCTGCCGACGAAGCCCTGGATCTCGGGCCGCCCAACGCTGACATGAGCAGCATATCGCTTTGCCTGGACGTAGATGCGGTCCAACCCCAACCGATCCTCGTCGATAACGCCATCCACACCTCCGTCGCCGCTCTTGCCGAGGTTGCGCGCGGCGCGTTCGTGGCTGCCGCCGTAGCCCATGGCGACGAGCAGATCGACGATCAGCCGTTCGAAAAAGGCGGGGCTTTGCGCAAGAATGCGGTCCAGCAGCTCGGCCTTGAGTGCCTCGTGTATCGCGGCTTGGGCTGCATCGATCTGTTCTTCCGGGGTTGCGTCTGACGACACTGACGCCTTTGCTGGCAGCTCCTCCTCGACAGAGGCGCTGCCCATACCGCCATAAAAGACCCTGAAACTCTCGTAGGACTTGAGAAGTTCAACGTCGATCGAGGCAGGATCTCGTGCCAGCAGTGCGTGACCTGCCTGGCTGGCGACAAACCGGCCGCGGCTGGGGCTGTCGATCAGGCCGGCCTTGCTCATGTAAAACTTGGCCCAGTGGATGCGGTTGTGCAGTATGCGCTGGCGCCCGCTCGGTAGCAGCACTTCACGTTCCTCCTCGCTTAGCGCCAGTTCGTCAGCGATCCGGGTTGCAGCGTCCGGCACGCGCGTTTCGCCCTTCGCGGCCAGCCGCAATACGGGCAGCATCAGCGCCTGATAGTCCGGTATCGACAATTCCTGTCCCCCTTCTGACAGTTCGCCTGCATCTCCTAGCGCGTGCTGATGCTCATGTCGCGTTGCGGTTTGTCTACGCAAATCAGGGCCCTCGTTCGCGCTCAACGGTTTGATCCTACCGCAGAAGGTCGTGAAGGCGCGTGATCCAAAGTCAGGCTAAACCCCGGAATTTTCAAAAATTTCATCTCGGGATTTTCACCCCTAGCGTCGGTGCGGGGGCATTGCCGGCAATTATAGCGTGGTACCCTTCGTTGGCGGGGGCCGCTTGTGGGGCGCTGTCCGATCCATGAACATGGCCTGCCCTTGCAATTCAATTTCAGGTGGACAGACGCGCCCTCAGAGGCGTTTGCTCACAGTCGCCACCCTCTCCCCGCTAGTGCAACATCATGTCATGGCATCGTGTGTAGTTGCTGCCCGGGCATTCCTCGTCGAGGGACTGGTGCCTGCTGGAGGCATCGACAACGCTCGCAGCAAAAGATGGTCTGACCGCCTGCATGCTATAAGGCTTTTTAAGTAACGCGCGCGCATGCGTGTACATAGACTTGGATGGCGGTGCAAACCATAAATCTCCGCTAAGCCATGATGCACCCTAATTTTCTAAGTATTTTGGCGTTTATCATGGATTAACGTCATTTCGTTTCGTGACGACTTGGATGTGTCGGGTTATCTGTCCCTCAGCGCGCTACTCCATGAAATAAAGATAAGGATTTTACACTTGAAAACTGATATATTTGCACATTACGCCCCCGAGTACTGGCAGGCGCTACTTCCCGTGATGCCCCTGCGTGAGAACTCGAAGCGCCCGTTTCTGACCGAGTGGCAGAAGTACTGTTCGCAGATGCCCTCCGATGATGAACGTGCGCAGTGGCTGCGCAACTACGCCACCTGCAACATCGGCCTGCCGCTCGGCCCGCAGTCCGGGCTGTGCATGCTGGACATCGACACAGATGACGAGGCCGTGATCGACACCATTAAGGCCCTTCTGCCTGCCACCCCCTGGGAGCGGCGCGGCAAAAAGGGCATGGCGTTGGCGTTCCGCTGGGACGGTGAGGCCAACTTCAAGATTAAAGGTACGGCCGGCTCGATGCTCGTGGAGCTGCTCGGGAACGGCAACCAGGTTGTGGTGCCGCCCTCGATGCACCCCGATACGGGCCAGCCCTACGCTGCGACGTGCAACCTGTGGGAGGTGATGGACCAGATCCCGGCACTGCCCGAGGGGTTCGAGGCAAAACTGCGCACCGAACTAGCTGCTGCGGGGCTGACCGCGACGACCAACGACGCAACCGGCTCGAAGCAGGCGGCGCGTCTGGGTGTCAAAATCAACGTGACAGCGGAGCCGGGGATCGAACGATTTCTGGGTCTCGCTCTACAGTATGCCTGTGACGAAATGGCAGGAGCGACCGAAGGAAGTCGCAACACAACGCTTTTCTCGCAGTCGGCCTATATTGCGCGCCACGTTGCGGCGGCTGGTGTGGACTGGACGCCTTTTGCGGACGCGCTGGCTGACGTGGCGATTAAGAAGGGTCTGACTGAGGCGGAGACACGATCGACGGTGGCAAGCGGTTGGAAAACTGGATCACCAGAGCCGACAGAGTGGATCCCGAAAGCGGCCGAGTACGTCTATCTGGCCGCACAAGACCGCTTCTATCACCCCCCGTCCGGCGTTCACCTGACGCAAAGTGGGTTTAGCGGTATGCACGGCAAAGTTCACGGTGGTCGGGACACTTTCGCGTCGTTTGTTCTCGATGGCGGGTTTGTCCGGAAGGTTCAGGACATCACATATGACCCGAGAGGTCCTGCCGGCATTGTGATGCGCGACAACAGTGACACATACAACACGTACCGCTCGTCAGAGATTTCGTCAGTCGCTGGCGATCCGAGCCCGTTCCTCAAGTTCATGGAGTTTCTGATCCCGGCCCAAGTCGAACGTGACCATCTTCTTAAGGTGATTGCGCACACCGTTCGGAACCCTGGCGATCGGGTACGCCACGCAACCATCTTGCGCACCCGTAATCAGGGAGTGGGCAAGTCGATGCTAACCAGCATCTGGAAGGGCCTCGTTGGAGAAAGCAACTTTCGACAGACATCTTCTCGTGAAATGCAAGGCAACTTTGAGGGATGGATCAAGGAAAATACAGTCCTGTATTGCCCTGAATTGAATATCGGAACCGGCTTGTCCACATACAATGAACTTAAGGAACTCATCACCGCTGATGATCTGGTAGTGAACGAAAAGCACCTCAAGCCACGGCGCTGGAATATTTACTCTACCATGATCTTTACGACGAACCTCGCTGTGCCGATGTTGATCGAAGCCGATGATCGTCGCATCTTCATGATCGACAGCCCGGCTCAGCCCCGTCCCGATGGTTATTACCGTGAGTTCGCCTCGTGGTGGCAAGAGAACCTGGGGGTGATCCGGCACTTCCTCGACAACGTCGATCTGTCCGACTTCAATTCCCATGCCCCGGCCCCGATGACCGATGCCAAGCGCCAGCTGATCCGGCGCAGCGCCAACCCGCTGGTGCAGGATCTGGCCCACATCATCGCGGAGCGGAAAGGGCTGCTTTGCCGAGACATCGTGACGATTGAGGAGGTTGTGTACGAACTGAACGGTGGCCGGGTGTCCGAGCGCACTATTGCTAATGCACTGAAGCAGCTGGGCGGGATCTCGCTTGGCCAGCAGCGGACGGCTAAGGGGCGGAAATCGCTGTGGGTGATCCGGAACCAAGGGCTGTGGCTGAAGTTTACGTCAGCTGCTCGCGCTCAAGAATTTGAGAACGCGGGAGGAGTGTTCGCAGGCGAATTGCCCGACGCCAAGGGAATGGATTTTGAGGTGGCTCTCCTGTCCGATCTCGCCGGTGTCGATCTGGAAGCGTTCCACGCCTCTCTTGGCAGTACCACGTTGGTGCTGCTCTAAGGGGTTCGCATTTGTCTGTCTGTCTAGGGTGCCTCAAAGTTTGAAGTGAAATCTCTCCAGCGCAGTATCTGCTTTCTCTTCTTCTCTCTTTTTCTGCCATAAATATAAAAACATCCTAGACAGTCAGACAGAGGGCGGTTGCTGCCGCCCTCAACACTGTTTCGGAATAATTGCTATTGGTCCTGGCTCTAGAACAGGACTTGAAAATAAAGTGGACTCAACCACTTGCGCGGCGACTCGCCGACTCCTAATTCCAAAAACGGCCCGACCAGAGGCGGCAACCTCCAGCCGGGCCTGACCATCAACCGTCTTATGAGGAGACGACTCAATGGCTGACCAGCCGACTACCAGTCCGCCCACCATTTGGGCCAGCACCATCGCCAACATCGACGACCTTCATCAACAGCTTGATGGCGCAGCGGACAACATCCGGGCGCTGGAAGAGCGCCTGATCGCATCCGAGGAGTACCTCCTCGACCTGCAGGCACCAGACCTTGCGGGCGTGATCCGCAAGCTTGAACTGCTCTGGGAAGAGCAGTTGCACGGGCAGGACCGGGTTTCGGACCAGAAGGCACTGATCCTCGACGACCTGCGCCGTCTCGACGACCTGCGCCGTCTCGACGACCTGCGCCGTCTCGCAGCCGCCTGAACATTCAACATTGCCACCGCTGGAACATCGGCCAGCGCCGCATTGGCGTCGCTGCGCCTGAACACGACTGTATGAAGGACGCGAACATGAAGCTGCCCACCTACCTTGCCCACGAACTCCTCCGACGCCTCGAGTGTGACGCTCCGGCCAAGGAAACCCACGATCTGCTCAGCGCGATCGGGATCAATACCGATGAACCCGGGCCTGCTCCTGACTTCGAAGCGATGGAGGAACGCTACGATGGAGCCTGCCAGACCGGCTCGTTCATCCTCGATGGGACGCTCGACTTTCTGGGCTACCGCGCGCCTTTGCACTTCCGCATCAGCTACGCGGGACCGATCGACGATGACGAACCGCTCGACATGCTGCGCGGGCCGGCCATGCAGGTCGATCTGCTCAACTGGTCGGATGGAGAGCCGACGTGGGTTCAGGTCGACACCTCGATCCTGAGCGAGAGCATGGTCGAGGACATCTGGTCGGCCATCTCCCTCCACGCGAGCCAGGCACAAAATCTTTAACTTTCTGATCGTTAAGTCAGGATTGACCCCTTCAAGATGCTTGGCGACGACCGATTACGCCCATAGATGGGCAGCTCCTAAAAACTTAAAGGAGAACGAAGTTGAACGTCGCCAAGCTCTACACCATCAAACAGTGCTGCGAGTTGCTCAGCATCGGTCGCACCAAGATGTACGACATGATGAACGCGGATGAGATCCGCTACGTAACGATCGGAACCGCCCGGCGCATCCCTCACAGCGAACTCATGCGGTTCCAGGAAAGCCGGCCCTGAAGTCCCCGCAGCCCCTTCACTCTCGATCTCAATTCTAATTCTGCTCTCCAAATCGTTGCTCTCGCTGCTCGCGGCGAGGTGGGTCGAGCCACTGCTCCGCCCCCCTCAGCCGCTCGCCTGCAGCCTTTCCGCCCAGAACACAGATAATGCTGGCAGGACAACGATGCCCCTCACCAACAATACCATCAAGAACGCGCGACCTCGCGCGAAGGACTGGAAGCTGGCCGACGAAAAAGGCCTTTACCTTCTCATTACGCCAAAGGGTTCAAAGCTGTGGCGGATGAAGTTCCGCCACCACGGGGTCGAGCGTAAGCTCAGTTTTGGCGCCTGGCCGGACATCACGCTCAGGCGGGCACGCGAACTGCGCGACGAGGCGCGTGCCGCAGTATCAGAGGGCCGAGACCCAGCCCGCGAACGCAAGGTTGCTAAGCGAGAGGGCAAGTATGAAGCCAGTCAGACCTTTGCCGCCATCGCTGACGAACTGATTGAAAAGGACCGTCAGGAAGGTCGTGCAGCCGTTACAATCAAAAAGAAGGAATGGCTGCTCGGGAAGCTGAAGGCGGCGTTCGGCAGCGCCCCCATCGCGGAGATCACCACCCCCGAGATGTTCGCCGTCCTTGATCGTATCCAGAAGACTGGACTGAGGGAAACCACGAAGCGGCTTCGGTCGGTAGCCGGGCAGGTCTTCAACTATGCGATCGCTACGGGCCGCGCTACGAACAACCCGACGCTGGCTCTGCAACGCGCTCTTCTAGCTCCCGATGTCACGCACATGGCAGCCATTATCGACGTCGACGACCTGCGCATTCTCCTGCGGAAGATGGACGAGTGCTCCGGCTACCCATCGACGCTTGCGGCGCTGCGGATCACGCCACACCTGTTCCAGCGCCCGGGCGAAATCAGGAAGATGAAATGGGCAAATCTCGATCTCGACCGCGCCCGCTGGTCTCCACCGATTGCAGACATGAAGAAGCGTCGTCCGCACGACGTCCCCCTTTCTCGACAGGCAATGGCCATCATCCGGGAAATGGAGCAGCACCGTAACGGCCCCTTTGTGTTTCCGGCCTTTCATACGGGCGCCAAGCCGATTTCCGAGAATACGGTCAACGGGGCGCTAAGGCGGCTAGGGTATGCTGGAGTCCAGTCCGCTCACGGCTTTCGGTCGACGGCAAGCTCCCTGCTGAACGAAAGAGGGAAGTGGGACCGCGACGTAATCGACCGTGCAATGTCCCGGCAGGTGGGCAATGCTACGAGTGCGATCTACAACCGCACTGCCTACTGGGACGAGCGGGTCGAGATGATGCAGTGGTGGAGTGACTGGCTCGATGAACTCAAGGCAGGAGAGACCTGATCGAAGGCCCCCATTCGAGGCTCCCAAAAGGCCCCCACGTGGTCGCGGTTGGGGGCCTCAATGGGCGAACAACAGCGAACGCCGGAAAGAAAAAAGCCCGGAGAAATCCGGGCTTTTTGGCTACTTACGGACACCTGCGAGCAGGTGAATGGTGCCCAGAAGAGGACTCGAACCTCCACGCCCTTACGAGCGCCGCCACCTGAAGACGGTGCGTCTACCAATTCCGCCATCTGGGCACGGGCGGGGCCGGATTGCGATCCCCGCTAGGTAGGAGCGCGCCTCTACGCAGGCCGGGCGGGGTTGTCAACTGGGGGTGATGCAAGATTTTTGTCTTTGCCGTTGTTGCCGCCGGATTGGCGCTGGGGTGCAAGGGGGGATGCCGTGTAACTGTGCGGTTGCTCCCTGTGCGCCCTTGTGGCAGGGGCGAAAATCATGTGCTGCGGTGCGGGATGGTTGTCGAGATCGCGCCGCTGAGCGAAGGACCGATCTGACCATGAGCCAACGCCCCTCCGATTCCCTTGCAGGCAAGATCATCACTGTCCTGGGCGGCAGTGGTTTCGTTGGCAGGCATCTGGCGCAGGAACTGCTGGCGCGCGGCGCGCGTCTGCGTATTGCCAGCCGCAATCCGCAGAAAGCCTATACGATCAGGCCGCTCGGCAATCTCGGGCAGGTTCAGTTCGCCCGTACCGATGTGACCAAGCCCGATTCGCTGGCGGCCGTGCTGGCCGGGTCGGACGCGGTGGTGAATCTGGCTGGCGCGTTTTCCGGTGATCTTGATGCCCTGCAGGGGCAGGGCGCCGGACGCATTGCCGCGGCTGCCAAGGCGGCTGGGGCAGACGCTTTCGTGCATGTCTCCGCGATTGGCGGTGATGCGCAGTCGGATGTCGCCTATGCCCGCACCAAGGCCGAAGGCGAGCAGGCGGTTCGCGCCGAGTTCCCGGACGCTACGATCGTGCGTCCCTCGCTGATCTTCGGGCCCGATGACAATTTCCTGATGATGTTCGGCGGTCTGATGACCCGGCTGCCGGTGCTGCCTGTCTTCGCGCCCGAGGCCAAGCTGCAGCCGGTCTTTGTCGACGATGTGGCCGAAGCGATCGCGAATGCGCTGGCAGATCCGGCGGCGCATGGCGGCAAGACCTATGAACTGGGCGGGCCCGAGGTCCTCACCATGCTCGAACTGAATGAGCGCATTGCCGCTGCCGAGGGGCGTTCGCGCAGCTTCGCGGTGCTGCCGGACGGTGTGTCGAGCCTGATCGCTGCGCTCACCGGCTGGCTGCCGGGCGCGCCGATCACCAGCGATCAGTTCAAGCTGCTCAAGGCAGGCAGCGTTGCCAGCGGCACGGCGCCCGGCTTGGCCGAGCTTGGCGTGCAGCCGCGCCCGCTGGGGCTGTTCCTGGACCGCTGGATGACGCAGTTCCGCAAGCACGGCCGCTTCGGGGCCAAGAGCGCGGCCTGACGGCATCCCTGCCGGTCCGTTCCGGCAGGGGGCGGGTTTCCGGTTATACGGTTACGCGTCCACTTCCGCGTAGTGGCTGGGCGGCTGGATCACTTCCATCCGCTCTGACAGCAGCGGGCGAAAGGAGGGGCGCGATTTCATCACCAGATACCAGCCGCGCGCCTGCTCGTGGCCCGACCAGTCAAGCCCGCCGAGATAGTCCGCGACCGAAATCTGCGCGGCGGCGGCCAGATCGGCCAGAGTCATCGTAGGCCCGGCGATCCAGGGGCGGTTGTCGATCAGGTAGTCGATGTAATCGAGGTAGTCGTGTGCCAGCTTCATGGCCTCGCGCAGGGCGCGGGCATCGGGGGACTGGCGCAGGACGAGCCGCTTTTTCATGCGCTCCAGCAGCAGCGGGCCCGAGACGTCGCCATAGAAGTTCTCGTCGAACATCGCGATCAGCCGCCGGATTTCCGCGCGCTGCTGCGCCGTGCCGCTGATCAGCGGATTGCGGTCTACGGTTTCCTCGAAATATTCGCAAATCGCCTGACTGTCGGACAGGACGATATTGCGCTCGGTTTCCTTGACCACCGGGGTGCGCCCCGCCGGGTTCATTTCGAAGAGACGGTCTTCGCCTTCCCACGGACGCGTTGTCTGCAATTCGTAGGCAATGCCCTTTTCGGCCATCAGCAGCCGGACCTTGCGGCTATAGGGGCAAAGGGGGAATTGATAGATGTGCCACATGACATTTGCGATGCCAAAGCGCTGGCGGGGCGTCCACCCGGCGGTGTTCCGGGGTTCAAACGAAACGCGTGGATAAGTCGGCGAGACGTGCCTGGGCGCGGGCAGGGCGATTTATCGTTGGGGCGCGGCCTCCGGAAGGGCGGCGTGGTTGACCGCTGGGCGGGGGGCTTGCAATCTGCGGCTCCAAACTATCCCCCTAAGCGGAGAATCCATGTTCAGCCATATCTGCGTAGGCAGTAACGATCTTGCCCAGGCCAAGACCTTCTACGATGCCATGTTCGGTGTGCTCGGCGGCACACCGCTCATGAGCGATCCTGCCGCAGGCCGTATCGCCTATGCCAACAAGGGCGCGAATTTCATGATTTGCAGCCCGATCGACGGGGAGCCTGCCACGTTTGCCAATGGCGGCACCATCGGTTTCACTTGCGACAGCGCGGAGATGGTCGATGCCTGGCACAAGGCGGGCTGCGAAGCGGGCGGTGCGTCCTGTGAAGACCCGCCGGGCGTGCGCGATTTCGGGGGCAGAAAGCTCTATCTCGCCTATCTGCGCGATCCGGAAGGCAACAAGCTTTGCGCCTTGTATGCGATGGACTGATAACGCGGCGGGCTGAAAAGAACGGCAGAGGAGAGGAAAACATATGCTGCTCAAGTCCATCCGCTTGGGGTCGAACGACCTCGCGAAGTCGCGTGCTTTTTATGATGCCACGTTCGGGGTGCTGGACGTCGCGGAGTGCGCGACGCCGGAACAGTACCCTATCGTGATGTGGGACCTTGGAGGGATGAAGTTCCTCCTTGGCCCTGCGCGTGACGGCCAGCCTTGCACGTTTGCCAATGGCGGCACGATCATCTTCGAGGCTCCGAGCGAAGAGGCGGTGAAAGCCTGGCATGCAGCCGGGCTCGCCAACGGCGGTACCAGTGAAGGTAAGCCGGAAGCCAAGCCGCAGGCGCGCGGGGCTTTCGGGGCCTACCTGCGCGATCCCGACGGGAACAAGCTCGGGGTCTACTGCGGCTTGCAGATAGGGTGAGCGGCGGGCCGGGCGGTCTTATCCCCGTGACAGCAGGAACACTGCGTGCTCGGCGCGGAAGTTCGCGGCAGACGCGCTGCATCTGGAGCCGCCCGATAGAAACCATTGCCCATCCACCGTAATGGCGCGTTCGCTCAGCAATGCGCGGAAGTCGTTGATGGTGAGGTGGTGGATATTGGGCGTTTCGTACCACGGCACGGGCAGCAGCCGCGTTACCGGCATGCGCCCGTTCCACAGCAGCGACAGGCGCCCGCGCCAGTGGGCGAAGTTGGGGAAGCTGACGAAAGCCTTGGCGCCGATGCGCAGCAGTTCCTCCAGCACTTTGTCCGGGCGCATGGTCGTCTGCAGCGTTTGCGAGAGGATCGCGTAATCGACCGACTTGTCGGGATAGAACGCCAGATCCTTGTCCGCATCGCCCTGGATTACCGACAGCCCCTTGGCCACGCAGGCCGCAACATTCGCCGGATCGAGTTCCATGCCGCGCGCATCGCAGCCCTTTTCGTCGCGCAGGGCGGCCATCAGCGCGCCGTCGCCGCAGCCGACATCGAGCAGGCTGGCGCCGGGCGTGACGCTGTCGGCGATCACGGCAAGATCGGGACGCAGCCGGGCTTTCATGGCGCGCTGGCCAGCATGGAGGCTAACTGCGGGGTGAGCCGCTCCATATAGCGTTCCGGCCGGGCCAGCGGCGTGAAGCCGAGCGCGGCATAGACGCCGTGGGCATCGGCCGTGGCGAGGCCGAAGCGGCGGATGTTCGCGTAGTCAGGCTGGTCGAGGAACCACTGGACCATGCGGCGGCCGAGCCCTTGCCCGCGCATGCTCTCTTCCACCCAGACATCGGCGAGCCAGGCGAAACTGGCGCGATCGGAGATGACGCGGGCGAAGCCGACCTGCCCCTGCTCCGGGTGATAGGCGCCGAGGCAATGCGATCCGGCGATCTGGCGCTCCACCTGTTCGCGGGTCACGCCCGGCGTCCAGTAACTGGATGCGAGCCAGCCGTGGATGCGGGGCACATCGATCCGGGCCGGATCGTCACTCAATTCGATCATCACAGAAATCCTTCGACCACGCGGTCGAGCGCGGGAACGTCGAGCAGGAAGGAATCGTGCCCGAACGGGGCGGAGAGTTCGACGAAACTCACCGGCAGCCCCGCTGCGTTGAGCGCATGCACCACATTGCGCGATTCCGCCGTGGGATAGAGCCAGTCGGTATCGAAGCTGACGAGGCAGAAGCGCGCTTTCGATCGGGCAAAGGCATTGGCCAGCCGCCCGCCGTGCTCCTCGGCCAGATCGAAATAGTCCATGGCACGGGTGATGTAGAGGTAGGAATTGGCATCGAAGCGCCCGGTGAACGAGAGGCCCTGATAGCGCAGGTAGCTTTCGATCTGGAAATCGGCGTCGAACCCGAAGGTCTTTGCCTCGCGGTCCTGCAACCGGCGGCCGAACTTGGTGGTGAGGCCTTCTTCCGAAAGGTACGTGATATGCGCGGCCATGCGGGCGACGGCGAGGCCTTTCTCCGGACCTTTGCCGCCAGTTTCGCCAACGGCATAATAGTCGCCTTCGTGCCAGTCCGGATCGGCCATGATCGCCTGCCGCCCCACTTCGTGAAAGGCGATGTTCTGCGCCGAGTGGCGCGCGGTCGAGGCGATGACCAGCGCGGCGGCGGTGCGTTCGGGGAAATCGGCGGCGAGCGAGAGTGCCTGCATCCCGCCCATCGATCCGCCGACGACGGCATGCAGCCGCGCGATTCCCAGCGCATCGAGCAGGGCCACATGCCCGCGCACCATGTCGCGGATGGTGATCACCGGGAAGCGCATGCCCCAGGGCTTGCCGTCCGGCGCCGGGCTGGCCGGGCCGGTGGAGCCCATGCACGAGCCGATCACATTGGCGCAGATCACGTGGAACCTGTCCGTGTCGATCGGCTTGCCGGGGCCGACCATGCGCACCCACCAGCCGGGCTTGCCGGTGCGCGGGTGGTTGGAGACGACATGGTGATCGCCGGTCAGCGCGTGGCAGATCAGTACCGCGTTGTCCTTCGCCGCGTTCAGCGTGCCGTGCGTTTCATAGGCGATGCGCACGCCGGACAGGCTCTGCCCGCCGTCGAGCGGCAGCGGATCGGCCAGTTCGAGCACCTGGCTCTCGTCTAGGATCGGGGCTTCTGACATTGCGGTTTCGTGAAGTGGGGAAGGGGCTCTCGCGTGTCAATTGATAGTCGGAAACGGCATTCGCCATTTCCGTGCGGCACCGGCCCGCTCCCTCGCCCGACTTCCCACGGAAGTATAGTTGATGGGAGGTCGGGCGGGGGAGCGGGCCGGTGCCGCAAGCTCGGCACGGATGGGCTGAGCGCACCCGTCAAAGACTCCTGTTATTCGCGGCTTTGGTAGGTTAAAGGCCCGCCCGTCATGAGCGAAACCGAAACCCGCAGCAAAGCCCCCCAAAGTCAGCCAGTGCCCAAGCCCTGGATCGAGGCGATCCATGCCTATGTGCCCGGCAAGTCGGCGGGCAAGGACGGGCGCCCGCTGATCAAGCTTTCGGCCAACGAGAACCCGCTGGGCACCAGCGAACGGGCGCTGGCGGCCAGGGCCAAGGCCCCCTCGCTCTATCCGGACCCGGACAGCAAGGATCTGCGCGCGCGCCTTGGCGCGCTGCACGGCATCGATCCGGCACGCATCGTCATGGGCACGGGCTCGGACGAACTGCTCAATCTGGCCGCGCAGGGCTATGCCGGACCGGGCGACGAAGTGATCTACGTGCGCTACGGCTTTTCGGTCTACGATATCGCCGCGCGCAGGTGCGGGGCAGAGCCAGTGGTGGCGCCCGATGCGGATTACGGCACCGATGTGGAAGCGCTGCTGGCGCTGGTGACGGCGCGCACGCGCGTGGTCTTCGTGGCCAATCCCAACAATCCCACCGGATCGTTCCTGCCCAGCGGCGAGATCGCGCGCCTCCACGCCGCGCTGCCGGCCGACGTGCTGCTGGTGATCGATCAGGCTTACGGCGAATATGTCGCGCCGGAGGATGACGACGGCGCGCTGGCGCTGGCCGCCGCGCATGAGAATGTGCTGGTGACGCGCACGTTCTCCAAGATCTTCGGCCTGGCCGGAGAGCGCATCGGCTGGGCCACCGGCGCGCCGGGGATCGTGGCCACGCTCAACCGCATTCGCGGGCCGTTCAATGTCTCCAACACGGGGCAGGCCATGGCCGGCGCCGCGCTGGACGACATGGCCTTCGTGGAGCGCAGCCGCGTCCACAACCGGGACGAACGCGCCCGCTTCGTGGAGAAGATCGCCGCGCTCAGCAATCACGGCCTGCGCCCGCTGCCCAGTCAGGCGAACTTCGTGCTGGTGCTGTTCGAAGGCAGGCTGACCGCCGAAACCGCGTTCGAGGGACTGGCCGAGCGCGGCTATATCGTGCGCTGGCTGCCCAATCAGGGCCTGCCGCACGGTCTGCGCATCACTATCGGTCATGCGCATGACATGGATGCCATTGCAGGGGCCTTGCGCGAAATGGCGGAGGCCGCGCAGTGAGTTTCGAACGGGTTGCGATTATCGGGCTGGGTTTGCAGGGCGGCTCGATCGGCCTTGCTGTGCAGGAATTCCTGCCGGGCGTCGTCACCACAGGCTATGACATTTCGCCCGAATACCGTGCGCGTGCCGCCGAACGCGGGCTGGTGCACACTGTCTGCGATACCGCCGTGGAGGCCGTGCAGGGCGCCGATCTGGTGATCTTCTGCGTGCCGCCGGGCGCCATGGGCGAAGCCGCCGCGCCGCTGCGCGAGGCGATCCCGGCCCATGCGCTCGTCAGCGATGTCGGCTCCAGCAAGCAGGCGATCGCCAAGGCGCTGGGCGAGGCGCTGCCCGATCATCTGGTGATCCCGGCACACCCGGTGGCGGGCACGGAAAATTCAGGGCCGGACGCGGGCTTCGCGCACTTGTTCCGCAACCGCTGGTGCATCGTCACCCCGCCCGAACAGACCGACCTGCTCAAGCTTTCCGCGCTGGTGGAATTCTGGGAAACGCTGGGCGCCAATGTCGAGATCATGAGCGCTCAGCACCACGATCTGGTGCTGGCGGTGACGAGCCACCTGCCGCACCTTATCGCCTATACCATCGTCGGCACCGCTTCCGACCTGGAGGACGTGACGCAGAGCGAAGTCATCAAGTATTCGGCGGGCGGCTTCCGCGACTTCACCCGCATCGCCGCCAGCGACCCGACGATGTGGCGCGACGTGTTCCTGTCCAACAAGGACGCGGTGCTCACCATGCTCCAGCGCTTCACCGAAGACCTGACCGCTTTGCAGCGCGCGATCCGGGTGGGCGATGGGGACATGCTGTTCGACCACTTCGCCCGCACCCGCGCCATCCGCCGCTCGATCATCGAGGAAGGCCAGGACGATTCGCGTCCCGACTTCGGCCGCGGCGATCACGACGGTGGTGCCGGCGGGGATTGAGAGGGCCTGTCCGGCACTTGCGGGGGAATTTTGAACTTCGCCCACATGCGCTGCGGGGTTCGATATGGACGGTTCAAAGAGCAGGGCAGGCAGATGCCGCGCGCAGTGTGGCAGGGCGGGCTGAAATAGGAAAATGTTCCGGGTGAAGCCGCCCGCAGGCGCTGCGAAGAGGCCGTCCGGATGATAGAAGGCCATTTCCTGAACGGTTTGGACGCCTGATGCCGGTTCGCGGCCTTGGGCGGAGGACCGGGCTGAAGAGCGAGGGGCCGCATGCGGATTTCGATCGATACACGCCTCGACTATACCCTGCCGGGGCCGGTCGATGTCCTGCTGCAGATCGAAGCGGCGATGATCCCGGAACAGAACGTGCTGCACGCGCATATCGATTTGCCCCGCTCGCGGCATTTCGCCCGGGTGCCGGGCCAGTCCGGCATCGGCGATCGTATCTGGCTGCGGATCGCCGAGCCGCTGAGCGTGCGCTATCAGGCCACGGTAGAGGTCAACCGGCTGATTGCCGATGTCAGCGGGCTGGCCGCCACGCCGCCGCACATGCTGCCGGGCGAGACCGTCGATTACCTGATGGCCTCCCGCTATTGCCTGGCCGATACGTTTCAGGACTTCGTGGAAAGCGAATTCGCCGGAACCGCAGGCGGCGCGCGCATCGCGGCGATCCGCGACTGGATCGCCCATACGCTGCGCTACGAACCCGGTTCGAGCGATGCCATGACGACCGCCATCGATACCTTTCACAGCCACCGGGGCGTATGCCGCGACTATGCGCACCTGATGATCGCGCTGGCCCGGGCCAGCACCGTTCCCGCCCGCTTCGCCAGCGTCTACGGCCTCGGGGTCGAGCCGCAGGACTTTCACGCGGTGGCCGAAGTCTTCCTTGACGGGGCATGGCACATGGTGGACGCGACCGGCATGGCCGACCCGGAGAGCATCGCCAAGATCGGCGTCGGCCGCGATGCCGCCGATGCCGCGTTCCTCACCAGCTTCGGCAAAGTGGAATTGCAGGAACAGGCCGTGGAGGTCCGCAAGGCTTAGCGGCAGTGCGGCAGGCCAAGCGATGTAGGAAATTTTTAAAATTGCCAACGCGGCTGATATTCACGGCGACGTCTGCTTCGCGCCCATTACGGTCGTTCGGTTAGGCTGATCTGGTGCCGATATCGGTCGAACTCAGTGGAAGGGCAGCTTTTCAACATTTTAACCGGTAAGCGGCCTTTCCGAAGGCGCGGACATTGCGGACGTCTGGCTATTGGCTATGTCAGTGCCCGGAGGAGCGCGATGCAGATTAAGATTGAAAGTCATGAACTTGATTTTTTTGACTGCATGGAAATTTGCCAAGGTGGGCCGGAAGCATGTTCGTTGTCCATCAACGGCGAACTGGTCGAGGGGCGCAAGTTCGATCCCTCACCACTCGCTTTCGAAGACAAGATACTGGTGCCTATGCGAAAAATTGGATTTCTTAAATCTGGCTACGTCTTGGTCCAGATCAATCCAATTTCCCTTGTTATCGAGCCGATTTCAAAGATTCATGATTACATGAGGCTATCTCGGATAGACGGTCGTTCCGTCGAATTTGCGACAACAGCGTGGGGGTCAGAGACGGCGCATCTTGCCATTCCGTGAAGTCCGCTTCCCCCGACTTTTCTGACGTTGAATGACTCGGCCCGCGTTGCCGAAACCCGCCCTTCGTTGTCGAACTTGGGCGGGTGAAGGGACGGCAAGTTTCCGTACCCTCAAGAGTGCGCCTGGACGGGGGAAAGTCGGGGTGAGCGGACGTTGTGCGGGGCGTGAGGCCTATTCTCTGAACCAATCAAGGGTCGCTCTCGCGTCGATCTCTGCCGCCTCTGGACTGTCGTATAGGCCCGACACATGTGAGCACATCCAATAGGTCTCGGGGCCTAAATCAGGTATATCCTCGATTGCTTCGCGGCTTTCTTCGAAAGAATAGAAACCATCACCGTGGTCGAATATTTCCACCAGTCGTTTGCCATCTCGGCTATTCACGCTTTTCCAAATGGCTTTCATGCGACGGAGCATGCCCAAAGCCTTATAAAGTCACAAGCCTTCGAATGGCGGCTAAGTCGGCGCGTCCGGTAAGTCCGCTTTTCAGAGGAAAATTCCAACAACCGCCATTCCGCAACCGGCCCATCGTAGCCGCCGCCGTCAACCGTTCAGCGCGTTGATCGCCTCCAGCACTCGCGCTTCCAACTCCTCGCGCGCGAGGCCCGGTTCTATGCGCTGGCCCACGCGCACGGTGATCGTGCCGGGCTTCTTCCAGCGGCGGTGATAGAGCGGTCCGCTGTTCACGGCCACCGGCACCACCGGCAGGTTCAGCAGCTTGTACAGCCCGGCAAAGCCCGATTGCAGCCGCCGCCGCTCGCCGTGGGGCACGCGGGTGCCTTCGGGGAAGATCACCAGCGGCCGTCCCTGCGTGGCGAAGGCGCGGCCGCTGGCGACCATCTTGCGCAGGGTTCTGGCGCCCCCTTCGCGTTCGATGGCAACCACGCCATAGCGCATTGCCGCCTTGCCCCAGCCGGGGATGCGGATGAGTTCCATCTTGGGCAGGGGCACGGGGCGGTCCATCTGCGCGGGCAGATCGATCGCCTCGAAAAAACTCTCGTGCTTGACCGCGACGAGCACGCCCTCGTTGGGCAGATCGCCCTCGATCACCACCCGGATTCCCAGCAGCAAGCGGGCGCAGAGCCGGTGATAGTGCGACCACATGCAGACAATCCGGCGCAGCGCGGCGTCGCTGAATGTCATGGCCAGCGATGCCGCGAGGACAAACCCAACCGTGCCGCTGTAGAACGCGGCGTAGAAGGCCAGGCTGCGGAGGATGTCTGCAGGCGTCGAGCGCATCAGCGTCCCATCAGGTTGAGCGCGGCGCGGGCCAGCAGCTTGTGGTATTCGAGGAGCAGCGCGCTGAAGCTTGGCTGAGAGGGCACGGCATCGCGCTCCACACGGACACCGGCGGGCATTTCCCGGCCGAGTTCGAGCATGGCCCGGCGCATGTGCCAGTCCGCCGTCACCAGCCGCACCGAGCGGGCGCGGTGCTGCTTGACCCATTGCGCGGCTTCCAGCGCGTTCGAGTGGGTGTCGTAGGCCTGATAGCCCAGCGTGATGCAGCAGGCCATGAGCCGGGAGGGCACGTTGAACTCGGCGGCGAATTCCTTCGGCTTCACTTCGCTGGCGACGCCCGAGACAAGCAGGCGCGGAGCGCTGCCTTCCTTGAGCACGTCGAGCGCGTGCTCGATACGGCCCTGGCTGCCGGTCAGCACGATGACGGCATCGGTGTGCACGCTGCCGGGCAGCGGCCCGGGCAGCGCGACGGCGAACCAGAGGAACCCGAAAAGCCAGATCAGCATGGCAAAGGCGAAGAGGCGGCGGAACATTGCGGAGGGCTATATAGGGGCTTGTGTGTACTAAAGCATCTTGCGCAAGGCATGGAGAACCGTGAGGCGTGCGGTAACCATCGCCAGCAGGATGGCAAGGACCGGCACGGCCGCCAGCAGCAGCCAGTCGCTCCAGATCAGCGCGCCGTTGTCGACCAGTCCGGCGCCGAGCCCGGCGAAGCGGCGGCTGAGAGACAGGATGACCACCAGCGCCAGCGCCAGCCCCACAGCGCCGCCGCCCGCCGCATCATAGCCGATCGAGCGCTGGAATACGCGTGCGACTTGCGAATCGGTGCCGCCGAGCAGGTGGACGATCTCGATCGTGTCGCGGTTGGTGCCCAGCGCCGTGCGCGCCGCCAGCAGCACGGCCGCCGTCAGTGCCAGCGCCAGCAGCGCGACCAGCGCGATGGCCAGCAACTGCAGCGATACCATTGCATCGAACACCGGTTTCAGCCAGTTCGACTGGGCATCGACCCGCGCCGACGGGGCAACGGGTTTCAGCGCGTCCTCGATGATGGAGAGCGCCTGGGGATTGGCGGGGCCTTTCAGCCGCACGTCGATCAGGGCGGGCACCGGCACGGCGGACCCCGTGGCCGTGGCAATGCCGGTCCCCAGCCAGGGCTCGATCAGGGCATCGAGTTCGGCTTGCGGCACCAGCCGCAGGCCCGATACGCCGGGCATGGCCTTGATCGCATCGACGGCGCGGCGCGCCTGTGCCGCACGCACGTCGGCACGCGGCTCCAGAATCTGGATGGTCACGCCGCCCTCGATCTCCGCCTTGGCGGAGGAGACCGCGTTGCCGAGCGCCAGACCGGCGGCAAGGGCAATGACCGTCATCGCCACCATGATCGCGATGACCCACGGCATCGGCCCGGACATGCGGGCCTGCGGGATCAGTTCCGCGCCCCTGGCTCTAAACAGGCGGCGCACCGTTACTGAACCTTGCGCGGGGGATAGCGCAGAGCGCCGGTGGGATCGGACAGGCGCCCGCGGTCCAGCCGCATGATCAGGCTTTCGGGCACCTTGCGCAGCAGATCGAGATCGTGGGTGGCCACCACTACCGTGGTTCCCTGCCTGTTAAGCATTTCGAACAGCCGCATGAGCTTTTGCGCCATGTCGGGATCGACGTTGCCGGTCGGCTCGTCGGCCACCAGCATGGCGGGGCGCGCGATCACCGCGCGGGCGATGGCGACGCGCTGCTGCTCCCCGCCCGAAAGCGTGGGCGGCCGGGCGCCGATCCGGTCGGACAGGCCGACCCAGTCGAGAATGTCCCGCACCGGGCCTGCCAGATCGTCCTCCCGGTGCCCGGCGACGCGCAGGGGCAGGGCGACATTGTCGAACGCGGACAAATGCGGGATCAGCCGGAAGTCCTGAAACACCACGCCGATCCGGCGGCGCAGCTGCGGCAGGCGGCCGCGCGGCATCGTGATCGCGTCGGTCCCGAACATGCGGATGGCTCCGCGCGACGGGCGCTGGGCGAGGTAAAGCAGCCTGAGCAGCGATGTCTTGCCCGCGCCGCTGGCGCCGGTCAGGAAATAGAACCGTCCGGGGAACAGCGTGAACGTCAGGTCGCTCAGCACCTCGCGATCGGTGCCATAGCGCAGGCCGACATTGTCGAAGTGGATGATTTCCCCGTCCGCAGTCATAATCCGTCTGGTCAGGCCGTAAACTCGTGAATGGCACCATTGCGGCGCCCAGATGACGAACATGCCGGGCCAAAGCGCCCGCCGGGCTCGAACGGGCGGTGCCGGTGGCTATAACGGCCAATGAATGTGGAAAAAAGAGCGACAGAGCGTGAACCCACAGGTCCAAAGCTTGTCGCACCCGAGTCAACCGTGCTTATGGGGTGTGTCATGATTATCGCCTGTCCTGCCTGCTCGACGCGTTATGCCGTACCGGACAGCGCCATCGGGGTGGATGGCCGCACTGTGCGGTGCGCCAAGTGCCGCCATAGCTGGTTTCAGGAAGGGCCCGAGCTTCTGCTGGAAGAGGCGCAGGCTGCTCCCCCACCCGCCGCAGAGGCAGCCCCCGCCGCAGCGCCAAGACCCGCAGCCGCTCAGCAGCCAGCCGCACCGCAGCGGCCCGCCCCGCCGCCACAGCCTGTTCCGCCAAAGCCTGCTTCGCCGCCGCCTGAGGCCGCCCCCCGCCGCGAAGTGACGCCTCAGGCCGGGGCCGCGGAGGAAACCCCGGCGATTGTTCCGCCCGGGCGTGAGCCGGATCCAGAGCCCGATGTCGATCCGCTGCCGCCGCCGCCCCCGGCCGCTCCGCGCCGGGCCGAACGTTCAGCCTCCGCCTACTATGACGATACTGCGAACAAGCCCTATTCGGACGAGGGGCCGTCCAGCTTCGATTTCTCGCCGCCGTTCCGCCCGCGCCGCAACTGGGCGAAGATCGGCACTTATGCGGCGGGGATCTTCGCGGTGGTGACGCTGGGGCTGGCCGGAGCCGTCGCCTGGGGCGGATTGCCCGACTGGGTGCCGTTGCCGCGTGCGACATTCCAGCAGCCGCAGCCGGACCTGCAGCTCGATTTCCCGCGCAACCGGCAGGACCGCAAAAAGCTGCCCGATGGCACCGAGTTCTTCAGCGTCAGCGGCACGATCAGCAATATCGGCAGTGAAGCGCACCGCGTGCCCTCGCTGCTGGTGGTGCTGCGCGACGAGCGTGAGCGGATCGTATACGAAAAGGAAATCGTGCCGCCCAAGCGCAAGCTGGCGCCGGGCGAGACGGTCACGATCAACGAGGCGCTCACCGATATCCCCAAGGCTGCCCGCGCGACCGAAATCGGCTGGAAGCCGGACTGAGCTTGAGGCCGTTTTCCGGGGCTTCCGGAAGATTCTCGAAAATATTGTTCGCGACTCGCTTGCGGCCTCCGAATCCCTTTGCTAAGGGCGCGCTCCTGCCACGGGGCGGATGTGATCCGGCCCCGTTTGATTTAGCGGTCGTGGCGGAATTGGTAGACGCGCAACGTTGAGGTCGTTGTGGGCGAAAGCCCGTGGAAGTTCGAGTCTTCTCGACCGCACCAGGCATCCTTTGAAAGCAAAGGATGCCCTTGGGGGCATGGCACAGGGCCAGCCCCCCGCAAATGGCATAACTCTCCGTAAATGGCGATTGTGGGCAGCCCGTTCGGGCCCCGATGCCGCTCGTTTTATGCGGATGGTGCAGCCGTTCGTCATCGTGAGGGGGGAAGGCCGCGTTGCATGCGCACGAACGGGCCCCGCCGCGAGGGCAGAGCCCCCGCAAACGGCACTGGCGGTATTGTCACCGCGCGCCGAGAAAGAACTCGACCGGCACTACCAGTTCGATTGTCTGCCCCGTGACCTCCTTTGGCGGTTGGGGAAGCGGGGCGGCGCGTTTGGGCAGTTTGACGGCTTCCTCGTCAAGCGAGCGGAAGCCGGATGAGCGCTCAAGGCTGACCGAGAGCACTTCGCCTTCGCGGTTCATCACGAACCGGATCCAGGGAACGCCCTGCTCATGGCGGCGCTGGGCGGAGGCGGGATAATGCTTCTTTTTGTTGAGCGCGCCCAGCACGAGCCCCTGCCACGCCGGCTTGGCATCGCTGACTTGCTGTGCGGGCGGGGCGGGCTTGCTTTCGGGCGCGGTGGTACGTTCGATCGGCGGGCCGGGATCGGGGACGGGCTCGGCCTGCGGCTGTGGCAGGGGCTCGCCGGCTGGAATCTGAATCCAGGGCGGCTCGATTTTCGGGCGCGCGGGTTCGGGGCGCGGCTTTTCCTTTTCGGTCTGTTCCGGGCCGGGCGGAACTTCGCTTTCGGGCTCGGGCGGCGCGGCGGGCGGGGCTACGTCGAACACGCTCAGCGTCTGCGGTTCCTGCTGCGCCTGGCGCACACCCCAATGGATCAGCAGCGTGCCGAGAAACACCGCGTGCAAGGCCACGGCCAGGATCACGCCAACCGAGCGTTCCCCCTGGCTATGGCCCGCATAGCGGCTCACAGGCACGTGGATGGTCTCGCTTTCGGCCGAAACGGGAATTGGTGAGGCGCCGTCTTCCCCGGCGGGGCCGGAATGACTGCGCATCCTGGCATATTGCTGGGGACTCATGCGTGCGGACCTGTCCGGGGGCCATGTGTGCAGCGTGTTGCCATTGTCTGTTTCCACATTTGGCAGGCCATACAGCCGGTCAGAAGCGGTACTGGACGCTGGCCTTGACGTTCCGCGGCTCGCCCCATGTGTAGAAGAGGTCGGTGAAGTTCGTCACGCCGGAGAAATAGCGCTTGTCCAGAAGGTTGTCGGCGTTGATGCCGAAAGTCAGGCGCTCGTTCACTTGATAGCGGGCCATCATGTCCGCCAGCCAGTAGGCGTCCTGCCGCAGCGTGACCGCGGTATTGGCCACCGAGATGGCGCTTTGCCAGCGCAAGCCCCCGCCGAATGACAGCCCGGCCAGCGGCCCGTTACGGACGCTGTAGCTGCTGTTCAGTTTGAACTGATGTTTCGGATTTCGCGAAGCGGAGTTCAGGCTGCTGTCGTTCAGCGCGAAGCTGCCCTGGGTCTGCCAGCCCGGCAGAATCTCGCCGGAAATCTCCACTTCGAAGCCGCGCCGGGTCGCGCCCATGACCGGGCGGTAGGCCTGCTGCGTGGTGCCTTTCACGTATTCCCCGGTGGCTTCCGCCTCGTTGTCCGCCTTCATCCAGAAATAGGACAGGCTGGCATTGAGCCGTTTGTCGAAGAATTCGCCCTTCACGCCTGTCTCATAAGTGATCCCGCGCAGCGGGGGCAGGGTGTTGCCGTTCACATCGAGCGCATTCTGTGCCTGAAAAATCCGGGCGTAGCTGCCATAGAGCGTGACATTGCGCAGCACGTCGAGGGTGATGCCGCCATAAGGCGTGACGACGCCACGCTCGCGCAAGCTATAGTTATAGAAGTCGTAGGCATCGCTGTGATTGCGCTGGTCGAAGCTGGAAACGCGGATACCGGCGATGACATGGAGCGGGTCCGCGATGGAGAACCGGCCCGCGGCATAGACATGATGCCGCTTGGTGAACCACCTGTCCGAGGAAAAGGCCGTGCCGGCCAGTTCGTCTGCTGTCGGGCGCGGAATCGCTGCACCGCCAGCGGCATAGTCATAGGGGAACTGATCGCCGGACAGATGGAGCCCGATGCTTTGCCTGTTGCGGGTGCGCGAGCTTGAGGCGCCCGCACCGATCACCAGTTCATGCGTGCGGCCGAGAAAATCGAACGGGCCGCGCAGCTTCGCCGATACGAATTCGTTGCGTTGCCATACGTCCGGGAAATAGAGCCGGTAGGTATTGCCATGATCATTCCCCAGAACGCCAACCCGCATTTCTGGTGTTTCGATCCGCTCCCGGCCGAATTGCAGCCTTGCCGTCCAGCCATTGGCAAACTGGTGCTCCAGCGAGCCGAAAAGGTTGAGAGCGTCCTGCTTGTACCCGGCCCAGGGGGCGCCGGGGTTGAAGGAACGGGGCTGGAGCCCGATGAAGTCACCGGCTCCGTTATAGGCCATGACCGGGCGGGTCGCGCCATATCCGCGCTGGACCCGGTGTTTGTAGTTCACCCCCAGATTGAGCAGCGTGTCCGGTGTCAGATCGATATCCACCGTCCCGTAGAGCATGACGTTCTTTTCGCTTTCATGATCGCGGAAGGTGCCGGCATCCCGCCAGGCCGCCACGCCGCGAGCCCGGATCGTGCCGCTGGCATTGACCGGGCCGCTGATATCGGCATCGGCGCGATAGCTGTTCCAGCTTCCCCCCGTGGCACTCAGGCTGGCCTGGAATTCGGGCGTTGGCCGTTTGCGGATCAGATTGATCGTGCCGCCATAGTATCCGTCCCCATCGGTAAGCCCGGTGGAGCCCTTCACGATTTCGATCCGGTCGATGTCGGCGATGTCATCCAGCGAATACATGCTGCTGGTAAGGAAATACCAGGGCGCGGAAGTGTAATGGCGGTTGCCGTCGATCCGCAGGTTGAGGGCATTGCCGCGGCTGCCGAAATCGATCGCGCTGCCCTGGCGCGTAACCGTGACGCCGGGGGCCTGCTCCAGAACATCGGCCAGGGTTTCGAGGCCGAAATCGTCCATTTTCTGGCGTGTCACCACGGTTACCGACTGCGGCGTCTCCCGCAGCGACATGGAAAGACCCGTAGCGGTCATGCTCGGGCCGGAGGCGGTGTACGAGCCTGATCCTTCCGTCGCGGCGAGGTCCGTGGTGGGACTGAAGTGGCCGCTGGCGGTGCCTTGCCCTTCCACCCTGACGGGGCCCAGCCGGATCGCGCTATCGCCCGAAGCCTGCGGGGCGCGTTCGAGTGTCACGGCATCGCCCGTGATCCGGAAGGTGAACCCCGTGCCGCTCAGCAAACGGCTGAGCGCTTGCACCGGCGCCATGGTTCCGCTGACGCCCTGGGTTCTTATGCCGCGCAAGGGGGCGCCATTGGCCGTCACCTGCAAGCCGGACTGAATACCGAACGCCACCAGTGCATCGGCGAGCGGCTGCGCCGGAATATCAAAGCGCCGCGCCGCCGTATCCTGCGCCTGCGCCGCCGGAGCGATCGTCATTGGTCCCATCGCCGCCGATGCCAGCAGGATCGCGTTCCATGCCTGCCGGGCGCAGCCGCCCCCCATCTTCTTTGCCACCTGAAAAACTCCAATCGTCAAACCTAGCTCCACTGATAGGAATGCTTCGCATTATCAGGAGAGTCGCGGGCTCAACGATTTGGGAGCGGAACTTTTCGGTCAAAAATTTGACTTTGCACCAAACCGGCGGATTTCCGTGCGGTCCCGGATGGTCAGGAGGCTGACACCACGATCAGCCATGGCGTGATCTGGCGCACTGTGCCGCCATGCGGCTGGGCGATCAGCCTCGCCGCCTCGGCGGGGGCATCGGTCTTGAAGGTGCCGGTCACGCTCTTGCGCCCCAGTTCGCGGCTGGTGAGCAGGATCGCGCCGCTGTGATACCGGCGCAGATCGGCCAGCACTTCGGAAAGCGGGCGGTCGACAGCGGTAAGGCGGTGCCCGGTCCATCCGCCGACCAGACCGGCAGAGACATGGCCGTTCCTGACCGGGCCATGGTCCGGCATCTGCGCCCATTCGCCCGCTTCCAGAATGGCCGAGCGGCCATCCGCACTGGTCGAGGTGACCCGCACGCGCCCATGCTTCACGGAAACGCCGGTTGCCCGCTCGCCCAGGCGAACATCGAAGCCGGTCCCGAGCACGGTGACGGCGGTGTTTCCGGCCAGAACTTCAAAGGGCCGGGCAGGATTGTGCGTCACCTCGAAATAGGCTTCGCCCGAGACCAGCGTTACGTGCCGTTCCTTGCCTGAATAGGCGACAGCGATTGCGCTTCCCGGTGCCATGCGGACGGTGCTGCCATCGTCCAGAGTGACGGTTCGCTGCTGCCCCGTGCCGGTCACGTAGTCTGCGCGGGCATGCTGGAGGATCTGCGGCGCGGCAATCCATGCCACGGCCGCAGCCGCCACGCCTGCGAGCACAGTGCGGCGCCCGGGCCGGAAACGCGGCCTGACCGGGCTGGAAGAGCGGGCCGGCGCTTCCGGAAGAAACGTGATTTTCCCGGTCTGCGCGATCAGGTTAGACGTGTGGGCCGCTTCCGCCCACGCGTGGTCATGCAATGGGTCCTGGGCCCGCCAGCGCTCGAACCGGGCGTGAAGACCGGCATCGTCAGGCTCGTCGTCGAGGAGAATCGTCCAGTCGACTGCTTCGCGCAGAGCCCGTTCCCATGCTTCGCTATCTCCGGATGCGGGCGGGGCGGCGCCGGGGTCTGCGGGGTGTGTCATGCTGCCTTCCTTGTCGCAGCAGGGGATAGGGGCGTGCGAAAACGTCTTTCGCTATCCCTGACGACGGGCCGGACGCCATTTTCGCTATTGTCCGGGAGGAGGCGCATCAGGACTCTCGCGAAAGGCGCAAAAGGCAATGCAGTTTGCCCTGGGCGACGAGTTGATGCGTATACGTTACCGAAAGCTCCAGGCGTTCGGCGATCTCGCGCAGTTTCAGGCCTTCCACGGTATGCAGCACGAGCGCGGTGCGGGTGCGCTCCGGCAGTTCGTTCATACTTTCGATGACGATACGGAACTCTTCCCGCGCGGCGGCGACCGCATCCGGCCTTGGCGTCTCGTCGGCGACAACTTCGGAGACATCCGTCAGCCTGCCGCCTTCACGCAGCGCCTCGCGCTTGCGGGCGCGCAGGCAGTCGAGCGCGAGGTTTTGCACGATCCGGTAGAAATAGCGCAGCGGCTCGGTCAGCACGCGGCTGCGTTCGACGGTTTCGATCCGCTCCCAGGCTTCCTGCACCACGTCTTCGGCGCGCGCGCGGTCGCGCACGATACCATTGGCGTAGTCCACCAGCGCAGTGCGATGCGTCCGGTACAGCAGGGTGGAGGCGCGCTCAGGCGGCACGGGCGGTTATGGTCTCCATTCCGGGCGGCCCCGGGCATTTCGAATGCGGCAGGGTGAGGTGCCATTTTTGCGATCAATTCGCAAAAGCCTTTTTTGGAGCGCGGAGTCAAGCCTTCGGGTTTTGAGGCGCGCATGTGGAATTGTCTGGAAAATCATGGACGGGATTCGTTGCAGCTTATGACGGGAGCATGCAGGAAAGGGCACGCCAACTGCCTATCCGCTGCGGGATTTCGCCTGTCGCTACCGGCGTGCCGCAGTGCGGGCGTTAATGCCATGATGCGCCTTTTTCAGAAACACGAGTTGCAAATGCTTCGCAATAGCGTATCTCTGTGCGCGGAGGTTGCCCATGTTTCAATTCGCCGCCAGGCCTTGTAGCCGCCGCCGGGAAGGGGTGGTCCGGGTCCGCTTTCGCACGAACCGGGCGGGCCGCATGGTGGAGGCCGCGATCGTCGAGGGGGCGGGCTATGCCTCGCTTGACCGCGAGGCCCTGGCGGCGCTGCGGCGTGCCCAGCCGTTGCCGGGAATTCCCGGCAACGGGCCCGAACCGCTCGACGTGACGGTTCCCATCGAATTCCTGCTCGCGCGAAAGGCAGGTGCTTTTGCCGATGCGCGGTCTGCACTGGCTCCCACCGGTATTTCAGGGCGCAATTAGGAGAGAGGACTATGTACGCATTTATCGATCGGCGTGTGGACGGCCTGTGCGATGGCGGCCGCTTTTTCGTCTGGGCCATGCGCGGCTGGAGGCAATCCCTGCAAAAAGGCGTTTGCCCGCCAAGGGCGCTGAGCCGCGGCTTTGCGGGCGTGGGCGGCGGTGCGGCCCTGCCCGATTTTCATATCGCGATGGCCTTGCTCAACCGGGATGCGCGCGAAGAGATCGTCATCGGGGCGATGGACTGTCCTCACATCGTCGAAGGGGAGGCCGTGCTGCTGGGGATATGGCGCGATCTTGCTCTTGGCGATACCGGCAATGCGCGCGAAACGCTGAAATTGCTGGCCAGCGAAGATGCCGCCCCTCCCATCGCCCGTGCCATGACCACTGCCGCCGCGAAGATGATCGCGGCGGGCTTCGACCTTTCAGAACTCTCCACCCATGTTTCAGAGGAAGTAAAACCCAGTGATGAGTGACCGTCTCGCCGCTTCGGCAAAACTGCCCCCTTCATCCGCGCTGACGATCGAGGAAGTGCGCTCGGTCCGCCATTGGAACGAGCATCTGTTCAGCTTCTCGATCACCCGTCCGTCCTCCTTCCGGTTCCGGTCCGGCGAATTCGTGATGATCGGCCTGCCCGGCGAAGGCCGCCCCTTGCTGCGTGCCTATTCGATCGCCTCTCCCTCATGGGCGGAGGAGCTGGAGTTCCTGTCGATCAAGGTGCCGGATGGCCCGCTCACCTCGCGCCTGCAGCAGATCGCGCCGGGCGATCACGTCTATCTCGGCCGCAAGCCCACGGGCACGCTGGTCGCCGATGCGCTGCTGCCGGGCAAGCGGCTGTTCCTGCTCTCCACCGGGACTGGCCTTGCCCCGTTCCTGAGCCTGATCCGCGATCCCGATATCTACGAGCGCTTCGACCAGATCCTGCTGGTCCACTGCGTGCGGCAGGTAAGCGATCTTGCCTTCCGCGAGGTGCTGGAAAGCCAGCTTGCCGAAGACCCGCTGGTGCAGGAACAGGCGCTGCTGCAGTTCCACTATCTGCCCACCGTGACGCGGGAACCCTTCCGCACCACGGGGCGCATCGATGCCCTGATCGGCAACGGCAAGCTCTTCGAGCACCCGCTCACCGGCCCTGCGCGCCTCGATCCGGAAAACGACCGCATCATGCTGTGCGGCAGCATGGCGATGATCCGCGATCTGGAAGCGAGCCTGGAAGCCCAGGGGTTCAAGGAAGGATCGAACGCGGCGCCGGGTGATTTCGTGATCGAGCGCGCTTTCGTGGACTGACCTCACGGGGCAAGGCGCTGGGGCGTAAAATGCCCCGGCGGTGTTTCCCAGGCCAAGTCTGTTGTGGTTGGGGGGGCGAATCCGGTAGGTTAGGCTCTGCCCATGATTTTAGCCTGGCTTCAGTTCCTCGTGTGTGTCGTCGTGATCGGCTTTGCCGGACCGGCGCTGACACGCAACGGCGACAGGATCGCTCAGCTGACGGGCATGTCGCGCGGCTGGGTGGGGCTGATCATGCTGGCCACAGCCACGTCGCTGCCGGAACTCTATACCGGGATCAGCGCGGTGGCGCTGGCCGATGCACCCAATATCGCGATTGGCGACGCGCTGGGAAGCTGCCTGTTCAATCTTGTCATGCTGGTGGTGCTCGATGCGCTTTCGCGGGACGAGCCGGTGTGGCGCAGGCTCGATCAGGGGCATATCCTGACCGCCGGTTTCGGCGTGATCCTGATCGGGTTCGTCGGCGCGCTGATCCTCGTTGTGCGCGAAGGGTTCGATTTCCGCATCGGCCATATCAGCCTCTACGCGCCGATGCTGCTGCTGCTCTACTTCATCGCTATGCGCGCGGCGTTCCACTACGAGCAACGCCCGCGCGAAACCGAACCGCAAGCCGCCGAAGTGCCCGAGGGCGTGACGCTGCGCGGCGCTATCGGCCGCTATTGCCTTGCCGCGCTCGTTGTCGGCGCAGCGGGCGCGTGGCTGCCGTTCGCGGGGCTCGCCGTGGCCGAGGCGATGCAGTGGAAGACCTCGTTTGTGGGCACGCTGTTCGTGGCGGCGGCCACTTCGATTCCCGAACTGGTGGTGACGATCACGGCGCTGCGCCTCGGTGCGGCGGACATGGCGATCGGCAACCTGCTGGGCAGCAATCTGTTCGCCATTCTCGTCATCGGGATCGATGACATCGCCTATCGCGGCGGATCGCTGTTCGTGGATATTTCACCGGCGCATGCCGTCACGGCCTTTGCCGGATCGATCATGGCGGGGATTCTGATCGTGGCGCTGCTCTACCGGCCGGGAAACCGCTTTTTCGGGTTTATAAGCTGGATCGGGCTGGCGCTGCTTACGGTCTACCTGCTCAGTTCCTACGCGATCTATCTGCACGGGCATTGAGGTGGGCGAGGCTTCGACAAGCTCAGCCTGAGCGGGGCGCGAGGGACGCGGGATCTCTTTCCTCGTCATGCTGAACTTGTTTCAGCATCCATCGTGCCCCGTAATCTGATTTTGGATCGACGCGCTTCGTTCGTACTTCGAGAAGGTGCCCGAGGGCGTTGCGTAAGGAATGACTGGCAAGGGCCCATAGCCTGATAGCCCCCGAGCCGAAGCCCAGCGAAGCTAAACAAGTTCAGGATGACGCGGTGAAAGGACGGTTTTGTCCGTAACGTCAAAGTGACGGGAATGCCGAGGCGGCACACATTGACGAGAAGACCGGGGGCGGTAGGTTGCCATGTTATGCGACAGGCCTTCATAACCGTTCTTCTTCTTCTTCTTGGGGTCGGCGGCTGCTCGGATGCATGTAACAACACGATAATCGCGACGGCAAAGGCCTCTGACGGGCAGTACAGCGCTGTATTGTTCCGGCGCGATTGTGGAGCCACCACGGGATTTTCCACCCAAGTTTCCATAGTCGGTCTTGGCCAACAGCCTTCTGGCGCAGGCAACGTGTACCGGGCTGACGACAATCACGGTGCGGCTTCACCGGGGGCTTGGGGAGGCCCTTGGGCCGAGGCTAAATGGCTGTCCGCAGATCACCTTCTGGCAAGGTTCGCTGCAAACTCGCGTGTTTTCGAAAAGGCCGGACAAGTCGATGGCGTTCGTGTGACTTACCAAGCTGTGTCCCGCTGAGGAGCAGGAAGGCGGATTATTCCCGGTTCAGATAAAGCCTACTCCACAATCGCCTTCGCAAAGCGCCGCTTGGCCACCGTCAGCAGTCCGGCCATCGCTACCGTCATGATCACCACTTCGGCAATCCCGTCCCCGTTCAGCACGGCGAAGTGGAACAGGCTGGCCACCGGCTCCACCAGGAACAGCAGGGTGTAGATCACGGCAATGAACGCCATGATCACCGCGAAGGTCAGGTTGTGGCCCGAACGGTGCACGCCGATGCCCGAACGGAACGAGCGGTTGACCACGATCAGCACCAGCACGGCGCAGATCAGCGCGGCAAAGCAGGTGGAGCGGAAATGGGCGTCGTCCATGCCGGAGTACTGCGCCCAGGCGGCGAGCGCGATCAGGAAGGCCACGGCGACCGTGCCCTGCAGCGCCGCCCATCCCAGCAGCACGCGCGAGACCAGCGGGCTGTCCGGCGCGCGCGGGGGGCGGTCCATGATGTCGGGCTCTTCGGGCTCGGCCTCGAACGAGAGCGAGCACATCGGGTCGATCACCAGTTCGAGCAGCGCGATATGGATCGGGCCGAGGATGATCGGCCAGCCGGTGAGCAGCGGCGTCAGTGCCAGCCCACCGATCGGGATGTGGACGGCGAAGATGAATTCGGTGGCCTTGCGGATATTGTCATAGATCCGGCGGCCGAGGCGTACGGCGGTGGCGATGGACTGGAAATCGTCGTCGAGCAGCACGATCGAGGAGGCTTCGCGCGCGACATCGGTGCCGCGCTGGCCCATGGCCACGCCGATATGCGCGGCCTTGAGCGAGGGCGCGTCGTTCACCCCGTCCCCGGTCATGGCGACGACTTCGCCCGCCGCCTTGAGCGCGGTGACGATCCGCAGCTTCTGCTCGGGCATCACGCGCGCGAAGACGGAGACGGCGCCGATGCGCTCGGCCAGTTCCTCGTCGCTGAGGCGGGCGATGTCCTCGCCGCTCATCGTCTCGCCCGCCGCGATCCCGGCCTTTTCGGCGATGGCGCGGGCGGTCGCCGGATAGTCGCCGGTGATCATCACCACCCTGAGCCCCGCGCTTTGCAGCGAGAGCACGGCCTGGGGCACGGTTTCGCGGATAGGATCGGCAAGGCCGACGAGCCCGGCGAAGGTGAAATCGAACCCGTGCTGGCTTTCGGGCAGAGTGCCGTTCGCCCAGCGGGTGCTGGCGACGCCAAGAACGCGCAGGCCGCGGGAGGCCATGTCCGCCACTGCGGCGTCCATCGTCGCGCGCGCCTCGCCGTCGAGGCCGCAGAGGCCAGCGATGGCTTCGGGGGCGCCCTTGGCGGCGACCAGTTTGCCGTCCTCGCCGCCGTTGGTCCACACGTGCGACATGGCCAGCAGGTCCGTATCCAGCGGATAGTGGCGGTGCAGCGTCCAGCCGTCGTCCTGCCGTTCCTTGAGCGCGGCGCCGGGATAGGCGGCGTCCAGCTCGTGGAAGGCCTTTTCCATCGGGTCGAACGGTTCTTCCGGGCAGGCCATGATTCCGGCGCGGGCGAGGTGGCGGAAGGCATCGGGGAACGTCGCACCATCGTCCGCGGCGCGAAAGGCCGCGCCGTCCGGCAGGCGCAGTTCCTCCACCAGCATCCGGTTCTGGGTGAGCGTGCCGGTCTTGTCGGTGCACAGCACGGTGGCGGCGCCCAGCGTCTCGATCGCGGTGCCGCGCCGGGCGAGCACGCGCGAGCGCGACATGCGCAGCGCGCCCATGGTCATGAACAGCGTGAGCACGACCGGCAGTTCCTCGGGCAGCATCGACATGGCCAGCGCCACACCCGAAAGCAGCGCATCGAGCCAGCTTCCGCGCAGGAAGCCGTAAAGCAGGATCGCCAGCACGCTGACGCCGATGCCGCCCGCGGCGAACCAGCGCACCAGCTTGCGGGTCTGCAGGGTGAGGCGCGGAGTCTCGTCCGTCAGCGTGGCGAGCGACTGGCCGATGGCCCCGATGCGGGTGCGCGGCCCGGTTGCGGCGACGCGCACGAGGCCGGTGCCGCGCACCACCAGCGTGCCCGAATAGGCATAGGGAATGCCGTCGCCGCCGGGCAGGGGCGTTTCGCCCGGTTCCTCGCCCGTAAGGCGGGCCTTGGTGACGGCGACCGATTCGCCGGTCAGGATCGCCTCGTCGGCCTGCAGGGTATCGGCCTGGACGATCCAGCCGTCCGCCGCCACGCGCCCGCCTTCGCTCACCACCAGCAGATCGCCGCGCACGATATCCTGCGAACGGACCGTCTGGCGCTGCCCTTCGCGAATGACCGTGGCCTGCGGCACCGAGAGGTCGCGCAGCGCGTCGATGGCCTTTTCGGTGCGCGCTTCCTGCACCACGGCGATCAGCACGGTGAGCCCGGCAAAGGCCATCAGGATCAGCGCGTCGTGCAGCTCGCCCAGCAGCAGGTAGATCACGCCCGCCGCCACCAGGAACAGCAGCATGGGTTCGTGCAGGACGCCGCCGATGATGCCGAGCAGCGAGCGCTGCTTGCCGCTGGAAAGTTCGTTAGGCCCGTCCGCGGCGAGGCGCTGTGCCGCCTCGGCATGGGACAGACCGCGATGGCCCGGCTGGGAGGGGGATACGGTCATCTCGGTGTTGCAGTGTGCGGGTTCTTTGTGACCGGATCAAGGTGGTATGGGGATGCAGTGTATTATGGCCGGGACTGGCGGCGGAACTCGGTAGGCGTCTGCCCGGTCAGCAGGCGAAAGGCGCGGGCATAGGCGCTCTGGCTTTCGAACCCGGCATCGGCGGCGATGCGCGCGATCGAGCGGGTGGTTGCGGTCAGTGGCTCCAGCGAGGCGAGCAGGCGCGCACGGCGGCGGTATTCGTCCCACCCCATGCCGATCTGCGCCTGACAGCGGCGGCGCAAGGTCCGTTCGGACAGCCCCGCGGCGTGCAGGGCTTCGCGCATCCGGCTGCCCGCCGGATCGGCGCGGACATGGGCCAGCGCCCGGCCAAGAGCAGGATCGGTGGTGGAGGGCAGGGTGAGCGGGGCCCGGTCGGCGATCCATTCGCGGCACAGCCGGGCGAAAGCGGCGAAGAAAGCGCGTCCGGTGGCATCGAGCCCGCCCTCCAGCGGCCAGCGCGCGGCCTCCGCCAGCATCTCGCGCATCAGCGGGGAGACGCGCAGGATGCGCACCCCGGTCCCGGCTTCGGGCACGCAGCCGGGCGAGAGCAGCACCGAGACCGAGCGGATGCGGTGCAGGCTGTTGCGGTGCCGCGTGCCCGCCGGAATCCACCCCGCCAGACTGCGCGGCAGCACGTGGCGGCCGTGATTGTCCTCCACGTCCATCGATCCCTCGAAGGCATATTGAAGCTGGTGCATGTCGTGATGGTGCCAAGGCGCGTGGAGGTCGTATTCGTCCTGCACCACGGCCCCGCCGAAAGGGCGCGGGGCACGGTCCGTCAGGGAGATCAGGCCGAGATCACGATCGGGATCGATGATGGCGGGCACGTGCGGCTCCTTGCCGTGCCACGCGGTGCGTGGCCGTTTCAGCGGCAAGAATGGCCGATAGCCGCGAGACAGTCAAAAGCCGGGCATGGCACAAGCGCGGCGTTCAAGACTTGGGGAGAAGACCATGACCATCCGCGTGCACCGTGAAGAGCAGCTTTCCTGGCGCAGGATCGGCGATATCCCGCTCGGCTGGATGCGCGCGCATATCGATCCCACCGAGCAGGAAGGGCATCTTTGCTTCCACGAAGCGGGCGGCGAGGGCGCGATGCAGCTCATGGAAATGCGGCTGAATCCGCACACGCGTATCGCCCCGCATTCGCATGACGACGACGAGATTTTCTACGTGGTCGAAGGATCGCTCCACTGGGGAGACAAAGTGCTGGCCGCGGGCGGCTCGATGTTCATTCCGGCGGGCACGGAATACTCCTTCCAGACCGGAGATGCCCCGGCCCGGCTGCTGAACTTCCGGGGCCGGGCGGATCACAGTTTCAATCCCGCGCGGCAGGCGGCCTGACTTCAGGCGCCCACCGTGCGGAAATTCAGACCTCCGCTCGTCCTGAGCTTGTCGAAGGACGTTGGCACTGCACTTGGATCAACACCCCCTTCGGCTGGCTGCTTGCAGCAGTTGCTCAGGACAGGCTTCGACAAGCTCAGGGTGAGCGGAGGTAGGGCGTTCGTTTAGGAATCCCCGCCTTAATGCTGGGCAGCAGCTTCCACCTGGCGCATCACGCGCAGGATGTTGCCGCCCCAGATCTTGGCGATGTCGTCTTTCGTATAGCCCGCCTTGAGCAGGGCAGCGGTGATTTTCGGCAGTCCGCTTACATCTTCGAGGCCGACCACGCCGCCGCCGCCGTCCCAGTCCATGCCGATGCCGACATGATCGGGGCCGACCACTTTCAGCGCATGGAGCAGATGCTTCATGAAATCGTCGAACGTGGGCTTGTCGGTCTCGGGATACTGGATGTCGATTGCGCGGCGCTTGGCGTTGAGGGCCTCCTGCTGCGCGGGCGTCATGTCGGCATTGTCGCGCATCTGCTCATAGAGCGCGCGCATGGCTTTCAGGCGTTCCGGATTGGGCTTGGTGGCGCGCAGATAGCTGCCGTAGCTGTTAATCTGGATGACCCCGCCCTTGGCCGCCAGCGCGCGCAGGCGCTTGTCATCGACATTGCGCGGATGATCGAAGACCGCCTTGCAGCCCGAATGCGAGAGCACCACCGGCGTCGTCGATTTGGCGATCAACTGGTCGAGCACTTCGTCGCTGGAGTGCGAAGCGTCGATGATCATGCCCAGCTTGTTGGCCTCTGCCAGCAGCTTCAGACCCAGCGGGCTGAGACCGTGCCACTTGGGTCCGTCGGGATCGGTCGAACTGTCGGCGAACTGGTTGTTCTTGAAATGGGCAAAGCCGGTTTCGCGCACGCCCATCTTGTAGAACAGCTTGAGCATCGAGACGTCCTCGCCCAGCGGATAGGCGTTCTCGATGCTCATGAAGACGATGCGTTTGCCTTCCGCGTGAATGCGGGCGGCATCGTCCGCCTTGAGCGCGAGGCCGAACTGATCGGGGTGCGAGGCCACCATCAGCCGGATCGACATCCCGCGCATCACCGCGAAATCGCGCACTTTGGCGTAGCTTGCCGCATCGAGCGGCCCCTGCGGCGTGAAAATCGCCCAGAACCCGCCATCGAACTGGCCGGCCTTCATGCGCGGCAGATCGACCTGCGAATAGTCCTTGCGCACGTCATGCCAGTCCATGATCGACCAGCCCGGCCGGTCCACCGTTTCCGGCGTGTCGAGGTGGGTATCGAGCGTGATCATGTCATGCTGCATCTGGACCACTTCGGGGGACGGTGTGTCCCCCGAAGCGTCCTTCGACGCATGGGCGGCCTGCAGGGGAAGCAGCAGAGCCGCTCCCGCCAGCAATTTGAAGGCCATGGTCTTCATAAGGTCAGTACTCCGCTGAAATCGTGAGCTGGAAAGTGCGGGGGGATTGCGGGCGGTAGATCGCGTAGTTGGTGCCGATCGGATAGATGAAGGACAGGATGTCCTTGTCGAAGATGTTGTCAACATTGACACGCAGCTTCACCGCCTTGAGCGGCCCGGCATCGAAGCCGTCCCCGATATCGACATAGCCGCTGAACACCGCATAGTCCTTCACCGCCAGCGCATTGGTGTTCTCCATGTCGGCATAGCGCTTCGAGGTGTACTTGCCCGAGATGTTGGCGACCAGCCAGCTTGCCGGTTCCAGCGTCACGCCGCCGGTGACGAGCCACTTGGGGCTGTCCGGCAGGTAGTTGTCCTTGATCACCGTGCCGTCCGGCAGGTTATCCTGATACTTGGTGATGTTGTAGGTGACGTTGAGGTTGGCATAGGCCAGCCCGTTCAGGAAGGCGGGCTTGTACGTGCCGGTGAACTCGGCGCCGTAGGCCTTCACCCCGCCCACGCTCTGGTAATAGCTTTCGGTCGCCCCGCTCGATCCGGGCAGGAGCGTGGAGAGCTGCTGGATGCGGTCGTCGAACTTGGTGTAGTAGGCCGCCAGCGAGGCGTAGAATTCGGGCTGGTTGGTGCGGATGCCCAGTTCGAAGTTCTTCGCCTTTTCGGGCTTGGGCGCAGGCACGAAGGCGGACGAGGAGCCCAGCGTGGTGGAGAAGATATCGTCCATGCCCTTGGGGAAGGCCATGTTCTCCGCATAGGAGGCGAAGATCTGGCTGCGCTCGTCCAGCTTGTAGAGCAGGCCCGCCATCGGCAGGAATGCGTCGTTGTAGTCGGCGCTGCCGGTCTGCGGGCCGTATCCGGGGCCGGTGCCGATGTAGTAATCGGCATAGTTGCGGTAGCCCGAGAGACGGTAGTGCACGTCGAGCGCCTTGGCGCCCACGGTGAGCGAAAGGGCATCATTCAACAGCGACAGCGTGTCCTTCACGAAGAGCTGCGTGGTGTCGCGCTGCGAGTGATAGTCGCGGCGGAAATAGACCACTTCGTCGGTCTGCGGGCTGGCGGGGGAACCGTCCGTGGTGTTGAGGCGCTGCTGGGTGCGGTGGTACTTGTCTACTTCGGCCCAGATGCCTGCTTCCAGCGTGTTGGGCCCGGCTTCCCAGTGCAGGCTGGTGGTGATGCCATAACGGTCCCCGCCGACGCCGGACTTGCCGAACTGCGTGCCCTTGGGCGCGTTGACCGGCAGACCGGCGGCAAGCTGGGCGGTATAGAGGCCCAGGCTGTTGGAATAGCTGTCCGGCGAGACGCCGTAGCCGGTCTTGTCTTCCCAGTAGGCGGTGCCGTCCACCCAGAAATTGCTGGCGATGCCGCCGTGCAGGGACAGGCTGTAGAGCTTGTCCTTACGCACGTTGATCGCCTGCGCATAAGTATAGGTGTAGTTCCCGTTGGAATAGGCGGGCTCTCCGGGCGCCGGTTCGAAACCGGGCGTGCTGGGATCGGGCACATTGATGTAGCCGCGATAGCGCCCGGTCTTCCCGCCCAGATCGGGCGTGGTCGAATTGTAGTCGCTCAGCGAGAGGAACGGGGAATCGTAGTCGAAGAAGTCGTTCGAGACGAACTTGAAGCGCGCCCAGCTATCGCCGCCCAGATCGGCGTGGAGCTGGCCTTCCCAGTGCTCGCGGTCGATCGTTCCGTAGCCGCGCCACAGGTCGCTATCCAGCTTGGTGCGGCTGACATAGGCCTTGAACGGGCCGACATGGCCGGTGGAAAGACGCACGAATGTGCGCTTCATGTCGTCGTCGCCGAAGCTCTGCGAGACGAACACGCCCAGATCGTCCTGCGGTTCGATCGAATTGTACGTCACGATCGGGCCGAGCGAGGCATAGCTAGGCTGACTGACATCGCCCGAGCCGGGCGACGCCGTCACCGATCCCAGGTTCTCGTTATCGACGTAGCGGAACACCGGGCTGCCGCCGAAAGCGTCTGAACGGCCGAGCGGCACGCCGTCGACGATGAAACCGATCTGATCGAGGCTGAAGGCGCGCACGCGCACGCTGTTGCCGAATTCATAAAGGCCCAGCGCGCCGTCGGTCTGCACGTTGAAGCCGGGGAGCTGTTCCAGCATCTTCAGGCCGGAGACGCCCGCGGGGGCGGAGAGCAGGGCTTCGCGCGTCACGGCGACGGTATTGGTGACCGAACCTTCGCCGATGGCCTCGTAGGCTTCGGAAATGCGGCGCCCGGTGACCATGATGACAGGGGCCTCGCTGGCACTGTCGTCCGCCGGGGCTTCTTCGGCGAAAGCAGGCGCGGCGCTGAACAGCAGCGCTTGGGCGAGTGCAGCGGCGGATACTGACCGGATCGTCGTCTTGAACATCGATGTCATTATCGGGACTCCCTGTTTTGGCGCTCTCGGGCGCAGGCAAGCCTCCGGCATCCCGGCAAACGCCCCGTTTGCCGGCTCCCTTCAAACCAGTATTGTTTTTCAGTTAGTTACGCGTTGTAGAAGGCGCGCAGAACTTTGGCATAGCGCTGGACATCCTCCATCTTGCCAGTGCTGACCCGCGACCATTGTTTCCATTTTCCATAAGCCGGGCGGATATCGACTCTGGCCTCGGCCATGGCCTTGAACAGCGCATCCGCATCGGGAACTTTCACGTAGACGAAGTTCGTGTCCGACGGCAGCGCGGTGAGGCCGCAGCTCTTCACCGCGTCCATGATCGCCTCGCGCGCTTCCAGAACGTGGGTCTTGGAATACTTGAGGAAGGCCTTGTCGTTGTAAGACGCGATGCCCGCCGCCAGCCCGGCGGTGTTGCCGCCAAAGCTCATCAGGTATCCGCGCAGCGTCTCGGCGAGACCCGGCGACGTGAGGGCATAGCCCAGACGCAGCCCGGCCATGCCGTAGATCTTGGAGAAAGTGCGGGTGATGATGAGATTCTCGCGCTCGCCCAGCAGGTCCACCATCGAGGTATATTCCGGCCTCGCGGTCAGCTCCATATAGGCTTCGTCGATCAGCACCGGGATCTTGGGATCGACCGCGCGGATGAAGGCGCGCAGCGCGTCGCCGTCGAGCGACATGGCGGTGGGGTTGTTGGGGTTGCAGATGTGGATCAGCCCCACGTCCGGGCCGATGGCGGCTTTCATCGCGGCCAGATCCACGCCCATGTCGGCACCCAGCGGCACGCGCTTGACCTTGGTTCCCTTGCGGGCGGCGTATTTGACGGTGGTGTCCCAGAACAGGTCCGGGCACAGGATCGCCTTGCCTTCGGGCAGGGCCATGGCGGCGCAGATGAGCACTTCGGTCGAGCCCGAACTCAGCACCACGTTCTCGGCGCCCATGGCATGGCGTTCGGCAATGAGGTCGACCATTTTCCTGAGGCCGCGATCTGCGTAGAACGCGCCCATCGGGGCGCTGCGGGCGATGGCCTGAAGCGCGGACGGGGCCGGGCCGAACGGGTTCTCGTTGCGGCTGAGCTGGGCGATCCCGGCGGGGGGGCCGAACACGTCGGCGGCTTCGGGACCGTATTCGGGCTCGGCTGCGAGCGCTGTGCGCGGCGTTCCGGCCAGCGTCAGGGCGCCGCCTGCACCGGCTCCGGCCAGCATGAGGCGGCGGGAGATTGCGATGGTCATTGCGCGCTTCCTTTCCTTGTGGGGGCTCAGGCGAGGCCGTGGCGGACCATCATGGCCGCCACGAAGAGAAGATAGAGGCCGAAGATCGGGCTCAGCACACCGGCGGGCAGCTTGTGCGCCGTCGCCGCGCCGATGGGGGCGGTGATGATCGACGTGCTGACGATGGCTGCAGCGGCAATCACATTGACATAACCGATGGAGCCGAGCGGCAGGTCGGGCGCGGAAAGGCCGATCGCCATGAAGCCCAGCGTGCCGGGCACGGCGATGATGAAACCCACGCCCGAGGCCGTGGCGATCGAGCGGTGGATGGTCCGCCCGCACAGGGTCATGACGATGATGGCGATGGTGCCGCCGCCAATGCCCAGCAGCGAGGAGAAGGCGCCGAGCCCGCCCGCGATTCCCGCGCGGACGGCGCCGCCGGGCACATCGTCGCGCAGGCGCTTGTCGCGCAGCACCGGAAACAGGAAGTGCAGCGCCATCAGCGCCACGCCCACGCCGAAGATCAGCGCCAGCACATTGCCGCTGGCCCGCGCGGCGAGCAGCACGCCCGCGCCGACGCCGAGCACGATCCACGGCGCCCAGGCCTTGAGCAGCGTAAAATCGACCGCATCGCGCCGGGCATGGGCCTGCACCGAACGCAGCGAAGTGATCACGATCGTCGCCAGCGAGGTGCCGATGGCGACATGGGCGATGCTTTCGGCGCTTCCGCCCAGCAGTGGCAGCATGATGAACAGCACGGGCACGACGATAAAACCGCCGCCGATCCCGAACAGCCCGGCCGCGAAGCCCGAAACCAGCCCGGCCAGCAGCATCAGCGCGACGGGAATGCCCCAGGTTGCCAGCAGTTCGGTCATGCGCGGGGCCTCCGGGTGGCGGCAGTCACACAATGGCGTGGAGAGTCGGGCATCGGTTCAGAATTCCCCCGTGAAAGTGATCTGGACGCTGCGCGGGGACAGGGGGCGGAAATAGGCCTCGCCCGAAACCGCAGGCAGGATGAAGGACAGCGTGTCCTTGTCGAAAAGATTGGCGACGTTGATGCGCATGCGCGCGTTGCGCAGCGGGCCCAGCGCGGCGTCGCGGCCCAGCTCGGCATAGGCATCGACGATCCACTGGCCGCCCAGCGGCTGGGTATTGGCATAGTCGGCATAGCGCTTCGACGTGTACTTGGCCGTTACGCTGGCGAGCGCCCAGGGGGCCGGTTCCACCGTCACCGTCTCGGATACGATCCAGCGGGCGCTGTCGGGAATGCGGTTGCCCCGGATCGGGGTGCCGTCCGGCAGGTCGTTGCGGAACGTGGCATTGCTATAGGTAAGGTTGGTGGTGAAATAGACTGCGTCCGCGAAGAGCGCGGGCTTGACCGAGGCCGAGGCCTCCAGCCCGTGCGCCTCCACCGCGCCGACGTTGCGGAAATAGGTCTCGGTGGCGCCTGCGCTGCCGGGAACCGGGCCGCCCACCGGGCTGATCAGGTTGGCAAAGCGCGTGTGATAGAGCGTCGCCATGGCAAAGAAGCGGGGCTGGTTGGTGCGCAGGCCCAGTTCCATGTTGCGCGCGCGCTCGGGGCTGGGATCGGGCGCGAAAGCGGGCGAGGCGGCAAAGGCCATGGAGGCCACGGCGTCCATGGCCTTGGGCAGGGCCATCGTCTCGGCATAGGAAGCGAAGAGCTGGGTGCGGGCATCGGGCAGGCGGTAGAGCACTCCGGCGCTGGGTTCGAACCCGTCGAAGTAATGGGCCTTGCCGCTGGCGGGGCCCCAGCCGGGCGTGCCGTCCGCATGGGCATAGTCCTCGAAATCGCGGTAGCCGTGGAGCTGATAGCGGATATCGAGCCCCTTGAAGCCCAGTTCCACGGTCAGCGGGCCCTGGCCCGGCGTCCAGCGATCGCGCGCCCAGAACTGCAGGACTTCGCGGCGCGAGCGGTAATCGCGGCGGTAATAGACCGTCTCGCCCGCCAGCACGGTGCCGTCCGGCGCGCCGCCCGCCTTGTTCAGCCGGTACTGGCGGCGGCGGTAGCGGTCGCCCTCGATCCACAGACCGGCGTCGAAAGCATGGTCCGCAAGCCGGGCTTCGCCGCGAAAGACCGCGCCCTGCCGGTGGCCGTCTATGCCCGAATACCCCCATTGCAGCCCGCGCGGGGCATGAACGGGCAGCCCGGCGGCGGCTTCGCGTTCGTAGTAGAGCAGGGAATTATCATAAGTATCCGGCGAAACACCGAAGCCGTGCTTGTCCTCGCGGTAGAGCGTGGCTTCAACGAAGGCGGAAGTGTCACCCGCCAGATGGAGCGTTACGCCGTAGAGCTTGTCGTTCCGGGCATTGATCGCGTTGCCATAGTAATAGGCATAGTCCGCGTTGGAATAGCGCACGCCGGGCGTGGTTTCCGGCAGATCGGGGATGAGGCTCGTATAGCCCCGCTCGCGCCCCGTCTTGCCGTTGAGGTCGGGCGTGGCGGAATCGTACTGCTCGCGCGTCAGGAACGGGGAGTCGAAGTCGAAGAAGTGGTTCGCCACGAACTTGAAGCGCAGCCACGAATGCGGCGTCAGGTCCGCGACAAGCTGGGCTTCCCAGTGCTTGCGGTCGATCGTGCCTGCCCCGCGCCACAGATCGCTGCGCAGCCGGGTGTGGCTGACATAGCCGCGCAAAGGCCCCACTTGCCCGCTGTTCACCCGCACGAACGTGCGGCGCAGTGCGTCCGACCCGAAGGACTGCGCCGCAAGCAGACCGAAATCGCGGCCGGGCTCTATGGACCGGTACGCGACAATCGGCCCGAGCGAGGAATAGCTGGGCAAGCCGACATCGCCCGCCCCGGTCGAGGCTTCGACGGCGGCGAGGTTTTCATTGTCGACATAGCGGAACACCGGGCTGCCGCCGAAGGCATCGGAGCGGCCGAGCGGAATGCCGTCCACCACGAAGCCGATCTGATCGAGATTGAAGGCACGCGTCTGCACGCTGTTGCCGAATTCGTAGAGGCCGAGCGGGCCATCGGTCTGCACATTGAAGCCGGGCAGGTATTCCAGCATCTTGAGCCCGGAAATGCCCGGCGGGGCCGAAAGCAGCGCCTTGCGGGTGACGCTGGCGGTCTGGCCCACATGCCCGGTGCCGATGGCTTCGGCGGCCTGAGACAACCGCCGCCCCGTCACCATGATCGGGCCCTGCGCGTCGGGATCGGTGGGGGTGGCTCCGGTATCGTTTGCCACCTGGAGTGCGGTGAGGCGCAGCACCACGACATCGCCGCGCATGCTGGCGATCGTTAGCGGAGTGCCCGCGATCAGGCTTTCCAGCGCGCGGCGCGCGGCCATGCGGCCCTTGACCGGATTCGCACGCAGCCCTTTCACATCGCCGTAGGGAAACAGGATGCGCATGTCCGATTGTTCGGAGAAGCGGTTCAGCGCTGCTTGCATCGCCTGGGCCTCGATCTCGAAATCATGAACCTGCGCCTGATGGGCGGCGTCGGGTACTTCGGCCATCGCCGGTGGCGCCAGCAGCAGGAGAAGGAGCAGCACATGTCCTAACTTCTGCAACCGGCATCTCCGCAGGGGCCGTGTTCCCTTGCTCACCCTCAACGAAGCGAGAAAAGAAGTCCGCCATGCGTGCCTGAATTTTTTTTGCATTGCAGCGACCGGGAAGGGCATGCCCCCCACTATGTGTCATTTTTTCTGGACAGGCGAGCGGTGACGTGATGGATTGCCCGCAATAAAAACGTCACGGAGGGGCAGGGCACATCGAACGGGGGGTACGCATTTGGATGAAATCCGCGCCAAGCTGGACTGGTTTGAGGCAGTCATACTGCCGCATCAGGCCGCGCTGCGCGCCCGTTTGGGGCGTATTCTCCGCTCCAGCCAGGACTTGGACGATACCGTTTCGGAAGTGCTGGCCCGGGCCTGGTCGACAGCGGACTGGGAGCGGGTGGATCACGGCCGCGCCTATCTGTTCCATATTGCCCGCAACCTGATCATAGACGAGGCACGGCGCGATAAAATCGTGTCTTTCGAACAGATTGCGGATCTGGAATTGCTGCAGTCGCACACCACTCTGGAGGCGCAATTGCATGCGCGTTCGGAACTGCGCTGGCTGCAGGATTTCCTCCCGCAACTGCCGCGCCAGTGCCGCCGCGTGTTTCACATGCGGCGCGTGCAGGAAAAATCGATGCGGGCCATAGCGGAAGAGCTTTCGCTGTCCGTTTCTACCGTAGAGAAACATTTGGCCAAAGCCGTTCTCCTGATTATGCGGGCGCGGTGGGAACGCGAGGAATCCGTCCTTGAGCCAAGAACAGCCGGAACGGCAGATGCCAGAGCAACAGATGTCAAAACAACGGACACAAGCGGACATCGAAGCGAAAGCTGCGAATCTCGCTGTTCGCCTTCCTGACGCGGGCGAGGCCGAACGCGCCGAAATCATGGCGTGGGTGGCGCAGGCTCCGGCGCACGCCGTTGCTTTTGCGCGCGCGGAAAGCGCATGGAAGGATTCCGAGCGGCTGAAGGCGCTGGGCTTCGATCTGCCTGAGGACGACGACGAGCCGGACGAAGTGATCGTGCCGGTGGAGACGGCCCGGGGCGTTTCGCGCCGGGGCGTGATCCTGTCCGGCGTAGCGGCTCTGGCGCTGGCGGGGCTGGTGCCGGTCACGCGCATGCTGAGCCCGGATGGGGAGAGCTTTTCCACCCAGCGCGGCGAAGTGCGCGAAGTGCGGCTGGCGGACGGCAGCACCCTGCATATCAACACCGATTCGGAAGTGCGGGTCGCTTATAGCGAGAACCGCCGCCTGCTGCGGCTGGTGCGGGGCGAGGCTTCGTTCGACGTCGCGCATGACAAGGCGCGGCCGTTCGATGTCGAGGCCGGGGATACGGTGACGCGCGCGGTCGGCACGCAGTTCACGATCCGCCGCCATCGGGACGACGTTGAGCTGACCGTGACCGAAGGGATCGTGTCGGTGAGCGACGGCACCGGGCAGGAAGCCCGCGTCGCGGCGGGCCATGGCGCGCGGATCAGACCGGGCGCGATTGCGGCCTCAGCGCTGGACAGCCGGACGATTGCCCGGCGCACCGCCTGGCAGGGCCGCATGCTGGAATTCGACGGGCTGACGATCGGTGAGGCGGTGGCCGAGTTCAACCGCTACCGCGCTGCCCCCATCGTGGTCGCTGACCCGAAGATCGCCTCGCTGCGCGTGGGCGGGCGGTTTGGCCTGTCGGAATCGGACAAGTTCCTGGAGGCGCTTCAGTCCGGTTTCGGTCTGGACGTTTCCCCGGGCGCCGATGGCTCCGTGAAGATTACCTCAGGCCGCTGAGGCGCCCTTTTCGGCTCCCACGAAACGGCACAGCCCTTCCTGCGCCACGCTGGCCACCAGCGTGCCAGCGCGGTCGAAAATCGATCCGCGCGCGAAGCCGCGGGCATGGCCGGACCAGGGGCTGTCCATGAAATAGAGCAGCCAGTCATCGACCGGCGGCGCGGCGTGGAACCACACCGCATGATCCAGACTGGCGACTTGCAGTTTCGGCGAAAAGAAACTGACCGGATGCGGCAGGACGGCCGTGGTCACGAGCGCGAAGTCGCTGGCATAGGCCAGCACCACGCGCGCCATCGTTTCGTCCGCCTGCATCGGGCGGGCAAGGCGGAACCACAGGAACTGGCTGGGCGTGCCCGATCCGTCAGCCCCCGAGGGTGAGGGCGGCCCGGGGCGCACTTCGAATGCGGCGAGGCGTTCCAGCATGGCGGGCGGCATCGGCTGGCCCGATGCTTCGAGCGCGCTGGCAAGATCGAGGCAGGCTTCGGGCGGCAGCACATCGGGCATCGTCGCGGCATGGGCGAAGCCCTGTTCCGTCCGGTGGAATGAGGCAGCAAGGTTCAGGATCGGCAACCCGCCCTGCATCGCCACCACGCGCCGGTTGGCAAAGCTGCCCCCGTCGAAATCGCGCAGCACGCGGTAGACGATCGGCCGCGTGGTATCGCCCGCGCGCAGGAAATAGGCGTGAAGCGAATGGGCCTGCTTGCCTTCGGCCATCGAGCGCGCAGCGGCGGCGAGCGCCTGTGCCACCACTTGCCCGCCGAACACGCGGCCCGGCCCTTCGGCGGACGGCGCGCCGCGATAGAGGTCGGTATCGAGTTCCTCGATCGTCAGCAGGCCGCGCAGTTCCTCGACCGCACTGGGGAGGGGATCAGTCATGCGCTTCGCTCCCCATGCCGTGCGGGCCCTGCAGCCAGTCGCGGGCCTGCTGTTCGATGGAGAGCAATTCGCCCAGCGTCTGTTCGATCGCGCGCTTCTGCTTGCGCAACTCGCCGACGCGCTCGCCGACTTTGCCGATGAGCTGGCGCACCTGCTCGACATGTTCGGGATCGACATCGTAGAGATCGAGGAATTCCTTGATCTCGCGCAGGGTGAAGCCCAGCCGCTTGCCGCGCAGGATCAGCTGCATCCGGCCGATCTCGCGCCGCGAATAGATGCGCGTGGTGCCTGCCCGCTGCGGCGCGATCAGGCCCTTGTCTTCATAGAAGCGCAGTGTGCGCATGGTTACGTCCAGCAGGCTGGCCGCTTCCTGGATGCCCAGCATCTCGGGGTGACCCGGAAGAGCGCCGTTACTGCTCATGCAGTCTGGCCCGAAGCGCGGCGTGCGGCTTCCTCTTCGGCGAGATCCTTTTTCGAGAGTTTGCCGACCATGGTCTTGGGCAGGCTGGTCCGGAATTCGATCGCGCCCGGTATCTCGATCTTGTTCAGCCGTTCGCGCAGGAAGGCCATCATTGCCTCTTCATCCAGACTGTTCCCTTCGTGCAGCACGATGAATGCCTTGGGGGACTGGCCGCGATAGGGATCGGGCACGCCGATCACCGCCGCTTCGGCCACCGCAGGATGCTCGTAGATCGCTTCCTCGATAACCCTGGGATAGACGTTGTAACCCCCGCACAGGATCATGTCCTTGATCCTGTCCACCAGGAAGAGATAACCGTCTTCGTCGAGATAGCCAATGTCCCCGGTGCGCAGCGCTCCGTAGATGAACGTGCGTTCTGACGCTTCCGGCCGGTTCCAGTAGCCTTTCATGACTTGCGGGCCGCGCGCGCAGACTTCGCCTTTCTCGCCCGTTTTGCAGACGTGGTTGGGATCGTCGGGATCGCGGATTTCCAGCGCAGTGCCGGGGAAGGCCGGGCCGCAGGAATTGTTCTTCACCACGCCGTCCAGCGGATTGCAGGCGATGATCGGGCTGGCTTCGGAGAGGCCATAGCCTTCCACCACGTTCACGCCGGTCTTCTCCTCGAAGGACTTGCGCACTTCCAATGGCAGCGGCGCGCCGCCCGAGATGCACACGCGCACGCTGTCGAACTCGCCGTGCAGCGCTTCCTTGTTGAGCGCGGTGTAGAGCGTGGGCACGCCGAAGAACTGCGTGGGTTTGGTGCGCTTGGCGGTGGCGAGGAAGCTCTTCATCTCGAAGCGCGGCAGCAGGATCATTTCGGCGGCGGTATCGACCGAATAGTTCAGCACTGTCGTCAGCGCGAAGACGTGGAACAGCGGCAGCACGCCTAATGTGCGTTCCTGATGATCGGGCATGTGGCCGACATGGGCGATCATCTGCGCCGAGTTCGCGGCGAGATTCTCATGGCTGAGCATCGCGCCCTTGGGCACGCCGGTGGTGCCGCCGGTATATTGCAGCACGGCCAGATCGTGCGGATCGCGAATGACCGGATCGGGATCGGCATCGCGCGCGATCAGATCGGCGAAGCGGACATAGCGCAAGTCATGCGGCTCGTGGACGATGTCGCGCCGCTTGAAGAGGAGGAAGGCGCGCCGCTTCATCGAAGGCAGCGCATCGGCGAAGGGGCACACGATCACGCGGTGCAGCGTATCCTTGCCCACCAGCGGTTCGATCTTCGGCAGGGACAGCGCAAGATCGGTGGTGATCAGGACTTCGGCGCCCGAATCCTCCACCAGATGCGCCATTTCGCGCTCGGTGTAGAGCGGGTTGAAGTTCACCACGACAGCGCCGATGCGCAGGATCGCGAAATAGCAGACCACGTAATAAGGCGTGTTCGGCAGGCACAGGCCGACGCGGGTGCCCTTGGTTACGCCCAGATCCTGAAGGCCGCGCGCGGCCTTGCGGACCAGTTCTCCGATTTCGGCATAAGTCCACTTGCGGCCCATGAAATCGATCGCGGGCCAGGCGCCGTGGCATTCCACGGCATGGTCGAGCAGATCGGTCAGCAGGCGCGGCGCGATCGGCGGCATCTCTTCCGGCAGTTGGGAGGAGCAGGAGGAAGTTGCCGGGTGTTTTCCACCGCCGATCGTCACCGCGCCGCCCATCAGAACGTCACCCGCGCGCCGAGCGAGAAGACCATCGCGTAAGCATCCGTGAGCGAGCCGTCGACCAGAACCGGCGTCTGCACCGGCGTTCCGGCATAGGCCGCCGTGGGCCGGTCGATCGAGGCATCCTTGAACGAGATGTAGGAAGCCGCCGCATCAAGCGTGATGTGGCTGGTGGCGGCATAGCTGGTGCCCGCCGAGAAGTTCCAGCGGTCCGCATCCGGCACGCGCGCATCGCGGTTGCCGTCGCGCGTGGGCGTTCCGGCATATTGCACACCGCCGCGCACGGTCCATTTCGGGCTGATGGCGTAGTCTGCACCCACCGCATAGCTCCAGCTGTTCTTGTAGTTTTCCGGGATCGATACATTGAGGGGATCGCCCAGATCAATCGAATCGAACTCGCTCCAGCCATAGCGCACGACTTGCGCGTTGAGCGTCAGCTTGTTGGTGGCCTTGTAGCGCACGCTGCCGATTGCCATCCACGGGGTGGAATAAGTCGCATGGGTATTGATCGTGCCGTTCTGCCCGGCCAGCGGGCCCAGCAGGCCCGTGGTTTCCACCGTGCCCTTGAGCTTGTGCTTGATGCTCGACTTGTAGGAGAGGCCGAGCGAGAACGGGCCGGTGTGATACTGCATGCCGGCCGACCAGCCCACATCCCAGCCCTTGCCCGAAAGCGTCTGGTGGCCGTCCGCCAGCAGGGGAGAGAGGTTGGGCAGGTAATTGCTCAGCGTGGCGTCGGCATGTTCGATGTTGAGCGCGGCGCCCAGTTTCAGGCCGGGCGTCAGTTCCACCGCCACGGTGGGCTGGATGTCGAACGTGCGCAGCTTGGTCTTGTCCGCCGAATAGCGTGACCAGCTGTCGGCGGCATAATCGGTGGTGAAGGAATAGGGGGCGGTCACCGCCAGGCCCAGCGCCACTTTACCGAAGCCATAGGCAATCGCGCCCGAAGGCAGCAGGCCGTTGTTGATCGGGTTCTTTTCCACCGGATCGCCGCCGACTGGCGCCGGGGCCTGTCCCGGGCGGACGAGGATGGTGCCCTGATCGGAGACTTTGCCGCGCGGCAGGATGGCGCTGGCGTGCACGGCGGCCTCACCGCCTTCCATCCCGGCGATCGAGGCCGGGTTCCACCAGATCGAATCGACGCCGGTATCGGCAGCCTCGCCCGAGAACGCGCGGCCCTGCGCGCGGACGGACTGTTCCTGCAGATAAAAAGCCTGCGCATGCGCGGCACCGGCCATGCCAAGAGTCAGGGCCGAAGCCGAGCCCGAAAGCAGGATGCGGGCGGTAACACTATTCATTTCAGGGTACTCCCAAAGTCAGTTTTTCATATTTCCATGCGCTGCCGTCACCGCAGCCGGGTCCAGGTCTGCGTCTTGCACAAGGGCCAGACGATGCAGCCCTTGAGTTTCAGGCTGTCCGGGCCGGTGGGGGTGATCGTGGCCTTGTAGGTGCCGCCGTCCTCGGCGTTGTAGACCCAGCCGCCCGACCACTTGCTGTCCTGCCGCGCGAACCCGCCGAGCATGGCCAGCCCCTTGACCTTGCGGCTGCGTTTGGACTCGTCCTTGTTGTTCACGTCGCGCAAGTCCGCATCGGCGCGAATGCCGTCGGAGTTGAGCAGGCGGCCGCAGATCGATTCACCGCAGCGGGTGATTTCGACGATGCCGTGGCGGGTGGGTGTCTGCCATTTGCCCAGAACGGTATCCGGACTGGCAGCGAAAGCGGGGCTTCCGATGGCAGCAGTGGCAACAAGTACCACGGCCGCGCGTTTCAACACTGTCATGTGCGACCTTTCATTCCTCTCTCGTCATGCCCCTGTTTTTCCGGGCCGAATACCTCGTGTCAGAGGAGGCGGTCCGGGGCTGATGCATGATGCCTAGCCCAAAATCTGCTTGACGTATAGGGAAAGAATTGCACCTATAGGGAAGAATTGAGGTGGGCGCCGATACGGCGCTAGAATGGCTACGCCGAGTCCCCCGATGGAGAGAATGCATGCAAAGCGTCGTGATTGCGGGCTACGCCCGCTCCCCCTTTCACTTGGCCAACAAAGGCGCGCTGGCGCGGGTCCGTCCCGATGACCTGACCGCACAGGTGATTCGCGGGCTGATCGGCAAGACCGGCGTGAACCCCGCCGAAGTGGAAGATCTGATCGTCGGCTGCGCGTTTCCGGAAGGGGAGCAGGGGCTCAACGTCGCCCGCCTGATCGGGCTGCTGGCGGACCTGCCGATTTCGGTGGGCGGGATGACCGTGAATCGCTTCTGCGGCTCTTCGATGAGCGCGATCCATTATGCCATGGGCCAGATCGCGGTGGGCGCGGGAGAGGCCTTCATCTGCGCGGGCGTGGAATCGATGAGCCGGGTGCCGATGATGGGCTTCAATCCCATGCCGAACCCGGAGCTCGCGAAGAAGAGCAGTGTCTACATGAGCATGGGCGAAACGGCCGAGAACGTCGCCAGCGAGTATCAGATCAGCCGCGCCGAACAGGAAGCGCTGGCGGTCGAAAGCCAGAGCCGCGCCGCCGCTGCGCGCGAGGCGGGCAAGTTCGCCGACGAGATCGTGCCGATCGAAACCAAGGGCGGCACGGTGAGCGAGGACGGCACGATCCGCCCCGGCACGACCGCTGAGGATCTCGCCGGTCTCAAGCCCGCGTTCGATGCGAACGGTTCGGTCACGGCGGGCACCTCCTCGCCGCTGACGGACGGCGCCAGCGCAGTGCTGGTCACGACCGAGGACTATGCGCGCAAGAACAACCTGCCGATCCTCGCCCGCATCAAGGCGGTGAGCATCAGCGGCTGCGCGCCCGAGACGATGGGCCTAGGCCCGATCCTCTCCAGCCAGAAGGCCTTGGCACGCGCGGGCATCACCGCCGCCGATCTCGACGTGGTGGAACTGAACGAGGCCTTTGCCTCGCAGGCCATTGCCTGCGTCAGGGATCTGGGGCTCGATATGGCCAAGACCAACATCGATGGCGGCGCGATTGCCATGGGGCACCCGCTCGGCGCGACGGGCGCGCGTATCGTCGGCAAGGCGGCCTCGCTGCTCAAGCGCGAGGGCGGCAAATATGCGCTCGCCAGCCAGTGCATCGGCGGCGGGCAGGGCATCGCCACCGTGCTGGAGGCGGTGGAATGAGCGATAGCATCAAGAAAGTCTGCGTGATCGGTGCCGGGACCATGGGTGCCGGGATCGCCGCCCAAGTCGCCAATGCCGGAGTGCCCGTGGTGCTGCTCGATATCGTCCCGAAGGACGGCACGAACCGCAACGCCATTGCCGAAGGCGCGGTCGCGAAAATGCTCAAGATCGAGCCCGCGCCGTTCATGAGCAAGAGTGCCGCCAAGCTGGTCGAGACCGGCAATATCGAGGATCACCTCGATAAAGTCGCCGAATGCGACTGGGTGATCGAGGCGGTGATCGAACGGCTCGACATCAAGCAGGGCCTCTATGCCAAGCTGGAAGCGGTAAAGCGCGACGGCACGGCGGTTTCGTCCAACACCTCGACGATCCCGCTCGCGAACCTCGTCGAAGGGCGTTCGGAGGCGTTCAAGCGCGATTTTCTGATCACCCACTTCTTCAACCCGCCGCGCTACATGCGGCTGCTGGAGATCGTCACCGGGCCTGACACGGATGCAGGCGTGGCCGCGAAAGTGGAGCAGTTCGCGGACGTCGCGATGGGCAAGACGGTGGTCCATGCCAAGGACACCCCGGGTTTCATCGCCAACCGTATCGGCACCTACTGGATCCAGCTTGGCATCAACGCCGCCTTCGACATGGGGCTGAGCGTCGAGCTGGCCGATGCCATCGCGGGCAAGGCGATGGGTGTGCCCAAGACCGGCATTTTCGGCCTTGTCGATCTGGTCGGCATCGATCTGATGCCGCATTTGCAGGCGAGCCTCACCTCCACGCTGCCCCAGGACGATCCCTATCACGCGATCGCCCGCACCATGCCGCTGATCGAGAAGATGATCGCGGATGGCTACACCGGCCGCAAGGGCAAGGGCGGGTTCTACCGGCTCAACAAGCAGGCGGGGCGCCGCAAGGAAGCCATCGATCTGGCCACCGGCGAATATCACGCGGCGATCAAGCCGCAGGGTCCGCGCGGGCCTGCCGCCAAGGGCGATCTCAGGGCCTTGGCCGAAAGCAAGGGCGATATCGGCTCTTATGCCTGGGCGGTCATGGGCGGCACGCTGGCCTATGCCGCGGCGCTGGTGCCTTCGGCGGCGGCGGACGTGGTGGCCATCGATGATGCCATGAAGCTCGGCTACAACTGGAGCGCCGGGCCCTTCGAAATGATCGACAAGCTGGGCGCGAAATATCTCGCCGAGCGGCTCGAAGCCGAAGGCCAGCCGGTGCCCGAGATGCTGAAAGTGGCGGGCGAGCGCACGTTCTACCGCATCGAGAACGGCAAGCGCCAGTTCCTTGGCCTGGACGGCGAATACCACGATGTGGTGCGCGCCGAAGGCGTGCTGCGCCTTGCCGATATCAAGCTTGCGTCGAAGCCGCTGCTCAAGAACGCCTCCGCCGCGCTGTGGGACGTGGGCGACGGCGTCGTCTGCCTGGAGTTCACCGGCAAGATGAACGCGCTCGATGGCGACGTGATGAAGCTGATCGTGCAGGCCATCCCGATGGTGGCCGCGCAGTACAAGGCGCTGGTGGTCTATACCGATGCCGACAGCTTTTCCGCCGGGGCCAATCTGGGCCTCGCGCTGTTCGGCCTCAACATCGCCGCCTGGGGCGAGATCGAGAAGCTCGTGGCGGGCGGACAGATGGCCTACAAGGGCCTGAAGTACGCGCCGTTCCCGGTGGTCAGCGCGCCCGCCGGGCTGGCCGTGGGCGGCGGGTGCGAAATCCTGCTGCACAGCGATGCCATTCAGGCCCATGCCGAGCTTTACACCGGCCTTGTCGAATGCGGCGTCGGCCTGATCCCCGGCTGGGGCGGCAATGGCGAAATGCTCGACCGTGCCCGCAAGGCGAACCGGATGCCGCGCGGACCGATGCCGGCGGTGGCCAAAGTGTTCGAGACGGTTTCGACCGCCACGGTCTCCAAGTCGGCGGCGCAGGCCAAGGAAATGCTGTTCCTGCGGCCCGAGGACGGCATCACCATGAACCGTGACCGCCTGCTCCACGATGCCAAACAGAAGGCGCTCTCGCTGGTGGAAGGCTACACCCCGCCCGAACCGCCCGAGTTCAAACTGCCCGGCCCCAGCGGTCGCACCGCGATGGGCATGGCGGCCGAGGGCTTCCACAAGCGCGGTATGGCGACGGATTACGACATGGTCGTCTCCGATGCGCTGGCCGCGGTGCTGAGCGGTGGCGATGCCGATGTGGTGGACACTGTGACCGAGCAGGAACTGCTGAAGCTGGAACGCGAGACTTTCATGCGGCTGGTGCACGAACCGCGCTCCATCGCCCGGGTCGAGCACATGCTGGAAACCGGCAAGCCGCTGCGGAATTGATGCAGGCAAAGCATGATGGCAACCGCATCGTGTGAAAGTCCTCCCCGATACGGGGAGGTGGCAGCCCGAAGGGCTGACGGAGGGGACTCCCGGCTGCAGCACCGCGCTTGACGGTGATTCCCCTCCACCACCTTGCGGGTGGTCCCCCTCCCCTCGCCGGGGAGGACGCGGTTGCCGAGGAATGACATGGCGCCAGATGCGCCTGAGGAGAGTGACAATGCAGGTCTACGAAGCACCCTTGCGCGACATGAAATTCGTGCTCAACGAGCTTCATACGGATGACGGTTTCGGCAATCTGGAGGCGCTGGAGGAATTCACGCCCGATCTCGTCGATGCCATTCTGGAGGAAGCGGGCAAAGTCGCGCAGGAAGTGCTGCTGCCCTTGAACCGCAGCGGCGACATCGAGGGCTGCACGCTCGAAAACGGCGTGGTGCGCACGCCCAAGGGCTTCAAGGAAGCCTATGACCTGTTCCGCGAAGGCGGCTGGTGTGCGCTGGCTTCCGATCCCGAATGGGGCGGGCAGGGCCTGCCCGAGCAGGTGAACAAGATGACCGAGGAGATGATCTGCTCGGCGAACGTCTCGTTCAGCCTCTATCCCGGCCTCACCCACGGCGCGACCACCGCGATCGAAGGCTATGCCAGCGACGAGCTGAAGCAGTTCTATCTGCCCAAGATGGTCTCCGGCCAGTGGTCAGGCACGATGTGCCTTACCGAGCCGCATTGCGGCACCGATCTCGGCCTGCTGCGCACCAAGGCGGTGCCGCAGGAGGATGGCTCCTACAAGATTTCCGGCGCCAAGATCTTCATCTCCGCCGGTGAGCAGGATCTGACCGAAAATATCGTCCACCTCGTCCTTGCCCGGATGCCCGATGCGCCCGAAGGGGTGAAGGGGATCAGCCTGTTCCTCGTTCCCAAGTATCTGCCCAAGCAGGACGGCACGCCCGGCCCTGCCAATGGCGTGTCGGTGGCCGCGATCGAGCACAAGATGGGCATCAAGGCCTCGGCCACCTGCCAGCTCAATTTCGACGAATCGACCGGCTGGCTGGTCGGTACGGCGCACAAGGGCATGGAGGCCATGTTCACGATGATGAACACCGAGCGCGTCTCGGTGGGCGTGCAGGGCCTTGGTCTGGGCGAGGCGGCCTATCAGTCCGCCGTGTGGTACGCGAAGGAGCGTCTGCAGGGCCGCTCGCTCTCGGGCGTGAAGAACCCGGACGGTCCGGCCGATCCGATCATCGTCCACCCCGATGTGCGCCGGATGCTGATGACCATGCGCGCCAACAACGAAGGTTGCCGCGCGATCTGCGCCTGGGTCAGCCGCGCGCTCGATGCGGAGAAGCACTCCACCGATCCCGAAGTGAAGCAGCGCGCGAGCGACTTCATCGCGCTGATGACGCCGGTGGTGAAAGCGCTGTTCACCGACCTTGGCTATGAAAGCGCCAATCTGGCGGTGCAGTGCTACGGCGGCCACGGCTACATCGCCGAAAGCGGCGTGGAGCAATATGTGCGCGATGCGCGGATCGCGATGATCTACGAAGGCACCAACGGCATTCAGGCGCTCGACCTCGTCGGTCGCAAGCTGCCCGCGCACATGGGCCGCTATCTGCGCGCGTTCTTCCACCCCGTCTCCGAATTCATCGAGGCGCACAAGGAAGACGCAACTCTCGGCAAGATGATCGAGGGGCTGGAAAAGGCCTTCGGCGCGCTCCAGCTTTCGACCGCGACCATTGCCCAGAAAGGCATGGCCGATCCCGAGGAAGCGGGCGCCGCCGCGACCGATTACTTGCGCCTGACGGGCCTTGTGGCGATGGGCTACTGCTTCGCCAAGGCCGCCCTGATCGCGCAAGGCAAGCTGGCCGGGGGCACGGAGGAAGCGGCTTTCTACAAAGCCAAGCTCACCACCGCGCGCTTCTACTTCGACCGCATCCTGCCGCAGGCGACCGCCGCGTTCCTGGCGATCAAGTCAGGCAAGGCCTCGATGATGGAAATGGACGCGGAGGCGTTCTGAGGGACAAATCCTCCCTGTCCCCCGCAGGGGGATGGGGAGGGGGACCGCCCGCGTAAGCGGGTGGTGGAGGGGGAGAAAACCCCTCCGTCACGCACTGCGTGCGCGCCACCTCCCCATCCCCTGCGGGGACAGGGAGGATTGGAAGGAGCTTTCAATCCGATAGCTTCCACCCCGTTTCCCCGCTAAAGGCGCGCGATGCTTCGCCTGACTGACCTTGCCCTGCCTCTGGACCACACGCCCGCCGATCTCGAACGGGCGCTGTGCGAGCGGCTGGGCCTCGCCCCGGGCGATCTCGAACGCTTCACGGTGGCCCGGCGCGGCAATGACGCGCGGCGCAAGACGGCGATCAAGCTCGTCTATTCGCTTGACGTCGCGGTGCGCGATGAAGCCGAAGTGCTCGCGCGCTTCGCCGATGATCCGCACGTGCGGCCCACGCCCGATACGGCCTACAAGTTCGTCACCTGCGCGCCGGAAGGCTGGGACGGCGAGCGTCCGGTGGTGATCGGCGCGGGGCCTTGCGGGCTGCTCGCTGCACTGGTGCTGGCGCAGATGGGGTTTCGGCCGATCATCGTCGAACGCGGCAAGGCCGTGCGCGAACGCACCAAGGACACCTGGGGCCTGTGGCGCCGCTCGGTGCTCGATCCCGAAAGCAATGTGCAGTTCGGCGAGGGCGGCGCGGGCACGTTCTCGGACGGCAAGCTCTACAGCCGCATCAAGGATTCGCGCCATCTTGGCCGCAAAGTGCTGACCGAATTCGTGAAGGCGGGGGCGCCCGAGGACATCCTCACCGAAGCGCATCCGCATATCGGCACGTTTCGCCTCGTCACCATGGTGATGTCCATGCGCGAGACGATCGAGAAACTGGGCGGCGAATACCGCTTCCAGACCCGCGTCGAGGACTTCGAGGTGGAAGAAGACGCGGACGGCACCCGCCGCCTCAAGGGCCTGCACTTGTCCACCGGCGAATTCCTGCCCGCCGGCCATGTGATCATGGCGGTCGGCCATTCGGCGCGCGATACGTTCCAGGTGCTTTACGACCGGGGCGTGCATATCGAGGCCAAGCCGTTTGCCATCGGCGTGCGGATCGAGCATCCGCAAAGCTGGATCGACAAGGCGCGCTATGGCCCCAATGCGGGCAACACAATCCTCGGCGCGGCGGCCTATTCGATCAGCCACAAGTGCAGCAATGGCCGCGTGGTCTATTCGTTCTGCATGTGCCCGGGCGGGCGCGTGGTGGCCGCCACCAGTGAGGAAGGCCGCGTCGTCACCAATGGCATGAGCCAGTATTCGCGCGCGGAATTCAACGCCAATTCGGGGCTGGTGGTCGATATCGATCCGGAGCGCGACTATCCCGGCCACCCGCTGGCGGGCATTGCGTTCCAGCGCAAGTTCGAGGAACTGGCCTACAAGGCGGGCGGCTCCAGCTACAAGGCGCCGGGCCAGAAGCTGGGCGATTTTCTGGCGGGCAAGCCTTCCACTGAATTTGGCGATGTCACGCCCAGCTATCAGCCCGGCGTGCATCTGACCGATCTGAAACAGTGTCTGCCCGATTTCGTGATCGATTCCATCCGCGAGGCGCTGCCCGTGTTCGGCCGTCAGGTGCCGGGCTACGACCATCCCGACGTGGTGATGACCGGGGTGGAAACGCGCACCTCCTCTCCGGTGCGCATCACGCGCGGGCGCGATTGCCAGAGCCTCAACACGCGCGGGCTCTATCCGGCGGGTGAGGGGGCGGGTTATGCGGGCGGTATCCTCTCCGCCGCCGTCGATGGCATCCGCGTGGCCGAGGCGCTGGCGCTGGAACTGGTCCCGGGCTTCGACAAGCTCAGCCTGAGCGGGGAATGAGGAGCTGCTTTTCCCTCCCGCTCGCCCTGAGCTTGTCGAAGGGCATCTGGCGCGACCTATGAGCCAGTACGACGCCATCGTCCTCGGCGCAGGCGCGGCGGGGTTGTTCTGTGCGGCCACCGCCGGACAGCGCGGCAAGCGCATATTGCTGCTCGATCATGCGGACCGGCCGGGCAAGAAAATCCTCATCTCCGGCGGCGGGCGGTGCAATTTCACCAACCTGCACACCGCGCCGGACCGTTACCTCTCGCAAAATCCGCATTTCGCCAAGTCGGCGCTCAGCCGCTACACGCCCGCCGATTTCCTCGCGCTGGTGGAAAGCTACGGCATCGCCTGGCACGAAAAGACGCTGGGCCAGCTCTTCTGCGACGAGAGCGCGAAGCAGATCGTCGCCATGCTGCTGGACGAGTGCGCGAGGGGCAGCGTTGACCTTCAATGCGGCGAGGCGATCCGCGCGGTGGACCATGCGGACGGGCTCTACCGTGTGTCCTATGGGGACCACACGGCGCAGGCACCCGCGCTGGTGATCGCGACGGGCGGCCCTTCCATCCCAAAGATGGGCGCGAGCGGCTTTGCCTATGATCTGGCGCGCCAGTTCGGCCTCAAGGTTGTGCAACCCCGCCCGGCGCTGGTGCCGTTGACGCTGCCTGCCGGTGATGCGCTGTTCCGCGACCTGTCGGGCGTATCGACCGAAGTGATTGTCCGGTGCGGCAAGGCCGCGTTCCGCGAGGCGGCGCTGTTCACCCATCGCGGGCTGTCCGGCCCCGCGATCCTGCAGATTTCCAGCTACTGGCAGCGCGGCGATACGATCACCACGCAGTTCCTGCCCGGTCGCGAGGAAGGCTGGCTCAAGACCCTGAAACGCGAGAGGCCGAAAACGGGCTTGCGCAAAGTGCTCTCGGAAAGTCTTCCGGACCGTCTGGCCGAGGCTCTGTGCGAACGGCTTGGCCTCACCGGCGATCTCGGCAACCTGCCGGACAAGGCGTTGGCGGCGGCCGAGGCGAAGCTGGCCCGCTGGCCGTTCGTGCCCGATGGCTCCGAAGGCTTCGCCAAGGCGGAAGTGACGGCCGGGGGCATCGATACCTCCGGCCTCTCGTCCAAGACGATGGAAGCGCGCAAGGCGCCCGGCCTCTATGCCATTGGCGAGGCGGTGGACGTGACCGGCTGGCTGGGCGGCTACAACTTCCAGTGGGCCTGGGCCAGCGCCCGCGCGGCCGGTCTGGCTCTCTAGGCCTGTTCCGTTCATCCGGAACGGAATTGGTTCCCGGTTTTCAGCTCTTGAACAGTTGCGGATAGGACTTCCTGAGATCGGCTATCTTCGGCTTGTCGTAGCGGTTGGTGTAGCTGTTGCCGGGGTTTTTCCGCATGAAGTCCTGATGATAGGTTTCCGCCGGATAGAACCGCCCGGTTTCCAGCTTGGTGGCGATGGGCCTGCCGAACACACGGGCCTTGTTGAGCCCGGCGATATAGGCGGCGGCCATCCGGCGCTGTGCGGCATTCTGCGGGAAAATGGCGGAGCGGTAGCTGGGGCCGGTATCGGGGAACTGGCGGTTTACTTGTGTGGGATCGTGCGCCACGGAAAAGTAGATCTTCAGCAGCGTTCCATAGCTGACTTTCGCCGGATCATAGACGATCCGCACCGCTTCGGCATGGCCCGTGGTTTCGGAGGACACCTTGCGGTACGTCGCATCGGCCTTGGTGCCGCCAGCATAGCCGGTGAGCACCGACTTCACGCCTTTCACATGCTCGAACACGCCTTCCATGCCCCAGAAGCAGCCACCGGCAAGAACCGCGACCTGGCTGCCCTTGGGGACGCTCTGGCGTGCCGGTGGTTCCGGGAAGGGGGCGGAAGTGCGCGGCGTGGCGGAATAGAGCACGGTGCCGGCGGCAACCAGCGCGGCGGCACAAGGGGCCACAAGATAGATAGGGCGGAACGGCATCGCAGGCTCTCCCGATTGCTTACCCCTTCAGGTACGCCCGATACCCGCCCAAAGTTACACCGCCACGCGAGGGCGCGGTTGGGGAAGACCTTTTCAGGCGCCCTTGGTTGTTCCGCGAACTACCAGCCGCGGGGCCATCTTCATGCTTTCGGCCGGATTGCCTTCGAGGAGCGCCTTGAGTTTTTCGACCATGGCTTTCGCACCACCGGCGATTTCCTGCCGGATGGTGGTGAGCGGGGGCATCGTCATCGAAGCCAGAGGCAGATCGTCAAATCCGATGACCTGCACATCCCCGGGCACAGCCCGGCCCTTTTCGTGCAGGCAGCGAAGGACGTTCATGGCGATCAGGTCGGACGCAGCGATGATGCCGTCCAGCTCCCGGTTGGCGGCTTGCGCTGCCTCCGCGATCTGCCGGGCCATGTCGTCGCTGGCCAGGCTGATCGGGATGCGCATGATCGGCACGCCCGCTTCTTGCGCGGCAGCTTCCGCGCCGCGCCAGCGTTCGTTGATTTCGATGCCCTTGGTTTCGCCCATGAAGGCAAGGCTGCGCGCGCCGGAGGCGATCAGGTGTTCGGCGGCGATGCGCCCGCCTGCGATATTGTCGGTGCCGACGGCGCAATGGACCTGCCCTTCGCGATAGGCGCCCCAAGCGACCAGCGGCCGGTAATGGCTGGCCACCGCCTCGATAACCTCGAACTGGTCGGACTGGCCGATCAGCAGCACGCCATCGACCATGCCCGAACCGGTTATGCGTTCCAGCCAGTCGCTTGTCCCGTCCGGAATCGCGCGGCTGAGCATCACGTCGTAACCGGACTCGGTCAGCTCGTCGGCCAGCCAGCCGAGCAGGGTGAGGAAGAACGGGTCCGAAATGTGCTGGCGCTTTTCGTGTCCCAGGGGAATGACGACGCCGATGACGCCGGTCCGCTTGGAGCGCAGCTTGCTGGCCATCTGGTTGGGGCGGAAGCCATGTTCGCGCGCCAGCGCCTGGATGCGCTCGCGCGTTTCGGCATTGACCAGCGACTTGCCCGCCAGTGCGCGTGACACAGTGCCGGTGGATACACCGGCCAGCCGGGCAAGGTCGGCAAGAGTGCGTACAGGACCAGTGGCTCCGGAATCACCCGAAGAGTTGTTGCTTCCCCCGCCGTTTTCATGCCCCATTGCCATCTCGCTTTTCTTAACACCTTGAAACGTCTCGCGGAAGTTACTTGTGTTGTTTAACTTTTACCGCGTTCGGGGCCTGCCCGGCATCCACGAACAGCGTCGCGAGTGCGCCTGCCAGCATCAGGACACCGGCCAGTATCAATGCGTTGCGAGGATCTGCACCAAGAAAAGGTTTGTATACTAACGGTATGGAAACCGTTTCGATCAGCATCGGCACGACGATGAAGATGTTGAAAACGCCCATGTAGATACCGTAGCGGGCGGGGGGAATCGAATCGGCCAGCATCACATATGTGTTGCCCATCATTCCGGCCCATCCGAACCCGATCCCTGCCATTAGCAGCATCAGCAGGGGCATCGATGGCGCGGAAGGGATCAGCAGCATCGCCGTGCCGGACGCGGCGAGGCACGCCGCGTGCACGGACCGGGCGCCGAGCCGCCGCACGGCGGGAATCAGGATGAACGCGGCGCCGAAAGCAATGAAATTGTACAGCGCTCCCAGTTGCTGCGCCGTCATCGCGGCATCGCGGAAGCCCTGCGAGGCTGTGTCGCGCGTGCCGTAGAGCGAGCGCGAAAGCGCGAAGGCAATGAATTGCCAGTATACGAACATCGCGTACCATTGGCACAGCATAGCAACGGCGAGCTGGCGCATCGGTCGTGGCATTTCCACGATAGCGCTGCCGATTTCGCGCATGGTGGCCGCGGGTGTAAGCGGCGCCGCCTTGATTCTGGCGCGCTCTTCGTCCGTGAGCGGCAGTTCGGGCACTCTTATGATCGAATAGAGCATCGTCGAGAGTGACAGGATGGCACCGATCAGGAATGCGATCCGCACCACCACCGGCACGCCGTTGGCGGAAAGCATGTTGCGGTCGATCACTGCCGCCAGCAGCGAAGGGAAGAGATAGGACAGCGTCTGCGCCAGCCCGGTGGCGGCGCTTTGCGTCAGGAACCCCACTGACTGCTGATCTTGGGATAGCCGGTCCGCCACATAGGCGCGGTAGGGCTCCATCGTAATGTTGTTGCCTGCATCGAGCAGCCAGAGCAGCCCCGCCGCCATCCACAAAGTGGAGGACGAGGGCATGGCGAACAGGCAGATCGAACAGAGTATGGCGCCGGCCAGGAAATAGGGCGTGCGGCGGCCGAAGCGGGACAGGGTGCGGTCGCTCATGGCGCCGATGAGGGGCTGGACAAGCAGGCCGGTAACGGGGCCGGCCAGCCACAGGAGCGGCATGGTCGCTTCATGGGCGCCGAGGAAGCCGTAGATCGGGCCCATGTTGGCCTGTTGCAGGCCAAAGCTGAACTGCAGGCCGAAAAAGCCCATGTTCATTTCAATGATACGCAACAGCGAAAGGCGCGGTTTCGCCCTCTCCGGCATATATTGTCCCCCCGTGGTTGCGAGCTTTCTTGTTATTACAAGCCTTCGCATAGGAAACGTATATAGCTTTAGGAGAAAATGGGACAGTCCTTGCCGGTAGTTGCAGAGCTTTCACTTTGCAGGAACTGCAAACGTTTGTATGACAACTGCCGTGAAGACGGCTTCTCCTTCTGCCAGGTGCGCGCCGAAGCCTTTGCTGTGGCGCCGCGCCGATCTTGCCGGGGTCGATTTCCGGCACTGTGCAAGGGCGCCCGTTATGGATCCCGGGCAGATCGTGCGCATCGAAGGCGGGATCGACGTCTGGGATGCCTGGCCGCTGGCACAGCCGGGCGGGCATCCGCTGCCCTGGCAGGGTGGAGAATTCTGGTTCGCGCTTGCCGCTCCCGTGAACGACGATCCCGAAGCGCGCCACCATGTGGCCCGGATTCACGGGTTTCACCGGGTGGCCGGGCGGTTCGTGCATCTTGGGCCGGTTTTCGCCGACCGCTTCAGCCCGGGCAGCCGTGAGTGGTCCGGATCGGCCAAAGTGGAAGGGGGAAAGGTCACGCTGTTCTTCACGGCCGCAGGGGCGCGGGGCGAAGAGCAGGTCTCGTTCCGCCAGCGCATTTTTGAAAGCACGGCCATGCTGGGCGGGGAGGGCAATACCTTTTCCGGCTGGAGCGAGCCGGTCGAGATCGTTCGTCCGCTTAACAGGCACTATATGGCCCGGCACGAAGCGATGGGCCAAGCGGGGCAGATCAAGGCTTTTCGCGATCCCGCGGTCTGGCACTGCCCGGTGGGGCGCGAATATCTGATCTTCACGGCCTCGTCCGCCACGGACCAGGGCAGCCACAACGGCGTGATCGGCTGCGCGGTGCGGGAGGCGGATGGCTCGTTCCGCAAGCTGGCACCGCTTGTCGATGCCTGCGGGACCTGCAACGAGCTGGAACGGCCGCATATCGTTGCGCATGGCGGGCTGCTCTATCTGTTCTGGTCTGCCCAGGCGGGCGTGTTCGCGCCGGGGATCGATGCGCCGACCGGGCTCTATGGCGCAGTGGCGAGCAATATCGCGGGGCCCTGGCGGCTGCTCAACGGGCACGGGCTGGTGTTTGCCAATCCGGATGCCGAACCGTTTCAGGCCTATAGCTGGTGGGTCCTGCCCGATCTCACCGTTGCCGGGTTTGTCGACTATTGGGGGATGGATGACACCCGCGCGCGGGAAAAGCCCAGGGGGCGGAAGCATTTTGGCGGAACTTTCGCACCGTTCCTGCGCTTGCATCTCGATGGTGACAGCGCCGGGCTGGCCGGGGACATCGCATAGCGCGTGTCCGCGGGCAGGGCGGTTTCGGCAGGTTATCTCTCTTTGTTGAACGAATGTTGCGCTAACTGGAAATCGTGTTACACCGCCCAACGGAAGGAACGCACCTTGTCAGGTGCGGGTCGCAACCATCACCGGGACATTTCGTATTGATTCCTTGTCTGCGCTTTAGGGGATACCTGTAAGGCTGCGGATGCGGCCCTATATTGACCGCCGGGCCGGGGATGCGCCGCGCGGCATAGCGCTGACGGGAATGAGAAGACCGCGGAGAAGGCAATGAGTGCAGGCGAACTGATCTCCCACTGGAAGCCCAAGGGTTCCGGCAAGACAAAGCCCGGAACGGGCCCGGCAGACGCGTTGCAGGATGCGATTGCCCAGCGGATTTACGAATCGGTTCTGCCGGGAGACGGCCCTGCCGAAGGCGCGTGGATCGATGAGGCTGCGGCGGCGGTGCTGGCCGCGGGCAAAGTGCGCAAGCCTGGTAAGCCGGTGATCGAACTGGCATCCGCCAGCGAGGAACGGCGCGTGCTGCGCATCGTGTTGATCAACGACGACATGCCGTTTCTGGTCGATTCGGTTGCCGCCGCGATTGCCGAGGCGGGGCTTGTGATCGATCTGCTGGCCCACCCTGTCCTGTCGGTGGAGCGCAACGCGAAGGGTTCGCTCGTCGCGATTCCGGATGGGCCGACGGACAAGAGCCACCGCGAATCGATGATCTATATCGAGACGCCCCGTGTCGATGCCCGCCAGCGGCGCGAACTCATGCGCGCGATCGAGTCGACCCTGGCCGACGTGTACTGTGCAGTGGCCGACTGGCAGAGCATGGTGAAGGCCATGCAGGCCGATGCCGGTGCGGTGACGGACGAGGAGGGCGCGGCGCTTCTGCACTGGTTCGCCGATGGCATGATCACCCAGCTTGGGCACGTGACCTGCCAGCGCGATGGCAGCCAGTCTCAGCAGCTGGGCATATGCCGTCTGGAAACCAACGGGCTGCTCTCCGATGCCAGCTATGCCCATGCGTTTGCGGTGTTCGATACGGAGCTTGCCGCTGGAGACGTGCGCGCACCGATGGTGATCAAGGCCAATCAGATGGGCACTGTTCACCGCCGCGTGCCGATGGACCTGTTTCTGGTTCCAGTGATCGAAAAGGGCGTGGTCACGGCGCTTTCAGTTCACGCGGGCGTCTGGGCCAGCGCGGCTCTGGCCGCACCGCCGGAGCGGGTGCCCCGGCTGCGCAGGCAATTGGCGGATCTGGCGGACAAGCTGGGGCTCGATCCCGTCAGCCACAGCGGCAAGGCGCTGGCCCATGCGTTGACGAGCCTGCCGCACGATCTCGTTCTGGGCCTGGGCGCCAGCGATGTCGAACGTCTGGCGACGACGATGATTGGTCTCGTGGACCGCCCTCGGCCGCGTCTGCTGGTCGCCCGCGCGCCGTTGATGCGGCACCTTTTTGCGTTCGTCTGGCTGCCGCGCGACACGGTTTCCACCGATATGCGCAAGCGTATTCAGGCCATGATCGAAAGCGCCGTGCAGGCCCCGACCCTCGATTGGAGCCTGCAGGTCGAGGCGGGCAATCTGGCGATGCTGCGCTTTACCCTGGACATTCGCGAAGGTGTTCACGAACCGGACGAGGACGAGCTTGACCACCGGCTGCAAGTCATGCTGCGCGGCTGGACCGAAGCAGTCGAGGCGGCGCTGGCGCCGGTGCTGGAACCAGCCCGCGCGGCCGCCGTGGCGGCGCGCTATGCCGAAGCGTTCCCGCTCGCCTACCGCAGCGACTATGGCCCGGCCGAAGCGGCCGTCGATATCGGGCACATGCGCAAGATCGTGGTCGGGGAAGCGGCCGATACCGGGCATGAGCAGGCGCACCGCGATGCTCGGCTCTATGCTCATGACGGCGATCAGGCCGGCCGCCTGCGGCTGAAGATCTATGAGGCGCATGGCAGCCTTCCGCTGTCTGATGCCGTCCCGGCGCTTGAGAACTTCGGGTTCCGGGTGCTGGAGGAAATGCCCACGCCGCTCGAAGGCGGAAAGATCGGCACGATCCACGATTTCACACTGGCGTTGCCTGCGGGGCGCGATGCCGGTGAAGTGCTGCAGCTCGCGCCGATGATCGAGGACGCGCTGTGCGGTGTGCTCAACGGCGCCAGCGAGAACGATCCGTTCAACCGCCTGGTGCCCGGCCTCGGCCTGTCCAAGCGCGAGGCGAACTGGCTGCGCGCGTGGTTCCGCTATCTGCGGCAGGCGGGCATGCACTATGGCATTGCCACTGTCGTCGATGCGCTGCAGGGCGCGCCGGTGGTTACGCTGGGCCTGATCGATCTGTTCCGCGCGATCCACGATCCCGGCTTTGCCCGAGACCGCGCCGATGCGCGCGTGATGGCCGAGGAAGCGATCCGGGCGGGGCTCGCCGGTGTCAGCGCGATCAACGACGACCGGCTGCTGCGCGCCTATCGCGATCTGGTCGAGGCGATGCTGCGCACCAATGCCTTTGCCCCTGCTGGGCAGACGGCGCTGGCGTTCAAGTTCGATTCCGCGAAAGTGCCGGGCTTGCCCAAGCCGCTGCCGTGGCGCGAGATCTTCGTCTATTCGCGCCGGGTGGAAGGCATCCACTTGCGCGCCGGGCCGGTGGCGCGCGGCGGCCTGCGCTGGTCCGACCGGCGCGACGATTACCGCACCGAGATTCTGGGCCTGATGAAGGCGCAGCGGGTGAAGAATGCCGTGATCGTGCCCACCGGCGCCAAAGGCGGTTTCTACCCCAAGCAGCTTCCTGATCCCGCGCAGGACCGTGCGGGCTGGGCGGCCGAGGGGCAGGCGTCCTATGAGATCTTCATCGGCACGCTGCTTTCGATCACGGACAACATCGCAAACGGCAAGGTCGTGCATCCCGAGGATGTGACCGTGCTCGATGGGGACGATCCCTATTTCGTCGTCGCGGCGGACAAGGGCACGGCCCGGTTCTCCGACGTGGCCAATGGCATTGCTGCCGGGCGCGATTTCTGGCTCGACGATGCTTTCGCCAGCGGTGGCTCCAATGGCTATGACCACAAGGCCATGGGCATTACCGCACGCGGCGCCTGGGTCTCCGTGCAGCGCCACTTCCTGGAACTGGGCGTGGACGTGCAGAGCGATCCGGTGCGCGTGGCGGGCTGCGGCGACATGTCGGGCGACGTGTTCGGCAATGGCATGCTGCTCTCGCAGGCGATCAAGCTGGTGGGCGCATTCGATCACCGCCACATCTTCATCGATCCCGATCCTGACCCGGCGAAGAGCTGGGCGGAGCGCAAGCGCATGTTCGCGTTGCCGCATTCGAGTTGGGACGACTACGATAAGAGTCTGATTTCCAAGGGTGGCGGGGTGTTCCCCCGGACCATGAAGTCGATCCCGCTCTCCCCCGAAGTCCGAGAGGCGCTGGGGATCGATGCGGCCGAGACGGATCCCGACACGCTGATTTCGGCGATCCTGCGTGCGCCGGTGGACCTGTTGTGGTTCGGCGGCATCGGCACGTATGTGAAAGCCTCCAGCGAGAACAACGCCACGGTTGGCGATCCCGTCAACGATGTGCTGCGCGTAAGTGCGAACGAAGTGCGCGCGAAAGTGATCGGTGAGGGCGCGAACCTCGGCGTGACGCAGGCCGGGCGGATCGAATTCTCGCTTCGGGGCCGCAGTGGTCTGGGCGGGCGCATCAATGCGGACTTCATCGACAATTCGGCGGGCGTCGATTGCTCGGACAACGAGGTCAATATCAAGATTGCGCTGGCCGCCGCGCGCCGCGCGGGCAAGCTGTCGGAAAAGAAGCGCGTCGAACTGCTGCGCGACATGACAGAAGAGGTTTCGGCGCTGGTGCTGGAGGATAACCGCCTGCAGGCTCTGGCGCTGTCTATCGCCGAAGATGGCGGGGCGCAGGCCATGCCTTCGCATGTCCGCCTGATGGAGATGATGGAGGAAGGCGGGCATCTTGATCGCCGCACCGAGGGGCTGGCCGACAACGAAACGCTGGCCCGCCGCGCGCAGGATGGCCGGGGGTTGACCCGGCCGGAGCTGGCCGTGCTGCTTTCCAGCGGGAAACTGCTGCTGCAGGATGCGATCGAGCAGAGCGATCTGCCCGCCGATCCGGGGCTGGTCGAGATGCTGCTGGAGGCCTTCCCGCAGCCGATGCAGGAGAAGTTCCCGCGCTTCATCAAGGATCACCGGCTGGCGCGCGAGATCGTGGCGACCAAGCTGGCGAACCGCATCGTCAATCGCCTGGGCATCGTGCATCCCTTCGAACTGATGGAAGAGGAAGGCGCGGGGCTGGCGCAAGTCGCGGCGGCCTTTTCTCTGGCGGAACGGCTGTTCGGCCTCGATGCGCTGTGGCAGCGGCTGGAAACCGCGCCGATGCCCGAACCCGCGCGCGTCACCCTGTTCGGCCGGGTGGCATCCGCCGTGCGCGGCCATATGGCGGACCTGCTGCGTGCGGGGGCAGGCCAGGTGGCGCCGGGCGATCTGATGGCCCGGCTGCAGCACGGCATCGCCGAACTGTCCACCGAGACGATTGAGCTGCTGGGTGAGCGGACGCTGGCCCATTCGCTGACGCAGCGGGCCGGGCTCAAGGATCTGGGCGTGCCCGAAGCCGTAGCGGAAGACGTGGGCAACCTGTTCGACCTTGACGGTGCGGTCGGCATTGCCGAACTGTCTGCCGATACCGGGATCGCTCCGCGCGAACTGGCCGGTATCTTTACCCGGATCGGCGCCGGTCTCGGCCTCGACTGGGCGCAGGCCAGCGCGACGGTGATGAACCCCTCCGATCCCTGGGAGCGCCTGCTGGTGGCGGGGCTGGCCCGCGATTTCCAGCAGATGCGGCTGGACTTCCTCAAGCGCCTTGCCGCGACCAAGGCAGGGCGCAAGGATCCCAGCGCCGCGGCCGAGGAATGGGGCAAGAGCCACCTGAACACGGTCCACGCCTTCCGCGCCATGGTACACCGCGCCGAACGCGCCCCCGCGATCACCCCCGCCATGCTGGCCCAGATCGCCAGCCAGGCCCGCAACCTGCTGGGACGTTAGGCTTACGCCAATCCTCCCTGTCGCGCAGCGATGGGGAGGGGGACCGCCCGCGCAGCGGGTGGTGGAGGGGGAAGAGTATCACTCCAGCGGCAGCGCGCGCGCTTCCTTGATCGTCTCCAGCACGATGATCGACTTCACATCGCGCACGCCGGGAATGCGGACCAGCGATTTCAGCGTGATCTGCGAAAGGTGCTCCACATCGCGCGCGATGACATGGACGAGATAGTCCATGTCGCCCGTCACCGCATGGCAGGCGATCACATAGGCATTCTCCTCGATCGCCTGTTCGAAGCGCGAGATGTTCGCATCGCTGTGCCCGTCGAGGTTGATCAGCACATAGGCATCGAGTTCGAACCCCAGCCGCCGCGCATCGAGCAGCGGCTGATAGCCCTGAATCACCCCGTCATCCTCCAGCCGCTTGATCCGGCGGCTGACCGGGGTGGCGGAAAGCGCGGTGCGCTCCGCGATCTGGGCGACGGGCATGCGCGCGTCTTCCTGAAGTGCGTGGATGATCTTGCGGTCGAAGTGGTCCATCTGCACGGATCGCCTTTCGGAAGGTGCTTTGTTAGTGGAATCCTCCAATAGCATGGCTTCGCGACGCGATAAACGCACGATACTGAAGCGTAGGGCGTGGTATTATCGCGCCATGAAGACGCCGTGCACGCAAACGAGCAACAGCGGCCTTCGGGGAGAATACGATGCCGCAGCCGCCGACTACACGGTCGGCCAGGACTGGCATGCCTATACCCCGCAGATGCACGCACGCTGGCGCCGCCTCCACGCGCGCCAGTCGGCACTGGTGGAGCGCCATGCCTGCCGCGCGTTCCGCGAGGGGCTGGCGCGGCTCGATTGCGCCGGGGGCATCCCGCGTTTCGAGGATGCCAATGCGGTGCTCGGCGCGGCGACCGGGTGGCGGCTGGTGGCCGTTCCCGGCTTCATTCCCGACGATGCGTTCTTCGATCACCTCGCCCATCGCCGCTTCCCGGTCACGCGCTGGCTGCGCGAGGAGCATGAGCTGGACTATCTGGTCGAGCCCGATGTGTTTCACGATTTCTTCGGCCATGTGCCGATGCTGCTCGACCCGGCGATTGCCGCTTTCCTCGAACTCTACGGCAAGGCGGGGAAACGGGCGATGGCGATGGACGCGCTGGAAATGCTGGCGCGCATCTACTGGTACACGATCGAATTCGGGCTGGTGCGCGAGGAGGGCGGGCTGAAAGTTTTCGGCGCCGGGATTATCTCGTCCGCCTCCGAAACCGTGTTTTCCGTCTGCGATCCGCAGGTGCTGCGCCTGCCGTTCGATGCGGTGCGGATCATGCGCACCGGCTACATGATCGATGCCTTTCAGAAGACCTATTTCGTGCTCGAAAGCCTTCCTCAGCTCATCGACGGGCTGGTGGGGCTCGATTTCGGGCCGGTTTACGAAAAGTGGCGCCACGCGCCTGCCTTGCCTGCGGGTGCGTGCCTGCCCGGCGAAATCCCCATTCTCAACCACGGAGCCCCTGCATGACCGACCTGTTCGAAAACCCCATTGGCCTCGACGGGTTCGAGTTCGTCGAGTTCTCCGCACCGGAAAAGGGCGTTCTGGAGCCGGTGTTCGAAGCCATGGGCTTCACCAGAGTCGCGCGGCACCGCTCAAAGGACGTGGAGCTGTGGCGGCAGGGCGAGATCAATTTCATCACCAATTACGAGCCGCACAGCCCCGCGTGGTTCTTCAGCCGCGAGCATGGCCCCTCGGCCTGCGGCATGGGCTTTCGGGTGCGCGATGCGCGGGCGGCCTATGCCGAACTGCTCGCCCGATCGGCCGAGCCGGTGCAGGTGGCGACCGGGCCGATGGAACTGCACCTTCCCGGTATTCGCGGCATCGGCAATTCGATCATCTACCTGATCGACCGCTATGAGCGGAACGGGGACGGCGCGCTTTCGATCTACGACATCGATTTCGAATACCTGCCCGGCGTAGCCCGGCATCCGGCAGGCGCGGGGCTGAACCTGATCGATCACCTGACGCACAATGTCTACGGCGGGCGTATGGCCTATTGGGCTGACTATTACGAGAAGCTCTTCAACTTCCGCGAGATCCGCTATTTCGACATCAAGGGCGAATATACCGGCCTCACTTCCAAGGCGCTGACCGCGCCCGACGGCAAGATCCGCATCCCGCTCAACGAAGAGGGCGAAGGCGGCAAAGGCCAGATCGAGGAGTTCCTGCGCCAGTTCAACGGCGAGGGCATCCAGCACATCGCGCTGATCAGCGAGGATCTCATCCAGACCTGGGATTACCTGCAAAAGCTGGGCGTGCCGTTCATGACCGCGCCGCCCGAAGCCTACTACGACATGCTGGACGAGCGCCTGCCGGGCCACGGCCAGCCGGTGGGCGAGTTGAAGGCGCGCGGCATCCTGCTTGATGGCAGTATCGAGGGTGGCCCTGATGGATCAAAGAGGCCGCGCCTGCTGCTGCAGATCTTCGCCGAGGCGCAGATCGGCCCGGTTTTCTTCGAATTCATAGAGCGTCAGGGCGACGAGGGCTTTGGCGAAGGCAATTTCAAGGCGCTGTTCGAATCGATGGAGCGCGACCAGCTCCGCCGAGGCGTGCTCAAGGTGGAGGAACCGGCCGGATAGGGCGGTATATTCCATCCTTCGACAAGCTCAGGATGAGCGGAGAATCGGGAAAAGACAAAACACCGGCCTCTCCCCGCTCATGCTGAGCCTGTCGAAGCACGAGCGGCGCGCCACGCTTGGAAAAGACGGGAGAAAGAGGATGACAGATCGGGCCCCGAAATTGGGCGGCATCCACCACGTGGCCTACCGCTGCCGGGATGCGAAGGAGACGGTGGAGTTCTACCGCGATGTGCTGGGCATGGATTTCATGCTGGCCATTGCCGAGGACAGCGTGCCTTCCACTGGCGAACCGGACCCGTACATGCACGTGTTCCTGGATGCGGGCGGCGGCAATGTGCTGGCCTTCTTCGAACTGCCCAACGCGCCGGACATGGGCTGCGATGAGGCAACGCCCGCTTGGGTGCAGCACATCGCCTTCAAGGTGGACAGCGAACAGGCGCTGCTGGACGCCAAGGCCCGTGCCGAGGCGCGCGGGCTCGATGTGGTGGGGCCGACGCACCACGGCGTGTTCAAGTCGATCTATTTCTTCGATCCGAGCGGCCATCGGCTTGAACTTGCCTGGCACTTCGGTACGCCGGAGCAGATGCAGGGGCTGAAGGACGTGGCCGATGCAATGCTGGAAGAATGGTCCCGCACCAAAAAGGCCCCGCGCCACGCGGCCTGGCTGCACGAGAAGATTGCGGCCGAAACCTGAGGAAGTCCCATGCGCCTCCATGCCTATTACCGCAGTTCGACCAGTTACCGGGTGCGCATCGCACTCAATCTGAAAGGGCTCGATTACGAAGTGGTGCCCGTGGACCTGCTCAAGGCCGAGCAGCGCGGCGAGAGCTACCGCCGGCTTAATCCCTTCGCCGGGGTTCCCGCGCTGGAGGCGGAGGGGCGCGTCTATGCCCAGTCGGTAGCGATCCTCGAATGGCTGGACGAGCGGCATCCGGACCGTTCGCTGCTGCCATCCGATATCGAGGATCGCTTCCTCGCGCGCGAACTGGCACTGGCCATCGCCACCGAACTGCACGCACCGCTCAATTCACCGGTGCTGACTTATCTGGAACGCGATCTCGGCCATTCGCAGGAGGAGGTCACGGCCTGGTATCACCACTGGATGGCCAAGACGCTGGGTCCGCTCGAAGCACAGCTGGCGGCTCTCGATACCGGCAACTACCTGTTCGACGCGCCGGGCCTGTTCGAATGCGTGCTGATCCCGCAGCTCTACAATGCGCGGCGCTTCGGCTTTGACTATGCGGCCATGCCCCACATGGCGCGGATCGAGGCGGCCTGCCTGTCGCACCCAGCTTTCGTGAAGGCGCATCCGGATAACCAGCCGGATAGCCCGGGGAAGGCGGCATAACCGGTCCTCCCTGTCGCGTAGCGATGGGGAGGTGGCATTCGCGCAGCGAATGACGGAGGGGTTTTCTTACCCCTCCACCACCAGCTTCGCTGGCGGTCCCCCTCCCCATCCCCTGCGGGGACAGGGAGGATTGGAAATAACCGCTACGTTGGCGCATCTGAAACGACTGTTTTCGGTAGCAATGGCCGCATAGCTACCCTCGCTACCACCCCTTACGCCCCCGCCCGCACCACGCAGCGAAAGCCGATGTGCGATGTCGCCGTGTCTACCATCTCCGGATGCCGCGCCGCCGGGCGGTAGCGCTGGCAGTAATTGGCCGCGCAGAGGTGAGAGCCGCCTTTCAACACCTTGCGCCCAATGCGCACGCCGGGCTGGGCGGGGTCGAAGCTGGTCTTCAGCTTGCCGCCGCGCGGGTTGCTGAGGGTGCAGCAGGAGCCGCCTGCCTTCTTCTTCGCCACCTCGGGCTTTTCGCTCCACCAGTCGCGGGTCCATTCCCAGGTGTTGCCGATCAGGTCGTAGAGGCCGTAGCCGTTGGCGGGGAAGGTCTTCACCGGGGAGGTGCGCTCCCAGCCGTCGAGGCACTGGTTGGCGAAAGGGAACAGGCCCTGCCAGTAGTTCGCCAGCATTGCTCCGCCGGGCGCGAGTTCGTCGCCCCAGGCGTATTCCTTGCCGTCGAGGCCGCCGCGCGCGGCATATTCGTATTCGGCTTCGGTCGGCAGGTCCTTGCCCGCCCATTTCGCATAGGCCTCGGCATCCGCATATGCGATCTGGACGACGGGATGGTCCCACAAGTCCAGCGCTGCGATATCCGCGTCCGGGCCGAGCGGGTGGCGCCAGTCGGTGCCGAATTCGAAGTGCCACCAGTTCGCCGGGTTGGAGGTGTCCACCGGTGTTGCCGTCTTGCGGAAGACGAGCGATCCGGCCTTGGCCATGCCGGGCAGCATTCCGGGATAGTCCTTCGGATCGGGCGCGATTTCGGCCACCGTGGTATAGCCGGTTGCCTCCACGAAGCGGGCGAATTGCCGGTTGGTCACGGGCGTTTCGTCGATCCAGAACCCGTCGAGCGAAACCCGCCGCAGCGGCGCTTCCTCCGGGTAGAACGCTTCGGAGCCCATGGTGAAGGTGCCGCCAGGTACGAAGACCATACCTTCGGTGACGGCCGGGCTCTCAGCGGTATCGGTTTTGGTCAACGGCAGCCCCTCCCATGCGCTCCGGAGGTGCCACTCATACAGAGGCGGCGGCGCGGGGGAAAGTTCAGACCATCGTTTCCGGGCGCACCAGCCGGTCGAACGTCTCGGCATCGACCAGCCCCAGTTCCAGCCCGGCCTCGCGCAGGGTCTGGCCGTGGACATGGGCGTGCTTGGCGATCTTGGCGGCATTGTCATAGCCGATTGCGGGCGCCAGCGCCGTCACCAGCATCAGCGAGCGGTCCACCAGTTCGGCGATGCGCGCGCGGTTGGGTTCGATGCCGTCCACGCAGCGCTCGGCGAAGCTCGCCATGCCTACCGACAGCAGATGGATCGAGCGGATCACCGCGGCGCCGATCAGCGGCTTGAACACGTTTAGTTCGAAAGCGCCCTGCATCCCGCCCACCGTCACAGCCTGATGATTGCCGATCACTTGCGCGGCGACCATCGTCAGCATCTCGCACTGGGTGGGATTGACTTTGCCCGGCATGATCGAGCTGCCCGGTTCGTTCGCGGGCAAGTCCAGCTCGCCAAGGCCGGAGCGCGGGCCGGAGCCGAGCAGGCGGATATCGTTGGCGATCTTGGTGAGCGCGACGGCCAGCGTGTTCAGCCGCCCGGAGAAATCCACCAGCGTGTCATGGCTGGCCAGCGCCTCGAACTTGTTGGGCGCGGTTTCGAAGGGCAGGCCGGTCAGCTCCGCGAGTTCGGCGGCGATTGCCCGGTCGAAGCCTTCGGGCGTGTTGAGCCCGGTGCCGACGGCGGTGCCGCCCTGCGCCAGCTTGCACAGCCCGTCCGCGATCAGCGGCTGGATACGCGCGCGGGCGAGCTGTACTTGCGCGTGATAGCCGGAAAATTCCTGCCCCAGCGTCACCGGCGTCGCATCCTGCAGGTGGGTGCGGCCGATCTTCACGATATCGCCCCAGGCTGCCATTTTCGCCTGCAGGGAGGCTTCGAGCCGTTCCAGCGCGGGCAGCAGATCGCGCGTCGCGGCGAGCGTGGCGGCGACGTGCATGGCGGTGGGGAAGCTGTCGTTGGAGGACTGGCTCTTGTTGACGTGATCGTTGGGGTGGACCGGGCTCTTGCCGCCGCGCGCGCCGGTCAGGACCTCGTTGGCACGCCCGGCGATCACTTCGTTGAGGTTCATGTTGGTCTGGGTGCCGCTGCCGGTCTGCCAGATCACCAGCGGGAACTGGTCGTCAAGCTGTCCGGAGGCGACTTCCCGCGCGGCCTGCTCGATGGCATCGGCAAGGCGCGCGTCCAGACCGTGCTGGCGGTTCACCCGCGCGGCGGCCTGCTTCACCAGCGCGAGGGCATGGACGATCGCCAGCGGCATCCGCTCCATTCCGCCAAAGGGAAAGTTCTCGATGCTGCGCTGGGTCTGGGCGCCCCAGTAAGCCGTTGCGGGCACATCGATTTCGCCGATGCTGTCGGATTCGCGGCGGACGTCCATGCGGCTTTGCCTCCTGCCTTTGCCTGTTGCCGGAACGGGCCGTTCCGGCAGGCTTAACAGATAGGCATTCAGGCCGGTTCTGCTACCGGCCCCCGCATCAGATCCTCGGCCATGCGGTCCGCCACCACCGACGGGGCGAGGCCGCGCTGGGCCGCTTCCTCCAGAATGGCCGCCGTGCGCGGGCCGATCTTGAGCACGCGTTCCTGCACCTGCTGCGTCGTCTCGCCCAGATATTCGGCCGAGACATTGATGATCCCGCCGGCATTGACGACATAGTCCGGCGCATAGGCAATGCCGCGCTCCAGCAGCAGCGGGGCGGCCAGCGTGTCGCCCAGCTGGTTGTTGGCCGCCCCGCAGACCAGCCGGGCCTTCATGGCGCTCACGCTTGCCCCGGTGAGCGCGCCGCCGAGCGCGCACGGGGCGAAGACCTCGGCATCGGCCTGCGCGACGGCATCGATGGCAGCCATGCTGGCGCCCAGCTCCGCCGCGAGGTTTTCGCAACGCGCGGCGTCGATATCGGCGATCACCAGCTTCGCCCCGGCTTCGGCAAGCAGGCGGCACAGCGCGCCGCCGACACTGCCCACGCCCTGCACGGCCACGGTCACGCCCGAAAGCGAACTGTTGAAACGGAAGCGCACGGCGGCCTTCATCGCCTCGAACACGCCGAGCGCGGTCCAGGGCGAAGGATCGCCGCCCGCGAAACCGGGGCGCGCGCTGCGCCCGGCGACGTGCTGCGTGCGGCTGGCCACGAATTCCATGTCGGCGACGCTGGTGCCCACGTCCTCCGCCGTGACGTAGCGGCCGTCGAGCCGCTCCACAGCCGCCCCGAACGCCTCGAACAGGGCGCGGCGGTCGAAGTCGCCTTCGGGCCTGCGCAGCACCGCCTTGCCGCCGCCGAAGGGCAGTTCGGCCATGGCGTTCTTGTAGCTCATGCCTTCGGCAAGGCGGAAGGCATCGGCCATGGCGGCGCCGGCATCGGGATATGTCCAGAGGCGGCATCCGCCCGCCGCCGGACCGCGCGCGGTGGAATGAATGGCGATCACGCCGTCGAGCCCGGCGGCTTCGTCATGCAGGCGGACATATTCCATCGGCGGCATCATGCGGTGGGCGGCAGTGACCATTGTCGGGCTCCTGTAAGAGGCCATGATATTGGCATCATCGCCCGGATATTTTTGACCCCATTATCAGCAATTCCGGCTGAATCCAGAAAGGACAGGCCGGAAAATGGATGGTATGGGGATAAAATGACCGGACTCGATCCCTACGAACGAAAAATCCTTCGCGAGCTTCAGCGCGATGCCAGCCAGACGACGGCGCAGGTCGCGGAGCGGGTGGGGCTCTCCGCCTCCCCCTGCTGGCGCCGCATCGACCGGCTGGAGCGCGAGGGCTATATCCAGCGCCGCGTGGCCATCGTCGACCGGGAGAAAGTGGGGCTGAGCGCGCATGTCTTCGCGCAAGTGAAGCTCAATGCCCACGGCCGCGCTAATTTGGAGGTATTCGCCGCCAAGATCCGCGAATATCCCGAAGTGATGGACTGTTATGTGCTGCTGGGCTCGGTGGACTTCATGATCCGCGTCGTGGCGGAGGACATCAAGGCTTACGAGCGGTTCTTTTTCGAAAAGCTGTCACAGCTTCCCGGTATACAGGAAGTGACATCGACCGTGGCGCTTTCGGAGATCAAGTCGACCACGGCGCTGCCGATCTAGATCCAAGAGCAAGATGCAGGAAATCTACATGCATCAAGACCCGCTCACCCTGAGCTTGTCGAAGGGTGCTGGCCCGGCGCTGCGCCAGCGTCCTTCGACAGGCTCAGGACGAGCGGAGGCGGTGCAAATTGCGGACATGATGCTCTTAGGTAAATTCCAAGTGCTGCCTTTTTTGCAACGATCCGTTCCGATCATTGCGTTTGATCGAGCGGGGTGATGCAGGCAGGGAGAGGTTCCATGCCCCGCGTGCCGTTCTTCCCTTCCTTCCAGCTAGCCCTGCGCCGCTGGTTCGCGCCAGCCGGTGAGGCCGTTGTGGCCGATCCTGCGCAGGTGCCGCAGGCGCCGGAGGAAATCGACGCGGCCGCAGCCGAGGCGGGGATTGTCATTCCCGAGCCTTGCGCGCCGGGTGTGGCGGCCAATCTGGCGCTGCTGGCCAGCCACGCCGCGCGGATGCGCGGGGACGCGTCATGAAGAGCGCCGCCGAAATCGCCCGTGCCGTGCGCGGCGGCGAATGCAGCGCCATGCAGGTGTTGGAGGAGTGCCTCGCCGCGATCAAGGCGCAGGCCGCGCCGCTGATCGCCGTCACCCGCCTGCTCGAAGAGCGCGCCCGTGCCGAGGCCGGGCGCATCGATGCGATGATCGCGGACGGCATCGATCCCGGCCCGCTGGCAGGCGTGCCCTACGGGGTGAAAGACCTGTTCGACGTGGCCGGGCTGCCGACGACGGCGGGCTCCACGATCTATGCCGATGCTCCGCCTGCCACCACCGATGCCGAAGCCGTCGCGCGCCTGCGCGATGCCGGCGCGGTGCTGGTGGCGACCCTGAATATGGACGAGTTCGCCTATGGCTTCGCGACGATCAACGCGGCCCACGGCACGACTCGAAATCCTCACGCTCCCTCCCGCCTTGCAGGCGGCTCCTCGGGCGGCTCGGCGGCTATGGTTGCCGCCGGGCTGCTCCCTTTGTCTCTGGGGTCCGACACCAATGGTTCGATCCGGGTTCCGGCCAGCCTGACCGGGATCTACGGGCTCAAACCCACCCACGCCGATCTGCCGTTGGCGGGCGTTTTTCCTTTTGCTGAAAGCTTCGACGATGCCGGGCCTTTCACCGCGTCCATCGCGGATATGCGCCTTGTCTGGGAAGTGCTGAGCGGCAAGTCCGCAGCGCTCTCCGGCAACACGCCGCGCGTGGCCCGGCTGGGCGGACGGTTCCGCGAGAATGCCGATCCGGATCAGCTTGCCGCGATCGACGCCCTGGCGCCCGATGCGCCGCTGATCGAATTGCCCGATATCGCGCGTGCCCGCTCGGCGGCGTTCCTGATCACGGCTTACGAGGGCGGCCACCTCCACCGCGAGGCATTGGCGAAGCAGGCCATGGCGTTCGATCCGGCGACGCGCGACCGGCTGATCGCGGGCGCTCTGCTGCCGCGCGCGCTCTATGACGAGGCGCAGGCCTTCCGCGCTGAATACCGCGCCCGGATAGAGGTGCTGGTGGCGGACCATGATGTCCTGCTCGCCCCGGCCACGCCTTGCACGGCCCCGCCGGTGGACGATCCGCGCATCACGATCGATGGCAAGCTTGTGCCCGCGCGCGCCGATCTGGGCATTCATACCCAGCCAATCAGTTTCACCGGATTGCCCTCGCTCGCGGTTCCGCTCTACCGTCCGGGCGCCCTGCCGCTCGGCTTGCAGCTGATCGGCCGGCCGCATGGCGAGGCGGAGCTGTTCCGCTTTGCCGCCGGTCTGGAAGAACAGGGCGCAATCGGGTCGATACCGCCGCCGGGGGCGGCATAAGGGGGCAAGCGCGTGACGCAGACGGAAACGATGGATCAGACGCCACAAGCCGCACCGGCGGCAGGCGTTCTGGAGCGCTACTTTGCGCTCAAGGAGCGTGGCACCACCGCCCGCACCGAAGTGCTGGCCGGTGTCACCACCTTCCTGACGATGGCCTATATCGTGCTGGTCAATCCGGCGATCCTGGGCAGCGCCGGGCTTCCCGTGGCCTCGGTCGCGGCGGCGACGTGTTTTGCGGCGGCTTTCGCCTCGATTCTGATGGGCATGGTTTCCAACACGCCGCTGGCGCTGGCGCCGGGCATGGGGCTCAATGCCTATTTCAGCTATACGGTCGTGCAGCAGATGGGCGTGCCCTGGCAGGTGGCGCTGGGCTGCGTGTTCATTTCGGGCGTCGCTTTCCTGATCCTGACGCTCACCGGCGTGCGCCAGCTGATCGTCAATTCGATCCCGCATTACCTCTTCGCGGCGGTCGCCGGCGGCATCGGCCTGTTCATCGGCTTCATCGGCTTCAAGGATGCGGGCATCATCGTTTCCAACCCGGCGACCTTCGTGGCGCTGGGCAATCTGAAAGACCCGAACGCGGCGCTGGCGATTTTCGGTCTGCTGCTGATCGGCGCGCTCAGCGTGTGGAACGTGCGCGGCGCGATGCTGATCGGCATTGTCGTCACCACGCTGGCGGGCTGGCTGTTCGGCATGGTCTCGGTCAGCCCGGAACCCTATTCGCTCTCCGCGCTTACCGGCACCGCGTTTCAGCTCGATCTGTCGGGCGTGTTCGGCCTCTCCGGCAGTCACGGGCTGGGCCTGCTCGAAATCCTTTTCGTGTTTCTGTTCGTCGATCTGTTCGACAATATCGGCACGCTCGTCGCCGTTACCAAGCGCGCCGGGCTGATGGACAGCGCGGGCCGCATCCCGCGCCTCAACCGCATCCTCATCACCGATGCCACCGCCACGATTGTCGGCTCGATGGCGGGCACCAGCACGGTCACCAGCTATGTCGAGAGCGCGGCGGGCGTGCAGGCGGGCGGGCGCACGGGGCTGACGGCGGTCGTCACCGGCGTGCTGTTTCTGGCGATGATGTTCGTGGCGCCTTATGCGCAGCTGATCCCGCTCGCGGCGACGGCCCCGGCGCTGATCATCGTTGGCGGGCTGATGCTGCTGCCGCTCACCGAAGTCGAATGGGAAGATCCGCTTTCCGCGATCCCCGCTTTCCTTACCGTGGCGATGATCCCGCTGACGTTTTCCATCGCCAATGGTCTGGCCTTCGGCATTACCGCCCATGCCGCGCTGAAGATCGTGCGCGGGACGGTGACGAAGAAGGACTGGTTCCTGCTGATCCTGGCGCTGCTGTTCGTTGCCCGCTTCATCTGGATGGGAGCCGCCTGATGCGCCGTATCGTTCTGGGTTTCGCCGCGCTCTCAGCGCTCATCGCCACGCCCGCGCTGGCCGAGGAGCTGGATGCGACCCCGCGCACTGTGGTGATGACGGCTTACCGTCCCGAATGGAACGCGCTTGTCCATGCGGTTTCCGATCCGAAGGAATATACGCTCAACGGCGGCACCTATCTTACCGGCACGCTGGAGGGCAAACCGGTGCTGCTGATGCAGAGCGGCGTGTCGATGGTCAATGCGGCGATGAACACGCAGCTGGTGCTCGATCACTTTGCGGTGAAGCGGATCGTGTTCTCGGGCATCGCGGGCGGGGTCGATCCGCATCTTTCCATCGGCGACGTGGTCGTGGCTGAGGACTGGGGCCAGTATCTGGAAGTCAACTTCGCGCGCAAGGCGGGCAATGGCTGGCTCTCGCCCGAACCGGTGGACCCGAAGGCGCCCGCCAACTGGAACTTCATGTATCCGCGCGGCACCCGCGTCGGCAATGCGGACGAGGCGCCCGAGCGGCACTATACCTTCAAAATGGATCCGCAGCTTCTCGCCGTCGCGCGCGAGATCGCGCCGAAAGTCGCCATGGAGCGCTGCGTGCCGCCATCGCCGCAGCAGTTGCCGGACAGCGAGCTGTGCCTGCACAAGGCGCCCAAGGTCGTCGTCGGCGGCACCGGGGTGAGCGCGGGCGTGTTCGCCGATAACGCGCAGTTCCGCGAATATCTCTATGCGGCCTGGCACGCGCGCGTGCTCGACATGGAAAGCGGCGCCGTCGCGCAAGTGGCCTATGCCAACGAAGTGCCCACGATCATCTTCCGCAGCCTCTCCGATCTGGCGGGCGGCGACAAGGAGAAGAACATGGAGGATACCTTCGAGCATCTCGCCTCGGTGAATTCCGCCCATGTGGTGCGCGCGTTCCTGGCCGCGCTGCCGGACTGAGGGGCGGGACGATGAAGACGGTCACGGGCAACAACGGCATCGTCACCGCGCCGCACCACCTTGCCGCGCAAGTGGGGTGCGATGTGCTGAAGGACGGCGGCACCGCCGTGGAAGCCTGCGTGGCCGTCGCGGCGGCGCTGGCGGTGGTCTATCCGCACATGACCGGGATCGGGGGGGACGGTTTCTGGGTGATCCGCGAGCCCGACGGGCGCGTGCACGGCATCCACGGCTGCGGCGGCGCGGCGCGCAAGGCGGACCTGGCGCTCTACGAAGGGCTGGAGGCAGTGCCCTATCGCGGGCCGCTGGCGGCCAATACCGTGGCGGGCACGATCTCCGGCTGGCAGGCCGCGCTGGCGGATGAAAGCTGCAAGCTGCCGCTGGAGCGCCTGCTGCGCGATGCGATCCGCTATGCGCAAGAGGGCGTTGCCGTCACGGCGGGCGGCGCGGGCATCGCCTCGGCCAAGGGCGGTGAACTGCGCGGGCAGCCCGGCGCCTACGCCGCGATTTTCGAACCCGAAGGCCGTCCGCTGGCCGAAGGCGATGTGCTGCGCCAGCCGCACCTGGCCGAAACGCTGCGCAAGCTGGCGGCTAACGGCCTCGACGATTTCTACCGGGGCGAACTCGCCGCGCTGATCGGCGCCGATCTGGAAGCGCTGGGCAGCCCCGTCTCGCACGAGGATCTGACCGCGCACCAGCCGAGCCGCCCGGCGCCGCTCCATGTGCCGATCACCGGCGCGCGGCTCTACAACAGCGCGCCGCCGACGCAGGGCTTCGCCTCGCTGCTGATCCTCGCGCTGTTCGACCGGCTGGCGGCGGATGCGCCCGAGGGCTTCGATCACGTCCACGGTCTGGTCGAGGCGACCAAGCAGGCGTTTCTGCTGCGCGATGCCCATGTCGGCGATCCGGCTTACACCGATTACGATTTCCAGTTCCTGCTCGATGATACGCAGGCGTTGAACAGCCTTGCGAGGCGCATCGATCCGGCAAAAGCACTGCCCTGGCCGCAGCCTTCGCAATGGGGCGACACCTGCTGGTTCGGCGCGGCCGACGATGCGGGCCGGGTGGTGAGCTGCATCCAGTCCACCTATTTCGAATTCGGCTCGGGCCTTGTCCTGCCGCGCACCGGGATCACCTGGCAGAACCGGGGCAGCTCGTTCCGCTTGGCCAAGGACGGCTGGAACGCGTTGAAGCCCGGCCGCAAGCCCTTCCACACGCTGAACCCGGCGCTGGCGGTGTTCGAGGATGGCCGGGTGATGGCCTACGGCACCATGGGCGGCGAAGGCCAGCCGCAGACGCAGGCTGCACTGTTCAGCCGCTATGCCCGCTTCGGCGCGGACTTGCAGGAGGCGATCAGTGCCCCCCGCTGGCTGCTGGGCCGGACATGGGGCGAACAGTCCACCACGCTCAAGCTGGAAGATGGCTTCGACAAAGCGCTCTACGCGCAGCTTGCCGAAGCCGGGCACGACGTGGAGCGCGTGGGCCCGTTGACGGCGACGATGGGGCATGCCGGCGCCATGGTACGTTTGGCAGACGGTTCCTTCGAAGGCGCCACCGATCCGCGCAGCGATGGAGGCGTGGCCGGATGGTGATGATAGTCCCAGCTCCCTCCCCCTTGATGGGGGAGGGATACGAAGGCTTGGCCGCGAAGCGGTCTAGCCGCAGTTGGGAAGGGGTGAGAGGGCGTGCGCGCTCCGCCTTCACCCCCATCCAAGCTTCGCTAGCGCCTCTCGGCGCAAGCTGCGCTATCCTTCCCCCATCGAGGGGGAAGGGAGGGCTGGCATGACGCCTGATCTGCCCCCCGGCGGTGCGCGCGCCGTGGCGCGCTGCGATGCGCTGGGCGTGGCGCCTTACAGCGACATGGCGGAGGGGCTTTTCCGCGCTTACCTGACGCCCGCCTATGCCGCCGCGCAGGAGGCCGTTGCGGGCTGGATGGAACAGGCGGGCATGACCGTGCGCCGCGATGCCGCCGCCAATCTGCTGGGCCGCTATGAAGGTGCCGAGCCCGACGCGCCCGCGCTGGTGATCGGCAGCCACCTCGACAGCGTGCGCGATGGCGGGCGCTATGACGGGCCGCTCGGGATCATGCTCGGCATCGAATGTGTGGCCGTACTCCATGCAGAGGGGCGCCGCTTGTCGTTCCCGATCGAAATCTATGCTTTTGGCGACGAGGAAGGTTCGCGCTTTCCAGCCGCGATGCTAACCAGCCGCGCGGTGGCAGGCACCCTCGATGCCGCCGCGCTGGATATCGCGGATGCAGATGGCGTTACGCTGGATCAGGCCCTTACGTCCGTTCGTGTCGAGCGAAGTCGAGACATCTGCGCCCAACGTGTCTCGACTTCGCTCGACACGAACGGAGGGGGTGTTGCGGAATATCTTACGGCCGCCCGGGAACCCGGTTCCATCCGCGCCTACCTCGAAGCGCACATCGAGCAGGGCCCCGTGCTCGAAGCCGACGGTCTTGCCGTGGGGACCGTCACTGGCATTGCCGCGCAATTGCGCTATGCCGTCACGGTAAAGGGCATGGCCGGGCACGCAGGCACCACCGCGATGCGTCTGCGCCGTGATCCGCTGGCCGGGGCCGCCGCCATGGTGCTCGCCGTGGAGCAGACCACGCGCGGAGACGATTCCGATGCCGTCGCCACCGTGGGCACGATCGAGGCGCGGCCCGGCGCCGCCAATGTCATCCCCGGCGAAGTGCATTTTACCATCGATGTTCGTTCGGGCGCAGAGGAACGGCGCAACGCGGTAGCCGAAGCGATCCTCGTGCGCCTTAAGGAAATCGCCACGGCACGCGAGCTCGATCTTGCCGTCGAACGCATCCACGACCTGCCCGCCAGCCCCTGCGATCCCGCATTGATGGACGTGATGGACGAGGCCCTGGCCGCCGCCGGGCAGCCGGTGCGCCGCCTGGTCTCGGGCGCGGGACACGATGCCATGAACATGGCCGGGCTTTGCCCCACCGCGATGCTGTTCATCCGCTGCGAGGACGGCGTCAGCCACAATCCCGCCGAGCATGTCGAACCCGAAGACGCGGACATCGCGCTTCGGGTCATGCTCGGCTTCATCGAGCGCTTGGGAGCGCGCGCCGGAGACCGCAATGCCGCCTGAACTGGACCCCATGCTCTTCGGCGAGATCGATCCGCCCCAGCGCCTGCTGATGGGCCCGGGCCCGATCAATGCCCACCCTCGCGTGCTGCGCGCGATGAGTGCGGACCTGCTGGGGCAGTTCGACCCGGAAATGACCGCGTTCATGAATCAGGTCATGGCGCTCTACCGCCCGATCTTCGGCACGGCGAACGAGTGGACGATGCTGATCGACGGCACCGCGCGTGCCGGGATCGAGGCGGCGCTGGTCTCCATGGTGGCGCCGGGCGACACCGTGCTGGTGGTGAACTTCGGCCGCTTCGGCCTGCTGCTGACCGAAATCCTCACTCGCATCGGCGCGCGGATCGAGACGGTGGACGCGCCCTGGGGCGAAATCGTGCCGATGGAGGCGATTGCCGCCGCGATCCACCGCTCCTCGCCGCATCTGGTCGCGACGATCCATGGCGATACCTCGACCACGATGGCCCAGCCGCTCGAAGGCTTCGGCGATCTGTGCAAGGCTGCGGGGGCGCTCAGCTATGTCGATGCCACGGCGACCATCGGCGGCATGGAACTGGCGGCGGACCGCTGGGGTGTCGATGTGGTGACGGGCGGTTTGCAGAAATGCCTTGGCGGCCCTTCCGGCTCGGCCCCGATCACGATTTCGGACCGGGCCGCCGAACACATCTTTTCCCGCCGCCATGTCGAGGCAGGCATCCGCATGGATGGTCTTTCGGACGGGCAGGGGCCGCGCATCGGTTCCAACTATTTCGATCTCGCCATGATCATGGATTACTGGTCGGAAAAGCGCCTCAACCACCATACCGAGGCGACCTCGATGCTCTACGCCGCTCGCGAATGCGCCCGCATCGCGCTGGGCGAGGGGCTGGAGGCGCGCTATGCCCGCCATGCCAGCGCGGGTCGGGCGATGACCGCGGGCCTGCGCGCGATGGGTCTCACCGTGTTCGGCGACGATGCCCACCGCATGACCAATGTGACCGGCGTGTACATTCCCGAAAGCGTCGATGGCGAAGCGGTGCGGCGGGCCATGCGCGAACTGTTCGAGATCGAGATCGGCACCGCTTTCGGCCCGTTGCAGGGCAAGATCTGGCGCCTTGGCGCGATGGGCTACAACGCGATGAAGCACAAAGTGCTGCTGACGCTGGCGGCGCTGGAAGCGTGCCTGCGGATGCAGGGCTTTGCGCTGCCGCTGGGCGAAGCGGTGCCTGCGGCGATGGAGGCGTGGGCCCTTCGGCAAGCTCAGGATGAGCGGGTATGAGCACGGCGCAGACATCGCGTGCCCGGCAGGGGCTTCGACAAGCTCAGCCTGAGCGGAACTTGTGGTTGCCCCAAACCCCGCTCGTCCTGAGCTTGTCGAAGGACGCTGGCGCGGCGTGCGAAGGGCTTCACGTATGACCCCCCGCGATCTCACCGGCTACGGCCAGACTCCGCCCGACCCGCAGTGGCCCGGCGGCGCGCGCGTGGCCGTGCAGTTCGTCATCAATTACGAGGAAGGCGCGGAAAACTCCGTCCTCAATGGCGACAAGGGCTCCGAGGCGTTCCTGTCCGAAATGGTCGGTGCGGGCAGCCATCCGGATCGGGCCATGGCGATGGAAAGCCTCTACGAATATGGCAGCCGCGCCGGGTTCTGGCGCCTGCACCGCCTGTTCACCGAACGCGGGCTTCCGGTCTCGGTTTTCGGCGTGGCCAAGGCGATGGAGATGAACCCGGAAGCGGTCGCGGCGATGCTTGCGGCCGATTGGGAGATCGCCAGCCACGGGCTGCGCTGGATCGATTATCAATACGTCCTGGAAGAGGTGGAACGCGCCCACATCGCCGAGGCTATCGCGCTGCACGAGAAGCTCACCGGTTCGCGCCCGCTCGGCTGGTATCAGGGGCGCACTTCGCCCAACACCGCACGGCTCGTCGCCGAAGAGGGCGGGTTTCTCTACGATGCAGACAGCTATGCCGACGATCTGCCCTATTGGGACAGCAAGTACGGCAAACCGCAGTTGATCGTGCCCTACACGCTCGATGTGAACGACATGAAGATCGTCGCGCTCAATGGCTTTACCGAGGGCGAGCAGTTCTTCCGCCACATGCGCGATACGTTCGACCAGCTTTGCGAGGAAGGCGGGCGGATGATGTCGGTAGGGCTGCACGCCCGCATTGCCGGCAAACCCGGCCGCGCGCGCTGGCTCGCGCGGTTCCTCGATCACGTTATGGAGAGCGGCGATGCCTGGGTGGCCCGCCGCATCGATATCGCCCGCCACTGGATGGAGGTACACCCCTATGCCGGGTCTTGATGAGTCCAACCCCATCCTCGTCATCCCCGCGCAGGCGGGGATCCCGCTTTTCTTCTTCGAGGTTGCCTTCGAGCACAACAAGCGGGGCCCCCGCCTGCGCGGGGGCGACGGTGCGTTTTCTGATATGTGCTGCCAGGGAGTGATGGCATGAAAATCGACGATCCCGTCCTCCACGCCGAGATGACCGAGGCGTTCTACGAATACGAACGCGCGCTGATGGAAGATGACATCGCGGCGATGGACACGCTGTTCCACGATGCCCCCACCACCAACCGTTTCGGCGTGGGCGAGGTACTCTATGGCATCGAGGAAATCCGTGAGTTCCGCAAGGGACGCGGCGGTTCTCCGCAGCGCAAGCTCGGCAAAGTTGCGATCACGGTTTACGGCGACAATTTCGCCACCGCCGATGCCGAATTCTTCCGTGAGGGTTCCGACCGGCGCGGGCGGCAGACGCAGGCCTGGGTGAAGTTCGAGGACGGTTGGAAAGTCGTCTCCGCGCACGTCAGCCTGGAGGGGAATACCCACTGATGACGGCGTTGTTCGAACACAGCCCCTGGGTGGAGGAACGCGCTGATGCGCAGCCTTCCAGCGGCGACCGGTACGCCGATCTGATGGCGGTGGTGCATGACGCTACGCCCGAAGAACAGCTGGCCCTGATCCGCGCCCACCCGGAACTGGCGGGCAAGGCGGCGATCGACAAGACGCTGACCGAGGCCAGCGCCGCTGAACAGGCGAGCGCCGGGCTCGATCGCCTGACGCCTGAAGAGTTCGAACAGTTCCACAGGCTGAATGCCGCCTATCGCGACAAGTTCGGCTTCCCCTTCATCATCTGCGTGCGCCTGACTGACAAGGCAGGCATTCTGGCCGCCATGCAAGCCCGCCTCGCCAACGACAGCGAGACGGAAGTGGCAACGGCCATCGGGCAGATCGGCGAAATCGTCCGGCTTCGCCTGGAGGATCAGGGGCTGGAGGATCAGGGCGCATGAACACGCTTTCGACCCATGTTCTCGACACCATGCACGGGCGGCCCGCCGCGGGGCTTGCGCTCGTGCTGTCAGGCCCGGACGGCGAGATCGCGCGCGGCGAGACCAATGCCGACGGGCGCTGCCCCGATCTCGTGTCTGGCCCGCTCGCGCCGGGGCGCTATGCGCTGCGTTTCAGGGTGGCGGACTATTTCCGCGCGGCGGGCGTGGAGCTTCCCGATCCGCCGTTTCTGGACACCGTGACCATCGACTTCGGCATGGCGGAAGGCGGCGGGCATTATCACGTGCCGCTGCTCGTCTCGCCCTATTCCTATTCGACTTACCGGGGCAGTTGATTTGCATTTCGATCTTACCGAATGGCTGAACCTTGCGATCCGCTGGCTGCATGTGACGGCTGCTGTCGCGTGGATCGGCGGGTCTTTCCACTTCATCGGGCTCGACCTGCGGCTGAAGAAGCCCCGGCCCGGCACCGCGCCCGAAGGCGTGACCGGTGAGGACTGGGCCGTCCACGGCGGCGGTTTCTACCATTCGCAGAAGTATCAGACCGCCCCCGAGGCGCTGCCCGAAGTGCTGCACTGGACGAAATGGGAATCCTATTTCACCTGGCTGAGCGGGTTTTCGCTGCTGGTGCTGGTCTATTATGTCGGCGCCCGGAACTTCCTTGTCGATCCGGCGAAGGCCGCTCTTTCCGGCGAAGATGCCACGATCATCGGCATGAGCGCGCTAATTGCTGGCTGGCTGTTCTATCACCTCGCCTGCAAGTCGCCGCTGGGGCGCGACAATCGCGTACTGGGCGTGGTATGGTTCGCTTTTCTGCTCGGCATGGCGATATTCCTCAACGCGATCTTCAATGCGCGCGGGGCCTATCTCCACATCGGCGCGATCGTCGGCACCGCGATGGTGGGCAATGTCTTCTTCGTGATCATTCCCAACCAGCGCAAGGTCGTGGCCGCGCTCAAGGCCGGGGAGCAGCCCGATCCGAAGCTGGGGCTGGAGGCCAAGCAGCGCTCGCTCCACAACAATTACATGACGCTGCCGGTGCTGTTCATCATGATCAGCCACCACTATCCGATGACGTATGGCGCCGAGCGCCCCTGGCTGGTGCTGGCGCTGCTGGGGCTGACCGGGGTGGCGGTGCGCCATGTCTTCAACTTGCGCCACATCGGCGCGAAGACCGGCCCGGCGATTGCTCTGGCCGTGGCGCTGGCGCTGGTGAGCGTCACTTACGTTTCGTTCGAGAAGGCCGGGGCTGCCCCGGCGGCGGCCAGCCCCGGGCTGACGTATGCGAATGTCGCGCCGATCTTTGCCAAACGCTGCCAATCCTGCCACAGTGAACATCCGACGAACCCCGCGTTTCCGGCACCGCCGCTCGGCGTCGCGCTGGATAGCTACGACCATGTCCACGCCGTTACGGACCGTATCAAGCGCGTGGCCGTGGATTCGGATGTCATGCCGCTGGGCAACCTCACCGGCATGACCGACGGCGAACGGCAAGAGCTGGGCGCATGGATAGCACAAGGAGCGCCCAAATGAGCGTGCGCTTCATACTCGATGGCGAGATGATAGAGCTGGCCGGGGCCGATCCGACCGCGACCGTGCTCGATCATCTGCGCTACCGGATGGGCCGCACCGGCACCAAGGAAGGCTGCGCCGAGGGCGACTGCGGCGCCTGCACGGTATTGGTGGGCTCTCTGGAGGGGGAGGCAGTGCAATGGCGCGCGGTCAATTCGTGCATCCAGTTCCTGCCGATGCTGCACGGCAAGGCCCTGCTGACGGTGGAGAGTCTGAAGGAGGCAAGCTCAGAGCAGTTGGGCCAAGACCCGCTCACCCTGAGCCTGTCGAAGGGTGTGGAGTCCAGCGCAGCGCCAGCGTCCTTCGACAAGCTCAGGACGAGCGGGTCCTGTGCGAAATCTCTTAATCCCCTCCAGTCCGCCATGGCCGAAAACGGCTCCTCCCAGTGCGGGTTCTGCACGCCGGGTTTCGTGATGTCGCTCTACGGCCGCGCGATCGGGGCGAGCGGGGCGGACATGGCAGTGGCCGATGTGCTGGCAGGCAACTTGTGCCGCTGCACCGGCTATGGCCCGATCCTGGCAGCGGGCGAGGCGGTGGACAGCCTGCCGCGCGACGACGCCGCTCTGGCTGCGCAACTTACCGAAATCGCGGGCGAAAGCGCGTCCGGCGAATGGCAGGGCCGCCGCTGGTTCGCGCCCAGGACGAGCGAGGAAGTGGCCACGCTGCTGGCCGACTATCCCGATGCCCGTATGGTGGCGGGCGCCACCGATGTCGCCCTGTGGGTGACGAAGGGGCTCAAGACGCTCGATACCGTGATCTTCCTCGGCGATGTGGCGGACCTCTGCACCATTGCGGAGACGGACGCGGCGCTGACCATCGGCGCGGGCGTGCGCTATGCCGATGCCCATCCCTATTTCGAGCGGCTCCATCCCGATCTGGGCGAGCTGGTGCGCCGCATCGGCGGTTTGCAAGTGCGCAATGCCGGGACAGTGGGCGGCAATGTGGCCAATGGATCGCCCATTGGTGACGGCCCGCCCGCGCTGATCGCGCTGGGGGCCGAACTGACGCTGCGCAGCGCCCGGGGACGGCGCACGATGCCGCTGGAGGCCTATTTCCTCGACTACGGCAAGCAGGACCGCCAGTCCGGCGAATTCGTGGAATCGATCCGCATCCCGCGCCCCGGCCCGGACGCGGTGATCCACATCGCCAAACTCTCGCGCCGGTTCGACAGCGATATCTCGGCGGTCTGCGGGGCTTTCAACCTGACGGTGAAGCAGGGCACGATCACCAGCGCCCGCGTGGCGTTCGGCGGTATGGCGGCCACGTCCAGACGCGCGGCCGGTTGCGAGGCCGCGCTGCTGGGCCAGCCTTTCAGCGAAGCGGCCATCGAGGCCGCCGCCGACGCCCTCAAGGCCGATTTCCAGCCGCTGAGCGATGTGCGCGGTTCCTCCGCCTATCGCCTCGAAGCCGCCGCCAACCTGCTGCGCCGCCTCTGGCTGCGCGAGCAGGGCACTGTCATTTCCGTGCTGGAGATGGAGGCCGGGATATGAACGCCCTCATTCTTCAAAGCTCGTCATTGCGAGCGGAGCGAAGCAATCCAGGGCGGTGCCACTGCGCTCTGGATTGCCGCGGCCTTGCGGGCCTCGCAATGACGAAGGACGGGAGCGTTCCCCATGGCTGAACGCGATCCCGCCTGGAAGGCGCTGGAAAAGCCCTCTCACCCGCACGACAGCGCGCCGCTGCACGTCACGGGCGAGGCGCGCTATGCAGACGATCTGGCCGAGCCGGGGAACATGCTCCACCTCGCGTTCGGGCAGAGCAGTGAGGCTCATGCGAAAGTCGTTTCGCTCGATTTGTCGCAGGTGCTGGCGGCCGAAGGCGTGGTGGCCGTGTTTACGGCCGCCGATATTCCCGGCAGCAACGATGTCAGCCCTTTCGCGGGCGATGACCGGCTGCTGGCGGATGGCGAAGTCACCAGCCATGGCCAGCCGGTATTCCTCGTCGCCGCGACCAGCCAGCGCGCCGCGCGCAAGGCGGCCCGGCTGGGCAAAGTCGAATACGAACCACTGCCGGCCCTGACCACCATGGCGGAGGCCCGCCGCGAACAGTCGCTGATCGAGCCGACCCAGCGTATGGCGCGCGGCGATGCGGCCAAGGCGCTGGAGGCCAGCCCACATCGCCTTTCGGGCCGCTTCGAAATGGGCGGGCAGGATCACTTCTATCTGGAAGGGCAGGTGGCCGTGGCCACGCCCGGAGAGGACGGGCAGGTCCATGTCCTCAGTTCCACCCAGCACCCCAGCGAAGTGCAGCACCTCGTCGCGCATATGCTCGGCCGTTCCTCCGCCGATGTGACGGTTGAAGTGCGCCGCATGGGCGGGGCGTTCGGCGGCAAGGAAACGCAGGCCGCGCTGTTCGCCGCCGCCGCCGCGCTGGTGGCGGACAGGACCGGCCGCCCCGCCAAGTTCCGCTGCGATCGGGACGACGACATGGTGATGACCGGCAAACGCCATCCCTTCGAAGTCTCCTACGATGTGGGCTTCGATGACGAGGGACATCTGCTGGGACTGTCGCTGTTCCTCTCGTCGAACTGCGGCGCGACGGTGGACCTGTCGCCCGCGATCAATGACCGGGCGATGTTCCATGCGGACAACTGCTATTACCTCGCCGACGTCGAGATCGTCTCCGAACGGCTGAAGACCAATATCGTTTCCGCCACCGCCTTCCGAGGCTTCGGCGGCCCGCAGGGGATGCTGGCGATCGAGCGGATCGCCGATCACGTCGCCGCGCGGCTGGGCAAGGACCCGCTCGAAGTGCGCCTCGCCAATCTCTACGGCCCGGGGCGCGAGGAAACGCAGTACGGGATGACCGTGGCGGACAATATCGCGCCGCAGATGATCGCCCGCCTGTGCGAAACCGCCCGCTACGATGACCGCGCGCGCGCCATCGAGGCGTTCAATGCCAGGAGCCCGGTGATCAAGAAGGGCATTGCGCTCACCCCGGTGAAGTTCGGCATCAGCTTCACCACCACGCATCTCAATCAGGCAGGCGCGCTGGTGCATGTCTATGCCGACGGCTCGATCCAGATCAATCACGGCGGCACCGAGATGGGGCAAGGCGTCTATGTGAAAGTAGCCCAAGTCGTGGCGGACGTTTTCGGCGTGCCCATCGCCCAGGTACGCATCACCGCCACGCGCACGGATAAAGTGCCTAACACCTCCGCCACGGCGGCCAGTTCGGGCGCGGACCTCAACGGCATGGCGGCCTACAACGCAGCCACTGCGATCCGTGAGAGGCTGACCAATTTCCTCGCCCGCACATATGGCTGCGATGAGGCGGACGTGCATTTTACCCCCGGCGGCGTGCTGGCGGGCGGGGAGACGCTCAGCTTCGCCGATGTGACGCACAAGGCCTATATCGGGCGCGTGGCGATGTCCTCCACCGGCTTCTACGCCACGCCGGACATCGAATACGACCGCGCCGCCCACAAGGGCCGCCCGTTCTACTACTTCGCCTATGGTGCGGCGGTGAGCGAAGTGGCCGTGGATACGCTCACCGGGGAGCACAAGGTGCTGGCAGTGGACATTCTCCACGATGTCGGCCGCTCGCTGAACCCGGTGATCGACGTGGGCCAGATTGAGGGTGGCTTCGTACAGGGGCAGGGCTGGCTGACCACCGAGGAACTGGTGTGGGATGACAAGGGCCGTCTGCTCACCCACAGCCCCGCGACCTACAAGATCCCCACCGCGTCCGACCGCGCGAAGCATTTCACCGTCACTTTGTGGGACGGGGAGAACGTGGAGCCCACGATCAACCGCTCCAAGGCGGTGGGCGAGCCGCCGTTCATGCTGGCGATTTCGGTGTTCTCGGCGCTGAACCGCGCGATTGCCGCCACCGCGCCGGGCAAGCGCGATTTGCCGCCGCTCGATGCCCCGGCGACGCCCGAGCGCATCCTGAAGGCCATTGCCGGGCATAAAGCGTCATGACGCAGTGGGTCGGATGGCTGCGGCGGCTGCCGCAGGAGCCGTGCGCGCTCGTCTCGGTGCTGGCGGCCGAAGGCTCCGCGCCGCGCGGGGCAGGCACGCGGATGCTGGTCACGGCGGAGGGGCAGCAGGGCACTATCGGCGGCGGCCAGCTCGAATTCCGCGCGGTGGAGCAGTCGCGCGCGATCCTCGATCATCCCCGGGGCACATGGCGCGTGCAGGACTATCCGCTGGGCCCTATGCTGGGCCAGTGCTGCGGCGGGCGCGTGCGCATTCTGGTGGAGCATGTGGACCCGGCCGCGCTCGACTGGTTGCACGATGCAGAGCTGGGCCGGATGCTGGAAACCGTGCTGGAGGAAGGCGGTGTCACGCGCCGTGTCTTCGAGCGCGAGACGGCCACCCGCCAGTCCGCGCGCGGCGAGCGCCCGGGCGTGGGCACGCGTATGGTCGAGCCGGTGGGCGAGCGTCCGCGTCCGGTCTATCTGTTCGGCGCGGGCCATGTCGGGCAGGCGATTGCCCGGCATATGACCGGCCTGCCGCTGCAACTCGCCTGGTTCGATACGCGGCCCGAACTGGAGGCCATCGACGGCGTGACCGTGGTGCGAGAGGAGGACATCGCCCACTGCATAGAGGAAGCCCCCGCCGATGCGGCGGTGGTGATCCTGACGCATGATCACCCGCTGGACTATCACCTGACGCTGGCCGCGCTCGGGCGCGATCCGCTGGCGTTCGTGGGGCTGATCGGTTCGTCCACCAAGATCGCGCGGTTCAAGTCGCGCCTGAAGGCGGACGGGATTTCCGAAGACGCGCTTTCGCGTCTCACCACACCGATTGGGGTGCCGGGCGTGCGCGGCAAGGAGCCCGACGTGATCGCCATCGCCGTGCTGGCGCAACTGCTGCAATTGAGAGGGCAATGATGGTCTCCGCCCAAATCAATCCTCCCTGTTCCCGAAGGGAATGGGGAGGTGGCATTCGCGCAGCGAATGACGGAGGGGTTTTGAGCCCCCTCCACCACCCGCTGCGCGGGCGGTTCCCCTCCCCATCGCTTCGCGACAGGGAGGATTGGGCATGATCCGCGCCTTTCGCGCCGAACTGCTGTCTGTCGCCGAAGACCCCCGCGACGCCCCCGATGCCGTGCGCCACGAGGCGGACGGTCTGCTCGTGGTCGAGGACGGCGTGATTATCGCACGCGGCGCCTATGCCGATCTGGTGGAGCACTATCCGAACGTCCCGGTCGAAATCCTGCCCGGCCTCGTCGTGCCCGGCTTCGTGGACGCGCACGTCCACTACCCGCAGACCGACCGTATCGCCTCGCACGGCGAGCAATTGCTCGACTGGCTCGACCGGCACATCTTCCCGGCGGAAAAAGCCTTCGCGGACAAGGCGCACGCCGATGCCGTCGCGGCCTTCTTCCTCGATGAATTGCTGCGCAACGGCACCACCAGCGCGCTGGTCTATCCCACCGTGCATGAACAGTCGGTCGATGCGCTGTTCGAGGCCGCGCTGGCGCGGCGGATGCGGATTGTCTCGGGCAAAGTGCTGATGGATCTCGGGCCGGAGGGGCTGCAGGACACCGTCGCCTCGGGCCGCGCGGAAACCGAAGCGCTGATCCGCCGCTGGCGGGGGCGCGGGCGGCTGGGCTATGCAGTGACGCCGCGTTTCGCGCTGGCCTCCAGCGATGCGCAGCTTGCCGATGCGGGCGCCTTGCTGGCCGAACATCCCGACGTGCTGATGCACACGCACCTTGCCGAGAACGTGCACGAATGCGCGGCGGTGGCAGCGCGCTTTCCCGAAGCGGCGGACTATCTCGATGCTTATGACCGCTTCGGCCTGGTCACGCCGCGTTCGGTCTTCGCCCATGGCATCCACCTTTCGGACCGTGCCTGCTCGCGGCTGCACGAGAGCGGGGCGGGGATCGCGGTGTGTCCGAGTTCGAACCTGTTCCTCGGCTCCGGCTTTTTCAACTTCGGGCAGGCGGACCGGCACGGGCTGCGGCTGGGGCTGGGCACCGACGTGGGCGCGGGGACGTCGTTCTCGATGCTCTACACCGCCGGGCTTGCCTATCAGGCGGCACTGGCGCGCGAGGAGCGGCTCGATCCTTTCCGCGCGCTCTGGCTGGCGACGGCGGGCAGCGCCGTGCTGCTGCACATCGGGGATAGAGTGGGCGCGCTGGAAGTGGGGCAAGAGGCGGACTTCGCCGTGCTCGACTGCGCCGCTACGCCCCTGCTAGCCCGACGCACGCGAGGGGCGGACCTTGCGGAACGTCTTTTCGCACTGCAGATCCTCGGCGACGACCGCGCTGTTGCACGAACCTATGTGCTGGGCCAATGCGCCTGGCAAAGACCGTGATTTCCAGCTTCGCCCTTTGCTCGCAATGGCGAAGGAACAGGTGAAGCCCAAATATGTCGCCGAAAGCACAAGCATGACCGATCTCGACACTTTCATCACGGGCCTGCCCAAGGCCGAACTGCACCTGCACATTGAAGGCAGCCTGGAGCCCGAACTGATGTTCGAGCTGGCCGGGCGCAACGGCGTGGAAATTCCCTTCGCTTCGGTGGAGGAAGTCCGCGCGGCCTATGCCTTTTCGAACCTGCAGGATTTCCTCGACATCTACTATGCAGGCGCGAACGTGCTGCGCACCCGGCAGGACTTCCACGATCTCGCAGCCGCCTATTTCGCACGCGCGGCGGCGGACGGGGTGGTCCATGCCGAGATCATGTTCGATCCGCAGACCCACACCGATCGCGGCATTGCCTTCGCCGAAGTGATCGAAGGCCTGCTCTCGGCCATGGCCGAGGCCGAGGCGAAGCACGGCATGACCAGCAAGCTGATCCTCTCGTTCCTGCGCCACTTGCCTGAAGAGGCCGCGTTCGAAGTGTTGGCCATGGCCGAGCCCTGGCTGGACCGGATCGAGGCGGTGGGGCTCGACAGTTCCGAAGTCGGCCATCCCCCGGTGAAGTTCGCGCAAGTCTTCGAAGCCGCGCGCGCCAAGGGGCTGAAACTCACCGCCCACGCGGGTGAGGAAGGGCCGCCCGAATATGTCTATCAGGCGCTCGACGTGCTGCATGTGGACCGGATCGACCACGGCAACCGCGCGCTGGAAGCCCCGGTGCTGGTCGACCGGCTGGCGGAGATGGGCATGACGCTGACGGTCTGCCCGCTCTCCAATCTCAAGCTCTGCGTTGTCGACGATCTGGCCAATCATCCGATCGACCGGATGCTGGCGCTGGGCCTCAAGGCCACGGTCAATTCGGACGATCCGGCCTATTTCGGCGGTTATATCGGCGACAATTTCAAGGCGGTGGCCAAGGCGCGCGGGCTCGATCGCGAAGAGATCGTCCAGCTTGCCCGCAACAGCTTCACCGGCTCGTTCCTGCCGCCCGATGCGATCGCGACGCACCTTGAGAAGATCGAAACTTACGTGGCGGCGCACGCATAATGCACAAGATTATCGGATTGTTTGCCGCGCTGTGGCTCGCGGCGGTGCTTTCGTGCGGCCCGGCCCATGCCGAGGCGGCGAAGCGCAAGGTCATCATCGATGACGAGGGCTTCGCCCTCGTGCACCTGATGCTGCTGGAGAGCGACAGGATCGATGTGATCGGCATCACCAGCGTTTCGGGCAATACATGGGCCAACCGGGCAACCGCCATGGCGCTGCGCGGCGTGGAAATCGCGCACCGGCCCGACGTGCCGGTGGTGCAGGGCGCCACTTATCCGCTGCTTAATTCCGAAGCGCTGACCGAGCGCTGGGAAGCGCTCTACGGCAAGCTCACGTGGAAAGGCGCGTGGATGAAGACGTGGGTGGAGCCTACGGTCCAGAGCGATCCGGTCTATTACGGGCCGAACGATCCCGTTGATCTGCCGCAGGGCAATCCCAAGATCAAAGCCTCGCCTGAGATCGCCGCCAACTTCCTGATCCGCATGGTTCACCAGTATCCCGGGCAGATCACCATTGTCGCCTGCGGCCCGCTGACCAATCTGGCGCTGGCGCAGCGGCTGGACCCGCAGTTCGCCTCGCTGGTGGGGGAACTGGTCTACATGGGCGGCAGCTTCAATCCGCATCAGGTTCTGAACAATGTATCGGCCGCCGAATTCGCGCGCGAATATGCCAATTCGCCCCGCCGGGAATTCAATGCGCGTTTCGATCCCGAAGCCGCGAGCATCGTCTCGCGCAGCCCCTGGCCGAAGCTGGTGGTGATCCCCGCCGATCCCTCCACCGCCACCCAGCTTACCCTGGACCTGCTGAAACGGCTGGAGAAGGCCGCGACGCCCGATATCGGTAAGTTCATCGCGACGATGGAGCCCGGCTTCCCGCTGTGGGATGAGATCGCTGCGGGCTATGTGCTCGATCCCCGCATCGTCACCGGGGCGGAAGACCTTTATGTCGATTACAACACCCAGTTCGGCCCCGGCTATGGCGACACGCTGAGCTGGCGCGAACACTATCAGCCCGGCCTTGGCGAACAGAAAGCCCACGTAGTGCGGGCCATCGATCCGAAACGGCTGGAAGCGGTGATGGTGAAGGCTCTCGCAGAGGGCGTCAAACGGGGAGATTAGGCGCGGTGAATTGGCGGGAGGTGCTGGACCGAATGGCCTTGCTGGCAAGGCTTGCCGCTTTCGATGTCCGCGTGGCCGGTACCTTCCCGCTCGGTATCGATGTGCCCGGCAGCGATATCGACTTGCTGTGCCACGCCCCGGACTCGCACCGTTTCGCACAGGCGGTATGGGATGCCTGTGCGGACTATCCGGAATTTGCGATCTATCAGTGGACCTATGAAGATCGGCCCGTGGTCGCCGGATTTGTGCTCCACCACATCCCCTTCGAGATTTTCGGGCAGGCCATCCCGGTTTCGAAACAGCACGGCTGGCGGCATTTCGAGGTCGAGCGGCGCCTGCTGGCTCTGGGCGGAGATGCCTTGCGCGAGGCGGTGATGGCAGCGCGTATGGCAGGGATGAAGACGGAGCCTGCTTTCGCCCAAGTGCTGGGGCTTGAAGGGGATGCTTACGAGGCCCTGCTGGAACTGTCGAAGCTTGATGATCAGGCTCTGAGAGCGGTGTTGCCGGAGCGGATGAAGTAGGCTGTGCGGCCTTTCCTGCTCCTCCCTGTCGCGAAGCGATGGGGAGGGGGACCGCCCGCACAGCGGGTGGTGGAGGGGGAAGAAACCCCTCCGTCATTCACTTCGTGAATGCCACCTCCCCATTCCGCAAGCGGAACAGGGAGGATTTGGCCATAGGGTTTGTGAGTTACCTTGCCGCAGCGGGTTCGATCAGATCCCACAAGTTCCCATAGAGGTCTTCGAACACAGCCACGGTTCCGTAATTCTCTTTCACCGGTTCGCGCACGAAACGCACGCCGCGTTCGGTATAGGCGGCATAGTCGCGGGCGAAATCGTCGGTTTCCAGAAACAGGAACACGCGCCCGCCGCTCTGTTCGCCGATGGCCGCGCGTTGCCGGTCGTTGGCGGCTCTGGCCAGCAGCAGCGCGCTGGCCCCGCCCTTTGGTGCAACCACGACCCAGCGCTTTTCCGGGGTAAGCTGGGTGTCCTCGCGCAGCTCGAACCCCAGCTTGCCGACGTAAAACGCAATGGCCTCATCGTAGTCGGCGACGACCAGTGCCGTCAGGCCAAGGCGCTGGGACATGCGGTCAGAGATCCTTCGCGCCCAGCCAGTGCTCGGTTTCCGGCGCCATATAGTGCATCATCCGGTCGAGCAGGGCTTCGGGCTCGCGCTCGATCATCAGCATTGCGCGGTGGCGTTCCTGCAGGAAGCCTTCCTCCACGATCTTGTCGATGAACTGGGTGAGGCCGTCGTAGAAATCACCGACGTTGAGCAGGCCCACCGGCTTCTTGTGATAGCCGAGCTGGGCCCAGCACCAGGCCTCGAACATTTCCTCGAACGTGCCGATGCCGCCGGGCAGAGTGACGAAACCGTCCGCCAGGTTGGCCATCATTGCCTTGCGCTCGTGCATGGTCTTGACGACGTGCAGCTCGGTGATGCCGTGGTGGTCCTTTTCGCGGGCGCGCAGGGCTTCGGGGATGACGCCGATCACTTCGCCGCCCGCCGCGCACACGGCGTCGGCGATCACGCCCATCAGGCCGACTTCGCCGCCGCCATAGACAAGGCCGATGCCGCGCTGGGCCAGAAGCGTGCCGAACTGCGTGGCCGCTTCGCGATAGACAGGGCTGCGGCCCGCAGACGAGCCGAGGTAGACGCAAATGCGCATGAGTGGGGAGCTTCTTTCGTTTACAGAATTAAACCATAGCCGGGTGATGACAACGCAGCTCCCCCTTCGTCATTGCGAGGAAGCGAAGCTGACGAAGCCATCCAGTGCAGGCGCAGACCGCCCTGGATTGCTTCGCCCTTCGGGCTCGCAATGACGAGGTGAAGAGGCATGCGTTTCCATCAATCGAGCGTGAAATCAGGAAAGGCGTTCGGGAACCGACTTCGCCTCTTCGACGATGCTGTCCTTGGTGCCCACCGATTCCCAAGGGAAGACGAACCAGCGCTTGTCTTCGGTCCGGTCGATCGTGTCGGCCCAGAAATCGACTTCGGCGCTGGAGCTGCGGTTGTTGATGACGACGGCAAAGCGCATGTTGGCCGCATCGCCGCCCGCTTCGGCGAACTTGCCGCGCAAGTACTGGATCGTGCCGCCGCTGTCGTTGATGTCGTCGACGAAGAGCATGCGTTTGCCCTCCGCGCTCATACCGGCGACTTTGGCCAGCAGCTCGTCGGCAAAGCCGGGCACTTTCGAGGAATGGTCGATCGAAAGCATCGGCAGTTCGAGCTGGTGCGAGATATAGACGCCCGGGGCCAGGCCGCCGCGGCCAATGCCGATCACGAAATCCGGCACCCAGCCGTCTTCACGCACCTTGCGGGACAGCACGCGCACCTTGGCGAGGAAATCCTCGTAATATTCGAGGTAGTGAAGTTCGGGCTCGGCGGTCGGGCTCATACGTCGCGAATCCTGTGCGCTGAATATAGGGAGAACCGGTAAAGTTATTGCGTTCGCACCGCCTGCGCAATCGCGGTGCTGCGATTTACGCGCGGTTTTCCTCGGCGCGCTTCATCGAGGCGGAATAGCTGAGCTGCGCGAAGCCGTTTTCGATCTCGCCGAGCACGAGCCCGGCCGCATAGGACGGCGTGCGCGCGGAGTTGGTGCACAGCGCCAGCGTCATCGGCCGCAGCAGCGCGTCGGAGATGCGCGTGAACGAGAGCAGGCCCGCCTGCACCTCGGTGATCACGTCGAGCGATGTCAGAACGCCGATGCCGCTGCCCTCCAGCACCAGAGAGGTGATCATCTGGATATTGTCGGAGCTGACCTTGCGGTCGATCTCCATGCCGGTGGCGCCTTCCAGAACAGCGATCTGCTGGCATACGGCGAGCGGCTCAGCGGGCACGATCAGCGGCGATCCGGTACAGGCGGAAAAGCGCGTTTCGGACTGTTCGGCCAAGGGATGGCCGGGCCGGGTCACGAAGCCCAGCACTACTTCCACGAAAGCGCGCACGGACAAGTCGCGGTAGGATTGCGGTTCGAACAGGATGCCGAAATCGACCTCGCCGCTGGCCACGGCTTTGCGCACGGCATCGTTTTCCAGCACCCGCACGCTTACGGTGATGCCGGGATAGCGGCTCTGGATCGACTGGATCGCGGCAGGAATGTGGCCTTTGGCCAGTGCGTCGATGATCGCCATTTCCACATGGCCGCGCTTCAAGCCGCGCAAATCCTCGATCTGCGCGCGCACGTCGATCATGTTCTTGTTCCAGCGGCTGCCTGCCGCCATCATAATCTCGCCTGCAGCCGTCAGCCTCAGGCCGCTGGGCAGGCGTTCAAACAGCGGCATGCCGATTTCCGCCTCGACGTTCAGGATCTGACGCGCGATGGCGGAGGCGGAGACATTCAGTTCGTCGGCCGCCTTGCGGATCGAGCCCTGCCGGCCAACCGCCATGAAGTAACGAAGGAAACGGGAAAACGCGGGCATTGATGTATCTTTCCAGCCTGCTCTAATTTTTGCAACGCAGCGTGGGATTCATTGCGTTTGCTCGCACCAAGTCAAGTGCCTAGGACCTGTCATAACACCGAAAAGTGCGGCCGGCCCGGCATCCGCGTTCCGATCTCTCCCCGGGATGCGGAGCCGGGCTGGCTGCATGACCGGAGGGGGCGTTCCTTTGCGGGTTGCTGACTGGTCTGGGTGCGTGCCGCGATTGCAGGGTTTGGCGAATGTGGATGAGTCGAAACGAGCGCCCTTCGGGGGCACGCCTTCGCGCGCTGGCTGTGGCCGGTGTGGCGATGGCGTCGGCTTGGCTCGCTCCGGCAAGCGCCCGCGCCGATGCCGCCAGTGAAGCGGCGGCTTCCGCGATGCTGGACGAGGTTTCCGGCAATGCGGCGCGCCTGCGCATGTTCCTGCAGGCGATGCCCAAGGGCGGGGACTTGCACAATCATCTGGGCGGCAGCGTCTATGCCGAGGATTTCCTGGAAGCGGCCGCGCAAAAGGGCATGTGCACCGATGCCGGGATCACCCGCATCGTGCCGGGGCCCTGCGGTGACGATCTCAAGATTGCGAAGCTGGCGGCGGATCGGCCTTTCGTTTTCGCCCGGCTGGTCGATGCGCTCTCCACGCGTGGCTATCAGCGCGGGGTGGGGGCGGACGAGGTTTCGGGCCATACCCAGTTTTTCCGCAGTTTCGCCCGGTTCGGCCCTGCGTCCGCAGGTGAGAACGGGCGCTGGCTCGCACTCGCGCGGCAAAGCGCGCAGCGCAACGGTGTTAGCTATCTGGAACTGATGCTCGATCCGCCGGGCCTCGCCGGATTTGCCGGCGGTGCCGGGGCAGGGCCAATTGATGAGAGCGGGATTGCCGCGCTCTACGAGGCGGACAGCGCGGAACTCGCGCCGATGCTCGATGGCTTTGTCCGGCAGGTCGATGGCATCGAGGCAGCGGCGAATGCGCGGCTGTCATGCGGCAGCACACAGGCCGATCCGGCTTGCGGCGTTGCCGTGCACTATCTGGCATACGGCTTGCGGGGCTTCGCGCCGCGCATGGTCTTTCGCACGCTGCTGGCCAGTTTCGCGATGGCGCATCGTGATCCGCGCTTCGTGGGCGTGAACATCGTGATGCCGGAGGACGATCCGGTGGCGCTGCGCGACTATCGCCTTCACATGGCGATGTTCCGCTTCCTTGAGGCGAAATATCCCGATGTGAAAGTGACGATGCACGCGGGCGAACTTGCGCTGGGGCTGGTCCCGCCCGAGGATATGGCGGACCATATCGCCCGCGCCATCGATTCCGGTGCACGGCGGATCGGCCACGGCACCGCCATCGCTTATGAGGACAAGGCGCCCGAAACCCTGGCCCGCATGGCGCGCGAGGGGATCGCAGTGGAAGTGAACCTCACCAGCAATGCCGTGATCCTGGGCGTGCAGGGCGGCGAGCATCCGCTGGCGCTCTACCGCAGCATGGGTGTGCCGGTGGTGCTTTCCACCGATGACGAAGGCGTGCTGCGTTCCGACATGACCAACGAATACCGCCGCGCCGTCACCGGGCAGGGGCTCGGCTATGCCGGTCTCAAGGGTTTGGCGCGTGCGAGCCTCGAATATGCCTTCGTGCCCGGCGCCAGCCTGTGGCGCGCGGGCAAGCCGGGAACCGCAGTGGCGCCGTGCGCCGCCTCACTGACCGGCAAGCGCTGCAAGTCTTTCCTCGCATCGAGCGAAAAGGCCCGCCTTCAGGCCGATCTTGAAGGCCGTTTCGACCGGTTCGAGCACACGCTCGGCCGTTTCACTCATCCACAGGGATCCTAGGAGGCACGCGTCTTTACCGACTTCGCCAATTCGAAATTCCGTATATTGATGCACCGCAGAAAATAACGATTGCAACGGGAGAGGTGGGTCACAAACAATATGCGGCGGGAAGCGCGGAAAGGGTCCGCATCCGCCGCCATCAGGGGGTTAGTCACGATGGCCAAGCACCATTCCGTTGATACACCGTTTGGCATTGCTGCACGGCGCAAGCCGCTGCTCGCGATTGCCACAAGTCTCTTTTGCTGCACTGCGCTGACAACGCCGGCCTTTGCCGGCGATGCAGCCGCAGAGGAACCGTCGGGCGAGATCGTCGTCACCGGTTCGCTGAACGCACTTCCGATCAAGGACGTGGGTTCGGTCTTCGGCTTCGACAAGACGATCACCGAAACCCCGCGTTCGGCCTCGACGATCAGCGCCGAGCAGATGGAACGCTTCGGCATCACCGATATTTATGACCTCGTCGCACAGTCGCCGGGCACGTTCACCAACTCGTTCTTCGGCGTTGGCGGCGCGCTCGACATTCGCGGCACGCCGGGCGAAGTCTATTTCCGCGGCGTGCGCCGTCTGGACAACCCGGGCAACTATCCCACCCCGATCGCGGCTGCCGAGCGCATCGACATCGTGCGCGGCCCGGCCTCGCCGATCTATGGTCCGTCCAAGACCGGCGGCTACATGAACTTCGTGCCGAAGTCAGCCCGCGCGCAGGGCGGCTCGTTCATGGCAAACCCTGAAGGCAAGATCAGCTTCACCGGCGGCAGTTGGTCGAAAGCGGATCTGAGCGCGGAAATCCGCGGCCCGGGCAACATCGGTTCGCAGGAATTCGGCTACAGCCTCTATGCTGAGATTGAGGATTCGGGCAGCTACTACGACAACATGTCGACCAAGCAGACGATCCTGCAGGCTGCGTTCGATACCGACCTCACCCCGAATCTGCGCTTCGAATTCGGCGGCATGTACCAGCGTTACCGCGGCCAGCAGAACGGCGGCTGGAACCGCCTGACACAGGATCTCGTTGACAACGGCACTTACATTACCGGCACCGCCCAGTCGCTCGATACGAATGGTGACGGGCAGATGTCGCCCGAAGAAATCAATGCGGCGATTCCGGGCGGTCTGTCGATCTTCGGTGGCTTTGCCTGTGGCGGCGATGCAACGCCCACCTCGATCACGGATGCCTGCTACACCAGCAGCCCCAACAACCTGCTCAATCTCGTCAACACCGGCACGACCAAGCTGAGCCGCCGTAAGACGCTGACGGGCAAGAACGACCGTCTCGACAACAACTCGACCACGGCTTATGCGGACCTGATCTGGACCGGCCCCGGCGATCTGGAAATCAAGAACCAGGCCTTCTACGATAGCTACGAGAACATCAACGAGAACGCTTACGGCTTCTCGCAGATGCACGATTCGTGGGTGTTCGAGGACAAGATCGTCGTTTCCAAGACGTTCGAGAACAACGCGGGCAAGTTCGCGTTCCAGCTCTCGCCCTCGATCCGCTACACGCACTTCCGCCACGGTGAGGACTTCACGTATGAATACTTCCACCGTGTCGATCTGACGCAGGGCTACACCCCGGCCAGCGACCGCCTGCTGGCGACCGAGTGCGACTGCAATTACACCAGCTTCGTCAAGGGCCACTACACTGACGTTGCCTTTGCCGGCCTGGCTGACCTCGATTTCAACTTCGGTCTCGATGTCACGCTGGGTGCGCGTTACGATCACATCAAGGCTGTCTCGAACTATGTGCCCAGCCTGATGGAAAACGCTCCCGACATTCCGGGGGCGTCGGGTTCCGATGGCGCATGGTCGTGGTCTGCCAGTGCCAATTACAAGCTGCCTTTCGGCCTGATTCCTTATGCGACGATCGCCCGCCAGTCGGTGGTCATCGCGGGCCAGGGGGCCGAGATTGCACCGGACAATATCGCGGGCGATACTTTCATCACCGCGTCCAAGCTCTACGAAGGTGGTATCAAGGGCAGCTGGCTGGATGACAGCCTTTATGCCGCGATTTCGGTCTACAAGCAGAAGCGTACCGACTACAGCGCGCAGTCGAGCACGGTGAACCAGGCGGTCGAGACCAAGGGCCTCGAAGCCGAACTGCGCTGGGCGGTTGACGACCACCTGCTCATCACCGGCGGCTACACGCGCACCAAGGTCTACAACCTGACCTTCCTCGAAGCGGGCAGCACTTTCAGCTTCCTGGGCATCGAGGATCTCGTCAACGTTACCGACCCGACGCTGTTCCTCGGCGGCCAGCCGGGCGGCCTGATCCCGATCCCGGACAAGGAAGCCTCGCGCCGTCAGGGTATCCCGACGAACCTGTACTCGCTGACCGCGACCTACGCCTTCGACAATGGCCTCGCCTTCTCGGGCAGCATGGTCAAGGTGGACTCGGTCTATTCGGGTCAGTCGCGGGCCGTGACGCTGCCAGCCTACACCCTGTTCGATGCCAGCGCATCGTACACCACAGGGCCGTGGAACCTGCGTTTCGTCGTCAAGAACCTGACGAACGAGAAGTACTACCGCGCGAACTTCACCGAACTGTTCGGTTCGACGATCGTGCTGCCTGAAAAGCCGCGTAGCTTCCAGGCGACGCTGTCGTACAACTTCTGATCCCAACAGGCCCGGTCCGTTGCGGCGGACCGGGCCGCTTTGCACGGGACGTGACAGTCACGCATCCCGTACCGTATTTTCCGGAAAGGTTCCTGATGTCCTTCCTTCTCCGCATGGCTGCCTGGGCCGGTGCGTGTCTGGCCCTGACGATGACAGCGCTGCCCGCCGCGGCCGAAACGGCGGCCGCGCCGGACATTTCCGCCTGCGAGCCGGGCGCGCCTTGCGCGACGCCGCTGCCGGTCAAGGTGGTGATCGTCTCGTTGTTCGAGATCGGCAAGGACGAGGGCGATACGGCAGGTGAATTCCAGCTCTGGAAAGCGCGGCGCGGGCTGACCATGCGCATCCCGTTCCCGCAGAGCTTCCACGATCTCTATTACAATCCCGAAACGCAGGTTCTGGGCATGGTGACCGGTATCGGCACCGCCCGTTCCACGGCCGCGACGATGGCGCTGGGGCTCGATCCGCGTTTCGATCTGTCCAAAGCCTACTGGCTGGTGGCGGGTATTGCCGGGATCGACCCCGAGAATGCCTCGATCGGCTCGGTCGCCTGGGCGCGCTATGTGGTCGACGGCGATCTGGCGCATGAAATCGATCCGCGCGAGATTCCCGCCGACTGGGGCTTCGGCTATTTTCCCCGCCAGACCAAGGGGCCGAACGATATGTCCGGCAAGCCCGATCCTTCGGGCGGGGAGATGTTCCAGATCAACCCCAGTCTGGAAAAGTGGGCCTATGATCTGACCAGCGGCATCGAACTGCCCGATTCCAAAGAAATCGCCAAGGAGCGGGCCAGGTTCACCGATACCCCGCCCGCGCAGGAGCCGCCGTTCGTGCTCGAAGGCGAACAGCTTTCTGCGATGACGTTCTGGCACGGCAGGCTGATGACCGACTGGGCCAATTCCTGGGTCCGCTACTGGACCAGCGGCAAGGGCGATTTCGTCACTTCGGCGATGGAAGATACCGGCGTGCTCACCTCGCTGACCTATCTCGACAATATCGGCCGGGCCGACCGCGACCGCGTGCTGGTGATGCGCGCGGGCTCCAACTACACGATGCCGCCGCCGGGCGTGGATGCCGCGACTTATCTGCTGCGCGAGAACGAGGGGTATGCCGGGCTCAACGCGGCGGTGGAGAATCTCTACACGGTAGGTTCGGTGGTGGTCGACGAACTGCTCGATCACTGGGATAAGTACGAGGACGCGACGCCTTGATAAGGGCGCGTATCGTGTTCAACATTCCCGTTCGTGTCGAGCGAAGTCGAGACACGCAGGAGCCGCGCGAACGTGTCTCGACTTCGCTCGACACGAACGGAGGTTTGTTGCTGACTGAGCCTGCCACAGCATGACCCTCACGCTCGTCCGCCATGCCGATGTCCTTGTCACGATGGACGATGCCCGGCGTGAGATCGCCGACGGGGCCATGGCCTTTCGCAACGGCGCGATCGTGGCGGTGGGGACCAGCGTGGAACTGGCGCCGCTGGCCGATGAGGCAGACGAGGTGATCGAGGCGCGCGGCTGCGTGATCACACCGGGCCTCGTCAACACGCACCACCACTTGTTCCAGACGCTGACCCGCGCGCTGCCGGACGCCATCAACACCTCGCTGTTCGGCTGGCTCAAGCGGCTCTATCCGGTCTGGGCGCAGTACCGGCCCGAGGATGTCTTCGCCGCCACGCAGCTGGGCCTTGCCGAACTGGCGCTGTCCGGCTGCACGATGAGTTCGGACCATCACTACCTGTTTCCCGAAGGCGTGCGGCTCGACGATTCGATCCACGCCGCGCGGGAAATCGGCCTGCGTTTCCACGCAACGCGCGGTTCGATGAGCGTAGGAGAGAGCCAGGGCGGCCTCCCGCCCGACAGCGTGGTGGAGGATGAGGAGGCGATCCTCGCCGATACGATCCGCCTGATCGATGCATTCCACGATCCCGCCGAGGGCGCGATGCTGCGCGTGGCCGTGGCGCCGTGCTCGCCCTTTTCGGTGAGCCCGGACCTGATGCGCCAGTCCGCGCTGCTCGCCCGTGACAAAGGGGTGATGCTGCATACCCATCTGGCCGAGGATGCGGACGATGTGGCCTTCTCTCTCGAACGGTTCGGCTGTCGTCCCGGCCAATATGCCGAGGATCTGGGCTGGACCGGGCCGGACGTGTGGCACGCCCACTGCGTCCAGCTCGATGCCGCCGAGATCGGCCTGTTCGCCCGCACCCGCACCGGCGTGGCGCATTGCCCCTGTTCGAACTGCCGCCTCGGCTCCGGCATCGCGCCGGTGCGGGCGATGCGGGACGCGGGCGTGCTGGTGGGGCTGGGGGTGGACGGCTCCGCTTCCAACGACAGCGGGCACTTGCTGAACGAGGCGCGTCAGTCGCTGCTGCTGCAACGCGTGCAACTGGGCGCGGACAGGTTCGATCCGCGCGAGGCCCTGTGGCTGGCAACGCGCGGCGGTGCCGAGGTGCTGGGCCGCTCCGATTGCGGTTCGCTGGAGGTGGGCAAGCGCGCCGATTTCGCGGTGTGGGACATGGGCGATGCAGCCTCGCTGGGCGTGTGGGACAAAGTGGCCGGGCTGATACTGGCCCCGCCGCTGGCTGCGCGCGATGTCTTAGTGGAAGGCTGCGGCGTGGTGCGCAATGGCGATCTTGCGACGGTGAAGCGCGAAACGGTGCTGGCGGCAGCCTCGCGTTCGCTCGACCGGCTTATGAGCCTTGCCTGAGGAAAGGGTGCGGATGACCGTTACTGCCACTGCCCCGGCCACGCCCGGCATGACGCCGGAACAGGCGCGCGATCCGGACTATTTCCCCGGCCTTGCCACCGCCATTCCGCTGGGCATCCAGCATGTGCTGGCGATGTTCGTCAGCAACATGACCCCGGCGATCATCGTCGCAGGGGCGGCCGGTTTCGGATATGGATCGGGCGATACCACCGAGATGATCTACATGATCCAGATGGCGATGCTCTTCGCCGGGGTGGCAACGTTGCTGCAGACCATCGGCTTCGGCCCCGTGGGCGCGCGGCTGCCGCTGGTGCAGGGGACGAGCTTTGCCTTCATTCCGATCATGATCCCGATCGTTGCGGGCAAGGGCGTGGAGGCGATGGCTGCGCTTACCACCGCTGCCTTGTTCGGCGGGCTGCTGCACGCGGGGCTGAGTTTCTTCGTCGGCAAGATCCGCTTTGCGCTGCCGCCGATGATCACGGGCCTCGTGGTGCTGATGATCGGTCTCTCGCTGATGCGCATCGGCGTGCAATATGCGGCGGGCGGCGTTCCGGCCATCGGCACGCCCGCGTTCGGCGCCTGGCAATCCTGGCTGCTGGCGGGCGTGGTGGTGGTGACGACGCTGGCGCTCAATTTCTTCGGGCGCGGCATCTGGTCCACCGCTGCCGTGCTGCTGGGGCTGATCGCGGGCTATCTGGTGGCATTGGCGATGGGACGGGTGGACTTTGCGCCGGTGGCCTCGGCCGGGCTGGTAATGCTGCCCACGCCGTTTCACTTCGGCTTTGCGCTGTCGGCTTCGGCCATTTTGGGCTTTTGCCTCACCGGCTTCGTGTCCTCGATTGAATCGATCGGCGATGTCGATGCGATCTGCGAAGGCAATGCCGGTCGCCGCGCCACCGACCGCGAGCTTTCGGGCGCGGTCTGCGCCGATGGGGTGGGCACGGCGTTTGCGGCGGTGTTCGGCGCCATGCCCAACACCACCTTCAGCCAGAACGTGGGCCTGATCGCGATCACCGGGGTGATGAGCCGCCATGTGGTGACGCTGGGCGCGCTGTTCCTGATCGCTTGCGGGCTGTTGCCCAAAGTCGGCGCGGTGATCACCACGATCCCCATCGAAGTGCTGGGCGGCGGGGTGATCGTGATGTTCGGCATGGTCGCCTCGGCGGCGACATCGATGCTGGCGGGCGTGGACTGGACCCAGCGCAACATGCTGATCTTCGGCGTGTCGCTGTCGCTGGCACTGGGCCTGCAACTGGAGCCGGAGGCGTTGCAGCATTTGCCGGAGACTTTGCGTATCCTGCTCGGTTCGGGCGTGCTTCCGGCGGCGGTGACGGCGGTGACGTTGAACTTGCTGGTGCCGGGGCGGACCGCGATGTGCGCCAATAAAATCCTCCCTGTAGTGTAACGACGGGGAGGGGGACCGCCAGCGAAGCTGGTGGTGGGAGGGGGAGAAACCCCTCCGTCATTCACTGACGTGAATGCCACCTCCCCATCGCTTCGCGACAGGGAGGATTGGTGTTAAAACCGGAAGCCGGTGGATGCGGCCCAGGCCACGGCCACGCCAAGCGCAATCCCAACCAGTGCCAGTACCGGAGACCAGCGCAGTTCCTGCGCGGTTTCGCCCGCGTCCAGTTTGCGTTTGCCGGTGATCATCGCGGGCACCAGCCGCTGGCGTTTCCACACCGCGTAGAATGCGATCGCAGCGATGTGCAGCGCCACCAGAGCGAGGATCACGTTGAACACCGTCTCGTGGAAGGCGGCGAAGGCCCGGCCCTGATCGAAAGTGATGTAGTCCGACAGCGGTCCGCCGTCCCAGCCATCGACATCGATGGCGAAGAGCCCGGCCACCACCATCATCAGCAGCACGCCGATCAGCGCCAGCGTGCTCCAGCCGCCGAGCGGGTTGTGCCCGTCGGCGGCGTGGGCCTGTTTGCTGCCGAGCGTCTTCGCATAAGCGGCGACGGCGGCGGGGCCTTTCACGAACTGGCCGAAACGCGCAGTGCGCGGCCCGGCGAAGCCCCAGAACAGACGGAACACCAGCAGCGCGAGAATGGCATAGCCGGACAGGCGGTGCCATTCCATGTCATGCTGCTCGCCGGTCCACCACGAAAAGCCCACGAAGCCTACCAGAAGCCAATGGAACAGGCGGATCGTGGGGTCCCAGATGCGGGTCGTTGCCGGGGCTTCGCTCATGGCCTTGATGCTGCTCAGTCGGCGCGGAACTGCTTGTGGCAGGCGCCGCAAGTGCCGCCCACCGCGCGGAACTGCGCCTGCATGGCAGAGGCATTACCCGTGTTGGCGACGGTGATCAGCTTGTCGGCCTCGGTCACCAGTTTGGTCATTCCAGCATCGAAAGTCGCACGCTTGGTCCAGATGGCGGGCAGGGCGTCGGTCTTCTCGCCCGAGGAGGGGCCGGTGCCGGCGGGGAAGAGCTTGGCCTGAACGCGGCCCGTCGCGGCGATGGTCTTCGCGGCCTTGAGCACGGCGGCCTTGTCCGGCGTGCCCGAAAGCTCGCCCTTCAGCGCCTTCATCGCGGCGCCCATTTTCTTGAAGTTGGCCTTGCGCGTGGCAATCGTGGTGCCCGCCGAAGGCGCGGCCGTGGCAAGCGTGGCACCGCACACCACAGCGGCAGCGGCAAGGCCAAGAGCAGTAAGAGCAGCGAATTTGGGTCGGGTCATGGTCTTTTCCTGAGTGAGAGGGGGCAGGATGCTGCAGGTGCTAACACATTACGGGCTGGCTGCAAAAGCATGGGTGTAGGCGTCACGAACCGTCGTAAGGCCGCCCGCTGCGGCTTGCGCGGCGGTCTTGCCGGACTTGTCGGGAATATCGGTGCGCGCGCCGTGTTGGGCGAGGACGCGCAGCATCGCTTCGAGCTGCGGATGCCAGCCACCGTAGAGCAGCAGATGCAGCGGCGTCATGCCATTGGCATCGGCGGTATCGGCATCCGGCGCGAGGCTGAGCGCATAGTCCAGCGCTTCCGGGCTGTGGCTATGCGCGGCGGCGAGCACCACGTTGGTGCCGTTCCCGGTAACGAAGGCGGTGTCGGCCCCGGCGGCGGTCAGTTGCTTCATCGCGCCGGTCTGCCCGTTCTGCGCCGCGATCAGCAGCGGCGGTGTGGGCGGGACGGGCGGCGGCGGCACGCCGAAATTGGCCTCCGTCACCCACTTGATCTTGGAAGGGCCGGTGAGGCCATCGGGATCGGCGCCTTTCGCCAGCAGCAGCGCCACCAGCCCGGCATCGCCTCCGGCGGCGGCCACGTGGAGAAGCTGGTTGCCGTTGCGGTCGCGCGCGGAAAGGTCTGCGAAGCTGCGTTCCACCAGCAGGGCGGCGGCACCCCAGTTCTTCTGGTACATTGCAAGCTGCACCGCGCTGGTGTTCTCCGGCCCGCGCCATGATGCGTCCGCACCGGCATCGAGCAGCAGTTTCGCAGCTTCGGGAACCCCGCTCTTGATCGCGAAGGCCAGCGGCGTGAAGCGCCCCGGCGTTACCCGGTTGACCCTGGCCCCGGCCTTCAGCAGCGCGGCCATGGCGCCCAGATTGCCTGAAGAGGCCGCCCACATCAGCGGCGTCTGGCCGCGCGCGTCGGCGGCTTCGGGCTTCGCGCCCATGGCCAGCATCCGCGTGACCGTGTCGGCGGGAGCAAAGCGCGCGCAGACCGCCAGCGGGCTGGCGCCGTCCGGCCCGGCCTTGCGGACATTCGCCCGGGCATCGAGCAGGGAATCGACGATGGCGCCATTGCCGCGCTCGCAGGCAAGGGCCAGCGGGGTGAGGCCGAGCGCATCGGCGGTGTCCGGCCTGGCGCCGTGGCGCAGCAGCGTGGCCACCAGCGCCGGGTCCTGCGTTTCAATGGCGTGAGCGAGGGGGCTTTCGTTGTAGGCCAGCGCTGCGTTCGCGCTGGTTCCGGCTTCGAGCACGGCCGCGGTGCCTGCGGTGTCGTCCGCCCGGATCGCGCGGGCGAGGGCATCGGGATCGCTGGATGCGTGGGCGGAGGGTGTGAGGGCTAGGCTGGCGGCAAAAGCTAGCGCGGTCCAACACCCTACCCCGCTCACCCTGAGCTTGTCGAAGGGTGTTCCCCGCGCGGCGCCAGCGTCCTTCGACAAGCTCAGGACGAGCGGAGTGGGGGTGTATTTCCCCCTACGCACGGATCAGCTCCTGCAGCGGCCCGGTGCTGTCCCCGAACGATGTCACCGGCACGTCCAGCAGGTTGAGCCCGGCCAGCAGCAGGTTGGACATGGTGGTGCCGTGTTCCACCCGCACATGGCGCCCGCCTTGCACCAGCCCGCCGGACACGGCGACGGGCAGGTCCAGAAAATCGTGCTCGTTGGAATCGCCGAAAGCCGATCCCCGGATCACCAGCGTGCGATCGAACAGCGAGCCTTCGCCGTCCTTCGTCTCCTTCATCCGCTGCAGGGCATAGGCGAAGAAGGTCATGTGATAGCGGTTGATCTTGGCCAGCTGGCGCATCTTTTCGGGGTTGTTGCCGTGATGGCTCAGCATGTGGTGCGAATCCGGCACGCCGATTTCAGGGTACGTGCGGTTGGACAGTTCGCGGCCGATCATGAACGTGCCCACCCGCGTCATGTCCGCCTGCATGGCGAGGATCTGCAGATCGATCATCAGCTTTACGTGTTCGGCGAAATCGTCGGGAATGCCCGCGGGCTGGGTCATCGATGCGGCCTGTGCGGGCGGGGGCGAGCTTTCCGCGCGCTGGATGCGTTTTTCGATGGCGCGGGTGGCATCGAGGTATTCGTCCAGCTTGCGCCGGTCTTCCATGCCCAGCTTGCCCGAAAGCCGCGCGGTATCCTCCATCACGAAATCGAGGATCGAGGCCTGCTTGCGCAGCCGGGCAAGGCGGCTCTTTTCATCGAGCGCTTCGCCGTCGCCGAACAGCCGCTCGAACACCGCGCGCGGATTGGCCTCCACCGGCAGCGGCACCGTGGGGGTGAGCCACGAAATGCCGTTGGTATAGGCGCAGGAGTAATTGATGTCGCAGCTTCCGGCCATGCTCGGCAGGTCGATGCTCAGTTCCGTCGAGGGGATCTGCGTGGCATCGCCCAGATGCGCGGCGAAGACCTGATCCATCGAGGTGCCGCAGCGGATGTCCGGCCCCTCGGTCTGCCGGGCGTGCGCGCCGGTGAGGAAGGCGGGGCAGGAGCGGCCGTGCCCGGCAGGCGCATCGCCCATCGCCGCGGCCTGCGGATGGCCGAGCCCGGTGATGAAAGTGATCGCGTCCTTGTGCGGCTCCAGCGGCTCCAGCGTGGGGGGCAGGGTGAACGCGGTGCCTTCGCCCGTGGGACGGTATTCGGGCATGGTCATGCCGTTGGGCGAATAGAACACCTGCAGCCGCTTGGGCCGCGCGCCGATGTCCGCCGCATAGGCGCCGGGCATCATCGCTTCGAGGAACGGCAGGGCCATGGCCGTGCCCGCACCGCGCAACACGGTGCGGCGGGAGAGGGGCTTGCGGGTGATCCTCATTTCACGGGGCTTCCTGCCTGGGGGATGGCGGTGGATTTCGATCCTCCCTGTTCCCGTAGGGAATGGGGAGGTGGCATTCGCGTAGCGAATGACGGAGGGGTTTTCTTACCCCTCCACCACCCGCTGCGCGGGCGGTCCCCCTCCCCATCGCTGCGCGACAGGGAGGACTGGGTGGACGCATAAGCCGCCTTGAACCGCTCCGGCGTCTTGCGCATGGTGAAGGCAGGGCTGGTGACGATGCCCTTGATGATGGCGCGCACGCGGTAGCCGTCGGCGGCGGCATCGCTGGCGATGCTGCGCACTTCGGGCATGTCCTGCGGCCCGAGACCGCGCGCGAGGGCATAGATCATCAGTCGCTCGGTGAAGGCCTGGGCGAACTCGTCCTTGCGGTTCATCAGGATCTGCTGGAGGCCGCCGATCCCGGCGAACTTGGTGCCGTCGGGCAGCACGGCGCCGCTGTCGATCGGCTGGCCCGCATCCACGGTGCGCCAGCCGCCCACGGCATCGAAGTTTTCGAGCGCGAAGCCGAGCGGGTCCATCTTTACATGGCAGGCCGCGCAGGTGGGGTTGGCACGATGCAGTTCGAGCTGCTCGCGCGCGCTCAGCAGCCGCCCGTCATGTTCGGTCTTGAGCGCGGGCACGTTGGGCGGCGGCGGGGGCGGCGGTGAGGCGAGGATATTGTCGAGGATCCACTTGCCGCGTTTCACCACCGAAGTGTGGTTGTTGTAGGAGGTGACGGTGAGAATGCTCGCCTGCCCCAGCAGCCCGCCGCGATGCCATTCGGGCTTGAGATGGACTTTGCGAAAGGCCGTGCCGGTAACGCCGGGAATGCCATAGTGCTCGGCCAGCCGCTGGTTGAGGAAAGTGTAATCGGATTCGATAAAGTCCGTCACCGGGCGGTTGCCGGTGAGCACGCTGGCGAAGAACATTTCCGTCTCGGTCGCCATGGCCTGTTTCAGGCGCGTGTCGAACTTCGGGAAGGCATCGATGTCCGGCTTTTGCTGGTCGAGATTGCGCAAGTAGAGCCATTGCCCGGCGAAATTGCCGGTGAGCGCCCTGGCCTTGGGATCGGCCAGCATCCGCGCGATTTCACCGTCCAGCACGCCCGGCGTGCGCAGCTTGCCTTGTTCGGCTAGCGCGAGCAGGCGCTCGTCCGGAATGCTGCTCCACAGGAACAGCGAGAGGCGCGTCGCCAGTTCCAGATCGGACACGGTGTGGACGCTGCCCGGCAGGCTGCCCGCCGGATCGCTCTCGACCACGAAGAGGAATTCGGGCGAGACGAGGATGGCTTCCAGAGCGGCTTCCACGCCGTGTTCGAAATCCGATGCCGCGCGCTCCTGCGCATAGATGCGCATGACGGGGGCAATATCGAAGGCCCCTACCGGACGGCGCCAGGCGCGGCGGGCGAGGGTGGAGACGATCTTTTGTGCGCAGGCCTCTTCCTGCGCGGCCTTCTTCGGGTGGCAGGTGAAAATCGCGCGGCGGCTCGGCGTATCGGGCACGCCGTGGGCGTTGTAGGGCCCGGCCACGTCGATCTGGAGCACGTCGCGCGGGAAGTTCTGCTGCGAATAGCGCTGGTGCATCCGGTAGGAGGGCACTTCGAGCGTCGAGACGCGCTGCCCGTCCACCCAGACGTCGAGCGGCAGCATCTGCGGCGGATCGAGCGGCAGCGGCACTTTGTCGGTATCGTTGCGCAGCGTCTGCACGGTCTCGTCCGGCCAGATCTTGCGGCGGAACGAAAGGCCCACGCGGTGCGCGCCTGCCTTTACCGGAACGCGCACCGAATAGCGGTCTTCAATGAGGCGGTCGGTCTCGTTGTTGGTGTTCGAATTGAGCCAGGCGGTGATCTCGTACTCGCCGTCATAGCGCGCGAAGTACGCAAAGGCGCCGCCCCCGCGAGAGGCCAGCGGCAGATCCGCGCTCGCCCGCTCGTTATAGGCCGGAACGCCCGAGTTCTTGACCGAACCGTCCTTGGGCACCTGCCAGGTCGTCACGAATTCGCGGCGGGAGGTGAGGCCGGTCGCTAGCCGCCCGACTTTGCCCGCCACCGCCACATAGCGCTCCATCAGTGTGGGCGAGACGGTGAGCACGTCGGCGATATTGTCGAAGCCGAAGCCCGAATTGTCTTGCGGCAGCTCGCGGCTGAAATCGGCATCGAGCGAGAGCAGATCGCGCACGGCATTGGCGTATTCGTAGCGGTTGAGGCGGCGCAGCGTCGCCTTGCCCGGATCGGGATGGGCGGCGGCAAAGCTGGCACGCGAGCGGTCTAGCCACTGCACGAAGGCGGCGCGCATGGCGGGATCGGGCTGCGGCTTGGAATGGGGCGGCATTTCGCCTGCGGCGACGCGGCGCAGGATCTTTTCCCAGGCTTCGGCGTGCTTGCCGGTGCGGATGTCGCTGGCCTTGAGGTCTTCGACCGAGAGATTGGCGACCATGTCGAAATCGTTGTGGCAGCGGGAGCAGTACTTATCGAGCATCGGCTCGATCATCGCCGCCTGCGCTTCGGCTGCGGCCGGTGCAGCGCCAGCCGCCGTGCCCGGCTCTCCATCCTGCGCGGCATAGACGGCGGCGGCCGTGATCAGCGCGCTTGCCGCAAGCGCGCTGCTGCCGATGGAAAAACGCCGTTTCAGGCTCATGAAATGTTTTGACCCCGTTTGCCGGTCGCCGTCATCGTGGGCGGCCTGCCTGCCCTTGCTGCGGCAAGGGTTCTGCCGGGACTTTGGACTATCGGCTAGGGGGTGTTGCGTCTATTGCCAATAAACGGACGGCATGCGCACAAAAATCGTACGCAGGCCTGCCGCGGGGAGAATTTCCGGTCATTTTCGACGTTTACATCGCTTCCTTGATCCCTCTGGCAATGAGCCACCGGTTGATCGGGAATGCGGTGATGAACCCGGCGATCATGGCGCCCTGCATGGCGAACCAGAATTCCGGCGTAGCGGCATCGAAGGTGCGCCCCAGGATATGCGGGAAGAACCAGAAATGCGCCATGGCCATGAATCCGTACATGCCGATCTGCCAGCACGTGAGCGACAGCGTATCGGCCTTGGCGGCTTCACGCAGGCCGTCCGTCAGGCCCAGGCCTCGCATCGGCGCGATGGCGAAATACTGGAAGGCGATGCCGAAGCTCAGCGCGAGAAGGAAATCGAACACCCAGGCGGCGAAGATCCTTTCGGCAAAGAGCCAGTGCAGGCCGAACACGGTCAGCAAGGCGGGAAACAGCAAGGCCAGTGTTTCGGCGATCATGTCGGCGAGCGCGCAGCCTGCGCCGCAATGAAGCGTGCCCTTTGCGATTGTGGCGGCGCGCGGCTTGCCGCTGCTCGCGTGTCCATGTCCTCCATGCCGGGCGTGGAAGAGGATCAGCAGCGGGCCAAGGAACAGCGCACACAAGGGCCAGACCCACGCCATCACTTTCATGTGCGGCGGATGGCGCAGCACCGTGGCGAGCATCCACACCGCGCTCGCAAACCCCACGCAAAGCGAGAGAGTGGCCAGATCGTGAAACAGTGCGGAGAACATGAAACACCCTAGTCTGATTGATAGACTGGCCCGGGAGGCCACAGTCCATCAATCAGCGCGGGCGCAGGTTTGTTCCGAAACCGGCTGTCAGAGCGCCCCGATCGCCAGGAACCGCTCTTCGCGCTGGCGCAGCAGGTCTGCCGGGGCCAGTGCGTCCAGTGCCGAGAATTCGCGCCCCAACGCGTCGGCCAGCGCGCGGGCCGTGCGGGTGGGGTCGCGGTGGGCGCCGCCTACGGGTTCGGGCACGATGCCGTCGATCACGTTGAGGCTCAGCAGGTCCTGCGCGGTCACTTTCATGGCGGTGGCTGCATCGGCGGCCTTGTCCGGCGTGCGCCACAGGATCGAGGAGGCGCCCTCGGGCGAGATCACCGAATAGACCGCGTGTTCCAGCATCAGCACTTTGTTGGCGCTGGCAATCGCCACCGCGCCGCCCGAGCCGCCTTCGCCGACGATCGCTGCCACCATCGGCACTTTGAGCGCCAGGCAGGCCTCGGTCGAGCGGGCAATGGCTTCGGCTTGGCCGCGTTCCTCGGCCTCGACGCCGGGGAAGGCGCCTGCGGTATCGACCAGCGTCACCACCGGCAGGCCGAACTTGCTGGCCATCTCCATCAGGCGGATCGCCTTGCGGTAGCCTTCGGGCTTGGCCATGCCGAAGTTGTGCTTGATGCGGCTGGCGGTGTCGTGCCCCTTTTCGTGGCCGATCACCATGACCTTGCGGCCGTCCAGCTTTGCAAAGCCGCCGATGATCGCGGCATCCTCGCCATAGAGGCGATCACCGCCCAGCGGCACGAAATCGGTGAAGACGAGGCGGATGTAATCCACGAAGTGCGGGCGCTGCGGATGGCGGGCGACTTGCGTCTTCTGCCAGGGGGACAGCTTGCCGTAAGTGCTGGCGAGCAGTGCGGCGCTCTTCTTTTCGAGCTTGCCGATTTCCGCCTCGATATCGAGGTCGCTTCCACCGGCCGTCGCGCGCAGGTCCGCGATGCGCATTTCCAGCTCGGCAATCGGCTTTTCGAAGTCCAGGAACGAAATCATGCTATCCTCCCCGATACGGGGAGGGGAACCATGCGAAGCATGGTGGAGGGGTACAGGCGGTTTACGGGACTATGAGAGGGCATGCCGTGCGGCGCGTGCCCCTCCACCATCGCTGCGCGATGGTCCCCCTCCCCGTGCCGGGGAGGATTGTATCGTGCGATCATCATCCGGCCCTCTTCGCCAGCCACTCTTCGAGCCACTTGATCGTGTAGTCGCCGCTGTTGAACTCGGGGTCTTCCAGCAGCGCCTGATGCAGCGGGATCGAGGTCTTGACGCCGCCGATCACCATTTCCTCCAGCGCGCGCTTGAGGCGCATGATCGCGCCCTTGCGGGTGCGGCCGGAGACGATCAGCTTGCCGATCATCGAATCGTAGTAGGGCGGAATGCGGTATCCGGCATAGAGCCCGGAATCGACGCGCACGTTCATGCCGCCTGCCGCGTGGTAGCTGTCCACCAGACCGGGCGAGGGGGTGAAGGTCCACGGGTCTTCCGCGTTGATGCGGCACTCGATGGCGTGGCCCTTGAACTCCAGCTCGTCCTGCGTGAACGAGAGCGGCTTGCCCGCCGCAATGCGGATCTGTTCACGCACCAGATCGACGCCGGTGATCGCTTCGGTCACCGGATGCTCCACCTGCAGGCGGGTGTTCATCTCGATGAAGTAGAACTCGCCCTTTTCCCACAGGAATTCGATCGTGCCCGCGCCGCGATAGCCCATGTCGGCCATGGCCTTGGCGACGATGCCGCCCATGCGCTCGCGCTCTTCGGGCGTGATGACGGGGGAGGGCGCTTCTTCGAGCACTTTCTGGTGGCGGCGCTGCAAGGAGCAGTCGCGCTCGCCCAGATGCACGGCCTTGCCGTTACCATCACCGAAGACCTGGAATTCGATGTGCCGCGGATTGCCGAGGTACTTTTCCATGTAGACGGTGGCGTCGCCGAACGCGGCCTTGGCTTCCGAGCGGGCCTGGCCCATCTGGCTTTCCAGCTCTTCGGCCGAGTTCACGACTTTCATGCCGCGCCCGCCGCCGCCGGAGGCCGCCTTGATGATCACCGGGTAGCCGATCTTTTCGGCCAGCGCGCGCGCTTCGCCGAAATCCTCGATCGCGCCGTCCGAGCCGGGCACCAGCGGCAGGCCGAGGGCGCCCGCGGTGCGCTTGGCCTCCACCTTGTCGCCCATGGTGCGGATATGTTCGGGCTTGGGGCCGACCCAGGCGATGTCATGCGCTTCGACGATTTCGGCGAAGCGGGCATTCTCGGACAGGAAGCCGTAGCCGGGATGGATCGCATCGGCATGCGTGATCTCGGCCGCCGAGATGATCGCGGCGACATTGAGATAGCTGTTCGCGGCGGAAGCCGGACCGATGCACACGGCATGATCGGCAAGGCGCACATGCATCGCATCGGCATCGGCGGTGGAGTGCACCGCGACGGTTTCGATGCCCATCTCGCGCGCGGCGCGGTGGATGCGCAGCGCGATTTCGCCGCGGTTGGCAATCAGGAGGCGTTTGATGGCCATGAAGCGCCCCGTTCTCAGCCAATCACCACGAGCGGCTGGTCGAACTCGACCGGCTGCTGGTTGTCGACGAGAATGGCCGTGACGGTGCCGGACTTGGGTGCGGTGATCTGGTTCATCACTTTCATGGCTTCCACGATCAGCAGCACGTCGCCTTCCTTCACGGCCTTGCCGACCGAGATGAAGTCCGCCGCGCCCGGCTCGGGCGCGAGATAGACCGTGCCGACCATCGGCGACTTCACCGCGTCCACCGGAGCTGCGGCAGGGGCGGCTTCGGCAGCGGGGGCGGCGGCCGGAGCGGCAGCGGCCGGGGCAGCCGCCATCGGCATGGCGGGCATGGCCGCGGCGGCCATCTGCTGGATCATCTGGCGGCTGACGCGGATCTTGCGGTCACCGTCTTCCACCTCGATTTCCGAGAGGCCGGTTTCCGCCAGGAGTTCCGCCAGTTCGCGAACCAGAGCGCTATCGATATTCACGCGACGTCCTTTCGTTCAAGATACTCGAGCAGCGTTGCCAGCGTGGACTTCATGTCCCTGCGGTGGATTACCATGTCCACCATGCCGTGGGCATGAAGATATTCGGCGCGCTGGAAGCCGTCGGGGAGTTTTTCACGGATCGTGTCCTGAATCACGCGCTGCCCGGCAAAGCCGATGAGCGCGCCCGGCTCGGCGATCTGCACGTCGCCGAGCATGGCATAGCTCGCGGTGACGCCGCCGGTGGTGGGATCGGTCAGGATCACGATATAGGGCAGACCTGCGGCGGCAAGGCGCCGGGTGGCCACGGTGGTCTTGGGCATCTGCATCAGCGAGAGGATGCCCTCCTGCATGCGGGCGCCGCCCGCCGCGGTGCAGATCACGTAAGCGCAGCTTTCGGCCATGGCGCGCTCGACGCCGGCCACGAAAGCCTCGCCCACGGCCATGCCCATCGAACCGCCCATGAACTTGAAGTCCTGCACGCCGAGCACCGCCTTGCGCCCGTCCACCGTGCCGAAGGCATTGGTGAGGGCATCGGGGAAGGGATTGGCGGCGCGGGCGGCCCTCAGGCGGTCGGGGTATTTCTTGGTATCGCGAAAGCCCAGCGGGTTTTCCGGCACCCGGGGCGTGGGCAGCACGGCGTAACCGGCATCGAGCAGCAGATCGAAGCGCGCCTGCGTGGCGATGCGGCCGTGGTGCTGGCAATGCGGGCACACCGAAAGATTGGCCTCGAAATCCTTGGCGAAAAGCATTTCGCCGCAGCTCGGGCATTTCATCCAGAGATTGTCGGGCGTGTCGCGTTTCGCCAGACTGGAAAGCGAATTGCGGACCTTGCTGAGCCAACTCATTTTGGTGCGTACCGATCTTGTTGAACAGGATAGAGACGGGGCGCCATAGCCACGCCTCGAACCATTCCGGGAAACGCCGTGCCTGCCCCTTTGTTCTTGGTGCGCAACGCCGGAATGAGCGGCGCGTTTAGGGGAAAGGGTTCCAGTGCCGCAAGCCAATTTGGCGTTGTCTGTGGGGAACTGCGGTTTTGCCCAGTTGCAAAAGAGCGATCCCGGGATGGCGTGATTTGCTATTTTGTATGCAAAAGTAGAAATTTCTGGATAAAACTTACGCAAGTTGTGGGATGAGTGGATACAATCGTGCGAGCGCTTTGTCCGGGGGCTACGGTAAAAATTCTGCTTTGCGCAAGATGGCTTCCCGGCATGGCCTTCCTGCGGTCCCGCGCTATGAAGGGGGCTGAAAGGCGCCGGTGGCCATCCGGTTGAGGCAGGAGCAGCGAACTGGACCATTCCGATGCAGCAAGCGGGGCGGCGCAAGTGCAAGTGCGTCGCAGTCCCTATCACGCTCCGGCGGAAGCACCGCGCGCCATGGCGGTGCCGGTCGAGGCGCCGGTGGCGATCGAGACCAACGGAATTGCCTATGCGGTAATGATGGCAACGCCGCTGGATCTGGAAGATTTCGTGACGGGGTTCCTTGTCGCAGAAGGGCTGGCCGGGCCGGGCGAAGTGGGCGATGTCGCGCTGCATGCGGTGGAGAACGGCGCCTGGGGCACGGGCCATGTCGCGCGCGTCAACCTGCCGCCCGATCGCCTCGGCCCGATCCTCGAACGCGCAAGGCGCCGGGTGGGAGACAGTTCCTGCGGCATCTGCGGGATCGAGGGGGTGGAAGCGGCGCTGCGGCCGCTGCCGTCACTGCCCCGCCGCAGCAAGGCCGCGCCCGAGGCGATCCGCCGCGCGCTCGATATGTTTGCGGAGCGCCAGCCGCTGGGCCGCCTCACCCGCGCCACGCACGCGGCGGCATTCTGTAGTGAAGAGGGCGACGTGCTGCTGGTGCGCGAGGATGTCGGGCGGCACAATGCGCTGGACAAGCTCACCGGCGCTCTGGCGCGGCAGGGGCTGGCGGCGGCGGAGGGCTTTATCGTCATGACCTCGCGCTGTTCCTACGAACTCGTCGAAAAGACCGTGCGCGCGGGCTGCCCGCTGCTGGTGACGATCTCCGCGCCGAGCGATCTCGCCGTGCGCCGCGCGAAAGCGGCCGGGCTGGCGCTGGCAGTGGTGGCGCGCGACGATTCGATGCTGCTGGTGGATTGAAATCCGTCTCTCCGTTCGTGTCGAGCCCCTCGACTTGCTCGGCATGAAAGGCCGAAGTTTATCCCGAGCAAGTCGAGGGGCTCGACACGAACGGGAGGGGGAACGGACAATTCGCCGCCGAATGTCGATCCCCATTTGACGTTCATCGACTACCAGTCCCGCGCGGGTCCGGTTTTCCTTGTAGTCGGCGGCGGGTAATTCTAGATTTCTCTTTCTTCCGGGGTTTGAAAGACAAGGATTTCCCAACATGGCCGTACTGACCGACCAGGATACCGCGGGCGAGCTGAAGCTGACCCCGCCCGATCCCGTGCCGGCCGTAAAGCCCGAGCGCGCCGCCGGTCTCGTGCCGGTGGGAGAAGAGCAGAAGAGCAAGCTGCAGGTTCGGGTCGATGAATTCGTGACCGATCTGGTCTCGCAGGATTCGAACTCGCCCGAGTTCGGCCGCCGTGTCGACCAGATCACCAACATGGGCCGCAAGGAGATTACCGAGGCGGCTGGGCAGTCCAACCGCTTCCTCGACCGTCCTGTGCGCGCGATGGACAAGGATGCGGGCGTGGGCGCCGATCTCGCCGAGCTGCGCCGCACCGTGGAAGACCTCGATCCTTCGACCAAGGGCGATCTGCTGAGCAAGCGTAAGCTCTTCGGCATCATCCCGTTCGGTTCCAAGCTGCGCAATTACTTCGAAGGCTACCAGAGCGCGCAGGGCCACATCAGCGCTATCCTCACTCGCCTGCAGAACGGCAAGGACGAGCTGCTGATGGACAATGCCGCGATCGACGTGGAGCGGCAGAACCTGTGGGCGGCCATGGGCAAGCTCGAACAGATGGTCTTCATGTCCAAGGCGCTCGACGGGGCGCTGGAGGAGAAGGCGAATGATCTCGATCACACCGATCCCGCCAAGGCCAAGGCCGTGCGCGAGTCTGCGCTGTTCTATGTCCGCCAGCGCACGCAGGACTTGCTGACGCAGATGGCGGTGACGGTGCAGGGCTATCTCGCGCTCGATCTGGTGAAGAAGAACAATGTCGAGCTGATCAAGGGCGTGGACCGCGCCTCCACCACCACCGTCGGCGCGCTGCGCACGGCGGTCACGGTGGCGCAGGCGATGGCGAACCAGAAGCTGGTGCTCGACCAGATTACCGCGCTCAACACCACCACGGCCAATATCATCGACGGCACCGGCCAGATGCTGAAGGACAACACCGCGCGCATCCACGAGCAGGCCTCCAGTTCGACGATCCCGCTCGAAACGCTGAGCCGCGCGTTCCAGAACATCTACGACACGATGGATTCGATCGATACCTTCAAGCTGAAAGCGCTCGATTCGATGAAGCAGACGGTCACCTCGCTGGAAGGCGAGATCGACAAGTCCAAGGCCTATATCGCCCGTGCCCAGGGGCAGGCGGAAGGCGTCACCGCCGACGGCAAGGCCGCGCCTTCGCTGCTGGAGGGCGTGGACCAGTAAGCGATGAGCAGCCGTGAGATCACCCAATCCTCCCTGTCGCGCCGCGATGGGGAGGGGGACCGCCCGCGCAGCGGGTGGTGGAGGGGGGAGAAGCCCCTCCGTCAGCCCTGCGGGCTGCCACCTCCCCATTCCCTGCGGGAACAGGGAGGATTGGCGTAACATGGCCCAAACTCCCGCCCGCGTATCACAGGAAATCATCCGCGCCGCCCGCCGCCAGCGCGCCGCCCGGCTCTACAACGCCCGCAAGGAGCGCTGGCGCTTCCGCCTGCGCCGCATCCGCCGCGCGTTCTTCGCGCTCTCGGGCATCTGGATCGCCACGCTGGTGACGGCGCTGGTGCTCGGCGGCATTTCGTTCATGGCGGGAATGCTCTCGATCCTGCTGGGCATCGCGGTGTTCGTGATGCTCTCGATCTACCCGGCGGCCCCGCGCACCCATGCCGGGGATCTGGAAAGCGCGAGCCTGCCCGAACTGGCAGGCTCGGCCGAACTGTGGCTGGAAGGCAAGCGCCGCGCGCTGCCCAATGCGGCGGTCGATGCCATAGACATGATCGGCGTGCGCCTCGAACAGATCGCCCCGCAGCTCGCCGCGATGGAGGAGACCGGCCCGGCCGCGCGCGAAGTGCGCAAGCTGTTGACCGAGCATCTGCCCGGGCTGGTGGACAGCTACACCCGTATTCCCGCCGCGCTGCGCAGCAAACCGGGCGTCAGCGGCGCCAGCCCGTCCGAGCAGCTTGTGGATGGCCTCAGCGTCATTTCCGACGAAATCGAGGCAATGAGCCTCGACCTCTCGCGGAACGACATCGACGCGCTGGCCACGCGCAACCGTTTCCTTGAAACCAAGTACGTCGATCGTGATTGAGCTGCTGACCGAGCCGGGAAATATGCCGTTCTCGGTGGCGCTGGGCGTGGTGGCGCTGCTCGCCGTGCTGCAACTGGCGGGCCTCGGCGATCTGCTCGGGGCCGATCTCGATGCGGATGTGGATGTCGGAGTCGATGTCGATCACGATCTGGCGGTCGATGCGGGGCTGCTCTCGCTGATCGGCGTGGGCCGCATCCCGTTCATGATGTGGCTGATGATCCTGCTGTCGCTCTTCGGCGTGATCGGCCTCGCCGGGCAGCACTTTCTGGAAGCGCTCACCGGCGCGCCATGGTCCGCCTGGCTGGTGAGCGCGGGCGCAGCCCTGGTCGCGCTGCCCGCCACGGGCGCGATATCCCGCCCGCTCGGCCGGGTGCTGCCCAAGGACGAGACCACCGCCATCAACGTTGGTGCGCTCGTCGGGCGCGAGGCGGAAGTGGTGATCGGCACCGCTACGCCGGGCAATCCGGCGCGCGCCAAAGTTACCGACCACTTCGGGCAGGTGCACTACGTGATGCTGGAACCGGACAATGCGGACCAGCGCTTCGTCCAGAACGAAAAGGTGCTGCTGGTGCGGCGCGAGGGCGAACTGTTCAAGGCTATCGCGCGCGGGGATCACTATTTGCCGAAGCTGGATTGAAGGCAGCAAGCAGAAGCTTCGATTGGATCTTCTCCTGCCTGCATCTGCATTTTGGGTGGTAAGCGCACGCAGCGCAACCTAGTTAGGCAGACCATATGCGCACCAACCGGACCTTTTATGCCTTCGATGCAGTGTGGCGCTTCCTGTTGCAGGTATATCTCTGGATCAGCATATTTATCTGCTTGCTGGGAGCATGGGGGATTGGCGTTGTTTCGCAAGGAGAGAATGCGAAGTTCGTAAGTGCAGCGCTCATCCTGTTCGCCGGACTGGGAGTGGCGTTTAGTCGCTCAGTGCGACATATTCAGAATCCTCGCTGGTGGCACTGGGGCTTGGGGGTAGTCCTAATTGCACCAGCGGTTCTGTTGGCCGTGAAGAGATAGCTTCATTGACCTGTGGAATGGCGGCAATGTCGGGCTGCCAGTCAGTAGAGGCTTTTCTCCTTGTTCTGCGATAGCTGGCGTGTTTATTGGCGTATGTGCGATTAAACATCAGGCGATACGGTTGCGTGCTGGCTCTTGCCCTTCCGGTCGCGATATTCTTGTTGGTAGCTGGACCAATCCAGTGGTGGCAGCATTACCAAAGCTGGTCTCATCTTTCGAAGGATGAACTCATCGAATCCGCGAACTGGTACATCGCTAACCGTGCACCGGGCAACGACGCCTGCATCTTCGCAGTTGAATGCAAAGATGGCCGAGCTCGTCTGAAACTGATCAAGACACTCGACGAGTGGGACTTCGAGGCATCGAAGCAGGCAGCTTGGGATCGTAAGTTCAAGGATGTTTGCCAAGGTCGGACTGCAAACTTCGCGTTAGAGGTGGAGCCGACAATCCGCAAAGTCAAACGACCGAAAAAGGACGCAAACGGGCTATTTGGTCATTCTACAACGATCGGTTCGTCCCGGCCAGAACTAGATTTGAACTTGCCGCCTTTAGCGAGATTGAGCCTGAGCCTTGTCTAACCGCATATGCGGTTACAACGCGCTCAAGATTGAATGGTAAACCCTAGCTCCTTCAGTCGAGCGACGTCCATTTTGTCGTCGTCTCCGTAAAGTCCGCTCTAGCGCATATGCGGCTTCACGCCGCCACAGACTTCGGCTGCCGTTGCCTTTGCGACTTTCTGGCTAGTGATGCATTGGAGTCTAAGCCACGATTAAATTTCCGCAATCTCCAAATGCAATCGACTCGCAATAATCCGGTTTTCCTATGAGCCGCCCCCAGCATCCGCTATACCACTCAAAGACAAGATGAAATCGAGAGCGGGGCGCTGTGCCGTCCGCAGCATCTTGGTTCGGAGAAGCGGAAGATGAGCGCCAGTATCGAACGCGGTTCGTGCAGGCTGCGATCCTGTTTTATGGCGCGGTGACCGTTCCGGTCCTGCCGCGACTTCAAATAACTGCCAGCATGGTTCTGGACTTCAAGCCGGTGAGGGCGGGTTTCGTCTGAAATCTGTCTGACGCCATGCGCCCTTGCCGGGCGCGGGAAAGCGATCCGAGGTCATTCAAGCTTAACTGCGTGCGCGCATTTGAGTTGGGATGAAATCGAGAGCGGGGCATAGTGCCGTCCGCAGCATCCCCTTGAAGGAGAAATGAAAATGGACGGCCTTTCGAACGGCCTATTCGGCATCGGCATCCTTGCCGGTGGCATTGTGATCCTGCTGATCGTGTTCGGCGTGATGCTGGCGCGGCTCTACCGGCGCGCGAGCAAGGAAATCGCGTTCGTGCGAACGGGCATCGGCGGCGAAAAGGTCGTGATGAATGGCGGCGCTCTGGTGCTGCCGATCTTTCACGAGACGATGCCGGTCAATATGAACACCGTGCGTCTGGCCGTGGAACGCAAGAACGGGGACGCCCTGATCACGCTCGACCGCTTGCGGATCGACGTGAAGGCGGAGTTCTACGTGCGTGTCCGTCCCGATGCGGGCGCCATTGCCATGGCCGCGCAGACGCTCGGCGCGCGCACGATGCACCCCGAGGCGCTGAAGGATCTTGTCGAGGGCAAGTTCGTGGACGCGCTGCGCTCGGTCGCGGCGGGGATGTCGATGAACCAGCTTCACGAACAGCGCGCGGACTTCGTGCAGAAAGTGCAGCAGGTATCCGCTGCGGACCTGGCGATGAACGGTCTGGAACTGGAATCGGTCTCGCTGACCGGCCTCGACCAGACGTCGATCGAGCACTTCAATGCGAACAACGCGTTTGACGCGGAAGGTCTGACCAAGCTGACCGAGCAGATCGAGCTGCGCAAGAAAACGCGCAACGACATCGAGCAGGACACGCGCGTGCAGATGGAGACCAAGAACCTCGAAGCCGACCGGCAGTCGCTGCAGATCCAGCGCGATAACGAGTTCGCGCGTCTGGAACAGGAACGCGAAGTCGAAATGCGCCGGGCCGAGCAGGCAGCGGAAGTTGCCCGCGAACAGGCCGCACGCGGCCGCGAGGCGGACGAAGCCCGCATCGAGGCCAAGCAGCAGGTTGATTCGCGCCAGATCGAGGCGGACCGGACAGTCCAGGAAGCCCAGATCGCACAGGCTCAGGCGGTCGAGCTGGCCCGTCAGGAGCAGCAGATCGCGATCCAGAACAAGAGCCGCGAGGAAAGCCAGGCCAAGGCCGAGGCGGACGAGGCCCGCGCCAAGGCGGTGGCTGCCGAGGAACAGGTCGCGACCAGCCGCGAAACCGAAGTGGCCGAGCGTCTGAAGAGGATCGAGCTGATCGAGGCGGCCAAGGAGGCCGAACGTCAGGCGATTTCGGTCAAGGTCGAAGCCGAGGCCGAAAAGGAAGCTGCATCCAACCGCGCCCAGGCCGCAAGGCTGGAAGCGGAAGGTGAGGCCGAAGCCGAGAAGCTGCGTGCCGAAGCGGCGCGTGTGCGTTTCGAGGTCGAGGCTGCCGGTCAGCGCGCGATCAACGAGGCAGCGAACCTGCTGTCTTCGGATCAGGTCTCGCTGCAGATGAAGATGGCGCTGCTGAAAGTCTTGCCCGAAGTCGTGCGCGAGAGCGTGCGGCCGATGGAAGCGATCGACTCGATCAAGATCGTGCAGGTCGATGGCCTCACGCAAAAGGGCGGCGCAGCGGGCGGCACCGGGGCTCCCGTCGGAGGCTCGGGCAACCTCGCCAACGATGCGGTGAGCGCAGCGCTCGCCTACCGCGCACAGGCGCCGGTGATCGACGGGTTGATGAAGGAACTCGGCCTCGACGGCGCTTCGCTGGCCACGATGGTCAAGGGCGCGGTGGAGCCGCAGGTTCCGCAAGCCCCTGAAGCGGCGGACAACGACGCGTCAGGGGATGAGGTTTACAGCCCCAAGACGGTGAACTGAACGAAAGGAAGCCCGGGAGAGACGATCTCCCGGGCTTTTCCATTCCTCGCAGACTGCTCTATCTGCCCAGCTTGCTACGGTTGCTGGCCCGGAGAATGTCCTCCATGTCCATGATACAGTCACGCCCCTTGATTCCGTCTTCGGTCTTATCCTCGGGATCGGCTTCGAAGTGCACGCGCATCTGCTCAGACAGTTCGGCGAGTTTCTGGTAGTTTTCTTCGCCCACTTTCTTGCGAATGCTCTTCAGACCTTCGTTTAGAGCGAAGAATTCTGTGTCGATGCTTTGTCCGGGGAAATGACCGCTATCATCTTCAAATTTCGGTGAATGGAGGATCATCCAACCCAGAAGATCCATCAATTCACTGATGCTCTTGGGGATGTAGGGAGCATATGGCTTCTGCATGTTCATCGCCTTGTCCGGGAAATGACGACGTGTCTCAGAGCGCGAACGCTTCCGGGGGCGAATGTGAATCGGCCGTTGCGGGGATCATGATATGGATTGAACTTGCGCTCGGTTCTCGACTGGAAGAGATGCGGCGAAAGCCGTCTTCCCGTTCTGAGATAGTGCTCGAATGCGAGACATTCGGCGGATTGACGCTCCATCGAGGGAGAGTGATTGGGCATTGTTTATCCCTTGTTGTTCAATTGGAACATTAGGGGAACAAATCCTGCAATTCAAGTAATGTAACAATAATGGCAAATCTGTCGCACACATCTGCGCGATCGATGGGTGAGAGCGTCGTTCGCCGTAATCATCACCGCCTGCGGCGGTTCCTGGCTTTGAAAATGTCCTCTCTATGTCCTTGATCTCGCCGACGCCCCGGGGGATATCAGACTTGTTTGTTCGAGTTGACGAATTGAGTGTCCCGTTATTTCTGTCGGAGTTCGGTTCAATTTTGCTATTGAACAATATCCAAAGTCGCTACGTTCTAATCGCCGGGGCGGAAAATATTAAGCAGGGCTCCTGTGTTGGACGGGTAGGAAAGGCTGCAACAGGCGGGGAGAGAGGCTAAATATGCCGGATAAAACCTACAAGATCCTGCTGTTCATGAAGCGCAGGCCGGATATCTCCGTCGAGCAGTTCCGCGACTATTACGAAACGCAGCACGCGCCTTTGGCGGAAAAGTACTCCCGCGGCGTGAAGCGCTATATCCGCCGTTACATCGATCCGCAGCCGCATCCAGAGACCGGCGCGTTTACCGATGGGCCCGATGTCATCACTGAACTGTGGTTCGATGACGAGAAGATCTATCGCGGCACGCTCGCCTATATCACCTCCAGCCTGATGCCGGAGGAGATCATCGCGGACGAGAAGAACCTGTTCGACAGGTTTTCCTTCCGTATCGCTACGGTGGTAGAGTGCGAGTCCCCCGTTCAGGAAGGCTGAGCGCCGTTATTTCCCCGCGTGCATCATGCCCAGATGGCCGACGATGCCGCCGTCCACGCGGATATCGGTGCCGCTGATGTAGGACGCGCCGTTCGAGCACAGGAATTCGACGACCGAGGCGATCTCATCGCCGTGGCCCATGCGGCCTTGCGGAACCATCCCGATCATCGCGCGCAGCTGCTCGTTCGATTCGGCTTCGGCCTTGCCCATCGGGGTGTCGATGAAGCCCGGCGCGACCGAGACGATGCGGATGCCCATGGCGCCGAAGGGAGCGGCCTCGCGCTCCACCATGTGGATCACCGCTTTCTTGGAAATCGCATAGCTGATGCCCGGATTGGTCATGTAGGGGGCGATTTCCTCGCGGTGGCCGGTGGCGACGAACTTGCGGATCGCGCCCAACATGGCCGGATCGCTGAGCATGTAGGCGGAGACCGACGAGATCAGCACCGCGCAGGCACCTTGCGAAAAGCGCGGCAGCAGCCCGGCGAGCAGCTTTTCGGTGGCATCGTAGTTGACGGCGAAGATGCGGTCTACGTCCGCCATTGTCGGCGAGAGGCCCGCCGTATGGATCAGCGCGGAGATCGGCGTCTCGCCCAGCTTGTCCAGGATCTGCTGGGGGAAGTCAGGTGCGGCGATGTCGCCCGCCAGGATATCGACCTTCACCCCGGTGCCGCGCAGCACGGAGGCGAGCACTTCCAGCGGTTCGGCATGAAGATCGCACAGCAGCAGCGAGTGCCCGCGCGAGGCGAAGCGGATCGCGGCGGGCTTGCCCATGCCGCCTGCGGCACCGGTGACGACGACTGTTCCGGGAACTGCGCTCATGACCTCTTCCAATCCTTTGCTGTTTGCTTTGAGGCGTTACCTAACCCCCGCGGTGCGCTGCGGCCAGTGCGATGCCGCCGTGGCCCAACGCGGCGGCGATGAGTGGGTGTTCTAAGGAAATATGATCTATTATCGCTCATAGGGGTTGCGTCCCGGCCTGTCCCGGCGTTCTATCTGCGCCAGATCCGAGCAGCGGAACATTGGGGAGAGACGCGAATGCAGATGACCGGCGAGCAGCGGATTGCCGCGCCGCGCCAGAAGGTGTGGGAGGCGCTGAACGATCCCGCGGTCCTCGCCCAGTGCATCCCGGGCTGCCAGAGCCTTGAGCGCGATGGGGCGGACAAGTTCGTGGCGGTTGCCGAAGTGAAGATCGGGCCGATCGGGGCGCGTTTCAAAGGCCATGTGCAGCTTTCGGATATCGATGCTCCTAATGGCTATACGATCACCGGTTCGGGCAATGGCGGCATTGCCGGTTCGGCGAAAGGCGGCGCCAAAGTGCGCTTGTCCGAGGCGCCGGGCGGCGGGACGCTGGTGTCCTATGAGGTGGAGGCGGAAGTCGGCGGGCGCATGGCGCAGCTTGGCGGACCGATTATCGATGCGACCGCAAAGAACCTTGCGGGCAAGTTCTTCGCCAAGTTCGGCGAAGTGGTGGGCGGCGGCGGAGCTGCCGCGCCGGTGGCTGAAACGGCGGGGGAGGCGGCGCCTGCGGTTGCTCCCGCGCCGCCTGCCGTTTCCGCCCGGCCCGTGCCTCTGTGGGGCTGGATCGCTGCGCTGGTTCTGGCCTTGCTGACGGGCTTTACGCTGGGGCGCATGCACTTTGCCGGTTTCGGCTTGCTGATGGTGGCGGTGCTGCTGGTCGTCACGGCCGCCGTGGCTTTCGAGGCCGGACGCGGCGGGCGGATCGGCGGAGGTGGCCAGTGAAGCCCGCGCCGTTCGACTATGTGCGCCCGGCCAGCATTGCCGAGGCCTGTGCGATCCTCTCCGAGGCGGGCGGCGGCGCCACGGTGATCGCGGGCGGGCAGACGCTGATGCCGTTGCTTAACCTGCGCATGAGCCAGCCCTTCATCCTCGTCGATATCAACGGCATTGCGGAGCTGAAGGGCGTGTCGCGCGCCGGGGGCGCCACGCGCATCGGCCCGGCCACGCGGCAGGCGGAGGCCTTGCGCGATGCCACGCTGGCCCGCCAGCTTCCGGCGCTGGTGACGGCGCTCGGCCATGTCGGCCATTACCAGACGCGCAACCGGGGCACCGTGGGCGGCTCGATCGCACTGGGCGAACCGGCGGCGGAAATGCCTGCCACCGCTGTGGCGCTGGGGGCGGAGATCGAGATCGCCTCGGTACGCGGCAGGCGCAGTGTCAAGGCGGAGGAGTTCTACCTCGGCCCTTACATGACGGTGCTGGAGCCTGACGAACTGGTGACGGGGATCACCTATCCCGACTGGCCAGAAGGCCACGTGGTGCTGTTCCGCGAAGTGGCGCAGCGCCCCGGCGACTTCGCGCTCGTCGGCATGGTGGGCGCATTGGCGCTGGAAGGCGGCTCCATCGCGCGGGCCGGGATCGCGTGGTTCGGCATGGGGCCGGTGCCGGTGAGGGCCCGTCAGGCGGAAGCGGCGCTGCTGGGCACGGGCCTCGGCGACATCGATGCCGATGCCGTGGCGGCGCTCGCCGTGGCCGATACCGCGCCGTTCGACGATCACCACGCCAGCGCCGAATACCGCCGCACGGTGGGCAAGCGCATCTTCGCCCGCACCTTGCGCGAGGCTCTCGACATCAGGAGCGTGGCATGAGCGAGCACAGGATAGATATCACGGTCAACGGCCGCCGCCACACCGCCACGGTAGAGGCACGCGCCAGTCTCGGCGAATTCCTGCGCGAAGGGCTGGGCTATACCGGCACGCACCTTGCCTGCGAGCACGGCGTCTGCGGCGCCTGTACAGTGCGGGTGGATGGCGTCGCCGTGCGATCCTGCCTCATGCTGGCGGTGCAGGCGGACGGGTGCGAGATCACCACAGTGGAAGGGCTGGCGGCGCCGGACGGCACACTCCACCGCGTGCAGCAGGCGCTGCAGGACAATTTCGGCCTGCAATGCGGGTTCTGCACGCCGGGCGTGGCGATCACCCTGGCCGCGGTGCTGGACGATGATCCCGCCGCCACGGCGCAGGATATGGAAGCGGCGATGTCCGGCCATGTGTGCCGCTGCACTGGCTATCAGGGCATCCGCCGCGCGATCAGGCAGCTTGCGGGAGAAGCGGTATGACCCCCATTTTCGCAGTTCCTTCCCCCCTCCCCTTCAGGGGAGGGGCCGGGGGTGGGGGCTCTCGACCAAGCGCAGTCTGTGGGGCCTGCCCCCACCCCAACCCCTCCCCTGAAGGGGAGGGGCTTGTCGGCGCGGATCGGAGGGCGTGGGCATGAGCTTTCACGCCAGCAGCGTCGGCGCCACGCGCTATGTCGGCGAGCGCACCCCGCGCAAGGAAGACGGCCGCCTGCTGACCGGGCGCGGCCAGTTCACCGACGACGTCCAACTGCCGGGCATGATGCATGTGGCCTATGTCCGCAGCCCCGTCGCGCGCGGGCGGATCGTGTCCATCGGTCTCGACGTCGCGCGCGAGATGCCGGGGGTGCAGGCGATCTACACGCAGGCCGATCTCGCCGCGATCCCGGTGCAGATGATGAGCTTCTTCTTCACGCCCATCGAAAGCCCGGTGACGCTGCTGGCGGACGGGCGCGTCGCCTGCGTCGGCGATCCGGTCTGCATGGTCATCGCCGAAAGCCGCGCGCAGGCGGAAGATGCCGCCGCACTGGTCGAGCTGGAGATCGAGGAAGAAACAGCCCTCGTCACTATCGCCGATGCCAGGACCGGCCCGCTCGTCCACCCGGACAGGGACGACAATGTGGCCGCCGAAATGGGCGATGCGGACATGTTGGAAGAGGTGATTCAGCCGCTGCTCGACAAGGCGCCGCATGTCGTCACCCACACGATCCGCCACCAGCGCATTGCCCAGTCGCCGATGGAATGCCGCGCTTGCGTCGCCTCGCCCGAGGGCTCGGGCGAAATGACGGTGTGGGTGGGCTGCCAGAGCCCGCACCTCGCTGCGCGCTATGTGGCGCTGGTTCTGGGGCTGCCGCAGGAATCGATCCGGGTGATCGCGAAAGACGTGGGCGGCGGCTTCGGCCTCAAGAACATCCCCTGGCGCGAGGAAGTGGCGGTGGTCGTGGCGGCGCGGCTGTTCGGCCGCCCGCTCAAGTGGATCGAGGACCGCTACGAGGCGCTCACCGCCTCCAGCCACGCGCGCGAGCAGGAAGTGACGCTCACCATCGGGCTCGACGAGGAGGGCAGGTTGCTCGCCGCATGGTCGGACTATGCCTGCAACAACGGCGCCTGGCCGATGGGCGAGGATGCCAATATCGCCGTGCACATGTTCATGTGGCCCGCGCACAAGCTGCCCGCCTACGGCTTCGTCACGCGCGGCTGGTACACCAATACGATGGGGCTGGGCGGCTATCGCGGGCCCTGGGCGATGGAATCGCTGATCCGCGAGACCACGCTGGACAAGGCCGCGCGCAAGCTGGGTATCGATCCGGTGGAGCTGCGGCGGCGGAACCTGCTCTATCTGCCCGAGCAGCCGGTCACTTCCAGCATGGGCATCGAGGTGACGGACATCACCCCCGGCGAATGCCTCGAAAAGCTGGTGGCCCACGTCGATATCGCCGCTTTCCGGAAGGAACAGGCGGAGGCGCGCAAGGAGGGCCGCTATCTCGGCATGGGCATCGCGACTTATATCGAGCCCACGGGCTCTGCCGGCGCGATGCAGCCGATGACGGGCGAGACAGTGCATCTGCGCATCGAACCCACCGGCAAAGTCGTCGCCATGCTCTCCACCCATTCGCAGGGGCACGGCACGGCGACGACAATGGCGCAAGTCATCGCGGACCGGCTGGGCGTCGCTTACGAGGACATCGCGGTGTTCGAGGGGGACAGCGCCATCGGCGCCTTCGGCCCTGGCGCGGCGGGCAGCCGTCAGGGCGTGATCGCGGGCGGCGCGACATGGCGGGCCACCGAACTGCTGGCGGAGAAGGTCAAGGCCGTCGCCGCGCACCTCTCCAACGCCAGCGTGGAGGCTGTGACTATCGCGGAGGGCATGGTCCATGTCGAAGGCGCGCCGGAAATGTCGCGTTCGCTGAAGGAACTGGCCGAGATTGCCTATGGCGACCCCGCGCGCCTGCCCGAAGGCATGGCGAGCGGGCTCGAAGCCCAGTTCCGCTACCAGCCGCCGCCGATGACGATGACCAGCGCCGCGCATTGCTGCGTGGTCGAAGTCGATGCCGAGACCGGCTTCGTGAAGATCCTGCGCTGGATCAGCGCCGAGGACTGCGGCACGGTGATCAACCCCGGCGTCGTCGAGGGGCAGATCGCGGGCGGCCTGGCGCAGGCGATCGGGCAAGTGCTGCTGGAAGAGATGCCTTACGACGCGCGCGGCAATCCGCTGGCGGCGACGTTCAAGGACTACCTGATGCCGACGATGTTCGACGTGCCGGATTTCGAATACCTGCACGCCAACACCCCCTCCCAGACCATCGGCGGGATGCGCGGTGTGGGCGAGGGCGGCTGCATCATCGGCCCGCCCACGCTGGTGAACGCGATTGCCGATGCCCTCGCTCCCTTCGGGGAGATCGAGGAACTGACGCTGCCGCTCACCCCCGCGCGCATTCTCGATGTGATCGAGCAGCGCGATGTCTCCGGCCGTCAGGCGCAGCCGGAAAAGGTGGCTGCAGCGCCGGTTGCGGCACCCCTTGCCCCGGTTCCAGAGGTTGCAGAACCGGCTCCAGCCGCGCCCACCGGCAGCGTCGATGGCGATTGGGACATGACGCTCAAGGCCCCGATGGGCGGTCAGACCTTCCTTGCGCATTTCGATACCGATGGCGCCGCGTTGTCGGGCTATCTCTCCGCGCCGGAAGGACGGCAGGAGTTTTCCGGCGGCATGATTGATAACGGCCGGATGAAGTTCGAGGTCAAGGTCGACAAGCCGATGAAGATTACGCTCAAGTACGATATCCAGCTGGATGGCGACACGATCACCGGCAAATGCAGGATGGGCATGTTCGGCACGGCGAAGGTCACGGCGGTGCGGCCTTCGTAGAGCATTCCGCCACCTGCAAATGTTGAGGTGCGTCAACGTGTTATAAACGGCGTGCGCGGTGCTGTTTTACACTGTGCGGTGCCGCTTCTTGTATGAAATAATTTAATTCTGTTCTTGAGGCGATTGTCTTTATGTACTGCATCATCTGCTGATCAATATTTTTGAATTATTATTAATAAATGATTCATTGTGTTCGGAGGGGTGATGTATGTCGCAGAAATTCGCGGATTTGTCCTTGGATCAGCGTATCGGCGTCCTGAATTCGGAATACTATGGCATGGTGTTCCTGGGGCTGGCGAACGCTGCCTATACCGATTCCGGGGGGACTCAGGAGCAGGCGATTGCGGATGAGCTTGAAGCTGCGATCACGGATACGGCCTATCTTCCGGCGCTTCCCGAACTCGGGCAGGAGGGTGCCTGCTCGCCGCAGGCAACCGTTCCCGGTGCGTGGAGCCTCGACTGGGGGCCGGCCTTCCCGGTGACGTGGGAAGCAAAGCTGAGCAATCTCATCTACATCGCATCCTACCGGGACGAGAGCGGTGCTCCTTATTTCTTCGTCGTCGGAATCCGAGGGACGGACATTTCGGCGGGCGCCTTGTCTGTGCTTGTGCAGGTGTTCGAGGATTTTGCCGCTTTCGAGACGATCGAATGGTCGAAGTTCTTCGATGAAGAGCGGTTGAAGCTGGGCGCCGCCGTCAAGACCGGGCCAGTCCCGGGCGGGCGCGTGGCGCAAGGCAGCTTCGATGGGGCTAAGGATCTTCTCGGCAGTGTGAACACGCCCCCGGAAGGGCAATCGCAGCCTTCCGGAACCTTGCAGGAAGCGCTGCAGCATTTGCTGGGGCAGGACAATGTCGTGGCGGGAACGCCTATCGTGGTTACGGGGCACAGCCTTGGCGGATGCCAGACGCAGACCATCGCTTCCTACGTTCAGTGGCTGTGCCCTGAAAATACCGTGATCCCGCACGCTTTCGCGCCGTCAACCGCCGGAGACGTGGATTTCATTGCCGATCCCGTGTTCGGCCGCGGGGCTTTCTGGTTCAACACGCTCGATATCGTGCCCTGGGGCTATGTGACGATCGCATCGGCCGATACGGCTCCGTTCCCGGATTCCCTGCCGGACCCGCAACCGTCCGACAATCCCGAACTGGGCGCCGAGTGGGCGGTCAGGCATCTCTGGACAAGCTACAACTGGCCTCCGCGCGATTGCGGGCCGCCGCAGCCCCAGCCGGGGCCGGAACTGCCGGGAAAGCTGCTGATCGAGGGACTGATCGATCTGAAAGGGAAAGTCTTGATCGGCAACAGGTATGCCCGGCCAGATCCGGGGCTCTATCCGGATGTGCTGAAAAAGATGGACGGCTATCTGCCGGATGAGGACACGATCCGGGAATTCTACGAAACCCTGCACGGCGGCGATCAAGAGCCGGAGCCGGTTTCCGGCAGCGGACAGCCCAAATGGCTGGACGGCATCACCCAGCTTGAATGGCAGCACTTTCCGCCGAACTACCAGACCCTGCTCTGGGACAACTACCAGTCGAGCATGGTCTATTTTGACTACAAGAGTTACCCGGCCGGGCCGGTCAGACTGCCTTAGCCGATGGCCATCAGGCTGGCGTTGCCGCCAGCCGCAGTGGTGTTGATGGAGGTGGAGACTTCCTCCAGCAGCCAGATGCCGTTCGGGCCGGAATCGCAGTGCACGGGCACGATGGGGCCGTCCATGGCCGCCACGGCTTCGCAGGCCGCGCGAACGGCCTGAGCGCTGCTTTTGGTTAGGCATGCTGCGAATGGCTCGTTCGGATCGGGGCGGAACTGCGCGGCGATGGCGGCGGGCAGGCCTTCGGGCAGGTCCATGCCTTGCACCGTGCCGCGATTGCCGGTGGCGAGCACGGCGGCCATCTGCGCCAGCAGGTCTTCGCGGTTTTCAGGGCGAAGCAGAATCCGGCCGCGTGGATGAAGGGCGTAGAGGTTGCGTTCGCCGACCGGCCCCGGCAATTCCTGTTCGAAACCCAGTGCTGAGGTTTCGGCCAGCGTCCGCGCCTGCGTGGCGGCAGCCGCTTCCCCTTGCGCCTCCAGCCAATCGGCGAAAGTCACTGCCAGCGGTGCCGCGCGGGGAGAGGAGCGCAGGACGCTTGGCGCCTGCCGGACCAGCCGCCCGAGATAGAGCGGTCCACCAGCCTTGGGGCCGGTGCCGGACAGTCCACGCCCGCCGAAAGGCTGTACGCCGACTACCGCACCAATGGTGTTGCGGTTGACGTAGAGATTGCCCGCCTGCACGCAGCCGGTCACATGTGCCACCGTGCCGTCCAGCCGGGTGTGAAGGCCGAAAGTCAGGCCATAGCCGGTCGCGTTGATGTCCGCGATCAGCGCCGCCAGATCCTCGCGGCGGTAGCGCAGGACATGCAGGACGGGGCCGAAGACTTCGCGTTCCAGCTCGCCGATCACGCCGATCTCGATGATCGTGGGGGCCACGAAAGTGCCTTGCGCGGCTGCATCATCGGGAACTTGCAACTGGGTCACGGGCAGGCCTTTCGCCCGCATTGCCTCGATATGGCCGGAGATGGCCGCTTGCGCTTCGGCGGTGATGACCGGGCCGATATCGTTGGCAAGGCGATCGGGATTGCCCACGCGCAATTCGGCCAGCGCGCCTTTCAGCATCGCCAGCGTGCGGTCGGCCACGTCTTCCTGCAGGCACAGCACCCGCAGCGCCGAACAGCGCTGGCCCGCGCTGTCGAAGGCCGAGGCGATGACGTCAGCCACCACCTGCTCGGCCAGGGCGGAGGAATCGGCGATCATCGCGTTCTGCCCGCCGGTCTCGGCGATCAGCGGAACCGCACGGCCATCGGGCGAGGTGCGCCCGGCAAGCTGGCGCTGGATCAGCCGGGCGACTTCGGTGGAGCCGGTGAACAAGACCGCCGCCACATCGGCAGAGCCCACAAGCGCGGCGCCCACGCTGCCGTCGCCGGGCAGCAGTTGCAGCGCATCGCGCGGCACGCCTGCCTCGTGCAGGACGCGCACGGCCTCGGCGGCGATCAGCGGGGTTTCCTCGGCGGGCTTGGCCAGCACCGGGTTGCCTGCCGCCAGCGCGGCAGCGGCCTGTCCGGTGAAGATCGCCAGCGGGAAGTTCCACGGGCTGATGCAGGCGGCCGGCCCCAGCGGGACTTGTCCGGGGCCGAACGTCTCGCGGGCCTGCTGGGCATAGAAACGCAGGAAATCGATGGCCTCGCGCACTTCGGCCACGGCATTGGCGGCGGACTTGCCTGCCTCGCGCATGGCAAGGCCTATGAGCGTGCCGGTTTGCGCCTGCATGGCGCCGGCGGCCTGCTCCAGAATGTCCGCCCGCTGCGCAACCGGAACGCGGCTCCAATTGCTCGCGGCAGCGCGCGACACGGCATGGGCGACGGCTTCAACGGGGGTATCGGTGACAGTGCCGACAAGGTCGCGGTGATCGGCGGGATTGCGGATGGCGCGGGCAGGCCCATTGCCGCCTTCGGGCGCGGCCCGCCATTCGCGCGCGGCGGAGGCCAGCAGGCCGTGCGAGAGGGCTGCCAGTGCGCGTTCATCGGTCAGGTCGATCCCGGCGGAATTGCGCCGGTCCGCGAACATGTCCTGCGGCAACGCGATCTGCTCGTGCCGGGCGCCGGGCCGCGGCATGGCGCGCACCACATCGGCGGGATCGGCGGTCAGTTCCTCCACCGGCACGTCCGGATCGCCGATGCGGTTCACGAAAGAGGAATTGGCGCCGTTTTCCAGCAGGCGGCGCACGAGATAGGCCAGCAGCGTCTCGTGCGTTCCCACGGGCGCATAGATGCGGCAGGGGCGGTCCAGCTTGTGCGCGCCCACAACCTGCGAATAGAGCGCTTCGCCCATGCCGTGCAGGCACTGGAACTCGTACTGGTCCGCTGTGAAGTCCGGCCCGGCCATGTGATAGACCGCCGCCAGCGTCTGCGCGTTGTGGGTGGCGAACTGCGGGAAGACTTCTTCTGGCGCGGCGAGCAACTTGCGGGCGCAGGCGAGATAGGCAAGATCGGTGTGGACCTTGCGGGTATAGACGGGAAAATCCGGCAGTCCGTCCACTTGCGCGCGCTTGATCTCGGCATCCCAATATGCGCCCTTGACCAGCCGCACCATGATCCGGCGCCCGGCGCGCCGGGCCAGATCGATGATCCAGTCGATCACCATCGGGCAGCGCTTGCCATAGGCCTGGACCACGAAGCCGAGCCCGTTCCAGTCCTTCAGCCCGGGATCGAGCGCGAGGCTTTCGAGCAGGTCGAGAGAGAGTTCGAGGCGGTCTGCCTCTTCGGCATCGATATTGAGGCCGATCCCGTAATCGCGCGCCATCAGGGCCAGCGCTTTTACGCGCGGCAGCAACTCGCCCATCACCCGGTCCGCCTGCGCGCGGACATAGCGGGGATGCAGCGCGGAAAGCTTGATCGAGATACCGGGGCCGCGGATGATGCCCCGGCCTGCGGCGGCCTGGCCGATGGCGGCGATCGCCTTTGCATAATCGGCATAATAGCGTTCGGCATCGGCCGCCGTCATCGCCGCTTCACCCAGCATGTCGTAACTGTAGCGAAAGCCCTTGGCTTCCCATTCGCGTGCGCGCTTCAGCGCCTGTTCGATGGTTTCGCCCACGACGAACTGTTCGCCCAGCATGCGCATCGCCAGATCGACGCTCTTTCTGATCACCGGCTCGCCCGCGCGGGCGATCAGGCGGGTGAGGGCGGCGGACAGGCCTTTCTCGTCGATGCTGCCCACCAGCTTGCCGGTCATCACCAGCCCCCAGGTTGCGGCATTGACGAACAGCGGCTTGCTGCCCGCCAGATGGCCGCTCCAGTTGCCGCCCGCGATCTTGTCGCGGATCAGTGCGTCGCGCGTGGCGGCGTCGGGAATGCGCAGCAGGGCTTCCGCCAGGCACATCAGGGCGACGCCTTCCTGACTGGAAAGCGCGTATTCCTGCACCAGCGCCTCGACGCTGCCGCCCTTGCGCTCCGCGCGCAGGGCCGTGACCAGACGCGTTGCCGTTTCACGGATCGCGGCGCGGGTTTCCTCCGGCAGGCTCGCGGCTTCCAGCAAAGGCGCAAGGCAGGCGGCTTCATCCCGGCGGCGGGCTTCGGCAATCGCGCTGCGCAGCGGCGAGAGGCCGCGGATGGCCGGGGCAAAAGAGGCAAAGGGAGGCAGGGCAGTCATGCCCAGCAATTTACATCATCCCGCATTGGCAATGTGCCTTTTTTCTGGCAATTATACCGCTATATTGGCCTATATTTCCTATATATTCGGACAAATTGCATGAATATTGGTGATAAATCAGCCGATCTGGATGATATGGACCGCAAGATCGTTGCGGTCCTGCGGGAGGATGGGCGGATCACCGTTACCGATCTCGCGCAGCGCGTGGGCATGTCGAAAACGCCGTGTCAGACGCGGATGCGCAGGCTGATCGAGAGCGGTGTGATCCGGGGCTTTCGCGCTGTGACCGATCCTGCCGCCTTGGGGATGGATCATATCGCTTTCGTCGAAGTCAGCCTGTCCGACACGCGCGAACAGGCGCTGCGGGATTTCAACAGCGCGGTACAGCGTATTCCCGAAGTGGAGGAATGCCACATGCTCGCGGCCAATTTCGATTATCTGCTCAAGGTCCGCACCGCCGATATCCGCCGCTACCGGGCCGTGCTGGGGGAGAAGATATCCAGCTTGCCGCACGTTGCCAGCACCTCCACTTTCGTGGCGATGGAAACGGTAAAGGACGGAGTTCGTTAAACCGGAAGCGCGAAGTCACCGGGCCTGGAAGATTCGACGGCGGGCCTGCCGTGCTCTGGCCGGTTTGATGCCGGATCAGGACTGTCAGACAGGCGCGGGGCAGCCTTCAGGCGCCAGCCGCTCCTGCCGCCGGTGCAGCGCGAGTGCCAGCACGAAAACGGCCAGTCCGCCCAGCGAGAGTCCGGCGCCGATCCAGCCGGTTACGCGCAAGCTGTAGCCCGCGCCGATCGCCAGCCCGCCCAGCCATGGCCCCAGCGCATTGGCGACGTTGAAGGCACTGTGGTGCGCGGCGGCGGCGAGCGCCTGCGCTTCGCCCGCCACGTCCATCAGCCGCGTCTGCAGGATCGTGCCGAGCCCGCCGCCGAAGCCGATCAGCAGGATGTCGAGCGTGAGCAGCCAGATATTGCCAGCCACCAGCGGAAACAGGCCGAGCGCGATGGCGCTCCAAAGGAAAGCGCCGATGGCTGCCTGGTTCTGTCTGCGGTCGGCCAGCCAGGCCCAGAACAGGTTCCCCACCGTCATGCCCACGCCGAACACGGCGAGCACCAGCGGCACGAAGGCTTCGGACACGCGGGTGACTTCGATCATGGTCGAGGCGACATACGTATACACGCAGAACAACCCGCCAAAGCCGATGGCGCCTGTCAGCAGGGTCAGCAGCACTTGCGGGCGGCGCAGGGCGCCCAGTTCGCGCAGCGGGCTCGATCGCGGGCCGCCGTGGTCGTGGGGGGCGAACAGGGTGACGAGCGCCATGGTCAGCAGCGCCAGCCCGGCGACGATAGCGAAGCCGCTGCGCCAGCCGATCACCTGCCCCAGCCAGTTGGCGGCGGGCACGCCGATGATCGTTGCCACGGTGAGGCCGGTCATGACTTTCGCCACCGATTGCGCGCGGGCATTGGCCGGCACCAGTGAGGCGGCGACCAGTGCGGCCACGCCGAAGTAGGCCCCATGGGGCAGGCCGCTGAGGAAGCGGAACAGCAGCAGCGTGTGGTAGCTGGAGGCCATCGCACTCAGCCCGTTGCCTAGGGCGAACATGCCCATCAGCCCGATCAGCAAAGTGCGGCGGGCCAGCCTGGCGCCGAGCACCGCGATCGTGGGAGCGCCCACCACGACACCCAGCGCATAGGCACTGATGGCATGCCCTGCCTCCGGCTCGCTCAGCCCCAGCGCGCGGCTGAAATAGGGCACGAGGCTCATGGCCGCGAACTCGGTGGTGCCGATCGCGAAAGCGCCCATGGCAAGTGCTAGGATAATAAGGCCGGGGTGGCCGGACGCGGGGCGTTCGGGTGGTCTGACTGTCATGGTGTACTGCGAAGAATCCGGGGGGGAGGAGAGATTCTGATGCGCCTGCGCGCGCTTGGAAAGGGGGCCAAGCATGCGTTTATTGCACAGGAAGGCGAGCTTGCTGCAATTGCACGGGGCATTCCCGGGAGGACTGGTCACCGCCAGCCTCCCGGAATACTGATAATCTATAGGCTCAAGTGCAGGTCAGAATACCGGATCGAAACCGGGCGGCAGATCGCTGGAGCCGCCATTGTCCTGTCCGGGCGTGTGGATGCCGCATTCGGTCTTGTCCCAGCCGCGCCAGCGGCCCGAGCGGGGGTCTTCGCCCGGCGCGACCTTGCTGGTGCAGGGCATGCAGCCGATCGAGGGATAACCTTCGGCCACCAGCGGGTGCGGGGGCAGGTCATGCTCTTCGATATAGGCGGCGATCCGCTCGGGAGACCAGTCGATCAGGGGGTTGATCTTCAACCGGCCCTGTTCGTCGGTGGTGTCGATCTCGAAGCGGGGCAGGGTGGCGCGGGTGGAGGCCTGGAAGGCCTTCCGGCCCGTGATCGTGGCGTCGAAGTTCAGCAGGGCCTTGGCCAGCGGCCTGACCTTGCGGATATCGCAGCAGCCGTCCGGATCATAGGACCAGCGCAGCCCGCTGTCGTCCTTTTTCGCCAGTTCTTCGGCGTCCGGCGTCAGGTTGCGCAAGTCCTTGAGGCCCAGCCGGTCGGCCAGCTGGTCGCGATAGGCCAGCGTTTCGGGGAAGTGCTTGCCGGTTTCGAGGAACAGCACCGGCACGGAGGGATCGACCTGGCTGACGAGGTGCAGCAGCACCGCGCTTTCCGCGCCGAAGCTGGACACGACCGCGGCATCGCCCGCCATGCGTTCCTTGAGCAGCGTTTCGAGCATTTCTGTCGTTTCGGTGCCACGGAACAGGCGGTTGAGGCGCACCGCATCAGCCTCGCCGAAGCGGGGGCCGGTGTCGATGCGGTCGCGGATGCGTGTCGCTTCGTTCATGCTGGAATTCCTTGTGCAGGAGCCCTTTCAGTTCTGGTGCCGCAGCGCCCAGATCGGCTGGCGGCCATCGGCGGCCGCCTGATAGACATTATCCCACCGCTCGAACGCGCTCTGCGCATCGGCGGGATTGAGCGGCTTGTCCGGCGCGAAAGCGTCGAAGCCGCAGCGGCGCAGGTGGCTGAGCATGTCGATCACGACATCGCCCACTGCGCGGATTTCGCCGGTGAAGCCCGCCTCGCGCAGCACGCGGGCGGAGGAATAGCCGCGCCCATCGGTCCACGCCGGAAAGTTCACTTCCACCAGCGCCAGCTGATCGAGGAACGGCAGCAGCGCGCGTGCATCGTCGCCCGGCTCGATCCGCACGGCGGTGGCGTTGGTCTGCTCCGCGAACGCATCGACGGTGACGGCGGAATCGTTGACGGCCTCGTCGTCACGGAACCGGAACTGGACTTCAACCATGGAGAACCTCGCTGATACGGGCCAGCGTCGCTGCCTGGCTCAAACGTGCTTCGACAAGCTCAGCACGAGCGGATGTGGGGGCAATCTCTTCGTTTCCGCTCATCCTGAGCTTGTCGAAGGATGACTGGCGTGCCGTTTCGGAGAAGCGATCAACCATAGATAGCCTCCTTGAACGGATCCATGCCGATACGGCGGTAGGTGTCGAGGAAGCGCTCGCCATCCTGCTTGTTGGAAAGATAGACCTCGGTGGCCCGTTCCACGGCATCGACGATGCCGTCCTCGTCGAAACCGGGGCCAGTGATCTTGCCCAGCGAGGTATCCGCGCCCTCGCAGCCGCCGAGCAGGAGCTGGTAGTTCTCCACGCCCTTGCGGTCCACGCCGAGGATGCCGATGTGGCCCGCGTGGTGGTGGCCGCAGGCATTGATGCAGCCCGAGATCTTGAGCTTCAGCTCGCCGATCTCCGCCTGCTTCTCGCTGGAGCCGAAGCGTTCCGAGATCTTCTGCGCCACCGGGATCGAGCGCGCATTGGCGAGGCTGCAGTAGTCGAGGCCGGGGCATGCGATCATGTCGCCCACGGTATCGAGATTGGCGGTACCCAGGCCCGCTTCGTCCAGCGCCTTCCACAGCGTATAGAGATCCGCCTTCTTTACATGCGGCAGCACGATGTTCTGCGCGTGGGTGACGCGCAGTTCGTCGAAGCTGTAATCCTTGGCAAGCTGCGCCATCAGGCGGATCTGGTCCGCGCTGGCATCACCCGGAATGCCGCCCACCGGCTTCAGGCTGATATTGGCAATCGCATAGCCGGGCTGCTTGTGGGCATGCGTGTTACGCTCCACCCAGAGGCGGAAGTCGGGATCGGAGAGGTCCAGATCCTCGGACAGGCCGGTCTCGAAAGCGGGATCGGCGAAGTAGGGCTTGATGCGCTCCAGCTCGGCCAGCGGCGGCTCGATGCCCATGGTGAGCAGGTGCTGGAACTCTTCCTCGACCTGGCGCACGTATTCGTCCTTGCCCAGCTCGTGGACGAGGATCTTGATGCGCGCCTTGTACTTGTTGTCGCGGCGGCCATAGCGGTTGTAGACGCGCAGGCAGGCTTCCGAATAAGTGATCAGGTGGTCCAGCGGCACGAATTCGCGGATCATCGGGCTGATCATCGGCGTGCGGCCCATGCCGCCCCCGGCGTAGAACTGGGCGCCGATCTCTCCGGCATCGTTCTTCACCATCTTGATGCCGATGTCGTGCAGGCGCATCGCCGCGCGGTCGGTCTCACTGGCGATCACCGCGATCTTGAACTTGCGCGGCAGGACCAGGAATTCGGGGTGGAAGCTCGACCACTGGCGCAGCAGCTCGGCATAAGGGCGCGGGTCGATCAGCTCGTCCGCGGCGGCCCCGGCGTACTGATCGGAGCTGATGTTGCGGATGCAGTTGCCGCTGGTCTGGATCGCGTGCATTTCCACTTTCGCCAGATCGGCGAGAATGTCGGGCGTGTCCTCCAGCTTGATCCAGTTGTACTGGATGTTCTGGCGCGTGGTGAAGTGGCCATAGCCGCGATCGTACTTGTCCGCGATATCGCCCAGCAGCGTCATCTGCGCGGAGTTCAGCGTGCCATAGGGCACCGCGACGCGCAGCATATAGGCGTGAAGCTGGAGGTAGAGCCCGTTCTGCAGGCGCAGCGGGCGGAACTGCTCCTCGGTCAGCTCGCCCGAAAGGCGGCGGCGGACCTGATCGCGGAATTCCGCGACGCGTGTGTCGACCATCTGCTGGTCGTATTCGTCATACTTGTACATCAGATCACCCAGTTCACGGCTTCGGGGTCGGACGGCTTGAGCGTCAGGTCGGGGCGCACGGTCGGGCCCAGCGCGCGGATGCGGTCCTTGATATGGGCGGGGCGCACGCCGTCAGCGTCCTTCTCGCCATCGATGACATAGGCGGCGAAGACGTTCTGCGCGCCTTCCTCGCGGGCGATGATCTTCGCGCCGTCCTCGCCGACATCGGCGGCCTGATTGACGTCCAGCGACCAGCCCACGCCGGTCCACCAGGTGACCGCTCCGGTCTTGAGGTCGTTTCCTGTCAGGATCTTCACTGTAGTGCCTCCAGCGCCGCCGCGTCCGATGCGAGCGCGCGAATGGTGTTGTCAGGTTCTGCGGTGACGGCGCCGATAACGATAAGTGCAGGGCTTTGCACCTGCTCATCGCGCACAAGGTCCGCCAGCCCGGCCAGCGGCGCGCGCAGCACGCGCATATCGGCGCGCGTGGCATTTTCGATTACGGCGGCGGGCACGTCCGGCGTCAGCCCGTCCGCGATCAGCTTTTCGGATATCTGCGCGGCAGTGGCCAGCCCCATGAAGATCACCAGCGTGCGGCCCTTGCCAGCCAGGCCCGACCAGTCCTGATCGGCGAGCCCCTTGCATTGCCCGGCCACGAACGAGACGATCGAGGCATGATCGCGGTGGGTGAGCGGGATTTGCGCGGCGGCCGAAGCGCCCAGCGCGGAGGAGATGCCCGGCACCACTTCCACCGGCACGCCCGCGGCACGGCAGGCCTCGGCCTCTTCGCCGCCCCGGCCAAAGACAAAGGGATCGCCGCCCTTCAGGCGCACGACGTCGTTTCCGGCCAGCGCTTCCTGCACCAGAAGGGCATTGATCGCTTCCTGCTTCATGGTGTGGCGCGAGCGGCTCTTGGCGACCGAGATCATCCGGGCACCGGGCCGTGCCATGGCGAGAATCGCGGGATCGACCAGGCCGTCATGCACGATCAGGCGGGCATTCATCACCAGCCGCGCCGCGCGCAGCGTCAGCAGATCCGGATCGCCAGGGCCGGCGCCGACAAGATGGACCGTACCGGTCTCGGCCGCATGGCCGGTGGGGAGGGGATTCGCTTCCATGCTCACGGAGATGGCCGCGATTGCGCAGCAGTACCAGCCAGAATGGCTTTGGGGCGCATAAGGGGAGCTTTATACGCCCCTGCCCGCTAGTTTGCAGCCTGCCCTGCGGCTAACCCGTTCGCTAACCAAATATTAACCCGGTGCCCCGACGATCACGCTTCCTCTGGGAGACAGGCTATGCCGATTTCGGCCCATTTCGAAGACGCCGAGCCTGCCGATGGCCAGGCTCGCGCAATCCGCCGCAGGCTGCATTTCGAGACGCAAGGCGCGCTCGAAACCGGGCAGGCTGCGCAAGTGCAGGTTCACAACGTATCCGAAACCGGGCTGCTGCTGGAAACCGCGGCGGATCTGGAAATAGGCGAAGCGATTGCGCTCGACCTGCCCGAGGCCGGGCAGGCCCGCGCCCGCGTGGCATGGGCCAGCGGCGCGCTTTACGGCTGCGCGTTCGACATTCCGCTTTCCGCCGCCGCGCTCAGCGCCGCGCAATTGCGCAGCGCCGCGCAGAACGAGGCCGGGCTGGGGCCATCGCCCACGCCCGCCGGACCTGCGGCGATTGGCGGAGAAAGTTTCGGCGAGCGCCTGCACCGTCTGCGCAAGCTGCGCGGCTACACGCAGGGCGAACTCGCCAGCCGCCTCGGCGTTTCCAAGCCGACGGTCTGGGCCTGGGAGCAGGGCCGTGCCCGCCCGATCGAAGACCGGCTGGAAGCCATTGCCGAAGCCCTCGGCGTGACGAGTGCCGAACTGCGCCCCAGCCGCACGGTGCCGGGGCTTCCTGACCTGATCGCGCGCTGCCGGGACCAGATTGCGGCTGCCGTGGAGACCACGCCTGACAAGATCCGGATCATGATCGAACTCTAGGCCTGATTATCCCGGCGCCGATTGGGCGGTCTGCATTTTCTGGAATGCAAGCCCTTGTCGCCGCCGTCCGTTCTTTCCGCCCAAACCGAAATGGCAGCCTGCCTGCGCCTTGGCGGCAATAAGCCGAGCTGTGGGAAATTTCGGACTTTCCGAATCTGTTGGCCAATGGTAAATAACTGAATAACAATCATAAAATATAAGCTGGTTATATAACAGGAATAACTGGTCTTATCGTCGATTGAAGAGTTTGGGTTGGTGAATTTTACTTTAACCATGTGTCTTTCGAAGTTTTCCAAGCTGCTCTGCAGTAAGGCTTTTCGTGAAGGTGCAATGTGAAATGCACTCGCCCGTGTCGATTTCTGGAGTTCGGGGCGTCGCCGAAATGGACATGAACTTTACGATTCAGGACAGTTCAGCTCTTTACGGGCTGCTGGCCGAGAGCACGTCCGACGTGATTCTCAAGACGGATCTGGGCGGCAGCATCCTTCACGCGTCGCCGGGGCTCGATCAACTGGGCTTCGTTACGGCCGGAACGCAGACCCCGCCGCGCCTTCTCGATCTCGTCGCGCCGGAAGCGCGGTGCGAGGTTGAGCGTGCCTATACTGATGCGCTGGCCGGTTGCAGGCCGGGGCAGCGGGTGGAATTTCCCGCGATCACAACAGACAAGCGGCAGCGCTGGTTCGAGATCCAGACTCAGGCCCTGAAGTCCGAAAGCGGCGAGCCATACGGCGCTCTCAGCATCCTGCGCAGCATCGACGAGCGCCGCAGCCTGGAGCAGCAACTCTTCGCCGCGACCTATACCGACCCGCTGACCAAGCTGACCAACCGCGCGGCCTTCGTTTCGATGCTCGAACACATGGTCGACAAGAAGATGGACGGCTGCCTGGCGCTGTTCAGCATCGACTTCTTCCGCACCATCAACATGCAGTACGGCCAGAGCACCGGGGACGATGTGCTGGTGGTCTTCGCCAATCTCCTGCGCGAGCTGCTGCGGGCGGAGGACATCATCTCGCGCATCGGCTCGGAGCGCTTCGCCGTGCTCCTGCCGCGCGCGACGCCTGAACAGGCCGAAGCGATCTGCAAGCGCGTGATCACGACTCTGGCCGAACTGCGCCAGAAAGTGGGCGAAAGCCGTTTCGCCATCACGGCCAGCGCAAGCGTCGCCCACATCGGGGAAAGCCTCGATTCCACCTTGGAGCGCGCCGAGATGGCGCTGTTCGTGGCCAAGGCCAAGGGCCGCAACCGGCTGGAGCTGGAAAAGGCGCTGCAGAAGGTGCGGCACTGAATCCGGCAACGGGCTGTTCGCTCAGGGAGCCTTCCGCAGGTCCAGAGTCCAGGTCTGGCCAGTAAGGTCTTGCCCGAAGGAATGGTGCGGTGCTTCTTCGGCCAGTTGGAAACCCGTGCGTTCGTAGATGCGGCGCGCGGCGGTGAGCACACTGTTGGTCCATAGCATGAGCTGGCCATATCCCATCTCGCGGGCGCGCTGGATGCAGGTATCGACAAGCAGCCTGCCGATGCCGCAGCCGCGCGCGTCCGGCTCTACATAGAGCAGGCGCAGCTTTCCTACGTCTGGTGTGTCTCCATGGACAAGGAAGATCGAACCGGCCATCCGGCCATCCAGTTCGGCAATCCAAGCGGCGTCACGGGCAGGATCGAAGTCCTGCTGGAAATCGGCCAGAATACGGGCGGCCAGCGCTTCATAACCGGCATCCCAGCCATATTCGCGGGCATAGAGGATCGCCTGGCGCGCCGCCACCATGCCCAGATCGCCGGGCCTGAGCCCGCGCAGGGCCGGTGCTGGCGGCGTATCGCCGCCGAAGATCCGCGTGATCGCTTCCGCAGCGGAAAGCAGCCGGTTGCGCCGGTGGAGCGGCAGTTCGTCGAGCAGTTCGCCGACGGCGGCGCGGGTGTTGCGTTCAAGCGCGGCGTAGGCGGCGCGCCCTTCTTCGGTCAGCGACAGGAGCTGATGCTTGCGGTGCGCCGGATCGCCGCGTGACGCGGTCAGGCCTCGGCTGGCGAAGCGCTTGAGCGTTCGGCTCATCTGCGCCGGATCGAGGCCAAGAATCCGGGCTAGATCCGCCGCTGTCGGGTCTTCGCGATGGGCCAGCTCGTAGAGCACGCGGGCTTCGCTCAGCGTGAAAGGGCTGCGATCGAGGTGCGCATCGAGCAGCCCCAGCCGCCGGGTGTAGATACGGTTGAAGGCGCGCAGCGTGGCAACGTCCTTATCGTGTCGGGGGTCGTTCATGCAGGCACCTTAAATATTGACTTGATCAATACCTGAGGTGTTGATGGAGTCAATACTGCTACTGCTGTGTGCCAGCCCCAGCCGGGGAAGGAGCTGCGACGGTGACGTGGCTGGATTGCGCTTGGGAGACTGCCAGCCGGACCGGGGCAACCGGCCCCGGCATTGGCCTATTCGCTCTCGCCAGCCGGGAAAAAACGCTGGATCACGTCGCGGGCGATGCGGGCCGGGCGTTTCGTGTCGGCGTCGATGCAGCACCAGCTCGATTTGACTTCGGCCAGCACTTCTTCGCCCCGCCGGATCACGGTCTGGTAGAAGGCGCGGGCGCCCTGCACCTTTTCCAGCAGGACGGTGGCGATCACGTCGTCTTCCAGAAAGGCGGGCTTGCGGTAAGTGATCTCGTGCTTGAGCGCGACCCACAAGTGCCGGGAAATCTCCTCCGACGGGGCCAGGGCGCGCCAGTGATCGAGCACGGCCGCCTGAACCCATTTCAGGTAGCTGGCATTGTTGACATGACCCATGAAGTCGATGTCGCCGGGATCGATGCCGATCGGAAAACGGTGGGGAGTCGCGTGCTTCACGTATACGTCAATACCACTTTGGCGCGCCGCGGGACAAGGGCGATAGCCAATTCGTATCCGTTTTGCCCGGTATAGTCCTATGGGCGCTTGCGGGGCTTTGTCTTTTATGCCTTGCGCATGGCTTCCAGCAGTTCGCGGAACGCCTCGCTGTCACGCAGGTTGACGTCGCGCTGGGGGAAGGGGATTTCGATCCCGTGTTCGTGGAACAGGTGCCACAGCGCTTTCAGCACTTCTGAGCGGACATTGCCGATGCCCTCTTCGGGATCGGTGATCCAGCAATGGATGATGAAGTTCACACTGCTGTCGCCGTAGGATTCCAGCCAGGCGGTGGGCGGCGGGGCGTCCAGTATGCGTTTCACCGAGCGGGCGGCCTTGAGCATCAGCTCCTCCGCCTTCACGATGTCGGAGGAATAGGAAATCCCCACCGGCACCTGAATGCGCACGTTCTTGCTGGAATAGGACCAGTTCTCCACCTGATTGATCATCAGGTTTTCGTTCGGGATCAGATATTCCTTCATGTCGCGCGTGGTCAGCGAGATGGCGCGGATGCCGATGCGGCGGATTTGGCCGAAAGTGGAATTGCCCGCCTGATCGGTGATCGCGATCACGTCGCCTGGCTTGATGGACTTGTCCATCAGCAGGATGATGCCCGAGATCAGGTTGCCGAAAGTCTTCTGCAGGCCGAAGCCGATGGCGAGGCCGAAGGCGCCGGAAAACACCGTAAACGCGGTGAGGTCTATGCCAAGAATGTCGATGCCGACCAAGATGGCGATGCCCCAGATGACGAGGCTTACCGTCTTTTCGATCAGCAGGCGCTGGGTCAGGTCCAGCCGCGTGGCATTGGCGAGCAGGCGGCGGGCCAGCTTGCTGGCCGTCCAGGCCACGCTGATCACCAGTGCCATGACCAGCGCCACCACGGTCATGTCCCACAGCGAAATGCGCGTGCCGCCCACTTGCACGGCAAGGCTGTCCAGCGTGTTGACGATGGAGCCGATCGTATCGCTGCGCGAGACGACGACGTTCTTCAGCCCCTCGGCCCCGGCAACGGGTTCGTCGAGAATGGCGGGCGTGATGGCCGGAGTGATGGCAGGTGCAGGGCTGGAAACGAGGACATCGGCATTGGCCGCGCCGCTGGCGTCCCCGGTGGGAACGGCGCTGGCGGCGGCGGCAAGCCAGGCGATCATGCGGCGCTCCAGGCTCCAAGTGCCTGTTCGATATCGGCGATCAGATCTCCGGTATCCTCCAGGCCGATGGCCAGCCGGACGCCGAAGCGGTCGGCGGGCGCGGCGGGCTTCGGCGGCCAGACCATGCAACTGCGGTAGTTGCCGGGATCGACGGGCAGGGCGAGGCTCTCATAGCCGCCCCACGAAAAGCCGAGCCCGAACAGCGACAACGCATCGACGAAGCGGTTGCGCGCGGCCGCGTCGCCGCCCTTGAAGGCAAAGCTGAACAGCCCGCAGCCGCCGGTGAAATCGCGCTTCCACAGATCGTGGCCGGGCGCGCCGGGCAGCATCGGGCAGAACACTTGCGCCACTTCCGGCCGCTGCGAGAGCCACTGCGCGATGGCGAGCGCGCTTTCGGTCTCCTGCTGCAGCCGCAGATGGAGCGTGCGCAGGCCCCGCAGGGCGAGCGCGGCATCGTCGGGCGAGACCACGGTGCCGAGCTGCTGCGCGCGTTCGCGCAGCTTCGCATAGAGCTCCGGCCCGGCGCTGGCGCTGCCCATCATCAGGTCCGAATGGCCGCCGACATGCTTGGTCAGCGCCATCAGCGTGATGTCGATGCCTTTTTCCAGCGCCTGAAAGCCGAGCGGCCCGGCCCAGGTATTGTCGAGCACCGAGACCGCGCCCTTGGCCCGGGCGATGCGGGCGAGTTCGGGCAAGTCGCATACTTCCATCGAGAGACTGCCCGGCGCCTCCAGCAGCACCGCGCGGGTACGCTCGCAGAACAGCGCCTCGTAAGCGGGAATGTCGAGCGGATCGAAGAAGCGCGGCTCGATGCCGAAGTCGCTCAGCAGGCCTTTGCCCATCGAGCGGCTGGGATCGTAGGCGTTGTCGCTGATCAGCACCACGTCGCCCGGTTTCAGCACGGTGAGCAGCGCGCCCGCGATGGCGGCCACGCCCGAAGCGTAGAGCACTGTGCCCGCCGCACCCGGTTCGAGCTGCGTCAGCGCCTCGCTCAGCGCCCACTGCGTCGGCGCGCCGCGGCGGCCGTAGAAGAAGCGGCCATCTTCGTTGTGGCGCGGCCCTTCGGCCAGCGCGGCGGTGTTTTCGTAAAGGTGGGTGCTGGCGCGCCAGACCGGCGGGTTGACGACCGGGCCGGTCCATTCCTTGCGCCGCCCGGCGCCGACGATCTTCGTGCCGGGGGCTGCGTTTTCCAGATTACTCGTATGGCTCAAGGTCTTCTCCGCTATCGCGCGGAGGAACCTAGCCCGCCGCGCGGTCAGGGTCGAGAGCCAAGAGCACGGTGCGGCGCGCCGTTTCGATTTCGCGGGCATCGAGGCCAGTGAAATCGCGCGGACCGGTATCGAGGCGCAGCGGGGCGAGGGACGGGCCTTCGCCCGGAAGGCCCACGGTAAAGGCGAAGCCGAGTTCGAGGCGCGGCAGCGCGGGATCGTTTTCCCCGAGCAATGCCAGCCGCACCAGAGGCACGAGGAACGCGGCCTTGCCGCGCTGCAGCGGGCGCACGGCGGCGAGTGGCAACTGCAACTCGCCTTTCAGGTCCAGAACCTCGCCCGGGCTCATCCGGGGGAAGCTGTGCACCGTGCCGAGCGCTTCGGGCGGCGGGGCAAGCTGCATTGCTTGCGGCAGCGAGGTATGGGCGGAGATCATGTCCGCCAGCAGCTTGCCGGGCGGAATGGCGGTCTTCGCCGTCAGCACCAGCCGGAATTGCAGTGTGGCGTAGACGAGCGAGAGCCGCATCGTCTGGGGTTCGAACATCAGGTCGCCGCTGGCCCGGGGGCGTTCGGCGGGTGGGGAAGGAGCAGGAGCGAAAGCCGGTGGCGGCGGGGCAGGCCGCGGCGCTGCGGGTGTGTCTGCCAGTGCGGTGCCTTCGGGGGGCGCGTTCTGGCTCCGGCGGCGCAAGAGCAACAGGCCCGCAGCCAGCACCGCGAGTGCGGCAGGCAGAGCCCACCACCAGAGCGGCCACTCGCCTTCCGGCGCGGGCGATGCAACCGGGGGCGGTTCGGGAGCGGCGGGGGCGGAATGCGCTTCGGGCGTTGCCGTTGCGGCAGGGAGGGCGCTTGCCGGTGCCGTGGCTGCGGGAGCCGGGGCGGCGGGATGGCGCGGCGATGATTCGGGCGCAGCCTGCGCCGGTGTGCTTGCAGTGGGGGCAGACTTTGGGACCGGCGTGTCAGAGGGACGGGGCGCAGGCTTGGGGCTGGCGGCTTCGGGGGAGGGCGGTGTGGAGGGAGCCGTTTCTGGCGCGGCGGGGCGGACCACCGGGTTTTGTGTATCGACCGGGCCTTGCGCCGCCGGGGGCGTGCCGCTCGGCTCGGGCGTGGGCAGGCTCCAGCCGCTAAGCGATTGCGGCAGTGCGGGTGCAGCGCAAAGCGCCGCGATCAGCGCAGCGGCGGCCCGTGCGCGAAACATGGTTCCGGATGTACCCCTCATGACCGGTCGAGCACAGGGGCGCGGCGCTGAACCGTGTGTTAATGCCCGGCAGCCGCGCGGCCAGCCGTGGCCGGACGGCGCCAGGCGGGGCGCGCCGCGCCGTGCCTGGGGCATCTTGGTTCTTGTCAGCGCGCGGCGTTGGCGGCATGGCCGGGGCATGAGTGAAACACCCCTTTCCCCCCTTCATCTGGGCCAAAGCAGCGCGCTTCCGGCCTCGCCCGAAGAAGCGGTGCTCGACTACGTGTCCAACCCGCGTGAGGGCAGCCTCTATCTCGTGCGCTTTGCCGCGCCCGAGTTTACCTCGCTGTGTCCGGTGACGGGCCAGCCCGATTTCGCGCATCTGGTCATCGACTATGCGCCGCAGGCCAGCATTGTCGAATCGAAGAGCCTCAAGCTGTTCCTCGGCTCGTTCCGCAATCACGCGGGCTTTCACGAGGACGTGACGGTGGGCATCGGCCAGCGCTTGTTCGACGAGATGAAGCCCCGCTGGCTGCGCATTGGCGGCTACTGGTATCCGCGCGGGGGCATTCCGATCGACGTGTTCTGGCAATCCGGCGCGCCGCCCGAAGGCCTGTGGGTGCCCGATCAGGGCGTGCAGGGCTACCGCGGACGGGGGTGAACTGTCTGTCCTCCCCCTTAGGGGGAGGGGGGCCATGCGCAGCATGGTGGAGGGGAGTCTCGCCAGGGCGCACCGTAGCGAAATGGGGCGAATCCCCTCCACCACCCTGCGGGCGGTCCCCCTCCCCGTGCCGGGGAGGAGGGGCATTCGGCACTGGAACTCTGGTATAATCCGCGCGTATTAAGCGCCTATGGATCAAACCAAAGCCAAGCTGATTATCCGCCAGGCCACTGTGGCCGACGCTCCCGCCATCGCCCGTCTTTCGGTCAAGGTCTACGGCAAGGCCGATTCCTTCACCCGCGCCGAGATCCGCGGGCAGGTGATCAATTTTCCCGAAGGCCAGTTCGTCGCCGAATATGAAGGCACCGTGGTCGGCCACTGCGCGACGATGATCGTGACCGCCGATCTCGCTTTCCGGCCGCACACCTGGGAAGAGATCAGCAACGGCGGTTACGGCCGCCCGCCCGCCGAGGACGGCGATGTGCTCTACGGGTTCGAGGTCTGTGTCGATCCCGATTACCGCCGCCTGCGCATCGGCCAGCGGCTCTACCGCAAGCGCAAGGAGCTGTGCCAGCATTTCGAGCTGAAGGGCATTGCCTTCGCGGGCCGCATGCCCGGCTATTACCGCCGCAAGCGGACCTATCCGAACCCTGCCGATTACCTGCAGGCGGTGAAGGACAAGAAGATCCGCGATCAGGTCGTCAATTTCCAGATGAATCAGGGCTACGAGCCCCACGGCATCCTGCTCGACTATCTGCCGAACGACAAGGAAAGCGGCGGCAATGCCGTCATCATGTACTGGACCAACCCGCTCGCCCCGCGCGATACCGGCAAGTCCATTCCTGGCCTGAAGGAGCGCGTGCCGTCCAATGTGCGCGTCGCCACCGTGCAGTTCATGATGCGCAAGATCGAGACCATCGACCAGTTCGAGGAACAGGTGGAATACTGGGTCGATGTCGCCGCCGATTACGAAAGCGACTTCGTGGTGTTCCCCGAACTGTTCACGCTCGAACTGCTCTCGATCGAGGAGCGCAAGCTGGAACCGGCCAGGGCGATCGAGAAGATCGCGGACTACACCGAACGCTTCGTCGAATTCATGCAGCGGATGGCGGTCAGCTATAACGTCAACATTATTGGCGGCTCGCACCCCACCCGGGTGAAGCTGGGTCACGGCAAGAGCGAGATCCGCAACATCGCCTATACTTTCCTGCGCGACGGATCGGTGCACGAAACGCAAAAGCTGCACCCCACGCCCTCCGAGCGGCGCTGGTGGAACATCAAGGGCGGCTACGGCGCCAATGTGATCCCCACCGATTGCGGCCCGATCGGGGTGATGATCTGCTATGACAGCGAATTTCCCGAACTTGCCCGCCACCTCGTCAATCAGGGGGCGCTGCTGATGTTCGTGCCGTTCTGCACCGACGAGCGGCGGGGATACTTGCGCGTGCGCTATTGCTGCCAGGCGCGCGCGGTGGAAAATCAATGCTATGTCGTCACTTCGGGCGTGGTAGGAAACCTGCCCAATGTCGAGAACATGGACGTGCATTATGCCGAAAGCGCGATCCTCACGCCTTCGGACTTCCCGTTTTCGCGTGACGGTGTCGCGGCTGATACGGCGCCCAATACGGAGACTATCGCCATCGCCGATCTCAGCCTCGATTCGCTGCTGACCGCGCGCCAGACCGGCGCGGTGCAGAATCTCAAGGACCGCCGTTTCGACCTCTACCGGGTCGAATGGACGCAGGTTCTGGGCTGAGCGCGGAGACACGATGACCCTGCTTCCCGATCTCCACGCCGCCAGCGCCATCCTGATCGCGCTGGCCATGTTCTATGGCTTTATCAATGGCCGGCTCAGGGTCGAGATCGTCTCGCTGCTGACGATCGGCTCGATTGCGCTGCTGCTCTATGTCTTCCCGATGCCGGGGCAGGACAAGTACGCCGGGCTGCAATTGGCGTTCGAAGGGTTCGGGCACTATGCGCTCGTCACCATCTGCTCGCTGATGATCCTCGGGCGCGGCATGGTGGTGACCGGGGCGCTCGATCCGGCGGCGCGGTTGCTGGCGCAGATGTGGCGGCACAACAAGATGGTGGCGATGCTTGTCACGCTGGTGGTCTGCCTGTTCCTCAGCATGGTCATCAACGATACGCCGGTGCTGGTGCTGATGATCCCGATCCTGGTGCAGATGGCCGCGGGAGACGGCATTCCCGCCTCGAAGACGCTGATCCCGGTCAACGCGGCGATCCTGATCGGCGGCATGTCCACCACCATCGGAACGTCCACCAATCTGCTGGTGGTCTCCATCGCCAACGATCTGGGCATGCGCCCGCTCAGCGTGTTCGAATTCACGCCGATCGTGCTGATCGCGATGCTGCCTGCACTGCCCTATATCTGGCTGGTCATGCCGCGCCTGCTGCCGGATAATACCAAGGCGGTGGCGGCCGAAAGCCGCCGTTTTCTGGCCAAGATGCGCATTGCCGCAGATTCCCCGATGCGCGGCAAGACCATCGAGGAAGCACGCGGCCGTCTGCCCGAAGGGGTGGAGGCCTGGCTGCCGCCCAGCGCTGGCGGGCATGTCCATCGCCGCGTGCTGGCGACGGGCACGTTCGAAGGTCTGCAGGAAGCCGCGCGCAAGCTGTCCGGCACGCTGGCGCCAAACTGGCTGGTGGAACGTATCCGCGCCGAATCCGGCCGTTCGGGCAAGGATCTGATGGTGGCCGAAATGATCGTGGCGCCTGATAGCCGCCTGATCGGTCTCACTCCCAAGAATGCTGGTTTCGAAGGCGTGGCGATGCTGGGGGTGCACCATGTCCGCCAGCCGCTGCGCGATACCCGCCCGCATACGCCCGATGCGCCGATGAAGGAAGGCGATGTCCTGCTTGTCATGGGCATGCCGGAGGATTTGCGCCGCTTCGCCGAGGCCGACGGGCTGCTGCAACTTGAAGGCGGGCAGGAAATCGCGCGTTCGGGCAAGGCGCCGGTGGCCTTCGCGATCATGGCGGGATCGGTGGGATTGGCTTCCGTGGGACTGGTGCCGATCGCGATTTCGGCGCTGGCGGGTGCGATCCTGATGTTCGCGACCGGCTGCGTGCGCTTCGAGCGTGCGGGGCGGGCGCTGTCCGGACAGGTTATCGTGCTGGTTGCCGCCGCGATCGCGCTGGGCAAGTTCATGCTGGTTTCGGGCGCGGCAATGTGGCTGGGCGGCATTCTCGCCTCGGTTCTGCAATACCTGCCGCCCGCAGGCGTACTGGCCGCGATCATGATCTTCGTGACCACGCTCACCAACTTCGCGTCGAACTCTGCGGCGGCGGCGGTGGGCACGCCGATTGCCTTCAACATCGCGGCCAAGCTGGGGCTTCCGGCCGAACCGCTGGTGCTGGCGGTGCTGTTCGGCTGCAACTTGTGTTACGCGACCCCGGTCGCCTACCAGACCAACATGATGATCCTGGCGGAGGGTGACTACAAGTTCGCCGATTACTTGCGCTCGGGCCTGCCGCTGGTGGCGATCATGGTCGCCACGCTCTCGGCCTCGCTGGTGTTCTGGTACGGGATATAGCCGCTAATCCTCCCTATCGCGCAGCGATGGGGAGGGGGACCGCCGCCGTAGGCGGTGGTGGAGGGGGAAGAAGCCCCTCCGTCACGCACTTCGTGCGCGCCACCTCCCCATCGCTGCGCGACAGGGAGGAGTGCTCTCGGCCAAACTGTCATTGTTCTTCGTAAAATCAGCCATATACCGTCACGCGGGGACAAGCCCGTTCCGTGAGGTTGCGCCTATGGATCTTGAAAATTTCGCCGCCCGGTGGATCGAGGACTGGAACAGCGGGGACATCGAAAGGATACTCGCCCACTACGCCGAGGATGCTGAGTTCCGCTCGCCCCATGCGGTGGCGCTGGTGGGAAGCGGCGCTGTTCGCGGCCGGGAGGCGCTGCGCAATTACTGGGGGCCGGCGCTGGAGCAACGCCCCAAGCTGCGCTTCCACCTCAAGAAAGCCTTCATCGGCCACCGAACGGTTGCGATCCACTACGGCGACGAACTCGGCCGCGACGTCGTCGAAACGCTGGTCCTGAACGAGAGCGGGCTGGCGGTCTTCGGGTGCGGCTGTTACGCCTGAAGGGGGCTACTTCGCGCCCACCGTGAGCAGTTGCTCGCGCAGCTCTTCGGCCGGGGGCAGACCCAGTGCGGTAAGGTCGGCGATACCGGCGATGGCATCCTCGCCGAAGCAGTTCGCCAGTTCGATCACCTTGGCCTTGGCATGCTTGCCCGTGGCGAGCGAGAAGAACGTGCGCACGGTCGGCAGGGCCGGTTCCGACGGATTCTGGTCGACCACGACCGCGATCCGGTCCGAGCGCAGGCGGACGAACGAGCCGACCGGATAGACGCCGAGCGCCTCCTGGAAGCGGGCGAGGATCTCGCTGTCGAAGGCGCCTGCGCAGCCCATCATCTCGCGCATGGCTTCGGCCGGGTCCATGGCATCGCCGGTCGCGGCGCCGGAGACCAGCAGGTCGTAGCGGTCGCAGATCGCGGCCATGCGGGAGACCAGGTCGATATCCCGGCCATCGAGGCCTTGCGGGAAGCCGGTGCCGTCCATCTGCTCGTGATGGCGCGCGACGGCCTGCAACACTTCCTCGGGAACGCCTTCGGCAGCGGCCAGCAGATCGCGGCCGACATAGGCATGGCGCTGCCACAGATCCTCATCAATGTCCTTGAGCCCGCCCGCCAGCGCCATCGGATCGATTTCGAGACGGCTCACGCCGACGTCGAGCAGCAGCCCGGCCATGCCGGCGGTACGTGTTTCCTGCGGAGACATGCCCAGTTGACGGGCCAGCGATACCATCAGCGCGCTGACCGAGAGCATGTGCTGGTAGATCGCTTCCATTTCCGACTTGCAGCGCATCAGCCCGGAAAAGGCATAAGGGTTGCGCTCGATCGAGGCGTAGATGTCCTCGACCACCGGCGTGACTTCGGCCACGCGGGGGGCCTTGCCCAGGCGCGCCTCGATGAAGACCTTGGAAATCACTTTGCGGGCCTGTCCGGCCACCCGGCGCGCGTTGCCGAACTCCCGGGCCACGCCCACTGTGGCGGTGCGGGGAATCGGGGCGCGGATCGGGGCCGCCGCCGGGGATTGCGCGGCGGGCATGGGCGGGCGGGCCTTCAGCGCCGGACGCAGCACGGGTGCGCGCGGCGGCGCTTCGTCCTGCCGGGGCACGTCGATCCCGCGGTCGGTATCGATCACCACGCCGTCGAGCGCGCTGCCACGCACGGCCAGGAGACGGTCCTCGTCCTCGATCAGGAAGCGGGCCTTCCAGAAGGGATGGTTCAGCCAGCTTCCCTGGAAGCTGTGAACGAACATGCCCATTTCGACCTGCGACGTGGAAATCTGTTTCAGTGCCATGCGACCGCCAAGTTTGCCAAGGTTTCCGCAAATAGAGCGGTGGTGCTGAATAGAGTTGCTACGGTTTTGGCAAACGCGGCGTTAACGAACGGTCCAAATGCCCGGACCATCTCTGTATTTGCGAGATGGACAACTATGCCGGACGTTTGCCACAACTCTATCCGGCAGAACGGAAAGTTGGGAGGAGAGGGCCTTGATCAGTGCCGTCGGTCTTGCAGGAGCCCTGATCCTGCTGATCTGGATGACCGTGCGCGGCGTCAATATCCTGCTGGCCGGGCCCATTGCCGCGGCGGCTGTCGCGCTTACCAGCGGCATCGCCTGGCTGCCGCCGCTGGCCGCACAGGGGGCGCCCGATTTCGCCACGGCCTACATGAAGGGCTTTACCGGCTTTTTTGGCGACTGGTTCCTGATGTTCCTGCTTGGCGCCATCTTCGGCGAAGTCATGGGGGCGAGCGGCGCGGCGGCGAGCGTGGCGCAATGGGTGGTGCGCCGGATCGGCATTCGCCATGCGGTGCTCGCCGTGGTCGCGGCCTGCGCGGTGCTTACTTATGGCGGGGTTTCTGTCTTCATCGTCGGCTTCGCGGTCTATCCGCTGGCCGTGCACTTGTTCCGCGAGGCGGACCTGCCGCGCCGGTTCATTCCTGCGGCGCTCTGCTTCGGCTCGGTCACTTTCACAATGACAAGCGCGGGTTCACCCGAAATCCAGAACCTGATCCCGATGCAGTATCTGGGCACCGATGCCTATGCGGGCTGGCAGGTCAGCCTGGTGGTTGCGCTGCTGATGGCGGGGCTGGGCTATCTCCTGCTCGACCGCATGGTGAAGCGTGCCGTTGCCAGCGGAGAGCGGTTCGAAGGACGCCCCAGCGACGATACTTCCGGTGCCAGCAGCCACCTGCCGCATCCGCTGCTGTGCCTGCTGCCGCTGATCGTGGTGCTCGCGGTGTTCATGCTGTTCCAGTATCCGCAGGCGCTTGGCCCGGTCTCGGCGCTGCTGCCCGCGCAATCGCTGGGCAAGTGGGCGCTGGTGATGGCACTGGGGGCAGGCACGGCGATTGCGGTGCTGATCGGCCTGCGCTCGCGCGGGGCGATGCCCGCCGCCTTCTCGCGCGGGGCCAGCGGCGCGGTGGTGGCGATCACCAACACGTGCGCCGTCGTCGGCTTCGGTGCGGTGGCGTCGCTGTCGCCCGCGTTCCACAGCGCGCTCGACGCGGTTCAGCATATTCCCGGCGATCCGCTGATCGGTGCGGCCATTGCCGTTACCGTCATCGCCGGGCTGACCGGCTCGGCCTCGGGCGGGCAGAGCATCGCGCTGCCGCTGCTGGCGCCCATCTATCTGCATATGGGCGCGAACCCCGCCGACCTGCACCGCACGGTCGCCATCGCCTCGGGCGCACTCGATAGCCTGCCGCACAATGGATACGTCGTGACCACGATCCGGGCCATCTGCGGCGAGACCCACCGCGATGCCTATCCGGCCGTCGGGGTGCTGACCGTGCTGGTTCCGGTGCTCGGGCTTGTGGTGGCAATTGGCCTGTTTTCCTTGACTTGAAGGGAAGGAGGCCGCTGGTCTGTGAGGCGGATGTTATAGCGGTGCGGTCAATGCGATTGGTCCCGCTCCGGAAAAGGGCTATGGGCGATCGTATACGGCAGCCGGGATTACTCATGCAAAAGGACCAGTCGATCGTCGCCAGCCAGAGGGTGGCGGATATCCTCGCGGAAAGGATTCTCGCAGGCGATCTCGCGCCGGGCACGCGCATCAAGCAGGACGAACTGGCCGACGAACTTGAGACCAGCCGCATCCCTGTGCGCGATGCGCTGCGCATGCTCGAAGCACGCGGTCTGGTGACGATGCGGGCCAATGCGGGCGCGCGCGTCGCCAGCCTGAGCCGCCGCGATCTGGAAGTATCCTACGAGATCCGCGAGCGCATAGAGCCGCTGTTGCTGGCCGACAGCGTGCCCCATCTCACGGCCGAGGACATGGCCGATCTGCGCGATGTGATGGAGCGCCATGAAAACGTCTGCGATGCGGGCGAGGCGATTGCGCTGGGGCGCGAGTTCCACTGGATCAGCTACCGCCGCCACAGCTCGCCGCTGCTGGCGCAGATCGTCGAGCGGGTGTGGGACACCACGCAGAGCTACCGCCGGGCCTATATGCGGCTGGCGATGGACGCGGCGGATGGCGAGCCCCGCCGCCCCCGCGGCATCGAGCACCGCCTGCTGTTCGATGCGATCTGCAAACGCGAAGTTGAAACCGCGCAGGCCGCGCTGGTCATGCACATCCGGCGCACGCGCACCGGGTTGCTCCGCTATGGCCACCTGCTGAGCGGATCGCTGGCCGAACCTGCGCCGCGTGTGTACGAGGGGGCGGAGTAGGGCGCGTTCTGGCCGGGCAGCGTGGACAAAGCGCAGCCAGATTCTGTTGCATTTCTCCTAAATCCGAAAATCAAACGCCAAGCTGAATAAGTCAGTGGAGGGATATGGATGAAATTTACTCTAAATTGACAGTTTAATTGTCAATGCGTCATGAAGTCAAACGTAGAGGCAGATGCGGCATGACGGAATTTGGACGGCGCACCGGAGGTTTCGGCAAGCGGAGAATAGACGGCCTCTCGGGCGTATCGACGGCAAATCGTTCATCAGCCACCGCGCAACCGCGTGGCGTAACGAATCCGGCCCAAAATAGCGGCAGCGGCGACAAGGTCACAGGACGCCATCTTATTAGCGCGGCGATCCTGCTGGTGTTTGGAGTGATACTCCTTGAAGCCGCCTTTGCCGAAACATCGCTGATCACACCGATCAACCCGCTTTTCTTGTGGACTATGCGCGGCATCGGCGCGCTAGTTGGGCTGGCGCTCGGTATTTTCACTTTGAAAACCAGCAACAGTCACATCTTCAAGAGAGTAGTCAGCGTCCTTTTTCTCCCGTTCATGGTTGCTTTCCTGTTCGACGGCATCGCATGGCGCATGGCCGATTGGTGGGAATTTCCCAGCTCTGCCGCGCTATGGGAACCCATGAGCTATCCGGTTCTGCGGGCCCATCAAGGCCGCAAGGCCGCGCGCAATACGCTTGAGATCGATCCATTCGGCGTAGGTGAAACAACTGATATCCCGGTCCCCAGAGACCAATTCAGGCAAGTCTATTCCGGTTCCGGCAACTGGTGCGTTACCGTTCTCCAACGCCGCTCCCCGCGTGGAGCTATCGAGATTCGCACGGATGGCCGCTACACGCTCAAACCGCCAGAGCCGGTTGATTTGCACCGTTGCAGTGTCTGGGGGGCTAGCCCCGGTGGCAGAACCCCTTGAATGGGATCAAGCGGTCCTTTGCCACTTGATCCAGGCGTTTGGACTGTGCCGGTATAACACCAACAAACGGCTTCTTTTCCGCCTACTCCTGGGCCTGTTCGGCTGCCGCTTGCTCCGCCGCAGCCCTTTCGGCTGCGGCTTTGGCGGCCTGTGCGGCGGCGATTTGCGAAGGGCTTTGGGCATAGACGCTGATGGTGGCAACCGGCGCGGGGGTTGGCGCCAGAGCCAGATCGTTGTCCGTGGGCGCAGGGGGCTCACTGGCAGCGGGGGTGGGTACCGTGTGCGCTTCGATCCCTGCATCTGACAGCAGCTTGGTCAGCGCGCCGAGGCGATCCGGGGTGGCGCTGGAAACCGTAACTTTGCTGATCCCCCAGCGGGCCAGCGCCCACAGCGCCAGGCCGCTGCGAATGGCGTCGGGCGGCGGCGGGGCGACGGCCTCCCCTTCGGCGGGGGTGGCGCGGGCGAGCAGCACGGTCAGGCTCGGCTGAGGCGGGGGCACGATGCGCACTGTCCAGCCCGTTACGCCCTTGCTGGCCTGGCTTTCGATCGCGCGGTAGTCCGCCAGCGTCCAGCCGGGGGCAGGCACCGGATCGGCATAGACCATGCGCTGGGCGCGGTCGGTCCATAGTGAGCGGGTGGGCAAGCCCACGGCTTCGCGGATCGTCTTGAACGGGGGGACATCGGCGGCGATGCCTGCGGTGGTGCGTTCCATCGCCGCATCGACCATCGCGCGGGTCTGCGCCTGCACGTCGGCGGCGAGCACCTGCTGGAGGTTGATAGTCACCTGCTCGCCAAGGCTCTTCTTCAGCAGCGTTTCGGCCTGTTTCGCCGCGTTGGTGGTATAGCTGGGGGCAATGACGAGGGCATCGACAGTGGGCAGGCTGAACACCCCCGTCTTCACGTCAAGCTGGGCGATGGTGACGCCCTTTTCGCCGCAGGCTTCCGTAATCGCGCTGCGCGCGGCCATGCGGATGCGCGCTTCGTTGGACAGCTTCATCAGCGTCATCGACAGGGGGGTGGCGAGCGCCAAGAAGGCGGCAATCAGGATTGCAACATAGCGCGGGGTCCATTCCACTTTGCCGAATGGCCTGGCCGCGCCCGAAAGACGGGCAATCAGCGCGAAAGCGAAGGTGATGGCCGCAAGGTTGGTCAGGAACAGCAGCAGCGCGCCCATCGCGAACATTGGCTGGAACACGCCGATGCCGTATCCGATCACGGTAAGCGGCGGCATCAGGGCGGTGGCGATGGCAACGCCGATGGCGGTGCCGCCCTTGCCGATCACGGTGGAATAGCCCCCGGCAAGCCCTGAAAACAGCGCGATGGCCAGGTCCAGCAGGTTGGGCTCGGTGCGCGCAAGGATTTCGGGCGTGGCATTGCGGATCGGCGAAAGCCAGGTCAGCACCATGCCGGTGAGAATGCCGATCAACGCACCGATCGCGACGACTTTCACCGCATCGCGGATACGGTGCCCGTCCAGCGAGGCGAAGCCGAAGCCCATCGCCGCGATCGGGCTCATCAGCGGCGAGACGAGCATGGCGCCGATGACGACGGCGGTGGAGGACTGCAGCAGCCCCAGCATCGCGATGCCCGCCGCCAGCGCGCACATCAGGATATAGCCGTTGGTGAGCTGGCCGTCCTTGCGCACCGTCTGGCGCAAGTCGAAGGCGAGGTCGGGCGTCAGCTCGGGCAGCAGGACGGCATGGGCGAGCTTGATGCGCAGGAGATGAAAGAACGCCTCGGCCCGGCGTACCCATTGCGGGCGGTTGAGCCACATCTCGTTGAACCGGCCGGGCGGCACTTCTCCAGGCGCTTCGGAGGTGGGGCCGGGCGGCGGCGTGTCCCGGGCGGAAGGGGGCGGGGGTCCGGTCACTGTTCCAGCTCCAGTTCGGGGGCATAACGGTCTTTCATCCGGGCGATCAGCCAGCCGATCGAGCCGCCCTGAACCACCACGGCGAAGATCACCACGATATAGGTTGCCACCAGCAGCTCGGTGCGGATGCCCGAGGCGGGCAGGGCGAGGGCCAGCGCCACCGAAATGCCGCCGCGCAGGCCGCCCCACACCAGCGTCGGGAAGGCCATCGGCCCCATGTCGATCACCCGCTTCATCGCCAGCAGCGGCACGCCGACCGAAGTCATGCGCGCGGCCAGCACGATCAGGATCGCACCGGCCCCGGCGGCGAGGTAGCCGGGCTTGAATTCCAGCGCGATCACTTCCAGGCCGATCAGCAGGAACAGCACCGCGTTCAGGATCTCGTCGATCAGCGCCCAGAACTTGATGACGTGATCGCGCGTGACATCGCTCATGGCATGGGCGATGCCGGCATTGCCGATGATCAGCCCGGCCACGGCCATGGCTACCGGGCCGCTGACATGCAGCCCCATGGCGAGGCTGTAGCCGCCCATCACCACGGCGAGGGTGATCATGACCTCGATGATATATTCGTCGATGGACTTCATCGCGATAAAGCCGATCCAGCCCACCGCCAGCCCTAGCGCGGCGCCGCCCAGCGCCTCGCGCAGGAAATGGCTGACCGCGAAAGACCAGCTGAACGTCTCGGTGCCGGTGGCAATGGCGATCAGGATGGTGAAGACGACGACGCCGATACCGTCGTTGAAGAGGCTCTCGCCCGCGACGGTGGCCTGCAGCGTATCGGGCATCGCCGCGCGCTTCATCACGGCCATGACCGAGACCGGATCGGTCGGGCTGATCAGCGCGCCGAACACGAGGCACCAGATCAGCGGAATCTCCACGCCCAGCGCGAGCGTGAGGAACTGGAAAGCAAAGCCCACGATCGCGGTGGAAAGCACCACGCCCACGGTGCTGAAGACCAGGATCGGCCAGGTGCCCTTGCGCATGTCCGCCCAGTTCACGTGCATGGCGCCCGCGAAGAGCAGGAACGAGAGCATGCCCTCCATCAGCGTGGTGGAGAAATCGACGTCGGCCAGGAACCGCCCGAGCTGGTCGGCCAGCGTGCTCGATGGCACCAGCCGGTCATAGGCGACCACCAGCAGCGAGGCGAGCGTGCCCATCACCGTAAGCCCCACGGTGGACGGCAGCCTGAGCACGCGATGGTTGAGATAGCCCAGAGCGGCTGCCAGCACGATAAGGATGGAGGCGGCGTCGAACGCTGTCAGGTCATGCATGGTGTGGTGCTTAGCTCCACTCGCGGGGATTTCCTAGCGGGCTTGGTATCCTCCCCGGCACGGGGAGGGCAGGGCTTCTCAGCTCCACGGCAGCGCTTCTGCGCGCGCTTCCAGCAGCGGGCCGATCGCGGCGTCGGCGAGGATCGTGCAGTAGTATTCGTTCACATGGACGATGCGCCCGCCGCGCAAGGTGAAGACCATGCAGTACTGGTTGCAATAGGGCTCGCCGTTGGCCAGCCGGGCATGGCCTTCGAATTCCACCGCCACCCGGTCTTCTTCCGCCGTCACCGAGTGGATCACCGGGTTCATGCCTTCGGGCATCAGTTCGCGGAATGCGCCAATGGTGCCGACGATCGTGTCATACCGGCGCTCGCCGGACAGTTTGCCGAAGCCCTTGGCGACAGTCACGGCTTCGGGATCGAGGCAGCGGGCCGCGGCCTCTGCATCGCCACGGTCCATGGCGGAAATAAAGGCAAGCACCACATCCTTGCTGGTCTGCGTCATCGTCATTGTCCTCTTCCCTGTTTTCTGAAACGCGCAGGCGATTATTTTTTTGCCGCACTGCACAATGGCCCTTGCCGCAATCCCGGCCTGTGCTAGCCATAGTATCCAAGGTTGGGAAGAGAGCGGGATACCGCCTCCGTCTTGGCGATAACCGGTGCCGTGCATGGGGCCTGTGGCAGGTTTTCCGTGCCGGTCTGTCAAGGAGTGCTTTCGTGGCTGCCGATCCCGTTTCCGCACCCAGTTCCCCCGCTCCCTCCGAGTTCGATCAGCATATCGTCCGCGTCCTGCGCCACCGCGTCGGCAAGGATGAGCGCGCCGCCAAGCAGCATGACTGGTATGCCGCCTCCATCTACGCGCTGCGCGATCAGATTATCGACCGCTGGATTGCCTCCACCCGCCGCACTTATGACGAGGGGGGCAAGCGGGTCTATTACCTCTCGATGGAATTCCTGATCGGGCGGCTGCTGCGCGATGCGCTGTCCAACATGGGCATGACGCGCGAGATGGAAAGCGCGCTCGCCGCGCACGGGCTGGACCTCGCCGCGATCGAGGAGCAGGAGCCGGATGCCGCGCTGGGCAATGGCGGCCTGGGGCGGCTGGCGGCGTGCTTCATGGAAAGCCTCGCGACGCTGGACATCCCGGCATACGGCTACGGCATCCGCTATGTGAACGGCATGTTCCGCCAGCGCATCGACGATGGCTGGCAAGTGGAGCTGCCGGAAACCTGGCTGGCCCACGGCAATCCCTGGGAATTCGAACGCGTCGAAAGCACGTACCGCATCGGCTTTGGCGGCGCGGTCGAGGCCGAGGGGGACGGGGTGATCTGGTCCCCGGCCGAGGAAGTGGAGGCGACGGCGGTCGATACGCCGGTGGTCGGCTGGCGCGGCAAGCGGGTGAACACGCTGCGGCTGTGGACCGCGAGCCCGCTCGATCCGATCCGGCTCGATGCCTTCAACGCGGGCGATCACATCGGCGCGCTGGAAGAGCAAGTGCGGGCGGACAGTCTGGTGCGGGTGCTCTATCCGGCCGATTCCAGCCCGGCGGGGCAGGAGCTGCGGCTGCGGCAGGAGTATTTCTTCACCGCCGCATCGGTGCAGGATATCGTGCGCCGCCACGTCCAGTACGAAGGCGATATCCGCACGCTGCCTGAAAAGGCCGCGATCCAGCTTAACGACACGCACCCCTCGGTCGCGGTGGCCGAACTGATGCGCGTGCTGGTGGACGCGCATGGGCTGGAATTCAACGAGGCGTGGGAGATCTGCAAGCAGACGATCAGCTACACCAACCACACGCTGCTGCCCGAAGCGCTGGAAACCTGGCCGCTGCCGCTGTTCGAACGGCTGCTGCCGCGCCACATGCAGATCATCTATGCGATCAACAGCCGCATCCTGCGCGAGGCGTGCAAGGCGGGGTGCGACGACGATCAGATCTCGGCGATCTCGCTGATCGACGAAGGGGGCGAGCGGCGCGTGCGCATGGCCAATCTCGCCTTCGTGGGTGCCCATTCGGTGAACGGCGTGGCCGCGCTCCATACCGAATTGATGAAGGAGACGGTCTTTGCCGATCTCCACGCGCTTTACCCGGCGCGGATCAACAACAAGACCAATGGCGTCACCCCGCGTCGCTGGTTGCAGCAGTGCAATCCCGGGCTGACCGGGGTGATCCGCGATGCCATCGGCGATGCCTTTCTGGACGATGCGGAAAAGCTTTCCGATCTCAATGCCATGGCGGGCGATGCGGCGCTGGGCGAGCGGGTTCACGAGGTCAAGCGGGCGAACAAGGTTGCCCTGGCCGAGTACATCAAGAAGACCATGGGCATCCGCCTCGATCCCGATGCGATGTTCGATGTGCAGATCAAGCGCATCCACGAATACAAGCGCCAGTTGCTGAACCTGATCGAGACCGTCGCGCTCTATGACCAGATCCGCAGCCATCCCGAGCGGGACTGGGTGCCGCGCGTGAAGATCTTCGGCGGCAAGGCGGCATCGAGCTATCACAATGCCAAGCTGATCATCAAACTGGCGAACGACATTGCCAAACGCGTGAACAGCGATCCTTCGGTGGGCGGGCTGCTCAAGGTCGTCTTCGTGCCCAATTACAATGTCAGTCTGGCCGAGAAGATCATTCCAGCGGCGGACCTGTCGGAACAGATTTCGACCGCGGGCATGGAAGCCTCGGGCACCGGCAACATGAAGTTCGCGCTCAACGGGGCGCTCACCATCGGCACGCTCGACGGCGCCAATGTCGAGATCAAGGACCACGTGGGCAACGAGAACATCGTGATCTTCGGCCTCACCGCCGAGGAAGTCGCCCACAAGCGCGCTAGCGGATATGACCCGCGCCAGATCATCGAAAGCTCGCGCGAGCTGGGGCAGGCGCTTTCGGCGATTGCCTCGGGCGTGTTCTCGCCCGACGACCGCAATCGCTATGCCGGGCTGGTTGGCGGCATCTACGACCATGACTGGTTCATGTGCGCCGCCGATTTCAACAGCTATGCCGCCGCGCAGCGCTCGGTCGATGCGCGCTGGGAAGACCAGGCGGGCTGGCGCGCCGCGGCGATCCGCAACATCGCCAATGTCGGCTGGTTCTCGTCCGACCGGACGATCGGCGAATATGCGAGGGAAATCTGGAACGTCCTGTGAAGCCAGCCGAAAGCGCCCCGGCCGCAAGCACCATCGACTCGCTGCTGCAAGGCACCCATGCGGACCCGTTCGCGCTTCTCGGCACCTATTCCGGGCCTGACGGCACTTTTGCCCGCGCGATCCTGCCCGGGGCGGAAGAGGCGGAGGCGTTCAGTCTTGACGGGCGCAGCCTTGGCCATTTGCGCAAGGTGGATGACCGGTTCCTGTTCGAAGGGCTTCTGGAAGGCGCGCCGCAGCCGGTGCGCTACCGCTGCACCGCGCAGGGGCATGACTGGCTGGTAACGGATGCCTATACCTTCGGCCCGGTGCTGGGCCCTGTCGACGATCTGCTGATCGCGCAGGGCACGCATTTCCGGTTGTTCGACAAGCTGGGCGCGCACCTGATCGAGCATGAGGGCTGCCAGGGCGTGCACTTCGCGGTCTGGGCGCCCAATGCCCGGCTGGTGAGCGTGGTGGGCGATTTCAACGACTGGGACGCCGCGCGCCATGTCATGCGCAATCGCAAGGACATTGGCGTCTGGGAAATCTTCGTTCCCGATCTCGGCGACTATTGCGCTTACAAGTATCACATCGTCGGCGCGGACGGGGCGGTGCAGCCGCTCAAGGCCGATCCTTTCGCCTTCATGTCCGAAATCCGCCCGCACAACGCCTCGATGACGGCAGTGCCCGCCAAGCTCGACTGGGGGGACGAGGAACACCGCGCGCACTGGGCCCAGGCCGATCCGCGCAAAGTGCCCATTTCGATCTACGAGGTGCACGCCGGTTCCTGGCAGCGCGATCCGTGGAACTGGTTCCTGCAGTGGGACGATCTGGCCGATCAGCTTATCCCTTATGTGGTGGAGATGGGCTTTACCCATATCGAGTTCCTGCCGATTACCGAGCATCCCTACGATCCATCGTGGGGCTATCAGACGACCGGCCTCTACGCGCCGACCGCGCGCTTCGGCGAACCGGCGGGTTTCGCGCGTTTCATCGATGGCGCGCACCGTGCCGGGATCGGGGTGATCATGGACTGGGTGCCAGCCCATTTCCCCACCGACGAACACGGCCTCGTCCGTTTTGACGGCACGGCGCTCTACGAGCACGAGGATCCCAAGCTGGGCTACCAGCCGGACTGGAACACACTGATCTACAATTTCGGGCGGCGCGAGGTGTCGAGCTTCCTCGTCAACAACGCGCTGTTCTGGGCCGAGCGCTATCATGTCGATGGCTTGCGCGTCGATGCCGTCGCCTCGATGCTCTACCGCGACTATTCGCGCAAGGAAGGCGAGTGGATACCCAACCCGCAGGGCGGGCGGGAGAACTGGGAAGCGGTCGATTTCCTGCGCGCCACCAACCGCGCGGTCTATGGCCAGCATCCCGGTTTCATGACGTTCGCCGAGGAATCCACCGCCTGGCCCGGCGTCACCCAGCCAGCGGACGAACGCGGGGGCCGCTCGGCGCTGGGCTTCGGGTTCAAGTGGAACATGGGCTTCATGCACGACACGCTGCGTTACATGAGCCGCGATCCCGTGCACCGGCGCTATCACCATAACGACATCACGTTCGGGCTGATGTACGCCTTTTCGGAGAATTACGTCCTGCCGCTCAGCCATGACGAGGTGGTGCACGGCAAGGGCTCGCTGCTCGCCAAGATGAGCGGGGACGACTGGCAGCAGTTCGCCAATCTGCGCGCCTATTACGCGCTGATGTGGGGCTATCCGGGCAAGAAGCTGCTGTTCATGGGGCAGGAATTCGCCCAGCGCCGCGAATGGAGCGAGGAGCGCGCGCTCGACTGGCACTTGCGCGAGGCCCCCGCGCATGAAGGCGTGCGCCATCTGGTGAAGGATCTGAACCGCATCTACCGCGCCAAACCCGCGCTCCATGCCGGGGACTGCGAGGGCGAGGGCTTCGAGTGGCTGGTGGTGGACGATGCCGAAAACGCGGTCTTCGCCTGGCTGCGCAAGGCGCCGGGCGCACGGCCGATAGCCGTCATCGCCAACATGACGCCCGCGCTGCGCACCGGATACCGCCTGCCGCTGCCGCTGGCGGGCAAGTGGAACGAGATCGTGAACAGCGATTCGGTGCACTACGGCGGCTCTGGCAAGGGCAATCTGGGGCAAGTGAGCGCGGCGGACGGATTTGCCACTGTCACATTGCCGCCGCTTGCCACCATCATGCTGGAATATGCCGGATAATGGGGCAGCCGAAGAGGAGGGAGAGGTCATGAGGATACCGACCGGACAGCCGCTGGCCCGCGATGCCATGGCCTATGTCCTGGCGGGCGGGCGCGGCAGCCGCCTCAAGGAACTGACCGACAACCGCGCCAAGCCCGCGGTCTATTTCGGCGGCATGAGCCGGATTATCGATTTCGCGCTGTCCAATGCGATCAATTCGGGCATCCGCCGCATCGGCGTTGCCACCCAGTACAAGGCGCATAGCCTGATCCGGCACATGAACCGGGCCTGGAACTTCATGCGCCCCGAGCGTAACGAAAGCTTCGATATCCTGCCCGCCAGCCAGCGCATTTCCGAAATGCTGTGGTACGAAGGCACGGCCGATGCGGTGTTCCAGAATATCGACATCATCGAGGCGCACAGCCCCAAGTACATGGTGATCCTGGCGGGCGATCACATCTACAAGATGGATTACGAGTTGATGCTGCAACAGCACGTCAACTCGGGCGCGGACGTGACGGTGGGCTGCCTCGTGGTGCCGCGCATGGATGCGACGGCGTTCGGCGTCATGCATGTCGACGGGAACGACGTGATTACCTCGTTCCTCGAAAAACCGGCCGATCCGCCCAGCATTCCGGGTGATCCCGATCATGCACTGGCATCGATGGGCATCTATGTGTTCGAAACCAAGTTCCTGTTCGAGGAACTGCGCCGCGATGCCGCCGATCCCCATTCGAAGCGCGATTTCGGCGGCGATATCATCCCGCATATCGTCAAACACGGAAAGGCGCAGGCGCACCGCTTCACCCACTCGTGCATCCGCGCGGCGGAGGAGATCGAGGAATACTGGCGCGACGTGGGCACGGTGGATGCCTATTTCGAGGCCAATCTCGATCTTACCGACACGGTGCCCAAGCTCAATATGTATGACCGCGACTGGCCGATCTGGACCGATACCGTCGTCGCCGCGCCCGCCAAGTTCGTGCATGACGAGGATGGGCGGCGCGGGCAGGCTATCTCGTCGCTGATCAGCCAGGACTGCATCGTCTCGGGCGCCACGGCGCGCCGGTCGCTGCTGTTCACCGGGGTCAAGATGGGCAGCTGGTCCAGCGTGGAGGAGGCGGTGATCCTGCCGTACTGCAATATCGGGCGCAATGCGCGGCTCAGCCGGGTGGTGATCGATTCCGGCGTGCGTATTCCCGAAGGGCTGGTGGTGGGGGAAGACCCGGTGCTTGACGGCCAGCGTTTTCGCCGTACCGACAACGGGGTATGCCTTATCACCAAGCCGATGATCGACCGGCTGGAGTTGTGACGCCGCGTCCATGCCGTTGAAAGTCCTGTCTGTCGCTTCCGAAGCCGTGCCGCTGGTCAAGACCGGCGGGCTCGCCGATGTCGCGGGGGCGCTGCCTGCCGCGCTGGCGCCGCACGGGGTGGAGATGACTACGCTGCTGCCCGGCTATCCGGCGGTGATGCAGGTGCTCAAGCGCGCGCGGGCGGTGCATGTGTGGGATTCGCTGCTGGGCACTCCGGCGCGGCTGCTGGCGGGCAAGCTGGACGGTACCCATCCGCTGCTGGTGCTCGATGCGCCCGCGCTCTTTGCCCGCGAAGGGTCGCCCTACACCGCGCCGGACGGGCGCGACTGGGCGGACAACTGGCACCGCTTTGCCGCACTGGGCCGGGCGGCGGCCGATCTGGCGGGCGGGATCATGGTGAAGGGCGGCAAGCCCCAGCGGTTCGATTTGCTCCATGCGCATGACTGGCAGGCGGCGATGGCAGCGGCCTATTTGCGCTTTGCGCCTTACGGCGGCGAGGGGCCGGTGCCTTCGGTCATGACCATCCACAACATGGCCTTTCAGGGCTGGTTCGGGGCGGAGGTGTTCGCGCAGCTCGGCCTGCCGTCCCGGGCGTGGACGATGGACGGCGTCGAATATCACGGCGGGCTCGGCATGCTGAAAGCAGGGCTGGCCTGCGCCGATGCGGTGACGACTGTCAGCCCCACGTATGCGCGTGAAATCCGCTCCGCCGCGTTCGGCATGGGGCTGGAAGGGCTGATCGCCGCGCGCGGCCATGCCGTCTCGGGCATTCTCAACGGGATCGACACGGCGCTGTGGAACCCGGCGCAGGATGAGGCGCTCGCCGCGCCCTACACCCACCGCACGCTGGAAAAGCGCGTGGCGAACAAGCGCGCGCTGGAGGCCGAATTCGGTCTCGACGAAGCGGAAGGGCCGCTGTTCGTCGCCGTTTCGCGCCTGACCTGGCAGAAGGGCGTGGACGTGCTGCCCGAAGTGCTCGATCACCTCGCGGGTATCGGCGCGCGGCTGGCGCTGCTCGGTTCGGGCGATGCGGGGATCGAGCAGGAACTGCTGAAAGGAGCGGCGCGCCATCCCGGCCGCATCGGCGTGCGCATCGGCTATGACGAGGGGCTCTCGCACCGCATGATGGGCGGCGGCGATGCGATCCTGATTCCCTCGCGCTTCGAGCCCTGCGGGCTGACGCAGCTCTATGGCCTTGCCTATGGCTGCCTGCCGGTGGTCGTGCGCACCGGGGGGCTCGCCGATACGGTGATCGATGCCAATCCCGCCGCGCTGGCCGTGGGCTGCGCCACCGGCGTGCAGTTCGACGGGGTGAATTACGACAGCCTCGCCGCCGTGCTCACCCGCACGGTTGATCTGTTCCATCAGGGCGAAGTCTGGCAGCGCATCCAGAAGAACGGGATGAAGAGCGATTTCTCCTGGGCCCGCAGCGGCAAGGCCTATGCGGACCTCTACCGGTCGCTGTTGGCATGAAGGCGCCGCCGGTATGAAGGAACTGGGCGCCGTGGTTGGCGCGCAGGCCACGCGCTTTGCCGTGCGCGCGCCGCAGGCCGATGCGGTGTGGCTGTGCCTTTTCGACGGGGATGAGGAAACACGCCATGCCATGCAGCGCGCGGGCCCCGAATGGGAATTGGAGCTGCCGGGCAATCTGGCAGGCACTCGCTACGGTTACCGCGCGCTGGGCGAATGGTCGCCCACGCGCCAGCACTGGTTCGATCCGGCCAAGCTGCTGGTCGATCCCTATGCCGTGGAGCTGGACCGGCGCTTCGTGCAGGATCCGCGCCTGGGTATCTATGGCGAGGATACGGCCGATATCGTGCCGCGCGCCATCGTGGCCGCGCCGTGTGCGCCGCTGCCCAAGGCGGCGGCCCGTTTCGCGCGCGGCGGGCTGGTTTACGAACTCAATGTGCGCGGTTTCACGATCCGCCATCCCGATGTGCCCGAGCATCTGCGCGGCACGGTGGCCGCGCTGGCGCATCCGGCGGTGCTGGCGCATCTGAAGAAGCTCAGCGTCCATGCCGTCGAGCTGATGCCGATCGTCGCCTGGGTGGACGAACGCCACTTGCCGCCGCTCGGCCTCGTCAACGCCTGGGGCTATAACCCGGTGGCGATGATGGCGCTCGATCCCGGCCTGTGCCCGGGCGGCGTGGCGGAACTGCGGGAGACCGTGGCCGCGCTCCACGCCGAAGGGATCGGCGTGCTGCTCGATCTGGTGTTCAACCATTCGGGCGAAAGCGACACCGGCGGCGGCGTGCTCTCGCTGCGCGGGCTGGACAATGCCGCCTATGCCCATGCGCCGGACGGCACGCTGATCAACGATACCGGCTGCGGCAACACGCTAGACTTTGCCAACCCGGCGGTGCGGGAACTGGCGCTCGATACGATGCGGCATTTCGTGGCGCATTGCGGGATCGACGGGTTCCGCTTCGATCTCGCGCCGGTCATGGCGCGCGGCCCCGGCTTCGATCCCGCCGCGCCCATCTTCGCCGGGATCGAGGCCGATCCGCTGCTGGCTGACCGCGTGTTGATTGCCGAGCCGTGGGACATCGGCCCCGGCGGTTACCAGCTCGGCAACTTCCCGGCGCACTGGCTCGAATGGAACGACCGCTTCCGCGACGATGTGCGGCGCTTCTGGAAAGGCGAGGAAGGTATTGGCGTGCTGGCGACCCGGCTGGCCGGATCGTCGGACGTGTTCGGCCCGCACCAGCCCCATTCGGATTGCCGCTCGGTCAACTTCCTCGCCGCGCACGACGGTTTCACGCTTGCCGACGTGGTGGCCTATGCCCACCGCCACAACGAAGCGAACGGCGAAAACAACCGCGACGGGCATGGGGAGAACCATAGCTGGAATAACGGCGTGGAAGGCCCCAGCCATGATCCGCGAGTGCTGGCCGCGCGCAAGGCCGATCTCAAGGCGCTGCTCGGCACGCTCTTCGCCTCGACCGGCACGATCATGCTGACGGCGGGCGATGAGTTCGGGCGCAGCCAGCAGGGCAACAACAACGCCTATTGTCAGGACAATCCGATCGGTTGGGTGGACTGGGCCGCGCGCGACAGCGAACTGGAAGACTATGTGGCCATGCTATCGGCCAAGCGGCACGGGCGGCTGCGCTCCTTCGCGCGGTTTCCGGACAAAGTGCGCTGGCTGACCGCCGAAGGGCGCCTGATGACCGTGGCCGATTGGGAGCACATGAACGGGCATTCCTTCATCTACGATGCCGAACCCGAGGAAGGCACCGGCGAAGGCGAATTGCGCGTGGAAATCTGCCGCGCGCGGCATCTGGTGGATATCGATTTCACGGCTTAAGGGCACGAAATCTTCGTCATTGTGAGCGGAGCGAAGCAATCCAGGGCAGTGTCCTGTGCTCTGGATTGCCACGGCCCTGCGGGCCTCGCAATGACGATCCAAAGTATGTGATCCCTATCCCGAAAAGGCCTGCAGGCTAAAAATGCGCAAGCGCACGGCGAGAGCCAGCACCGCCAGTGCGAGCCCTCCCGCACAGGCCAGCCCCAGCACCAGCGCCGCCAGGGGGGAGAGCGGTAAGGCCGCGATACCCATGCGGCAGATCGCCAGCAGCCCGCCATAGAGCGCGCACAGCATCACCGCTCCGCCAAAGGCCCTGAGGGCGTCGCCGATGCGGATCTGCCCGCGCCAGCGCAGCAGGCCGAAAGCCCAGCCGGTGGTGCCGAGTACGACGGCCGCCTGCGTCCACGCCAGCACCTCCAGCCCGAAAGGCGAGGCGGCGAAGACCGCCGCTATCGCAACTCCGGTGGAGACGAGATCGAACATCATCACCCAGCCCGTCCGGCCCAGTGCGGCGAAAGCCGGCTCGATCAGCATCTGCCCTGCGCCCGCCGCGCCGCGCAGGGCCATGGCATAGGTAACGGCGAGCGCGGCGAGGTACGAGGTCTGGAAAAAGAGCGCGATCACATCGTGGGCGAACACGATGATCACCGCGCCGGTAAGGCCGGTGAGCATGGTGATGGCCCCGGCAAAGCGCGCGAGCGGCACGGCAAGATCGCGGTCCTGCCGGGCAGCCGCGCCGAACTGGGTGGCGGCGAACGTGCTCATCGGCTGGTTGAACACGTCGGTCGCCCCCGTCGCCACCCGGTTGCCGAAGCGGTAGAGGCCGACAGCCGCGGGCGAATGCAGCAGGCCCAGCAGCAGATCGGCGGCATAGCGCGCGAGGAAGGCGAGGAACCGCGATCCGTAGAGCCCGCCCGAAAAGGCTGCGGCCTTGCGGGCCAGATCGCGGCGGAAAGTCCACTGCGGCCAGTCCCGCCCCAGAACGGCATAGAGCACCGCGCCGGTCAGCACGCGCAGATAGCGGAAGGCGACGAGCGCATAGATCGAATGCCAGAACCACAGCAGCATGGCCCCGCCGATCAGCGCTACCAGGTTCTGCGCGAACATCACTGTGAAGTTCAGCGTGACTTCCCCGCGCCGCAGCAGCGCGGCGGAGGACCATGCGCCCACGCTCGCCAGCGGCTGGATCAGGGCGAGCAGCAGCAGCACGGTGCCCAGCGGATGGGCCTGAAACATCCATTCCAGAGGAAACGCCGCCAGTGCCAGAACGAGCGAGGCGAGCGACACCAGCCCGAGGATCAGCCAGAAGCAGGTGGAGAGCACCGCGCTATCCTCTTCCTTCGAGGTCAGGATGAACTGGTAGAATCCGGTATAAGTCATCGTCTGGACCAGCACGATGAAGACGATGCCCAGGCTGTAGACGCCATATTGCGCGGGCAGCAGAAACCGCGCCGCCAGCAGCGTCATCACCAGCGTGGAGACTTGCTGCAAGGCGCGCGCGGTAAAGGCGAACAGCGCCTTCGCGCTTTGCCGCCCCGCCGCGCGAAGGGCTTGTCTGCCGGGAACCGCACTCGTCGTCGTCATAGGCCGCATCCCGCAGGCAGGGCTGAAAGGAGGCCGGAGGCGGGCGAGCCGCTGCCGGGCGCTGAAAGGCCGCGCCTGCGGCTTTCGCCGAAGGGCCGGTCCATTCCAGCCGCGGTTTGCCGGTGCCGTTTCTTGCGTGCCGGGCCGTAACGGACACGGCGTTTCTACCACCCCGGCGCGCAGGCAGAATCCGAATTGCCGCCGGGATGGAGCGAATTGCGCGCGCGCACCGGCGGCGGATGGATATCGTTGCGGCCATGATCGAAACCTTGCGCGAAACCGGAAAGAACACCGCCGGCTGGCTGATCAGCCGGTCCCGGCCGGGCTACCGCTATCGCAACTGCCTGTTCATCCTCGCCCATATGCGGTGCGGGTCCACCGCGCTGTCCAACATCCTGTGCTCCCGCCCGGACATCAGCGGCTATGGGGAAGCGCATATCCGCTATGACGGGCAGGGCGCGCTGGGGCGCCTCGCGCTCAACCAGATGCGCCGGGGCGGCTGGAAGCCGCAGGCGGCCGCGCTGTTCGACAAGATCCTCCATTCGCGCCACGATCGCGCGGCGCCGCCCGGGTTCTTCGAGGCGCGGGCGGTCTTCGTGGTGCGCAGGCCTGACGAGGCGATCCGTTCGATCGTCAATCTCTACGCGCAGCTCGGGCGGGACGAATACCGCACGCAGGAAGAGGCAGCGGCCTACTATATCGAGCGGCTGACCGCGCTGGAGGGCCTGTGGCACCGCTTTCCCGCGCACCGGCGCACCGGGCTCACGCACGAGGCGCTTGTTCGCGATCCCGATGCGGCACTGGCGGCGATATCGGCCCGGATCGGCTTCGATCCGCCGCTGGAGAACCGCTACGCCAGCATGGCCGCCTCGCGCCGCAAGGGCGGGGGAGACCCGTTGCAGAGCGGGCGTTATTCGCGGATCGAACCGGCCTTGTCGCGCCCGGCCGGGCCTGCCCTTGATCTGCCCGAAGCGGCGGTGCGGCAGGCGAACGGCCTCTATCAAGGACTGAGCGCACTGTTCGCGGCGGATCGCACGGGCGTGTGACGCGCGCTTCGCGAAGGGGCCGTGCACAGGGCTGCTTCCATTCCCGATCTTTGTATGGGGCGGTTTGATTGTGCGCTGCGGAAATATCTATTCCGGATCTGTGGGGCTTTATTCCTGTAAATGCGTTCTCCATGTAGAGTATCTTATGTGCCTATACCTAATAAATGTGGCAAGTTATTCGATTAAGTCGGCAATTGTTATTGAACCGTATTGAATACAACTCCCGTTGCGGGTGCAAAATGGTGGGTGGTAGCCAGTTAGGGTCGGTTGATACTTCCGGCTAACATCCGGCTTCAGGGAGGAGTAGGTGGATATGGACCTTGAACGGGGGGCAGCGCCCCCGGATGCATTTGCGTGGCCTGCGGACAGAGTCGAACCTGTCCGGCGCCCGGTGTCCTGGTGGGAAAGCGGGGCCTGGCGTGGTTTCGACATTGTGCTGGCTTTGCTGATCCTGATCGCCGTGCTTCCGTTTCTGGTGCTGGTGACGCTGGTGCTGTTCGTCAGTGATCCGGGGCCGGTTTTCTTCGTTCACCGCCGGATCGGATACCGTGGGCGGTACTTCAACTGCCTCAAGTTCCGGACGATGAAAGTGGACGGGGATGCCATCCTGCGGGCGCATCTAGAAACGAACGAGGCGGCGCGCCGCGAATGGGAGGTGGGGCGCAAGCTCCGCAAAGACCCGCGCGTCACCCCCGTTGGCGCGGTGATGCGCAAGCTCAGTCTCGATGAGTTTCCCCAGCTCATCAATGTGCTGATGGGGGATATGAGCATGGTGGGCCCCCGTCCGATCGTCGATGACGAAGTGGCCTGCTACGGCAGCCATTTCCCGCATTACTGCCTGGTCCGGCCCGGCCTCACCGGCCTGTGGCAGACAAGCGGGCGGAGCGATACGTCGTTTCAGCAGCGGGTGGAGATGGACTTATCCTATATTGCCCGCAAAAGCCTGGCGCTGGACGCCTGGCTGCTGTGCAAGACGGTTCCGGCGGTCGTCATGGCGCGGGGGTCTTATTAAGGGGCTTTCCTCCCAGGGTTGCGGGAACCCGAATCCCTGTTCGCCATCGCCACGCAGGCGTTTGCTCACAGCAGGGAGAACAGGCCCCACCAAAGAGCCAGCCCCATGGCGATGGCCATGCTCCAGCCGCCAGGAGAGATGCGGTCCGCCAGATGGCAGGACGGTATGACGAATATCCGGTGTACGTGCCTGTTCATGCGACCTCTCGAACTTTTCCGAAGACGTTTGCCGCCTTCCCATGTTGTCTGATGGGTTGGCCGCTTGGGGACACCCGATCGCGGCATAGAATAGATGCGCACCGGCACGGCTTCAAACCGGAACCCGCCGGTTTCGTATCGAATTCGGAGGGATTTTCTGTATCCTGCATTTGCTGAGCGGCGCAGCGCAGGAGGAAACAGGGCATATGCTTATCGATGACGGGCAGCCCCGCGTTTGAGTGACCCTCGTTTGATCGGGCCGCGCTCGACTGGCCCCCGTTCAACTGGCCGGCGCTCCGGCGTCTGGCTGGACAGGCTAGCCGTTGCCGGGCTGATCTTGTGTCTGCCAGTCCTCGCGGCGGCGTGGTTTGGCGGTGCGCTTCCCGTTCTGGATCTGGCCTCGCTGGCGGAACTGCCCGCAGCGCTGGTGAGCGGTGTTTGCGCGATCCGGCTGCTGCTGCGGGCGCGGACCAAGGCCGGAAAGGGGCTGGCGGGCCTGTGCCTGATCCCCGGCGCCGTGGCACTGGTGCCTGCTCCCCAGCCTGCGTCATGCCCGCCAGCGCAAGCGACTCTGCGAGTGGCCTGGATCAATGCGCACAATCCGGCTCTGGCGCGCCCCATCGCGGACTGGATCGCGCGCGAACGCCCGGAGATTGTCGGCGTCGCGGAAGTGGGAAAAAGGGCGCGGAAACTGCGGGCTTATCTCGCAAAGCACTACCCCTATCGCCAGAGCTGTCTGACCAGGGGGCGCTGCTCCACGCTTGTCTATGCGGCGATGCGCCCCCGCGATGCCGAGCCGCTCGCGCACGGCGATCCGGCAAATCGCAAGGCGCTGTCCGCCGTGCGCATGGCCTTTGCCCCGCTTGCCTTGGGAAACGGGGGAGAAGTGCTGGCAACCCACCTTTCGCGCCCGCTACCTCTTGGGCGGCAACGCGCCGAACTTGCCGAACTGGAAACGGCATTACAGTCTCCTGCCGATGCGATCGTCATGGGCGATTTCAACATGTCGCCGCGCATGCGCACGCTGCGCGCTTTCGCCCGGCGAAACGGCCTTCGCGTGGCGGCCGCGGGCGGCCCGACCTGGCCGGTGCGCTACGGCGGGCACCGGATCGGCGGGCTATGGCAGATCGACCAGTTGCTTGTCGGCCGCAACTGGCGCGTGGCGGCGGTCAGGCGTTCTCCCGATCTCGGGTCCGATCATCTGGGCTATGTGGCGGACTTGTGCCGGGC
>NZ_JALHLG010000070.1 GCF_022832375.1 Novosphingobium beihaiense
TGTGGCGATCGACCGGACCAGCAAGTTTGCCTTCGTCCAGTTCGTTACGAAGACCGGCAGGACATCAGCCTCGGCCTTCCTAGCCGCCCTGATAGAGGCCGTCCCCTACACGATCCACACCGTGCTGACCGATGATCCTGTCCTGAGCGGAGCCGAAGGGGGCATCCAGTTCACCTTCCCCCCACGCTATGCCGATGGTCCCACCCCGACCTACATGACCCACATGTTCGACATGCGCTGCCGCGAAAATGGGATCGAGCACCGCCTCACCAAGATCAAGCATCCCTGGACCAACGGACAGGTCGAGAGGATGAACCGGACGATCAAGGAGGCAACGGTCAAACGCTACACAGCCACGCCCAGCTCACCGCGCATCTCCACGACTTCATCAACGCCTACAATTGCGGCCGTCGGCTGAAGACCCTGCGAGGCCTCACGCCCTACGAATACATCTGCAAATGCTGGGCAACTGAGCCAGAGCGTTTCACCTTAAACCCGCACCATCAAATGCCGGGACCAAACAACTAGCCGCCGCGTAACGCGCCCCGCCGGGACCGCCGCGATCCGCGCTGATCCCGGCGAAGCGTGTCCCATCCGCGTCGGACGGGGCACGTCCGGGGGAGCAGCCTGTTACAACTTGTGACAAGTTCACCACCAGTTCAGTCCCTATCGTCCAGAAATCAGGCTCCACAGCGCCTGCCGAAACCGCCGTCACCCGGTTGGCCCAGACATAGGGAGACGCATATGTTGCGAAATGGACTGAAATCCGCCGCCGCCAGGCTGGGTCTTGGCGCGGCACTGGCTGCCACGGCGCTGGCCGTGGCGGCACCGGCGCAGGCGCGCGATCACTACCGCCATCACGGCAGCGGCAACGACGCCGCGATCGCCATCGGTGCCGGGATCGTCGGCCTTGCCATTGGCGCGGCCATCGCCGACAGCCACGATGACCGCTATTACGACCGCGCCTATTATCCCTCCCGCCGCTATGTGACGGTGCGCGGTTATCCTGGCTACTACTATTACTATGAGGGCCGTCCCGGCCGCTATTACCGGGACCGGTACTACAGCCGCTACTATGCGCCCTATTACCGCAGCCGCTGGCATCGGGAACGCGACTGGCGCTATGCCCGGCGCCACTATGACCGCGACTGGCGCCGCGATCGCCACGCCTATCGCGATGGATACCGCGACGGCCGCCATGACCGCCGCAGCCATGGCCACTACCGCGGCCGCCACCGCCGCTGATTCCCGCTAATTCCGCCGGCCGCTCTCCTCTCCCCTTGGAGAGCGGCCGGTTACTTGCTGGGGGCGGAGCACGCACACTCTCGCCAAGCGCGGCGCGGAGAGCTATGGGCCTCCACGATGGAAACCGCCGATCTGCGCATCGCCCTGTTCTCGGGCAACTACAATTACGTTCGTGACGGCGCTAATCAGGCGCTCAACCGTCTCGTCGGCTACCTGCTCCGCCAGGGCGCGCAAGTGCGTGTCTATTCCCCGACCGTGGCCGAACCCGCTTTCGAGGCCACCGGCGATCTAGTCAGCGTGTACTCCCTCCCCATTCCGGGCCGCGCGGAATACCGCGTGCCCTTGCGCATTGCCGGCAAGGCGCGGCGTGATCTGGATGCCTTCGCGCCCAATGTCGTCCATGTCTCCTCTCCCGATCCGGTCGGGCATCAGGCGGTAGGCTGGGCGCGCAAACGCAACCTGCCCGTGCTGGCCTCTGTCCACACGCGTTTCGAAACCTATCTGCGCTATTACAACATGGCCTGGGGCGAGCCGGTGATGGAAGCCATGCTGCGCCGCTTCTACCGCCGCTGCGACGCGCTGGTGGCGCCATCCGAAAGCATGGCGCAAGTGCTGCGCGACCAGCGCATGAACTACGACGTTTCGATCTGGTCGCGCGGGGTGGACCGCGAGATTTTCCATTCGGGCCGCCGCGATCTGGAATGGCGCCGCTCGCTGGCCATTGGCGACGATGAAGTCGTGATCGGCTTCCTTGGCCGTCTGGTGATGGAAAAGGGGCTCGACGTCTTCTCCGACACGCTGGACGACTTGCGCCGCCGGGGCGTGGCCCACAAGGTGCTGGTGATCGGCGAGGGCCCCGCACGCGAGTGGTTCGAGGCCCGCCTGCCCGGCGCGGCTTTCGTCGGCTTCCAGCAGGGGGCTGATCTCGGCCGCGCGGTCGCTTCGATGGACGTGCTGTTCAATCCTTCGGTCACCGAGACGTTCGGCAATGTCACGCTGGAAGTGATGGCCTGCGGCCTGCCGGTGGTCGCCGCCGCCGCAACCGGCAGCCAGAGCCTCGTCGACGACCGCAATTCCGGCCGCCTGATCCCGCCCGGCGCGATCCACCAGTTTTCCGAAGCCTTGAGGACCTACATCGAAGATCCTGCCCTGCGCGCCGCGCATGGCCGCGCGGGAGAGGCCAGGGCCAGCGAGTTTAGCTGGGACAAGATCAATCAGGCGGTGGCCGACACTTACGTCCGGCTGATCCGCCAGAAAACGCGCGGTTAACCCAGCACGCCGCGTGCGCGCATTCGCACCGCGTACCACAGCAGCGCCAGTGCCACGATCCAGATCGCCACGGCCATGACGACGTTGGCAGGTGTTATCATGCTGTCCGGCATGCCGGACGTGAACTGCCAGATTTGATGGACGGCCAGCCCGGCAAGCGAAAGCGCGAATGCCGTGACGGCCCGGCGCGATCGCACAAGCAGCAGCAGCGAGCCCGCCAGCGCGCCCCACACACCCATCGCCCAGGGCACCAGCGTCCAGGTGGGAGCGGCATCGAGCCAGTCGATCATATCCGCAGGAAACGCCGCCATATGGGCCGGATAGCGCGTTACCGTCAATGTGAAGTCCAGACACCCGAAGGCGTTCCAGATCAGCGAGAACACCGCGATTCCCCAATAGCGGCGCGATGGCTTTGTCTGTGTTCGCGCGGTCATGGCCGTTTCTCCCCAGCTTGCCTTGCCCTGCGAGGGTAGGCCGCGGCATCTCCCGATGCAATCACGCGCAAGAGTCGCTAGATAGCCCCCATGGCCGACCTTTTCGCCGATGACCTGCCCCCTTCCGCCTCCTCCGGCGAGCCGCGCGAGGATGCCCCGCTGGCCGACCGGCTGCGCCCGCGCACGCTCGCCGATGTCGTGGGGCAGGAGCACCTGACCGGCCCGGAAGGCGCGATCGGGCGCATGGTGGGGGCGGGGCGGCTGTCCTCGATGATTCTGTGGGGGCCGCCCGGCACCGGCAAGACCAGCACCGCCCGCCTGCTCGCCGCCGCCGTGGGGATGCGCTTTGCGGCAGTGAGCGCGGTGTTTTCCGGCGTTGCCGATCTCAAGAAGGCCTTTGCCGAGGCGGAGACGATGGCCAAGGCCGGGCAGCGCACTTTGCTGTTCGTGGACGAGATCCACCGCTTCAACCGCGCCCAGCAGGACGGTTTCCTGCCGTTCGTGGAACGCGGCACCGTCACGCTGGTGGGCGCCACCACCGAAAACCCCAGCTTCGCGCTTAACGCCGCGTTGCTCAGCCGCGCGCAAGTGCTGATCCTGCACCGGCTCGATCAGGCCGCGCTCGGCACGCTGCTCGACAAGGCCGAAGCGCTCGAAGGCCCGCTGCCGCTCGACGCTGCCGCGCGCGAGGCGCTGATCGCCTCGGCCGATGGCGACGGACGGTTCTTGCTCAATCAGGCCGAAACGCTCTATGCCGCGAAGATCGCCGAGCCGCTCGATCCGGCGGGGCTCGGCCAGTTCCTGCAACGCCGCGTCGCCGTCTACGACAAGGACCGCGACGGGCATTACAACCTGATCTCGGCGCTGCACAAATCGGTGCGCGGATCGGACCCGCAGGCCGCGCTCTACTATCTGGCGCGGATGCTGACGGCGGGCGAGGAGCCGCTCTACCTGCTGCGGCGGCTGACCCGCATGGCCAGCGAGGATATCGGCCTTGCCGATCCGCAGGCGCTGCAACAATGCCTCGCCGCCAAGCAGGCCTACGAATTCCTTGGCAGCCCCGAAGGCGAAGGCGCGATCGTGCAGGCCTGCCTGTACCTTGCCACCGCGCCCAAATCGAACGCGGCCTACATGGCGCAGAAGGCCGCGTGGAAAAGCGCGAAGGAAACCGGATCGCTGAGCCCGCCCGCGAACATCCTCAACGCGCCGACCAAGCTGATGAAGGATATCGGCTACGGCAAGGACTACGCCTACGACCACGATGCGCCGGACGGCTTTTCCGGCGACAATTACTGGCCCGAGGACATGGCGCCGCAGACCTTCTACGATCCGGTCGAGCGCGGCTTCGAACGCGAAGTGAAGAAGCGCATCGAATGGTGGGACCGCAAGCGCGCCGAGCGCCGGGGCCAGTGATCTCCGCCAACGTGAGCCCCACCCGCTTCCGGCATTTCATGGCGATAGACTGGTCCGGCGCGGTGGGCGCCCGGCAAAAAGGCATTGCCGTGGCGCTGTGTGGCACGGACGGAGAAGCGCCCCGGCTGCTGCGGCCCAAGGAGCACCGCCACTGGTCGCGCGCGGAGGTGCTGGACCTGCTGCTCCGCGAGTGCCCGGAAGACGCGCTGATCGGCCTCGATCTCGGCATCTCGCTGCCCTTCGCCGATGCGGGCGCGTTCTTTCCCGGCTGGGCGGAAAGCCCACCCGACGCCCCCGCGCTCTGGGCCCTGATCGATGCCGTGTGCGCCTGCGATCCGCACTTGTCCGCCACCAGCTTCGTTGATCACCCCGAGCTGAGCGCGTACTTCCGCCGCCATGGCGGCCGCGAGGGGGCGCAGTTCCACTTGCCCGGCGCATCGCACAAACGCGGCCGTATGCGCGTGACCGAAGAGGCGCAGGCGCGCGCCGGGTGCAAACCCTATTCGAACTTCAATCTCGTCGGCGCCGCGCAAGTCGGCAAGTCCAGCCTGACCGGCATGCGCCTGCTGCACCGGTTGCGCGGGCGTGTGCCAGTCTGGCCCATCGAGCCGCTACCCGCTTCCGGCCCGGTGATCGTCGAAATCTACACCACGCTGGCCGCCGTGGCCGCGGGCCGCAGCGCCGCGCGCGCCAAGATGACGGAGCACGCCGCTCTCAACGAAGCCCTGCGCGCGCTCGGCTCGCCGCCCGTGCCCGGCGAAGGCCCCATCGACGATCATTCCTCCGACGCGCTGCTGACCGCCGCCTGGCTGCGCACCGCCGCGCCGCAAGCGCCCCTGTGGACGCCTGCCGGACTGACGAAAGATCTTGCACGAACAGAGGGCTGGACCTTCGGCGCACGATAGCCCACAACCCCTGCCATCGAGGGCGCCCCTCCCCCCGGTCTGGGCGCCACTCCCCAATACCGACAGGGACGCAATCCATCCTATGAAAGCCAAACTGCTGGCAGGACTCGCCTGCCTCGCTCTGGGAACCGCACCGGTTTCCGCCAGCCCCGAACCCGCCGCTGCTGAAGCCCCGGCCTCCGCGTGGAGCGGTTTCGTCAAGACCACGATCGACCGCTGGCTCGCCATCGATCCCAGCTTTGCCATCTACGAAGGCGCCCACCAGTACGACGGCCAGCTTCCCGACTGGAGCGCCGCCGGGCTCAAGGCCAAGGGTGCGTTCCTGCACGGCCTGATCGCCGACGCCGCCAAGTTCAAGGATCTGACGCCCGATCAGGCCTTCGAACGCGCCTATCTGGTGCAGGTGGCCAAGGGGCAGCTGTTCTGGCTGGAAGATGCCGACCAGCCCCACACCAACCCCACCTACTACATCAACAACGGGCTCGATCCGAACGTCTACGTGAGCCGCGCCTATGCCGACAAGCCCACGCGCATGAAGGCGATGATCGCTTTCCTCAACGCGGTTCCCGCCGCCACCGCGCAGATCCGCGCGAACCTGAAGACGCCGATGCCCGCCAGCTTCATCAAGGTGGGCGGTGACGCATTCTCCGGCTTAGCCGCCTACTATCGCGGCGATGCCCGCGCGGCCTTTGCCGATGTCAACGATCCGGCGCTGCAGGCGCAACTCAAGGCCGCCTCCGAAAAGGCCGGCGCCGCGATGCAGACGCTGGCCGACTGGATCGCCAAGGCCCCCGCGAACGAGGCCTATGCACTGGGCGCCGCGCGCTTCTCGCGGATGCTGGCGGCGACCGAAGCCGTCGATGCCCCGCTTGACGAACTGGAAGCCGTGGGCCGCGCCGATCTCAAGCGCAACCGCGATGCGCTCGTCGCCGCCTGCGCCCAATTCGCGCCCGGCAAGAGCGTGCCTGCCTGCGTCGCCAAGATGAGCGCGGACAAGCCCGCCGACGGCCCCGTCGCCGAAGCGCGCCGCCAGATCCCCGAACTCGCCGCCTTCGTGCGCGAGCATCACATCGTCACCATCCCCGGCACCAAGATGGCCAAAGTCGAGGAAAGCCCGCCCTACAACCGGGCCAATTCGGCCTATATGGACCCGCCGGGGCCGCTCGAAACCAATCCCACCTCGGTCTACTACATCTCGCCGCCCGATCCCGCGTGGCCCAAGCAGAAGCAGCTCGACTACGTGCCGGGCAAGGACGACCTGCTGTTCACCAGCGTCCATGAAGTGATGCCGGGCCACTACTTGCAGTTCCTCCATTCGAACCAGACGCCCTCGATCGTGGGCAAACTGTTCGTCGGCTACGGCTTCGCCGAAGGCTGGGCGCACTATACCGAGCAGATGATGTGGGATGCCGGGCTCGGCAATGGCGATCCGGAAGTCCACATCGGCCAGCTTTCGAACGCGCTGCTGCGCGACTGCCGCTTCCTCTCCGCGATCGGCCTGCACGCGCGCGGGATGACGCAGGCGCAGTCCAAGGCGATGTTCATGGACAAGTGCTATATCGACGAGGGCAATGCCGAACAGCAAGCCGCACGCGGCACCTATGACCCGGCCTTCCTCAACTATACGCTGGGCAAGCTGATGATCCTCAAACTGCGCCACGACTGGACCGCCACGCGCGGCGGCCGCAAGGCGTGGGAGGCGTTCCACGACCAGTTCCTCAGCTACGGCGGCCCGCCGATCCCGCTGGTGCGCCAGGCAATGATGCACGAAGACGCCCCGCACGCGGTATTCTGAGCCCAGACCTCACAAAACGACTGGACCGGCGCCCCTGCCTTCCGGTAAGGGCGCCGGACTCGCCGCAAGGCATGCCGGTTTAGCTCAGTTGGTAGAGCAGTTGATTTGTAATCATCAGGCCGCGGGTTCGACTCCTGCAACCGGCACCATTTCCCATTCCCACTAGTTCCGGAACATTCCGAAATCCCTTGCAAATCAGGGGTTTTTGGCACATCTGCTATCCGTAGGTTTTCTCTTTGTTCTCGTCCATGCCCAAGCAACTCGGGGGTGTTTTGGGGGCATCGAATCTCGGAAGTGGGGGGATCGAATGTTGACGGATCGCGAATGCAAGACAGCGGGTCGATCGACGAAGGACTCTTTTTGCTGGTGACCAAAGCCGGCTTGAAGAGCTGGCGGCTGAAATACCGGTACGGCGGCAAGGAGAAGTTGCTGACGTTCGGTCCCTACCCGCAACTCTCGCTGAAGGAGGCGAGATTGCGCAAGGACGAGGCTCGCGCGGAATTGGCCGCTGGCCGGGATCCGGGCGAGCAGCGGAAGAAATCGCGGGCACGCCGCCTTGGCAAGGAAGAGGAAACAGGGACATTCCGCGCTGCCGCGCTGCCGCGCTGCCGCGCTGGAATGGCTCCGGCTGCAGCAGAAGGGCTGGAAACCCAGACACCACGCGGCGGTAAAGCGCAGCCTGGAAAGGGACATCTTTCCGGAGATCGGCAGTCTCCAACTCACCAGCATCCGGCCTGCCGACATTCGTCCCATGATAGACGCAGTGCAACACCGCGGGGCAGTGGATACCGCGCACCGGTTGCTTTGGCGGATCAAGTCAGTGTTCGACTTGGCTATTGCGACCGGGGAAGCGGAAATGAACCCTGCCGCGTCGATACAAGCCATCCTTCAGCCGCAAGTCATAGGCCGTTTTCCGGCCATTCTCGAAGTCGAGCAGGCTCGAGTTCCTGCTCGACTTCGAAGCCCTGCCCGGCCAGCCCGCAACCAAGCTGGCGTCGCAGCTGCTTGTACTCACCGCATCCCGGCCGGGCCCACTTCGGCTCGCCCAGGCTTCGGAATTTCTGGATCTGGACGGTGCGGAGCCCTGCAGGCGAATTCCCGCCGAGAAGATGAAGCTTGAGCTCGCGGAAAGCGAACAAACTGCATTCGACTTCACCATTCCCCTGTCCCGGCAGGCCGTCGAGACAGTGAAGGTTGCACTGTCGCTATCGGCGAACCGGGCCTATTTGTTTCCCTCTCCACGTTTCTCGCACCGGTCGATTTCGAACAACACGCTCAACGTCGCGTATCGCCGCTTTACCGGCTACGAGGGCAAGCATGTCCCGCATGGCTGGCGCAGCACATTCAGCACGATCATGAACGAGCGCGCTGCAGATCTCGGCCTGCCTGGCGACCGTCGGTGATCGACCTGATGCTCGCTCACAAGCCCCGTGGAACCGAGGCGCACTACAATCGGGCCCGCGTATATGCCGCAGCGGCGCATTATCGCCCAGGAATGGGCGGACCTGCTGTGCGAAGGTCCGCCCTCACCAGCCATGCTCGCGGATTGCCGCCGCCGCACCTGAACCCTGAATTCGTTGGAGGCAGCGCATGAGCACCGCTTTCGCAAGAGATTCCGTGTGACGGCGCAGCTACGACGTCGAAGACGATCGCGCCCAGGTCTCGAAGATCCATTGGGAGCCGGCGGTTCGCAATGAGAACATGTTCCCCTTCCGCGACGTGTTCCGGGACACCGTCGTTGCCTATTCCGATCACATCCGGAAACCCGGCAAGAGCCTTCCAATCTCCATGAATACGATGCAGGTCCTGAAAGCCCTGTTCAGCTTCATGGATGGGAAAACAGGCCGATGCGATCCATCTCTGGACACGATTGCCAAGCGATCGAAGCTCTCGCACCGCACCGTCGTCCGTCAGCTCGAGGTCCTTCGCCGGGAGAAGGTCATCGACAGGATGCGTCGAACGGTAAAAACCGGTAATGGTCCAGATGAAGGCCCTAAACGCCAGCAGACCAGCAATTCCTATTTCGTCGAACTTGCGAACCTTCCCATCGAGATCCTCCGCATTTTGCGGCAGAAGCTTGGTGCAAAGCTCCGGGAAGCGAAAGGGACGCACATGGGATCGGGCCCCGTCCCGTCTGGCTGGGAAAGCGGCCAAGCTCCTTGCCAACGCCGCCCGCAATCTGACTGGATCTGGGAGACGTAACCGCAGAACGCTCGCCGCAGCCACGCATGAGGAACGGCTGGCCCATATGTACGGTGGGGACGCGGACAGCTTGCGCGAGCACGAAGAGATGTTCGGCCTTTCCTCTTGCTCCGGTGCGAGTGCCAACTTGGCATTGTACCCCTCCTCAAGAACATAAAAGGAAGTGGACTGAGGACGCCAAGGCGCCCTCAGACGTCAAATTTGTCATTGCCCCCAAGCCTAGATGCTTCTTCCCGCCTTCTGCGGAGCGCCAACCGTAGAGGTAGAGCTTGCCCTCGGCGGTGCGCACTTCGGCGATGTCG
>NZ_JALHLG010000071.1 GCF_022832375.1 Novosphingobium beihaiense
CAGAGGGAATCCCCCCGATTCAATCTCAAGCGGAAAAACTCTAGGCTCAGGCTGCGGCGTCAATAAGTGCCGGGCGGATCGCTTGCCGGAAAGCTCTCGTCTATAGCCTCGTCGGTCTGCGACCAGCGGGCGGGCTTGTCCTTCATGTTTTCCGGCCCGGCATCGCGCACTTCGGTGAAGTGCTCGTTTCCCGCAGGCGCGGGCCGGCTGTCCCGGTCACGCGTCGCGTACTTGTAGAGAGTGTAACCGGCGATCCCGGCAGCGGCCATCTTGATCAGGCCCATATCCTGGCTCCTCCAATATTCCTTGATGGTTTATGGAGGAAAACGCACGGCAGGCGGGGCGGGTTCCTCAGTCCCCGCCGACCCGCTCGATCTGCGCCCCGGCCAGCGCCAGCTTTTCCTCCAGCCGCTCGTAGCCGCGATCGAGGTGGTAGAGGCGGTGGACCTGGGTCTGCCCTTCGGCCGCCAGGCCCGCGATCACCAGGCTCATCGAAGCCCGCAAATCGGTGGCCATGACTTCCGCGCCGTGAAGCTGCTCCACGCCATGGACGATGGCGGTGCGGCCCTTGGTCTCGATATGTGCGCCCATGCGATTGAGTTCGGGCACGTGCATGTAGCGGTTTTCGAAAATCGTCTCGGTCAGGACGCTCGATCCCCCGGCCAGGCACAGCAGCGCCATGAGCTGGGCCTGCATGTCTGTGGCAAAACCGGGATAGGGTGCAGTCGAGATCGTCACCGGGCGAAGCTTGCCATCGGCTGCGACATGAAGCCCGCCGGGAACCGCCTCGACATGGACGCCGGCGTCGCGCAGCGCCTGCACCGTTGCTTCCATATCTTCGATCTTCGCGCCCTTCAGAGTCACTTCCCCGCCGGTGATCGCCGCCGCGCAGGCGTAAGAGCCCGCCTCGATACGGTCGGGCATGACCATGTACGTGGCCCCGTGCAGACGCGGCACGCCATGGATAGTGACTTCGGAAGTGCCGATCCCTTCGATCTCAGCCCCCATCGCCACCAGCAGGTTGCACAAGTCGACGATCTCCGGCTCGCGCGCGGCATTGTGGAGAACCGACGTGCCACGCGCCGTAACCGCCGCCATCAGCGCATTCTCGGTCGCCCCGACGGAAACGACGGGGAAGGAATAGCGCCCGCCCGGCAAGCCGCCGTCAGGCGCGACTGCCTTCACATAACCGGCAGCCAGTTCGATCGTCGCACCGAGCGCTTCGAGCGCCTTGAGGTGCAGATCGATCGGGCGGTTGCCAATCGCGCAGCCGCCCGGCAGCGACACCGTCGCTTCGCCCATCCGGGCCAGCATCGGGCCCAGCACCAGAATCGAGGCACGCATCTTGCGGACCAGATCGTAAGGCGCCACCGAACTGGTGATGCGAGTCGCCTGCAGCGTCATGACACGGCCGAAATCCTCCGGCCGCGATCCGGCAATCATGGTCGATATACCGAACTGATTCATCAGGTGCTGGAACCCGTCGATATCGGCGAGACGCGGCAAATTGCGCAGGGTCAGCGGCTCGTCCGTCAGCAAGGCGCAAGGCAACAGGGTGAGGGCTGCATTTTTTGCGCCGGAAACGGGGATAGTGCCTGACAGGCGTTTCCCGCCTTCGATAATGATCTTGTCCATTCCTGCCATTTAGCGGGAAACGCAGACACGGCAACGGGGGAACCGGACATGACAGGCTCTGTTAAGGACCCTGTGCCGGTTGCACGCTTCCGTGTAAGCAGCCTAAACTCGTCAACGCGCCAAACTGGAGGTAACGCAAATCCCCATGAGTGAACCGAACTTCCGCAAGCCCGTCCGCAAAGCCGTATTCCCGGTGGCGGGCCTGGGCACCCGCTTCCTGCCCGCCACCAAGGCCATCCCCAAGGAGCTGCTCCCCGTCGTCGACCGGCCGCTGATCCAGTATGCGGTGGACGAAGCGCGCGAAGCGGGGATCGAGGAGTTCGTGTTCGTGACCGGGCGCGGCAAGACCGCGATCGTCGAACACTTCGACACGGCCTACGAACTGGAAGCGACGATGACTGGGCGCGGAAAATCGCTCGACGTGCTCGACCCGACGCGCATTGAACCCGGCAATCTGGTCACCGTGCGCCAGCAGGTGCCGCTGGGACTGGGCCATGCCGTATGGTGCGCACGCGCCGTCGTCGGCAACGAGCCTTTCGCGATCTTCCTGCCGGACGAACTGATGTACGGCTCCCCCGGCTGCATGGCGCAGATGATCGAGGCTTATAACGAAGTCGGCGGAAACTTCGTCTCGGTGCTCGAAGTGCCGATGGAGGAAGTTTCCAGCTACGGCGTGATCGCCCCCGGCGAGAGCAAAGGCAGTCTCACCGAGGTCAAGGGACTGGTCGAGAAGCCCAAAGCCGCCGAAGCCCCCTCGAACAAGATCGTTTCGGGCCGCTACATCCTGCAGCCGGAGATCATGGATCTGCTCGCCAGCCAGGGCAAAGGCGCGGGCGGCGAAATCCAGCTTACCGATTCGATGGCCAAGCTGATCGGCCAGCAGCCGTTCCATGCCGTCACGTTCAATGGCCGCCGTTTCGATTGCGGATCGAAAGTCGGTTTCGTCGAAGCCACTCTCGCCATTGCACTCGACCGCGACGACATGGGCGGGGAGGTGCGCGAAATGGCGAAGAAGATGCTCGGCTGATAACAGGCGGAAGGGCGGGAACACCCGCCCTTCTGTGTCCTACGGCCGGACCGTATCGGTCAACCGCCCCATGATCGCGGCGACATAGGCTTTCGTTTCGCGGATGTTCGGAACGCCTCCGGCCTTCTCCACCCGCAGCGGACCGGCATTGTACGCCGCCAGCGCTTTCTCGACATCGCCGCCGAACGCATCGAGCTGCATCCGCAGATAGCGGGCTCCGCCTTCCAGATTGGCCATGGGATCGCCGGGATTGACGCCCATCTGGGCCGCCGTGCCCGGCATGAGCTGCGCCAGGCCGCGTGCGCCCGCCGGAGAAATGGCCCGCTCGTTCCAGCGGCTTTCCTGCCATACGACGGCTTCGAGCAAGGCCGGGCTGATATCGTATTTCGCGGCGAGTTGCGCCACGCGGGCCCGCCAGCGGGCGGGCCCCGCCGCGTCCTGCGCCACCGTCATGGACTGCGGATGAAGCGCGGCATCCACGGCAAGCGGCACGTCCTGGACGGCAGCCCCCGTGAGCCCGGCCTCATTCCCCTGCGCTGCATCAGGCAGCGCGCCGGTCGGCGCGGGGCCTCCCGCGATCCACTCGGCTCCCGAAGCACCGACCTGCATGACATCGGCCATGACCGGCGCCGGTGCGGCAAACACCGCCGCCGCCATGGCCATGCCGATTGCAGATCGCCTGTTCACTGTGCCCGGTCCTCAACCATCGTGGCCGCCTTACCGCAAAGACGGCCCGGTGCTCAAGCCGCTCGCGCCCGCACACCGCTTACCGCAGGCCGAGAGCCTCGCGGATCTCGCGCCAGGACAGCAGCTTGAAGTTCTGCGCCTGCGGAGCGTTGTCGCCATCCTGCGCCACGAACAGCCCCTCCGGAAACTGCGGCCCGAAATCGCCGATCACGGCCTCGATGCCGTCCGTGTCGCTGGTCCCGTCGATCGCGCCGCCATTGATGCGGAAGCGCCCGGCGAACTTGCCGGTGCCGAGATCGAACAGCGCATAGGCATTGTCACCCTGGCTCGATGCGATGAGCCAGCCGCGGCCACCGGCGTCGCGCGCAATGGCCAGCCCTTCGATATCATCGACCAGGCCATCGGCTTCGCCCACATGCGCCACGGCTTCCCCGGCCAGCACCGGTGCCTTCAGCGCCACGCGCCAGATGGCAACGTCCTCTTCGGCCACGTAGAGCGTATGGGTGGCGTCATCGACCACGCAGCCTTCGGACTGGGTGGCGAATTTCACTTTGCGCAGATACTCGGGGACGATCGCACCGTCCCGCTCGACCAGACGGCTTTCCATCACCGTGCCGTCCTTCAGCACGACATAGGCCCGCGCCAGTTCCCCGGCAGCCAGCGGTGCGCCCATGCAGAAGCCATAGGCCTCGGCGGGGGCGTGCCCGGCGGGCAGGAACGAATCCGATCCCAGTCCGGTCAGCTTCGCCCGGGCGCCATCCAGGCTGAACAAGGCAATGCGCGGTTCCGCCTTGTCGGTGCGGTCACTGGCGCCGACCAGAATGCGCGAGGAGCCATCGGCCATGCGCACCGTGCGCAGATCGGTGTTGTTGAGCGCGCCTGCAGGCACGAAATCGCGCACCTTGCCGTCCAGCCCATAGACATAGAGCCCGGCCTTCTTGTCGGTGGCAACGATCAGGCTGGCCGCCGGATCGGCAGCGTTGCGCCAGATCGCCGGATCGTCCGCCGCATCGGCGTTGCCCGTGCCAACCGGATCGGTCTCGGCCAGCGCCGGGACTTCGGTGGCAGGCAGATAGGGCTTGGGCGGTTTGGATGCAGTCACGCAACCGGCCAGCAGAACGGCCGGGAGCAATGCTCCCGGCCGGAACAAACGGATATCCATCATGCGCATCAGAAGCTGGCCTTCACACCGAACTTGTAAGTCGGGCCGTACTTCTCGAACTGCAGCAGGCGCTGGGCACCGCCGAAGTTCTGATAGGCATAGTACTTAGCGTTGTTGATGTTGATCACATCCACGGTGAGCTTCACGCCGGGCATGACCTTGAGCTTGCCCGAGAAATCGAGCTGGAAGTGGTTATCCACCCAGCGGTCCGATTCCTGGTTATCGCCCAGTTCATCCAGATACTTGCTGCGGTAGGAACCGGCCAAACGCAGATCGAGCGGCCCCTTGTCGTAGCCCAGCACGACATTGAAGGTGTGGCGCGAATTGTCCGGCAGGGCGACGCGGTAAGGCATGTCATCCTCATCATATACCGTGCCCTTGGTGTAGGTGTACGTGTAGTTCACCTGGGTCAGCAGCCCGTCGAACGGCTCGGGCAGCATGGTATAGGCCTGACTGTAACCGACTTCGAAACCCGCGATATCGGCCTTGTCGCCATTCTCATGGGTTTCCAGCGTGTTGTACGTCACGCCCGTGATGTCCGAATAGGCCGCATCACCGGCAAAGTAGCGCTTGACGATGAAGTCGTTCACCGACTTGTAGAAAGCGCCGAAAGTCAATGCGCCGTTGCCGCTGAAGTACCACTCGACACCGAAATCGAAGTTCCAGGCCTTGTAGGGCTTGAGTTCGGGGTTGCCGAATTCGGCCTCGTTATCCTCGTTGTTCGAGAAGATCGGCGCCAGGTGCTTCAGGTTCGGGCGCATCAGGCTCTTGTAGGCCGCGGCACGCATGACGATGTTGTTCTCCGGCGCCAGACGGACCGTCAGGCTGGGCAGCCAGTCGGTATAGCTTCGGGTAAAGCGCCGCGGCGTGATTTCCAGCGAATCCTCGTTGTAAAGGTTGCCGTTCAGTTCGTTATGCGTGCGCTCCATACGCACGCCGCCGATCACGCGCAGTGCATCCGAATCCCAGCGCGCCAGGGCGTAGGCGGCCGTGATGTCTTCCTTTGCCGAGTAATCGTCGCTGATCGAGTCGATGAGCGTGCCGTCTTCATCGAGTTCAAGCTCGCCGCCATGGTCTGCCATGAAATTGACGCCGGCCTGCTTGTCCAGCACCGGGCCGAGGCTGATGCCATGCAGACGATAGGTCTGCTCGCCCAGATAGTCGGCCATGGTCAGATCGTCGTTATCGCCATAATCGGTCTGGGTCTTGTTGTACGACTTCTTGCGCCAGCGCTGCTTCGCACCGGCCTGGATGGTGAAGTCCCCGCTATCCGTCGCGAACGTGCGGCCCAGGTCGGCCTTGAGTGCGTATTCACGGTCCCGGCTGTCCGACAGCGTGGTGATTTCGACCTTGTCGAGCGTGTAAGTATCCGGGCTGTTGAACAGATCGGCACCGCTGCTGACGGAATAGGTCGGCACGCGCCGGTCCGAATAATCCCAGTCGATGACGACGCCTTCGTCCTCGAACTTGTGAGAGAAGCGCACCGGATCGATCGAACCGTGCTCTTCCTCGCTCGACTTGGCGTAGCTGGCGAGCCACTTGAACGTCCAGGTGCCAGTATCGGTGTCGCCACCCAGAACGACAGTGCGGATACGCTGGCGCTCGAAGCGATCCTTGAGATCGCGTTCAACCTTGATGCGGTCATCCGCATCGTCGAAGCTGACAGTGTCCCCGCTCGCGTCACTGACTTCGTCGAACTTGCCGAAATCGAACGTGGTGCGGCGGCGGTACTCGTGGTCGTCGAACTGCGACCAGTTGCCGCGCAGATAGACCTTGGTGGTGTCGCTTGCGCGCCAGTCGAAGGAAAGACCGGCGTTGATGCGGGTGCGCGTCACGTCATAGTCGCGATATTCGATGGTATCGCTGAACGGCACATCGTTATCATCAAGCTTCCAGGGATCGGCTTCGACGTTGTCGGTCTCGAACTTGCGCTTGTAGTAGCTGACCGAGCCCGCGACGCCGAAGTTGTCGCCCAGACGCTTCGAAAAATCGAAGCTGCCCTTCGGCGTCACCTGGCCGTTATAGTCGTTGTAGCTGCCCTCGGCGCGGACCGAGTAGAAATCCTTCTTGCGGTCGAAAGCGCTGGTGGTCTTGATCTCGATCGATGCGCCGATGGCATCGGCGTCCATGTCGGGCGTCAGCGACTTCTTCACTTCGATCGATTCGATCGTGTCGGAGCTGACGACGTCGAGCGCCACTTCGCGCACATCCGATTCCGGCGCCGGAACGCGCACGCCGTTAAGCGAAGTGGAATTGAGGTTCGGGGCAAGGCCGCGCACCGAAACGAAACGGCCTTCGCCCTGGTCGTTCAGGATATTGACGCCCGGCAGGCGGCGCAGCGATTCGGCCACGTTCTGATCGGGGAATTCGCCCACCGCATCGCGGGTCAGCACGTCTTCCACGCCATCAGCGGCGCGCTTGCGCGAAAGCGCGCTGGCCTGGTTCGCGGCCTGACCGACCACCAGAATATCACCGCCGCCGATGCCCGCCAGCGCGAAGTTGCCTTGCACGCGGCCGGTTTCAGGAATCGAGATCTTTTTCGTTTCGACAATGGCGCCGACATAGCTGACTTCTACGGTGTATTCGCCCGCCGGAATATCGGCGAAGATGTAGCTGCCATCGCGGTCCGTCCGGGTCGCGCGGTCCAGTTCGACAATTTTTACAGTCGCCGACTGCAGAGCCCGCGTGCCGGTGGCGTCTGAAACGTTACCGGAGAGATCGCCCGCATGAGCAATGGTTGCGAAAGACGCCGAGGCAAGCAGCCCCGCGGCGAGGCGGAGGGAGGTTTTCATGAAATGGGGACCCCTGTTGCGAAGATTGTGCTTGGCGGCGGGCCCTAGGCATCCTTAATGACACTCTTGTGCCACTGCCAAGACAGTTCGATGACACTTCGCAAGTGCGGCATATCGGCCACGGTCACGCAGCAACGCAGCAACGCAGCGCCATTTCCATGCAGGAATTTTGGGGAAGAGAGATACAGATCGCGGACATGAAGGTATGTGCATCGCTGCTACCGTCATCTGTTGAATCTATCAATGAGCCCTGAGCCTAGGCACATACGTCACGCGAAAGGGGAAAGGCTTGCCCTTATCCGTCCCCGCTCACGCCGTCGCCGTCCTCTTCCTCATTGAGGCGATGGACAAGAACCTTGTCGATTCGCAGCCCGTCCATATCGACGACCTCGAAGCGCCAGCCCTGTTCGGCAAAGAACTCGCTCTCCTTGGGCACTTTCTTGAGCACCGCCAGCACATAGCCCGCCACGGTCGCGAATTCACGGTCTTCGGGCAGGGTCATCTCCAGCCGGTCCGCCAGCGCATCGGCGGGCATGGCGCCGGAAACCAGCAGCGAACCGTCCTCGCGCTCGGTCACCATCGGCTCGTCACCTTCGTCCTGATGGCTGACGAAGGTGCCCGCCAGCGCCTCAAGCACGTCAGAAGGCGTGACGATCCCTTCCAGATGGCCGTATTCATCATGCACCATGGCCATCGCCACTTCGGCCGTCTGCAGCTTGCGCAGGGCGTCCATGGCATCGAGCTGGTCGGGAATGACTTCCGCCTTCTTCATCATGGCGCGGACATCCACGGGCTTGCCCCTGACAAGCGCCGCCAGAACTTCCCGCACCTTGAGAATGCCCACCACATTGTCGGGCGAATCCTCACCGGCCACCGGCAGCAGCGAATGGGGAGAGCCTTCGATCTTGGCGCGCAAGCCCGATTCGTCCGCATCGACATCGATCCAGTCGATCTGGTTGCGCGGTGTCATCAGTTCGCGCACGGGGCGGTCGGCCAGGCGCATGACGCCCGCCATCATCGCCCGTTCCTCTTCCTCGATCACGCCCGTGCGGGTCGCCTCGGCGAAGATCATCTGCAGTTCCTCGGCCGTCAGCCGCTCCTGCCCGCCGCCGCGAATCGCGAACAGGCGCAGGATCACGCCCGACGACTTGTCGAGCAGCCACACGAACGGCGCCATGATGCGCGCCAGCCAGAACATCGGCCGCGCCATCGCCAGCGCCACCGGCTCGGCCAGGCGCAGTGCAAGCTGCTTGGGCACGAGTTCGCCCACCACCAGGCTCGCATAAGTCGTGGCGATGATGACCAGCGTAAAGCCCGCCTCCCCCGCCACGCTTTCCGGCACGCCCAGCCCGGCCAGCCGCTCGCCCACCGGCTCACCGAGACTGGCGCCCGAATAGGCACCCGCGACGATGCCGATCAGCGTGATGCCGATCTGCACGGTAGACAGGAACTTGCCGGGATCGGCGGCGAGATCCAGCGCCGTCTTCGCGGCGCCGGAGCCTTTCTCGGCCGAAACCTTGAGGCGTGCGGGACGGGCCGAGACAATGGCCAGCTCCGACATGGAGAACAAGCCGTTGAGCAGGATCAGTCCGGCGATGATGAGGAGGTCGGTCCAGGGAAAGGGCGTCACAATACCGCAGCGCTAGCAGAGAATGATGCGTTCGCGAAGAGCCACTTGCAACTTGCCCCTTCGCCCGTCCGGAACGGCACAAACGGGAACACCGGCTTGCCTAACGTGTTGTGACAACATCATCCATTTGCCATTCATGTGCACTACCACACAGAAAGCCCCACAAGGGATGTACAGAGGAAGGGACACATCATGTTGAAATCGCGCCTGATCACATCGGCGGCAGCGGCCCTGTCGCTCGTTGCGGTGTCTGCCTGCGTGACCGACCCGAACACCGGCGAGCGCAAGGTTTCGCGCACCGCGATCGGCGGCGTCGGCGGCGCCGGGCTCGGCTATCTGCTGGGCAGCGTCATCGGCGGCAAGACCGCCCGCATCGTCGGCGCGGGCATCGGCGGCGTGGCTGGCGGCGTCGTCGGCTACCAGATGGACAAGCAGATCAAGGAACTGAAGGAACAGACCGCCGGTTCGGGCGTCGATGTCACGCAGGAAGGCGACGGCATTCTCGTCAACCTGCCCGACGTGACTTTCGCCGTCGATTCGACCGCGATCAGCCCCTCGTTCCAGACGACGCTCGACAAGGTCGCGCAGTCGATGAACCAGTATCCGAACAGCCTGATCGACGTTTACGGTCACACCGATTCGACCGGATCGGCCGCCTACAACATGGATCTGTCGAAGCGCCGCGCCGATTCGGTCGGCCGCTACCTGATCAGCCGCGGCGTTTCCTCCGCGCGCATCCAGACCCAGGGCATGGGCGAGGACTATCCGGTGGCCAGCAACGACACGCCGGACGGCCGCGCGCTCAACCGCCGCGTCGAAATCAAGATCACACCGGTAACGACCGACGAGGCCAACGCCGCGCGTTAAAGTTCCGCTCCTGCGGGATTTATGGAAAGGGACCGGCAACCGAGTGCGCCGGTCCCTTTTTTCGTGCCTTTACGCGGAAAATCGCTCGGCCCGCTCCGCCAGCCGCTCCACCGCCTGCGCGTGAATGCCGTTCGAGGAGCACAGCACGCCGAACGCGCGCGGATCGTGCTTGTTGTAATTAAGCGGGCGGCCGAAGGCATCGGTCACCGCCGCCCCCGCCTCGCGCGCGATCAGGCCCGCCGCGGCAATGTCCCATTCGAAACCCCAGCGCAGCGTCGCCAGCAGGTCCGCCTCGTCCGCCGCGACCATCGCCATGCGCAGCGCGATCGAATTGGGCTGCTCGACCAGTTGCAGGTCCGCATCCTCGGGCGCCAGCTTGTGAGCGGGCACGCGCGACCCTGGCAGCGATTCGCGGCAGCTTGCCGTCAGCCGCTCTCCATTGCGCCAGGCGCCCTTGCCCGCCTCGGCAGACCAGAACTCGCCCCCTTCCCCGCGCCGCCGCGCGGGCGCGAAGAGATAGCCGAACAGCGGGCGGCGCGTGTTGACCAGCGCCACGGACACCGCCCAGCCGGTCCGCCCGCGAATGAAATCGCGGGTGCCGTCCACCGGATCGACCAGCCAGACCATGGCATCATTCAGCCGCGCGGGGGCATCCACCGTCTCTTCGGACAGCCACCCGGCGGCAGGCAGCAGCGCATGCAACTCCTTCTTCAGAAAGGAATCCACTTCCAGATCGACTGCACACACCGGATTACCCGGCGACTTCTCCCAATGGTCGAGTGCGTGCCCGTCCCCTGGCCAGCCCGCCAGCGCGATCCGTCCCGCTTCGCGGACAATGGCTTCGAGTTTCGCGCGATCGATCATGGGCGATCTTCTTCTTTCGGTTAGCTGCCGGGCCTGCCGCATGAAATTGCGCAGGGAACGGGACTTTTCAAGCGTGCAGGGATGTGCTTATGCGGCGCTGCAAAATTCGGCACCCGCGCCTTCCCCGAGGAAACTCCAGCAGAAAGCGATTCAGCAATGAACATTCACGAATATCAGGCCAAGGAACTGCTTGCTAAATATGGCGTCGGCATCCCCGCCGGCATCCCCGCGCTCACCGTCGAAGAAGCCGTCGCGGCCGCCAAGCAGCTTCCCGGGCCGCTCTATGTCGTGAAGGCCCAGATCCACGCCGGCGGGCGCGGCAAGGGCAAGTTCAAGGAACTCGGCCCCGACGCCAAGGGCGGCGTGCGCCTCGCCAAGTCGATCGAAGAGGTCGAGGAATTCGCCAAGGAAATGCTCGGCAACACCCTCGTCACCGTGCAGACCGGCGAAGCAGGCAAGCAGGTCAACCGCCTCTACGTGACCGACGGCGTCGACATCGACAAGGAATACTACCTCTCGATGCTGGTTGACCGCGCCAGCGGCCGCCTCGCCATGGTCGTCTCGACCGAAGGCGGCATGGACATCGAGGAAGTCGCCCACAGCACGCCCGAGAAGATCACCACGATCACCATCGATCCGGCCGAAGGCTTCAAGCCCCACCACGGCCGCGCCGTGGCCTTCGCCCTCAAGCTGACCGGCGATCTCAACAAGCAGGCCCAGAAGCTGGCCGCACAGCTCTACGAAGCCTTCGTCGCGATGGATTGCGACATGCTTGAGATCAACCCGCTGGTTGAGAGCAAGAGCGGCGAACTGCTCGTGCTCGACACTAAGATGAGCTTCGATTCGAACGCGCTGGCCCGTCACCCCGACATCTTCGCCCTGCGCGACGAGACCGAGGAAGACCCGGCCGAAATCGAAGCCAGCAAGTACGACCTCGCCTACATCAAGCTCGATGGCGACATCGGCTGCATGGTGAACGGCGCCGGCCTTGCCATGGCGACGATGGACATCATCAAGCTGAACGGCATGTTCCCCGCCAACTTCCTCGACGTCGGCGGCGGCGCCAACAAGGAGAAGGTCACCGCGGCGTTCAAGATCATTCTGGCCGACCCCGCCGTGAAGGGCATTCTCGTCAACATCTTCGGCGGCATCATGAAGTGCGACGTCATCGCCGAGGGCATCGTTGCCGCGGCCAAGGACGTGAACCTCTCGGTTCCGCTGGTGGTCCGCCTCGAAGGCACCAACGTGGCGCAGGGCAAGGAAATCCTCGCGAATTCCGGCCTTGCCATCGTTCCGGCCAACGACCTGGGCGATGCCGCCCAGAAGATCGTCGCCGAAGTGCAGAAGGTCGCCTGATCCGGATTGCCCGGGCTCGCTCTTCAGGCGAGCCCGGGCAATCAAAAGATGGCGCGCTGAAAATGGTGATTTGCGTGTCCCGGCGCGCAGCATACTTTCCGTACCTGCGCACCGGAAACCCGCAAAAGCAGGCATGCCGTTCAGCCCTGGCAGTTCCGCCCCCTATTTTTCGTCATCCCCGCGAAGGCGGGGATCCCGCTTTTCGCAGCATGACGTAAGAAAAGGGAGCGTGGCCCCCGCCTTCGCGGGGGCGACGAACAGGCAATGAACTTCAGTTCCGAGTGACTAGGGAGTGGGCCCGGGCTCCGGCAATACCGGCGGCGTGCTGTCCATATACGTCAGCCAGTCCTGCCAGATCCGATGCGTGCGCGCGTCCGTCATGGCGATCTGGCATGACAGCGACATCGCGCCCCGGATCGTCCCCTCTTTCCAGTCTTCATAGACCGCATCGCAGTGCGCCGTGCGGTAGGCGTCGAATGCCTTGTCAGCGGTACGGATCATCGCCTGCAGCTCCGGACGGTCCGCCTCTCGCGCCAGCGCCTTTTCGAGATAGGCCTTGCGCCGCACATCGGCCCGGCCCAGCACACCGCCAAGACAGGCATTGATATCCAGAGTCGTCATCGCATCGGGGCAACGGCCCGCTTCCGCGGCCGTGCCGGGCCGGTGATAGCGAAATTCCAGTTCTTCCACAGAACCATCCTTGCGCTCCATCCGCACCGCACTGAGCATTCCATCCCTCCCATCGCGGCGAATGGTCAGCCCATCGAAATAGGCTGCCCCATCCGCCATCGCGACGAGTGGGAAATCCTCGGTCGTGCCCTTCTCCTCCCAGCCGGTGAGATCGGGATTGAAATGCTTCACCCGCAGGACCAGCGAGCCGTCCTTTTCCGCGATCTGGACGAATTCGGTGAAGCGGACGGCGCCCTTGCCATCCTCCTGCACGAACATCCCGGTCATGATCCCGCCAACCGGCGCAAACCAGCTTTCCCGGGCCGGAGCGCCATTGATACCGGGCCCTTCCCACTGGCCCGCCAGCCAGCGCAATTGACTGACCGTGGCACGCGGCGGACTATGGCCTTCGGACGCGGTCCGCGTCTCCTGGGCCAGAGCACCCTGTGCGGGCAGGCTGCTAAGACAAAGCAGCAATGGTAACCACTTGCCCACGATAAATCTCCTGTCAGCGATGGATTCTCTCTTACGGCAAGATCACTCTAGCATGGCCCCGGCGATGTCGTAAAAGCGGGGGTTGACGGCGGCTTCGCTGAACGCGATAGCGGCTGCGATCGATTTAATTGCGCGGTTAAATTGCGCCGCGCCGCCAGTGAGAGGACTGATCGCAATGAAAATCCTCGTCCCCGTAAAGCGGGTGATCGACTACAATGTGAAGCCGCGGGTGAAGGCGGATGGCACGGGCGTTGACCTTGCC
>NZ_JALHLG010000072.1 GCF_022832375.1 Novosphingobium beihaiense
GCTGAATGGCGATCCGACCTAGCGCTCCAGACTGTGGAGCGGCGCCATAACCTTCATCTGCGGCCAACTCATAATTCGGAAGCTGGTGATATGGTTCTATGCCCCCCCGATCACTTTGCCAGCACCTAAAGACTGATTTTTGGGGGCGTCGGCAGCGCTTCAAAAATGAGACGGCCAGTGCCGTCTCACCCGGATCGCGGAACGACGGCTTCTAGAAACGAAAAGCGGGACAGGAGACATTCGAACACCTCGGCTTCCCCGTCCGGGAACAACCCTTGTCGGCCGTTAGCGATCACTTTTCGGAATCCTGAAAGCGGAAACAATTTTAGCTTGATCGAGATTGTGCATGGATGTGGACCTCCATACAAGCTAGCTGATACCTGAAGATCAGAACGGTGTTTATGTACTCGGCATATGGTTTAAGTCTTCGGTCCGAATTAGAGCTGCCTGAACTGCGGGCTTGCTCCTTCACTAAGGCGCCTGATGCCACGATCGTACTGGGCTCTGTTCCCGTTGGAGGGCCGCCTGGAGGAAGGCAGGTCGCTCCCAATCTATGGGGGGCACATGATGTTATCTGGTTTGCCGTTCCTGGAGTGGCTCGCTTCAAGGTTAGCAATGGGTCGAAGATCGTGGTGGATCCGGAACCAGATAGCGATACCGCGTCGATGCGCGTCTACCTGCTGGGCTCGTGCCTGGGCGCAATGCTCTTCCAGCGTGGTCTGCTGGTTCTCCATGGCAACGCTATCGAGATCGATGGCAAATGCATGATTTGCGTGGGACCCTCCGGGGTTGGGAAATCCACTTTGACGGCGGCTTTCCTGCAGCGAGGCTTTCGGGTGCTGGCCGACGATGTCGTGCCGATCGATCCCTCGCGCAATGCAATCCCCGGCTACCCGCGCATCAAGTTGTGGCAGGACGTGGCCGATAAACTTGGAATTGAAACAAAAAAACTCGATGAAATTCGGCCGGGGATGAAGAAGTACAACTATCCCCTCGGCACGGCTTTTTGTGACAAGCCGATTCCGGTTGGGATGATTTGCCTGCTTTCACCGCACGCGAAGGATACCATAGAGGTGACGCGGGTACAGGGAATGGACCGGTTTTCCGCGCTTTATGGCAATACCTATCGGCAGCAGTTCGTGGAAGGGATGGGTCTCCAGTCCGCGCATCTGCGCCAATGCGGTGAGCTTGGCGCGCGCACTTCCATTTTGCGCGTCAGCAGGCCGACGTCCGGATTCCGGATAGAAGCTCTGATGCAATGCCTGCTTGAAGCGATGCGGGAAATCGCCTGACGCAAACGGCACGGGTTCGGTTGCGGCCGATCGCATGGATTGGGTTGCGGACTACGCTGTCATGGCTGATCCAGCGAGTTTCGGGGGCTTGGAAGCGCTGATTGCGAGCCTGAGCCAGCGTGGTCAGGCGCTCGGATATGAGCCTGCGGAAGCGATGCGGATAAATTGGAGGCGTTCCAAGCTGTTCCGCAGTTAGCCAAATTTGCGGCTTATTTGTGTTTCATGCCTCCGTTACGATGCCCTCTGATTTCATGTCCAGCAGGAAGGCATGTACATCGGAACGAAGCGTGTTCTCATCGACATCGAACTGGTCACGAAGAATTCCGATCAGATAGTCGAAAGTCCGGGGGCTTTCCAAGGCATCCCAAATCTGAGCGCCAATGCCGCTCAAGCCGTAGTAGGCGCCTTTTTCGACGCTCATCATAACGATCTCGCCATCCATCTCGGTGGCGACGAGCGCGGGATTGCGAGTCAAAATCATGATGGATCGCCTTGCATAGTTGAAGCAATTTGGATGCTTGCAATTTTTCGGTGAGCGTTGCAACGCGAAGGCTGATATTTCCCCCATCAAGTCCACCATTATACTGCCTCGGCATTGTCAGATTTGGCCGTGAGCATTCCGTCCGGTGAGAGTGGAGCGATGCAGCAAAAGTGCTTGCCTTGAACAAAGGATGGCATTTAGATTGCTGAACCGATAGGATCGGTTATCAATACCAATTGTCCTTAGTGTGAGCGAGAAGACTTATGAAAATTTCTGTGCCTGACTCCTCTGAGAATATTGTGTCCACGCCAGAAGCTTCGTCTTGCGACGAGAAGGTGGCTTATGTGGCGCCCAAGCTTGTCCGTCTGGACGTTCAGGAAACCCAAGGGACTGTGGCAGGAAACGCGGACCCGTTCGTTTCCTGACGCTCCAACGCTCAGCGAAATTATTGCCTTTTATCTCGGAGCCGGAGGTTCACGCGATAAATTGCGCGCATCTTTCTTGCGCCGTGTACTTAAGTGAACAGCCATGAGCGCAATTGGCGCTATCATCACCCAATCCTCTTCCTATCGTCCAGTTGAAGCCATCGGCCCTATGGCACGGACGCTGCGCATGTATGGCGTCGATGACATCGCGCAGGAGGATGGAAAGGGCTGGGCTATGGTGCGGGCTCTTTACCGGTTGACGCCGGAAGACCACTACGATCAGCAGCCTCTCTCTCTTTCGGGAGGAGGCGCCCGTCTGTTGTTTGACGGTCGTGTCGACAATCGTCAGGACTTGCTCTTCGCGTTGGGCTGCACAGATGGCGAAGAGGCGCGTGGCTGGGCGGACTCCACCATCCTGGCGATGGCGATCGAAAAATGGGGTCTGGCGGATACTCTGCCCCGTCTTTGCGGCCCCTTTGCGCTGGTCCACTTCGATCTGAGCAAATCTCTCCTTACGCTCGCGCGGGACGAGGTCGGATATCGGCCGCTGTTTTTCACCAGACAGACAGATTTTATCGCCGTGTCGTCCATGCCCAAGGGGTTGCATGCTCTACCGGGCATGGCGCGGGATATGAACGTCGGCGCGGTTGCCGAGCGGTTTCTGCAATCTCCGCAGCGCGGCACGACAACGCTGTTCGAAGAGGTCCAGCGGGTTCCCCCCGGACATCTGGTTGAACTGTCCTTCACTTCGCAAACCGTACGGCGATGGCGGGGGCTGGAAGAATTGACCGTGGATAGGTCAAGGAGTTTCGAAGAAAATCTTCAAGCCTTTGATGCGGCCATGAATCAGGCAGTGGAGGCTCAACTCCGGCGTATCGGCGGGATCGGCGGACAGTTGAGCAGTGGCATCGATGGCGCGACTGTCATGGGCATCGCCGTGCGCAAGTTGCCTCCGCGCACATCCTTCCATGCGTTTACCGCCGCCCCCGCAGATCCTTCAGTCCTTCCTGAAGAACGACGGGACTGGCTGGACGAATCTCGCCGCGCGAAGGCTATCGCCGATCATTTTCCTTTTGTTCAACATCACGTAATTTCGAATGACGCGACCAATTTGGCTAATGTCGTCGTGCGTTATAACAACGCTCAGGACGCTCCGCTCCAGTTGCCGCTGCACACCTGCTGGTTCGATGCTATCGGCCGGGTGGCGCATCGGAAGGGCATAAAGGTCGTGCTGACGGGTTTGTCAGGCAATCTTGGATTTTCCGCCGGATATGGCCTCGTGGAACCGTCCTACCGCCGCGATTACGGCCTGCTGGCCTGGCAGCGATTGCTGGCCCAGCGGGTGGCGAACGGGACGATTTCCTGGAAAGCCTGGCTGCGGACCGGCGTGGTGGATTTCTTGCCGGGCAAACTCCGAGACGCAATCCTGAAAGCCGCCAAGCGGTGGCGTCAGATGAACGAGATCGATCGGCTGAATCCGGAGGTTGTCCGCCGCTATGACCTCGCTTCGCAGCAGGCGGAATGGAATGGTAATTTTACCCAATCGAAGATAACGCGCACGTCGGACGTACGAATATTTTCCTATGATCTTCTGGACATTGGCGCCTTTCTGAAGGCGTTGCTTGCGGAAACCGGAGTGGACTTTCGGGACCCTTGTGGAGATAACAGGGTACGACGCCTGGCTCTCACTGTTCCCCACGAGCAATATTTCAAGCCTCGTGACCGGGCTTTCGGCCACGCCTTGTTTTCGCGCTACATTGCCCCTGACTTGGCTGACGAAGCGATCAGCCTTTCTGGCCGGCAAAACGCGGACATGGCGGCCACACTATCGGCAGTCGAAGAGGACATTGTGGAAACCTTTGAACGGGGAGCATCCGGTCCCGCAGTCTTCGCCCCCGTGCCTCCAGGGATTCTCACTGCTCAGCTCGGGGAATTAAGGTCGGAACTGGGAACTCTGAGTGAACGTAATTTTGGGGCACATGGAGACAAGGTGCGAAACATCGCTTGGCAATACACCATCCAAGCCTTCATCAACAGCTTCAACCACCGAAACTACAACGAGGATTTGTCCTGAAAGCCTTGACGGATAGCGCAGCGCTCCTTTCTGATGAAAGAGGCCGTTCGTAACCGGATAGCCTACATGAGCATAGGATCGGTACTGGAAAGCAGATTTTCGTTCTAGCGGCTGCTATGAACCTGCGTTTTCCACTGCTTGACGTCCAGTACCGGTGCCTCGAAGCTGACCGTCGCGAAGGGCCCGCTTCAGTTTAGATGTTTGGTCCCGGCATTTGATGTGAACCGCGCCGGGATTGCCGGAGGCCCTAACTCCTGAGAGGAAGGGTCTACGATGAGCAAGACGACGAACAAGTTTGCACCTGAAGTTCGGCAGCGGGTGATCCGCATGGTTCTGGAACATGAAGGCGCTTATCCTTCTCGCTGGGCTGCGATCACATCGGTGGCTGAGAAGATCGGATGTTCCGGGCACACGCTGCTGGAATGGGTGAAGAAGTCCGAGGTGGACAGCGGCAAGCGCGGTGGTGTGCCGACGGAGACCGCCGAGAAGCTCAAGGCATTGGAGCGTGAAGTCCGCGAACTGCGGCAAGCCAATGAGATTTTGCGCAAGGCGTCGGCATATTTTGCCCAGGCGGAGCGAGCCAGAAACCCTTGGCGCCCGTTCAAACGATGATCGCCTTTATCGACGAGCATCGCGATGCCCATGGGGTCGAGCCGATCTGCAGGGTTCTGCCGATCGCCCCATCCACCTATTACGAGCGTCTTGCCAAGCGGCGAGATCCGGCCTTGCAATCCGCTCGCGTGCGGCGGGATGAAGAGCTGAAGCCCGAAGTTCTGCGGATCTTTGCCGAGAACTTCGGCGTCTACGGCGTTCGCAAGGTATGGCGGCAAATGAACCGCGAAGGCTTCGATGTTGCACGCTGCACCGTGCAGCGGCTTATGCGAGAGCTTGGCCTGCAAGGGGGGATCCGGGGCAAACCGGTGCGCACCACGATTGCCGATAAGGCGGCTCCGTGCCCGCTCGACCAGGTCAATCGCCAGTTCTATGCTCCGGCGCCGAACATGCTCTGGGGTTCCGACTTCACGTATGTCGCGACTTGGGCGGGGTTTGTCTACGTCGCCTTCGTGATCGACGTCTACGCCCGCTACATTGTGGGTTGGCGTGTCAGCAAGACGGCGCATGCCTGCTTCGTGCTGGATGCGTTAGAGCAGGCTATCCACGACCGGCGGCCCGTTCACCGGGGCGGCTTAGTTCATCACAGCGACCGTGGCTCGCAATACGTGTCCATCAAGTACACCGAGCGCCTCGCTGAAGCCGGCATCGAGCCGTCCGTCGGTAGCGTCGGCGACAGTTACGACAACGCTTTGGCCGAGACGATCAACGGCCTTTACAAAGCTGAGGTCATCCACCGCCGAGGACCTTGGCGCTCGTTCGAAGCCGTCGAATACGCCACACTGGAATGGGTCGACTGGTTCAACAACAGGCGCCTGCTGGAGCCGATCGGAAACATTCCTCCGGTCGAAGCCGAGCAGCGCTACTACGCCATGCTGGACGACGTCCCATTGGCTGCATAATTTAAGACGAATGGCCTCCGGCAATCCCGGCGCGGTTCAATGCTTCCTACGAATACATCTGCAAATGCTGGGCAACCCAAATCAGACCGCTTCAGGCTTAAGCCGCACCATCAATGCCGGGACCAAACATCTAATAAACGAGTCCTGAACCTAGGAGGCGTGTTGACGGCAAAGACTGCCGGATCCTCTGAACGGGCAATGTCTGCGCGATATCGAGCAGCCTGATAGTAGGCATGGTACTCTTGGGCTCGGTTCGTCGGAAGTGGCGGCCATTTGGGCGAACGCCTTGATCTACGGCAATAATTAACTTGTGCATGTGCGAGATAGCTGATATCCGTACATTGATTTGGATCTAAGTCAAGGGAGCATTAATTTATGCGTATGAGCAAACTGTTGGCCGCAGTTGCTGTTTCGTCGCTGGTCACCACTCCGGTGTTGGCGAACACGGCTGCGCCGCTTTCAATCGCGAAGGCGTCGAGTGTCAAGGCTTCGAGTTCGTCGAAGAAGTCGAACAAGCTTGCGCCTGGCGTTGTCGTCGGTGTTCTTGCAGGCGCGGCTGTTATCGGCGGTGTGATCGCGATTGCGGACGACGGCAATTCTGACAGCCCCTGAGCTGTTACGGAAAGTCCAAGGAAATGGCGGCCCCTTAACGGGCCGCCATTTTTTTTCCAACTGTGCAGGATCCGGCAAGGCGGACCTGTCTCGGCGGTGCCGATTCGCCGAACGGAGTGAAGTAATTGCATATCGAATGCCTTAAGGGGGCTTTTTGAAGAGATGTTCAGCTTGGACATGCGCACTTCTATTGCGCTTTGCTTGATCACCTTTATCGCTATCGCTGGAGGAGTTATCTGGGTGAATGTGGCTCGTCAGCGGCGCAAGGTCCGTCTGCGTCGTCGGGGTCTGGGGAAGCATGAAAGATAGGTGGTGTATAATTGCAACGGCGGGCGTTCACCAAGCCGCTGGCAAATCGCTCCTTCTGGTCATGGTGTCGAGGGGCTTGTAACCGTTGGTCGTGAAGGCTAACCAACAACCAACCTCACGAGGGCTGACTATTCCACTTAAGGTTTTCATGAACCAAAAACTTATTTTGAGCAGTGTGTCGATCGCTGCACTGCTGTGTTCAGCATGTTCAGCCCCCACGCTGGTAGGACGTCCAGGCCTGGCGGTATACGAAAACAAGCCTCTTCCAGAACCGGTGCGTGAGGACCTCGTCATTCCGCCTAGGCCGTATGTTCTAGGTCCGTCGGACAATTTGGATGTTGATGTCTTTGGTATTCCTGAGCTCAGCAAGAGTGTGACAGTCGATTTGACCGGAAAGATTGCGCTCCCTCTGGTCGGTGAGCTCAAGGTTTCGGGGTTGACGACTAGTGAACTCACCGCTGTTCTCGTCACGAAATTACGTCAAGCCCATGTGCTTGATCCAAAGGTGACCGTGAACATTGCAAACGCGGCGAGCCAGATCTTCACGGTTGATGGCTCCGTGGCGAGCCCGGGCATCTTTCCTCTGTCTGGACGTATGTCACTTATGCGCGCAATTGCGAAGGCTCAGGGCACGACGGAATATGCGCGCGAGAACTATGTTGTGGTGTTTCGTACAGTTCAAGGGCAGAGATACGCTGCCCTATATGATCTGCGCGCTATCCGGCAGGGCCTGCTCGATGATCCCGAGATATTTTCTAATGATATCATTTATGTGGGCGATAGTCAGGCGCGCCGCCTTTTCAGAGATGTCATTACGGCTGCGCCGTTGATCACGACGCCAATGCTTCTTCTTTTGCGATAATATTTGTCTGAGGCGGCTAGCATCTATGCAGTATAAGGCCAGTATAAACACAATGCGCGATGTCAATGCCTACCCTGCTATAGACGCGGATGGGGGGCGGGGTGCTAGTTTTGATATAAATTTGCCACAAATTTTATCGGTATTAGATAGGCGTAAGTGGCTTATTGCAACGATTACGACATGCATTTTTTTGCTTGGCTTGATCGTGACGCTTTTGATGACGCCGCAATACAAGTCGACGACTACTCTCGAAATTCGCCGCGAAGGTGGCAATTTCATGAATGTTCAGGGGGTAGATGCTGGCGCGATGAATATGGTGAACCCTGAATTTTACGCGACACAAGAGGGTTTGCTATCGTCGATTAGTCTTGCTGAGGCCGTGGTGGTTGATAACCGCTTGCAGGATAGCGCTGACTTTTTTGAGATGTTCAACTCCAGCGGGGCGACCGCTTGGTTCGAAAACGGCCGCCTTATTCCTGGCAAGTCTACTCGTGAGGAGCGTTTGCGGGCAGCGAGGGGGATTCTGATAAGTCGAGTCGATGTTTCGATTGAGCGTTTGTCAAGCTTGGCAACTGTTAGCTTTACGAGCCCGGATCCGAAGTTTTCGAAGAAGATCGTTGATTCGTGGGCCTCGAACTTTATCAAGGCGACACTTGAGCGCCGTTACGCAGCTACGGCCTATGCGCGTAAGTTTTTGGAAAGGCGTTTGGAGCAACTCCGGAATCGGACTGATGTGACTGAGCGTCAGTTGGTTGATTATGCTGCTCAGCAGGGCATTGTCAGCCTGCCCGGTGGGAGTGAAGGCTCTGGTAAGTCCGGTAGCGGTCCGGAGCGCTCTCTTGTAACGGAAGATCTCGTTTCTTTAAACCATGCGTTGTCGTCGGCTATAGCAGAACGCATTGATGCTCAGAGCCGCCTGCAATCACGCAGCAGTGCTGGCGACGAAGTACGTGGCAGCATCTCGCAAATGCGAGCGCAGCGGGCGCAACTGGCATCGCAGTATGCTGACATGATGCAGCGTTTCGATCCGGCATACCCGCCCGCCAAGGCAATTCAGGCACAAATTGCTTCGCTGGATAAATCGATTGCTCAAGAAGATGCCCGAGCTCAGACTGCTCTGCAAGCTTCCTATGAAGCTGCTCGTAAACGCGAGGCTGCTCTTACCGAGCAGGTGGACACCCTGAAATCCAAGCTGTTTGATATGCGTCGACGTAGCACGCAATACAATATTCTGATGCGGGAAGTTGACACTAACCGTCAACTGTATGACGCATTGTTGCAGCGCTACAAGGAAATTGGTGTGGCAGGCGGTGTTGGTATCAATAACATCGCTGTTGTTGATCCTGGCGATCTTCCAGGTGGGCCCTCTGAACCAAAATTGTCACTCAACTTAATGATTTCGTTGATGATAGGGGCTGCTTTAGGCGTCGGACTAGCATTTGTTCTTGAGCTATTCGAGGATACTCTGTCTGACCCAACCGAAGTCACGGAGTTGTTGCATATTCCCTTGATTGGCGTGGTGCCGAAGGCGAAAGAGGAGCCGCTAAGTGCGTTGCTCGATCAGAAGTCGATGCTTAGCGAAGCATACTTCTCGGTCCAAACCTCCCTAGCGTTCACTACGAGTCATGGTTTTCCGAAGACGCTTGCCGTTACAAGTTCGCGTCCCGCCGAAGGTAAATCGCTGACATCTTATGGTTTGGCAAAAACACTGGCATCGCAGGGCCGGAATGTCTTGCTTGTTGATAGTGACATGCGAGCGCCCAGTATCCATCATATGCTCCAATGTGATGGATCATATGGGCTCAGCAATCTGTTGACCGGTGCTATGCGGCCTGCAGATGCCGTTCAATCTACGAATATCAAAAACTTGTCAGTTATCGCTGCTGGTCCGCAGCCACCAAGTTCCGCTGAATTGCTAGCCGACACTCACTTTAAGGACGCTCTTGGCGAGCTTTTGCCCAATTTCGATTACATCATCGTTGATGCTCCGCCAGTCATGGGATTCGCCGATGCGCCCCTTTTGGCCAATCAGGTGGAGGGTATCTGCTTTGTCATAGAGGCGCACAGCACCAAGAAGTCGAGTATCCGAACGGCGCTCGCTCGTCTGCGGACGACCGAGATCAATCTCCTTGGTGCGATTGTAACTAAATTTGATTCAAAACAGGCATTTACAGGTTACGGCTATGACTATGGTTACGGTTATGGCTACGGTGAAGAGCGTTCTGAAAATGCCGTCAAGCAGTGAGTGAATTTGGCTTGCCGCGTGGTGTTGCCTTCATACGTCCGATTGCAATTCTTATAGGTGGCCTGCTGCTACTATGGTTTTCCATTGGTGTTACGTTCAATTTCACCATCGCAGATAGACATCCCGAACTAGCGCAAGCATTGTGGCCTGTCGGTGTTACCGCAAGGCTGGCTGATGCAGAAGTGACACTTGCGACGCCCTCACCGACGTCCGCTAAACTTGAGCAAGTCTATAAGGCACTTCGAAATGCTGCACTTCGTGAGCCGGTGAGCAGCTATGCGCTTGGGATGCTTGGGGCTGTTACCGACTACCGGCAAGACAAGGCGCGCGCACGTACGCTTTTCAAGCTGTCGGAGCAGATGTCGCGCCGCAATCTTCTGACGCAAATGTGGCTCATTCAGGATGCTGTTGGCCGCGATGATGTCCGGGAAGCGATCCATCACTATGATCGTGCAATGCGGGTTTCGGTTGAGACCCGTGAACAGCTAATGCCCGTGCTTATCTCTGCTGCTAGCGCGCCTGGAATTCTGAAGGAGTTATTACCCGTTCTGGCCGAGCGCCCAACGTGGTGGCGGGATTTCGCCCGCGAAATCAGCAAAACTGGTAGCGATCCGAGAGCGATGTCGGCAATCATTATTGGCCTGAAACCCAATCTGCTGAACATCGACGAACGCCATGCTGCTGAAGGATTTCTACGTCGTATAGTCGCGTTAAAGGCTAGAAGGATCGCCTTGCGTACGGTGAATCGCCTAGAAGGTAAGAGAGGGCTATACCGTACGATACAGAATGGAGCTTTTGAGGAAGGCCTGGGATTGCTTCCCTTCGCTTGGTTGATGCACGAACAAGGGGAGATTCAAGCTTACCGAGGTGCTGTGCCAAACAGTGGCTACGGAATTTGGATTGAAACTCATAACGGTGTCGATGGCGATGCTGCAAAACAGCTGATCGGCCTTGGACCTGGGCGCCACGTGTTTACAGGCGTTGTTGGGAGTGAACCATCGGTTTCTGCAGGTCAGGTTAGTATAAATATTAGTTGTGGTGGTGGGCAAGCATTGAAGAGTTTTAGCGTGCCTGCCTCAAGTGATATGAAGAAAAATTTTCAATTTGCATTTGATGTGCCAAAAAAAAATTGCTGGACGCAGTGGATAACGCTTCATATTGCGTCTGAAAGTGATGCAAGGAGGTGGCTGGATGATCTTCTTGTGAGGTGAATTTCATTCTAAACGAGGGTGGTTCTGTAGAGTCTCGCTTCTGGGAGGCCCTCCCCCGACTTCAGTCGGATACTGACTTCAGCTGTGGACTCGCGTTTGAGTAGCCCCTAGATTTCTGGACGCCTTCCGCTTTCAAAATCTGCTGCCGTTCGAACTCGATGGGTGACAGCATCCCGTTCCTGACGTGCTTGCGCACGGGGTTATAGAACATCTCGATGTAATCGAAGACGTCCTCCCGGGCTGCTTCGCGCGTTTTATCGTTCCGACGCCGGATGCGCTCGCGCTTGAGCGAGGAAAAGAAGCTCTCGGCAACGGCGTTGTCATGGCAGTTGCCGCGTCGGCTCATCGAGTGCTCAAGATTGTGAGCCCGTATGAAGGCAGCCCAGTCCATGCTGGTGAACTGCGAGCCCCGGTCCGGAAGGATCAGCACCCGCTGTTTCCGTTTGCGCCGCCATACCGCCATGTGCAGTGCCTGCAGCACCACATCGGTGGTCTGTCGGCTCTGCATCGACCAGCCCACCACGCGGCGGGAGTAGAGATCGATTACGATTGCCAGATAGGCAAAGCCTTCCAAGGTGCGAATGTAGGTGATGTCCGTCACCCACGTTCGATAGGGGGCAGCCACGCCGAACAGGCGATCCAGCGTGTTATCGACCGCCAGGGACGGCTTGCCTCCGTAGCTGCCGGACCTGGGCTTGTAGCCGATCTGCGCCTTGATACCCGCCAGCCTGGTCAACCGGGCAACACGGTTCGGGCAGCAGGTCTCACCCTGATCTAACAGATTATCGTGCAGCTTGCGGTAGCCATAGACCTTGCCGCTGTCGTTCCAGGCCTGCTGGATCAACTCTGTCTGCCGAGCATCTTCCAAAGCCCGTAGGCTCAGCGGGCTCTTCTGCCATGCATAATAGCCACTGGGCTGCACGGCGAGGCACCGGCACATCGATCGAACCCCGAACTGGTGGCGATGCTCGGCAATGAACGCGTATTTCACTTTGCATCTCGAGCAAAATACGCGGTGGCTTTTTTTTGAATGTCGCGCTCCTCGGTTACCCGGGCCAGCTCGCGCTTCAGCTGACGGCTCTCGGCATCCTTGCTGGCATCGCCAGACACTTGCCCCGCCAGCTGGAGACCCGCAAAAACCGATGGCGTTTCGGGAGCTATGATGATTCATTGATCGGTA
>NZ_JALHLG010000073.1 GCF_022832375.1 Novosphingobium beihaiense
CATCTCGGTGGAGGGCGAGAAGACCTTCACCCGTCCGATCTATGCGGGCAATGCCATTGCCACGGTCGAAAGCACCGATGCCAAGCTGGTGATCACCGTGCGCGGCACCGCCTTCGACAAGGCCGCCGCCACGGGCGGTTCGGCCGCGATCGAGGATGTCGCCGGGGCCGGTGACGCGGGGCTTTCGAGCTTCGTGGGCGCCGAAGTCGCCAAGTCGGAGCGTCCGGAGCTGACGAGCGCCAAGATTATCGTCTCGGGCGGCCGCGCGCTGAAGGATTCGGCGACGTTCGAGGAATATATCATGCCGCTCGCCGACAAGCTGGGTGCGGCCGTGGGCGCCAGCCGCGCGGCGGTGGACGCGGGCTATGTGCCCAACGACTATCAGGTCGGCCAGACGGGCAAGATCGTGGCGCCGGAAGTCTACATCGCGGTGGGCATCTCGGGCGCGATCCAGCACCTCGCCGGCATGAAGGACTCCAAGACCATCATCGCCATCAACAAGGACGAGGACGCGCCGATCTTCCAGGTCGCAGACATCGG
>NZ_JALHLG010000074.1 GCF_022832375.1 Novosphingobium beihaiense
TCGGCCAGACGGGCAAGATCGTGGCGCCGGAAGTCTACATCGCGGTGGGCATCTCGGGCGCGATCCAGCACCTCGCCGGCATGAAGGACTCCAAGACCATCATCGCCATCAACAAGGACGAGGACGCGCCGATCTTCCAGGTCGCAGACATCGGTCTCGTCGCGGACCTCTTCAATGCCGTGCCGGAAATGACTGGAGCGGTTTGACCTACAATCACGTGGCAAGGCGCCCGGCGCTGTGCCTATGGGGAGTTAATCACGATGAATGCGGAAGTTCTCACGCGGCGTCCGGGTTTCTTCACGTCGGGGCTTGCGGCTGCAGACCCCGAAATCGCAGGCTGGATCGGCAAGGAACTCGGCCGCCAGCGTGACAAGATCGAGCTGATCGCGAGCGAGAACATCTGCTCGAAGGCCGTGCTCGAAGCGGCCGGGTCGATCCTCACCAACAAGTATGCCGAAGGCTATCCGGGCAAGCGCTACTACGGCGGCTGCGAATATGTCGACGAGATCGAGACGGTGGCGATCGAACGCGCCAAGGCGCTGTTCGGCAGCCATTTCGCGAACGTGCAGCCCAATTCGGGCAGCCAGATGAATCAGGCCGTCTTCCTCGCGCTGCTGCAGCCGGGAGACAGCTTCATGGGGCTCGATCTGGCGGCGGGCGGGCACCTCACGCACGGCTCGTCGGTTAACATGAGCGGCAAGTGGTTCAAGCCGATCCCTTACGGCGTCCGGCCTGACGATCACATCATCGACATGGACGAAGTGGCCCGGATCGCGCGGGAAAACCGCCCCAGGCTGATCATCTGCGGCGGGACGGCCTATTCGCGCCATTGGGATTTCCAGCGCTTCCGCGAAATCGCGGACGAAGTGGGCGCCTATCTGCTGGCGGATATGAGCCACTTTTCCGGTCTGGTCGCAGGCGGCGTTCACCCCTCGCCGGTGCCCCATGCTCACGTGACGACCACGACGACGCACAAGTCGCTGCGCGGGCCTCGCTCAGGGCTGATCCTGAGCAATGACGAGGCGATCGCGAAGAAGATCAATTCGGCCATTTTTCCCGGCCTGCAGGGCGGCCCGCTGATGCATATCATTGCCGCCAAGGCAGTGGCCTTCGCTGAGGCCATGGAACCGGCTTTCAAGGCCTATGCGCAAGGCGTGGTCGACAATGCCCGGGCGCTGGCGGCCAGCCTCAAGGCGCAAGGGCTCGATATCGTGTCGGGCGGGACCGATAACCACCTGATGCTGGTGGACCTGCGGCCCTATGGCGCCAAGGGCAAGTATGCCGAGCAGTCGCTCGACCGGGCGTCGATCACTTGCAACAAGAACGCGATTCCCAACGATCCTGAAAAACCGTTCGTGACGTCGGGCATCAGGCTGGGGACGCCCGCGGGCACCACGCGCGGCTTCGGCGTGGAGGAATTCACGCTGATCGGCGAACTGATCGCGCAAGTGGTGGGCGGCCTGCGCAAGAATGGCGATGCGGGCGATGCCCAGGCCGAAGCCGCGGTGCGCGCGCGGGTGGAGCAGCTGTGCGCGGACTTTCCGATCTATGAGGGCATGGCCGTCGCCGGGTGAATTGTGCGGCCTGCAGCCGTGTGCACAAATTGAATTGAATATCTATCTAGTATTTGATTTTAAAAGATAAAAACACCTTTCTTGTTTGCGGTTGGTGTTGGGGTGAAGCGAAGATATGTCCGGCTGTATGGTCGCGGATGTCGCGCGTCTTTCCCGATCGGGAGGCCACTGCGCAATTCATGCATGCACGTCCGTGCGTGCGATCCATCATGCCTGTTTCAACAGCGTAGGAGATTGCCGGAATGACACCGAGGCCCCCAGAAGATCACCAGACGCTTGCGCACTCGCTGCAACCCCGGCACGTCACGATGATCTCGCTTGGCGGCATCATCGGGGCCGGTATCTTCGTTGGGTCCAGCGCGGCGATCAACATCGCCGGGCCATCGGTGCTGTTCACCTATGCGATGTGCGGCATGCTCGTCTTCGTGATCATGCGGATGCTGGGCGAGATGGCGATTGCCCGGCCGGGGGTGGGCACTTTCACCGGCTATATCAAGCTGGGGCTGGGGCCCTGGGCGGGGTTCGTGTGCGGGTGGCTCTATTTCTACTTCTGGGTGGTGACGATCGCGGTGGAGGCGATTGCGGGGGCGGCGATCCTGTCCGACTTCATGGCTGTGCCGCCGTGGATCATGAGCACGGCGCTGATCGTGCTCACCACGCTGCTCAACCTGCTGTCCGTGCGTGCCTATGGTGAGGCCGAGTTCTGGTTCGCCGCGCTCAAGGTCTTGACGATCACCTGTTTCATTGCGCTGGGGGTGGCGTTCATATTCGGGTTCGGCCCCGGCATCGGGGCGACGGTTTCGACGATGAAGGCGAGCGGCGGCCTGTTTCCCGCAGGCGGGATGGCGCTGTTCACCGCGATCCCGGTGGTGATCTTCTCGATGATGGGCAGCGAAGTCGCCACGATTGCCGCGGTGGAAACGGAAAATCCGGCGGAAAACGTCGTGCGCGCCGCGCGCACGGTCGCCCTGCGTATCCTGTTTTTCTACCTCGGTTCGATTGCGGTAATCGTTGCGATCGTGCCGTGGAACGAGATCGTGCCCGGCCATTCGCCTTTCGCCGATGCGATGATGCGCGTGCATATTCCCGGGGCAGGGGCGTTCATGTCCGCCGTGGTGTTCACGGCCGTGGCCTCGTGCCTCAATTCGGCGATCTACGTGACGTCGCGCATGCTGCATGAAATGGCCGAACGCGGGGACGCTCCCGGCCTGTTTACCTATGTTTCGATGCGCCGGGTGCCGAGCCTTGCCATCGTGATCAGCAGCCTTGCCGGTTTCGCGATGGTGCTGGTCTCGATCGCGTCTCCGGAACGGGCTTTCGTGTTCCTGCTACAGTCTTCCGGTGCGATCATCCTGTGCGTCTATCTGCTGATCGCGTTCAGCCAGATCATTTTACGCCGCCGCCTCGATGCGGCGGGCGAATCGATACCGGTGAAAGTCTGGTTCTTCCCTTACGTCAGTTACGCGCTGGTCGCGGGGATTCTGGCGGTGTTCGCGCTCATGGCGACGAAGCCGGATCTGCGCGAGCAGGTGAGCCTGTGCGCCTTGCTCTTCGTCAGCGCGGTGGTTGCTTACCAGTTCAAGCGGCGGGCTGCGATTCCGCCTGCCGAAGTGGCCTGACGGAGCCGCGCGGGCCCGGCGTGCCTGCGCGCGCTTCATATGAACTTGCTTAAGTGAGCAATCAGAAAATCTAATCTCGCAGTGCGGCGTTGCTTGCGTCTCGCGGCTTCTGCCATGGTTCCAGCAGTAATCGAGTTGGAGAGTTTCATGCAGGATACTGCACGTGTGGTGGTAATCGGTGGCGGTGTGATCGGCGTCAGCACGCTGTATCATCTTGCCAAAATGGGGTGGTCCGATGTTGTCCTGCTCGAACGGCATGAGCTGACGTCGGGATCGACCTGGCACGCGGCGGGGCTGCTGCCGCTTTTCAACCTCAGCTACTCGGTGGGCAAGCTGCACCAGTACTCGGTGGACTTCTACCCGAGCCTGGAAGCGGAGACCGAGCTGAACGTCGGCTTTTCCAACGTCAGCAACATTCGCCTCGCCAACAGCCGCGATCGCTGGGACGAGTACATGTACTATGCCGGGGTCGCCCAGACCATTGGCGTGGATGTGGAAGTTCTCACCCCCGCGCAGGTTCAGGACATCTGGCCGCTGTGCCAGACGGACGGCATTATCGGCGCGATCCGCCACCCGGCGGACGGCTATATCCAGCCTGCCGACCTGACCCAGGCGCTCGCCAAGGGGGCGCGCCAGCGGGGCGCCAAGATCTACCGCAATACCGCCGTCACCGGCATTACCCAGAAGCCGAATGGCGAATGGGTCGTCTCGACCGACAAGGGCGAGATCACCTGCGAGCACGTGGTCTCGGCTTCGGGCAACTTCGCCCGGCAGACGGGCGCGATGGTCGGCCTCGACGTGCCGGTGATCCCGGTCGAGCACCAGTACATCGTGACCGAACCGCACCCCGAGATTCTGGAGCGCCGCGCCAAGGGCCTGCCGGAAATGGGCGTCCTGCGCGAATCCGATGCGAGCTGGTACATGCGCGAAGAGGCCGGCGGCCTGCTGCTTGGGCCTTACGAAGTGGGCGCGCCTGCCTGCTATCTCGATGGCCCCGCGCCCAATGCCGAATACGAACTGTTCCCCGACGCGCTGGAGCGCCTGGAACCCTACATCCTCTCCGCGATCGAGCGCGTGCCGGCCTTTGGCGAGGTCGGCCTCAAGAAGGTCTACAACGGCGCCATTGCCTATACGCCCGACGGGTCGCCCATCGTCGGTCCTGCCTGGAACAAGAAGAATTTCTGGCTCAACGAAGGCCACAGTTTCGGGATCACGGCAGCAGGCGGCGCGGGTTGGCAGCTCGCCCACTGGATCGTCGAAGGCGAACCTTCGATCGACATGATGGGCGTCGATCCGCGCCGCTTCGGCGATTACGCCGGGCGCGGCTATCTCGTCGAGAAGAACGAGGAAGCCTATGCGAAAGTCTTCGCCGTCCACTATCCCGACGAGGAGCGCGAGGCGGCCCGTCCGCTGCGCCAGGCGCCGTGCTACGACCAGATGAAGAAGCTGGGCGCGGTGTTCGGCAGCGTGTTCGGCTGGGAACGCCCCAACTGGTTCGCGCCCGAAGGCTACGAACTGACCGAGGCCGATCTCGACAAGGCGGACGTGATCCTCAACGAGAATCATCCGGTCGTAGAAGGCGAGCCGATCCGCGAAAAGTGGTCGTTCCGCCGCTCCAACTATTTCGAGCATGTCGGCAACGAATGCCGCCACGTGACGGAGAAAGTCGGTCTGCTGGACATGTCGGCTTTCGCCAAGTGCGAAATCTCCGGCCCGGGGGCGGAAAGCTGGCTGGACGGGCTGCTGACCAATGCTGTTCCCAAGAAAGTCGGGCGCGTGTCGCTGTCCTATCTGCTGACGGCCAAGGGCGGCGTGCGCAGCGAGTTCACCGTCTACAAGATCGCGCCGCAGCGCTACTATCTCGTTTCGGCAGGCGCGCTCGAACGGCATGACCATGATTGCCTGAAGAAGGCGCTGCCGACGGACGGTTCGGTCTCGTTCGAACGGCTCACCACGGCGATGGGCGTGCTGGTCCTGGCCGGTCCGCGCTCGCGCGACGTGCTGGCCAAAGTCACGAAGTCCGATTTGTCCAATGCGGCCTTCCCCTGGCTGACCGGGCAGACCATCAGCATCGGCGCGGCGCCGGTGGAAGCCTTGCGCGTCAACTTCGTCGGCGAGCTGGGCTGGGAAATCCATCACCCGATCGAGATGCAGAACTACATCTTCGACAAGCTCATGGAGGCGGGCGCGGAATTCGACATCAAGCCCTTCGGCATCCGCGCCATGGTCTCGATGGCGATGGAGAAGAGCTACAAGCTGATCCCGCGCGAAATGTCGGTGGAGTATTCGGCGTTCGAAAGCGGTCTCGATCGCTTCATCAGCAAGAAGAAGACCCATTTCCATGGGCGTGAGGGGCTGATGGCCTGGCACGAGGCGGGCGAGAGCAATGCCTTCGTTACTCTGGAAGTGCATGACGTGACCGATGCCGATGCGCGCGGGTCCGAGGCGATCTATCAGGGCGATACGATCGTCGGGCGTGCGACGTCGGGCGGCTATGGCTGGCGCGTCGGCAAGTCGCTGGCGCTGGCGATGGTCTCGCCGGAACTGGCGGTGCCCGGCACCGAACTGGAGATCCTCATTCTGGGCAAGCGCCACCGGGCGACAGTGATCCCCGATTCTCCCTTCGATCCCGACAACACGGCGCTCAGATCGTGAACGATGTCTTCGTCCATGGCATGGCGGGCGGACTGCCGCTGCCCAAGACCGGCACCGCAATGCTGCGGGCCGGCGGGGAGTGGCAGGAAAGCGCCTCGCCGGGCTTCCTCGTCATGCCGCTGCTGAACGATGCGGAAACCGGGCTGCGCACGTTCCTCATGCGTTTCGAGCCCGGCGCTTACGCCACGACGCACAGCCATGAGGAAGTGGAGCAGATCTACGTCCTCGAAGGCGAGATGTACGACGATGACACGATCTACGGCGCGGGCGATTTCTTCGTCCGTGCTCCCGGCGCCCCCCACCTTGCGGGCAGCCGGGAAGGCGCCACGGTTTTGGTTTCCTATTTCCCAGCGGAGCGTGCGGCATGACCCGTTTCAGTGCGCTTAATCTCTTCACCAAGGCCCTTGGCGGGCACAAGGGCTGGCAGGAGCAATGGCCCACGGCCGAGCCCAAGGCCTCCTACGATGCCATCATCGTCGGCGGCGGCGGCCATGGCCTTGGGGCTGCCTATTACCTTGCCAGCAAATACGGCATCACCAATGTCGCGGTGATCGAGAAGGGCTGGATCGGCGGCGGCAATACCGGCCGCAATACGACGATCATCCGCTCCAACTATCTCTATGACGAAAGCGCCCACTTGTTCGACCATGCCGTCAAACTGTGGGACGGGCTCAGTCAGGAACTGAATTACAACGTCATGTATTCCAAGCGCGGCGTGCTGATGCTCGCGCACAATGTCCATGACGTGCAGAGCTTCAAGCGCCACATCCATGCCAACCGGCTGAACGGCGTGGACAACGAATGGCTGACGCCCGAAGAGGCTCAGGCCTATTGTCCGCCGCTGTCGATCGATCCCAACGCGCGTTATCCGGTCATGGGCGCGGCGCTCCAGCGGCGCGGCGGCACCGCCCGGCATGACAGCGTGGCTTGGGGCTATGCGCGCGGTGCGGCCTCGCGCGGGGTCGATATCATCCAGAACTGCGCGGTGACCGGGATCAGGCGCGGGCCCGATGGCGCGGTGGAGGGCGTGGAAACCGAACGCGGCTTCATCGCGGCGAAGAAAGTGGGCGTGTCGGCGGCGGGCAATTCCTCGGTGCTGATGCAGATGGCGGGTCTCCGGTTCCCGCTCGAAAGCTATCCGCTGCAGGCGCTGGTTTCCGAACCGATCAAGCCGGTGTTCCCCTGCGTGGTGATGTCCAACACCGTGCACGCCTACATGAGCCAGTCCGACAAGGGCGAACTGGTGATCGGGGCCGGGACCGACCAGTACGTGAGCTATTCGCAGCGCGGCGCACTGCACATCATCGAGCATACCCTGGCTTCGATCTGCGAAATCTTTCCGATCTTCCGGCGGATGCGCATGCTGCGCAGCTGGGGCGGCATTGTCGATGTGACGCCTGACCGCTCGCCGATCCTGGGCAAGACGCCGGTGCCGGGTCTCTACGTCAATTGCGGCTGGGGCACGGGCGGGTTCAAGGCGACGCCGGGGGCGGCCGATCTGCTGGCCTACACCATCGCCCATGACGCGCCGCATCCGATCAATGCGCCGTTCAATCTCGAACGGTTCCGCACTGGCAGGCTGATCGACGAAGCCGCCGCCGCGGCCGTCGCGCACTAAGGGGGGAACACCATGCTGCTGATCCATTGTCCCTATTGCGACGAGAAGCGCCCCGAAATCGAGTTCGCCTATGGTGGCGAAGCGCATATCGCGCGGCCCCTCGATCCTTCGGCGCTGAGCGACGAGGAATGGGAAACCTATCTTTTCATCCGGTCCAACGCGCGCGGGCGCCATCATGAGCGCTGGCGCCACATCCACGGGTGCGGCCGCTTTTTCAATGCGGTGCGCGATACCGTGACCGACAAGTTCGAAACCACTTACAAGGCCGGTGAGGAACGCCGATGAGCGGATATCGGGTTACAGGGGCCGGGCGCGTCGATCGTGCGCGCACGGTGGCATTCACGTTCGATGGGCAGACCTATCAGGGCTATGAGGGCGACACGCTGGCCTCGGCGCTGCTGGCGAGCGGCGTGACGCTGTTCGGGCGTTCGTTCAAGTATCACCGGCCGCGCGGCGTGATGGCGGCGGGCGTCGAGGATGCCAATGCGCTGGTTTCGGTCACGCGCGGGCCGGGGCGGTTCACGCCGAACCTGCGCGCCACCGCGGTCGAGATCTACGAAGGCCTTGAGGCGTCCAGCCAGAACCGCTGGCCCTCGCTCAAGACGGACATGCTGGCGGTGAATGACCGTCTGGGCATGTTCTTCCCGGCGGGCTTCTACAACAAGACTTTCATGTGGCCGCGCTCGTTCTGGGAAAAGCTCTATGAGCCCACGATCCGCAAGATGGCGGGGCTGGGCAATTCGCCCACCGAGATCGATCCCGATCACTACACGGCCGCTTATGTCCACTGCGATCTGCTGGTGGTCGGCGCGGGGCGCGCGGGGCTCGAAGCGGCGCTGGCCGAGGCGGGCAGCGACAAGCGCGTCATCCTGATCGACGAGCAGAACGAACTGGGCGGCTGGGCGCTGAGCGATCCGGATCAGGCGCAATGGCTCGCGCAGAGCGTCGCCACGCTGACGGCGGCGGCCAATGTGCGCATCCTGACCCGCTGCACCGCTTTCGGTTTCTATCACGACAACTTTGTGGGCGCGGTGGAACGCCTGACCGACCATCTCGCACAGCCCGGCAGCGGCGCGCGTGAGAAGCTCTGGCGCATCCGCGCGGGCGAAGTGGTGCTGGCGCAGGGCGCGATCGAGCGGCCGCTGGTGTTCGAAGGCAACGATACGCCGGGCGTCATGCTGGCCTCGGCCGCACGCACCTGGCTCTACCGCTACGGCGTGGCGATCGGGCGGCGCCCGGCGCTGATGGCCAGCCACGACAGCGGCTGGCAGGATGCCTTTGCCATGGCGGCCGGAGGTGTGACCATCTCCGCTATTGTCGACGTGCGCGACACCGTGGATGATGCCTTGCTCCGGCAGGCGGCGGACCTGGGTATCGCGGTTCACTTGGGATCGAGCGTGATCGGCGTTTCCGGGCGCCACAAAGTGACCGGCGTGGAGATCGCGGCGAATAGCGGCACGGGCCGCAAGCGCATCGCTTGTGACGCGCTGATGATGGCGGGCGGCTGGACGCCGACACTGCACTTGTGGTCGCACAGCAAGGGCACGATCGCGTGGGACGAAAGCCTGGGCGCTTACGTGCCGGACAAGGCGAACGAGAACGTGCGCTGCGCGGGCGCCTGCTCCGGGCAGATGGATCTCGGCACGGGTGTGGTGGTTCCGGCCTTGCCGACGCCCAAGGACGCCTCGCGCATCAAGGCTTTCGTCGATTTCCAGAACGACGTGACTGCCAAGGATATCGGCCTTGCCGTGCGCGAGGGCTTCAAGTCCATCGAACACGTCAAGCGCTATACCACCAACGGCATGGCGACCGATCAGGGCAAGACCTCGAACATCAATGGCCTGCAACTGGCGGCAACCGCGTTGGGGCGGCCGGTCGTCGATGTCGGCCTCACCACCTTCCGCCCGCCCTATACGCCGCAGACCTTCGGGGCGCTGGCGGGCCATGCCAAGGACGCGCTGTTCCAGGCCACCCGCAAGACCGGGATCGACGGCTGGGCGCAGGACAACGGCGCCGTGTTCGAGCCGGTGTCGCAGTGGCGCCGCGCATGGTACTTCCCGCAAGATGGCGAAGACATGCACGCGGCGGTCAATCGCGAGTGCCGCGCGGTGCGCGAAAGCGTGGGTATTTTCGATGCCTCGACGCTGGGCAAGATCGAAGTGGTCGGCCCCGATGCCGCCGAATTCCTCAACCGCATGTACACGAACCCGTGGAAGATGCTCGAACCGGGGCGGTGCCGCTACGGGCTGCTGCTGCGCGAAGACGGCTTCATTACGGATGACGGTGTGGCCGGCCGGATCTCGCCCAACCGGTTCCATGTGACCACCACCACCGGCGGCGCGGCGCGTGTGCTGGCGATGATGGAGGACTACCTCCAGACCGAATGGCCGGATCTCGACGTGTGGCTTACCAGCACCACCGAGCAATGGTCGGTCATCGCGCTGCAGGGGCCGCGTGCGCGCGATGTGCTCTCGGCGCTCGATACCGATATCGATCTTTCGCCCGAAGCGTTCCCGCACATGTCGGTGCGGCTGGGGCAGATCTGCGGCGTGCCGGTGCGCCTGTTCCGGGTCAGCTTCACCGGCGAACTCGGCTTCGAAATCAATGTGCCTGCCGAATATGGCCCGGCGGTGTGGAAGCAGATCGTGGCGGCCGGCCAGCCCTATGGCATCACGCCCTACGGCACCGAGACGATGCACGTGCTGCGCGCGGAGAAGGGCTATATCATCGTCGGCCAGGATACCGACGGCACGGTGACGCCGATGGACGCCGGGCTCAACTGGGCGATCGGCAAGAAGAAAAAGGACTTCGTGGGCAAGCGCTCGCTGGCCCGCCCGGATATCGTCGCGCCCGGCCGCAAGCATCTGGTCGGCCTGCTGACCGAAGACCCGAGCCTCGTGCTGGAAGAAGGCGCCCAGATCGTTGCCGATCCGGCGCAGCCGGTGCCGATGACCATGCTCGGCCATGTCACCTCGTCCTACTGGAGCGAGGCTCTGGGCCGCTCGATTGCCTTCGCGCTCGTTGCCGGAGGGCAGGAGCGGATGGACGAAACCCTGCACATTCCCATGCCCGGCGCGGTTCACAAGGCGCAAGTCTCGGGCATGGTATTCTTCGATCCAGAAGGGGCGCGGATCAATGTCTAGTCTGTCTGTTTCCACCTCGCCGCTTCCGGACGAACCGTTCGCCGCCGACGGCGTCCGCGTTTCGCGCAGCGCGGCCTTGCAGCGCTATTCGCTGCGGGCGCGCGATCCGGCGAAGCTGGCGGCGGTCGTCGGCCGGGAACTGCCCGGCCGGATCGGCGGCGTGACAGATGGCATCGCGCAACTGGGCCCGGACGAGTTCCTCGCCCTGCTCCCAGTGGGAACGCAGCTTCCCTCGGGGGAGGAGGAGCCGGTGAGCGTCGTCGATATCAGCTCGCGGGCCGTCGGGATCACGGTGGAAGGCGAGGGCGCCGCCGCGCTGATCATGAGCGGCTGCCCGCTCGATCTCGACCGGATGGCGCCGGGCCAGGCGACGCGCACGATTTACGAGACCGTGGAAATGGTCCTGGTGCGCGAGAGCGAAACCCGGTTCCACATCGAAGTCTGGCGCAGCTTCGCGCCGTGGTTGTGGCAGTCGCTCCGGTTATCGGCCGAGTGATTCGCTGATTGTCCTGAGTTGGCGGCAGGTCATGGATATGGTCTGCCGCCTTTTTTGCGTTGCGTCGGGGGCTCGTATCATCAGTCCGGTAGCGGGAGGTGATGACCCGTGGGGCCTGAACTTTTGCCTGTTCTCACAGGGTGAGCCTGAGGCTGAATAAGTAGTCTTTATGACAACAATTAAGTTTCATGCATCAAGGGTGTGCACGTCGCTTGCAGATTGATTTCTGCCCCCACCGGCTCACTCTTGTCAACGATTTGCGGATGTTCACGGAGCATACTCCGGAGCGTCCGGGAAGGTGGAAGGAGAGGACCGAACCTTTTTTAGGGGGGAAGTATGAAAACGCTAATGAATGCCGTTTCGGTAATTGCCATTGCATCGGTTACGGGCCTTGCTGCCACCCCTGCCTGCGCACAGAACGCTGAGCAGACAGACGCATCGAATTCCGGCGGTGTTGGCGAGATTGTCGTC
>NZ_JALHLG010000075.1 GCF_022832375.1 Novosphingobium beihaiense
CCCCAACCAGGCGGGAATCCTTCTTCGAGTTTTCGGACAGTCTGATGTGATTTTCGGATTATACGGATTGATGGTTGCCCGTCCCGGTATCGCCAGGACGGGCTTCGAGTTATCGCTTGGAAAGCTATGCTTCCAGTTCTTCCAACTCCTCCGGTAGCAAATCGGGCCTGCCCTTCAAGATGGCACGCGCGGCCACTCCGCGCGGGGAATGAGATACCTGTGCCGGCGACCGATACCCGCGAACGCGCAATGGGGTCGTCGTCTTGGCACCGACATAGCTCACGTCATTCAGCGAATCATAGCTGATGTTGGGCGCAGCCATCAGACTGCCGCTGCTGATTGTAAGCGTGGCCACGGGCGTCGCTGGGCTGGCCGCATTATAGTAGAGGATCGGATTGCCCTTCGCGAACAGGATGCGGTTGTTGTCGATATACTGCGCTGCCCAGAAATAGCCCGGGGCGCCTGTCGAAAAGTCACTGATGGCCGTAAAGTTCGAAAAGGCCGTTGTCGTCTGAAGCAGCTTGCCCTTCATCACATAACTGCTGTCATAAGCGCCAACGAGTACATAGGCGGTCGTTCCGTTGAAGCTGATGTCGCGGACCTCATAGGGATAGGCCGCGCTGTAGCCGAAAACGGTGTTGACGGTCGCCGTGGTCAGATTGGATGTTCCATAGGCGATTTTCTGGAGGGCGGAATTGGTATTGGGTGCGCCCGCGCTCTGATAGCCACCGATGCTGGCAATATAGAGGTCGCTCCCCTGGACCGCCATCTGGAAAGCATTTTTCTCGATGTTGTTGTTGTAGGCGGTCGATCCTACCGTGATCGAACTGGAGCCGATAGTGAAGCGCACAAGCACGCTGTTCTTGTAGGTTGTCCAGCTACTGTTCGTGATCGTGAACAGTCCGAACAAAACGCCTCCGATTTCAATGATGGCCTGCCCATGCACGAAATCGGTGCCGGAAGTATAAAGGCCGCTCGTGGTCGGATCCGTGGAAAAATTGAATATCTTGCCGGTCTCGAGATAGGTGGCGGGGTTTATTTCTACCAGGCGCGCATTGTCGAAATCGAGCGCGTAAAGGAAGCTGCCGACCTTCACCAGTCCATAGAGATTTGTCACGTTCGCCCAGGTGCGGTCCGCTGCGACGCTCGTGCCCGTTTCAGCGTTGTAGATGTCCACCCCAGGTCCGCCGCTGCCAGTATAACGGGTCGCGGCGATGCGGAGATTGTTGCCCGTATCCGCGAACCCTTCGACCTGTGGATCGCCCGCCCCGGTGCCGGTATAGACCTTCATGTTCGGCAGCGGCGTTATGGTGCTGCCATCGTCAGTGATGCGCCCAGCCATGCCGATCGGCGTGCTGGCATAGCTGTTGAGGCTATAGGCCGTGTAGGATGTTGTGGTCATCTTACGTCTCCTGCACCGGGATGTTCTTATGGCGGTAGCGCGCGGAATCCCGGTCAAACCGCCCGCCACCGATCCAGTCAGAAGCGGATACCGGCCGTCAGCCGAACCGAACTGATTTCATAGCGGGAAGATGCGCGCTTGATGTCCGTTGAGAAGCATGTCGCGCACTGCTGGAAGCCGTTATAGACCGGCGCATCAGGGTTCACGCCCGCCTGCACAGTGTATTCGCCATCGCGCAGGCGCGTGTGGAGAAATTCGACGCCGAGCGTGAATGGCCCCGCAACGCGATGCTCCAGTCCGAAGCCATATTGATAGCCCCAGCGATGATTGCCGGTGCCGCGTTCCGTAAAGCGATTGACCGTGTTGGTCGTGAGGAAGCCGTGATCGACGTCGCCTCGCGCCAAGCCGCCTGTTACATAGCCGAGCAGGCCCCGCCACGAATAACCGCCGCGCAGGCGCAGGGACGCAATCGAGTTCAGCCGCCGCGTGAAAGCATAGCTGTCCTCATCGAGAACTTCGCCCATCACATCATCGACATGGAAAAGGAGACCATAGCCCGATACGGCATCGATCAGCCGGTAGCTGGCCCATTCCCCGACCGCACCTATGACCCAATCTCCGATCTGGCGATCATATCCGGCTCTAAATCCGTAGCTCAGACGGCGATTGCGATCTGCTGCAATGCCGTCAGCCGCCACCTTGCCCAGCGCCGTTCCTCGACCGTCGAAGCCACGCTGAAACCCGTTACCGTTAAAGTTCAAAAACCATTCATCGAATACGCGTGCGCCAGGAACATAGTCGGTAAAGACGCCGTTGGCATTGGTGTCGAATGCCAGGGATTCGTTAGCATGTTCAGCCTGCCAGCCCCGCCCGATGCTGCCACCGGCATAGAAGCCGGTCCAAGGGGCAGTGCTCCTATCCAGCTTGATGCGGTCGCTGGTTCGATCCTTGTCCCCTGCGCCAAAGCTCTTGGCGATAGTCAGATAGAATGTGCGCCCCTGCTGGGGATAACCGACATTGGAATAAAGCGTCGGGACGGTGACGCTTTGATAATCGGTCTCGGACGAGTTGTAGTTGAACTGGTTATAATAGTTCGGATTATAGGCTTTCTGACGCGGCCCTGCGTTGAAGACATCGTTAACTCCCGCCGATAGCGCCAAGCCATGCGGCAGTTTGTAGTGAGCGCCAAGATCGATGGTCGTGAGCGGTAGATCGTAGGCGAAGCCACCATTCCCGTCGATGGTCGCGTCTCTCTGGTAGGTGTAGCGCTTTCCGGTATGCTTGACCTCTCCAAAGGTGGTCAGCGCACCATCGAGGAAATGGAGATTGAGGCGGGCGTTGGCCGTGAAGCGGGGATTGTTGAGCGTGTAAAGGCGATCATCGCCGACGCGCTGCAAAGCGCTGATCCCGCCGAAGGTGTAATAGCTGCCCTCGACATAATGGCCCTTCTGATAGGTTGCGGCCGCCTGCAGATCGGCAGACTTGCCAAGGATCAGATTCCCCTCAAACTCGACGCCCTTTGTGACAGTCGTGCCAGAATTGATGTATTTCCCGCCAATGGGCGTCGAGTAGAGCGTTATCGTATCGTAGGTCTTGCGCCGGAAGAAGGTCGTTCGGAAGCTGGCGCGGAGGTCATCCACCACCGTTCCGTTCCATCCAAAGCCTATGTCGGCGTTGTTGCCATGTTCGCGCAGCAGCGGCGTAATGTTGCCCAATGCGCTCGATCCGGCCTGGACGAACACGCCATCGCCATAAATCTCATAGAAATTGGGATAGCGGTTGTAAGTGCCGTAATCGGCGAAGAGCAGCCAACCGCCGAAATTCTTCTTGGCGCTGATGCTCCATGTGGGCTTCCAGCCATAATCCCCCGATGAAGGTCCGAAAGGGTTTTCTGCCTCTCCGAGCGCCGGCCCGAACAGCCGCTCGACCCGCGCGATCGGCGTCAATTCCAGATCGCCAAGCGGGCGCACCGTGATCGTGTCCTGTGCCTGGAAATTGACGAGATGGCGGCGGTAGCGCCGATAGAGGTTCGCCTGCTCCGGCGATGGCATGCCCATGTCGAGATCGCTCGCATCCGCGTGCATTGTCTCCTGGCTGCCCTGCGCGTGCAATTCGATACGCTGGCGGATCGGTCCGTCCTTGCCCAGCGTAAAGGCGAGATCGAGCTGGCCGCCGTAGCGGCGCGTGCGGAAGTCGGACCAGAATCGGCCTAGCCCGCCCAGGCCGAACTGATCGAGATTGGCGTAATGCTTGTCCTGATCCATCGCATTGAGCGCGACGGCGACTTCCAGCCTGCCAAAACGATTGTGCCAGCCTAGCGCAACGTCATGCTGTTTCTGAACTTGTTGGAGGCGCGGGTTTCGAACCGAGGGGTAATTGTCTCCATAGGCCGAAGCAGGAAGCGGATAGGCATATTCAGGCAGATCATTATATTCATATTCATTCTGGATGTTTACCGGCATCAGCCTATTGAGATAAGTATAGGAATATTTTGCGGTGAAGTGGTCACTGTTCCACTTCACCAATATGTTATCCTTCTGGAAGCTGTTATTCAGGCGCCTGCGCTCTATCGGAAAATTGGCCGGCGGCGAGGGATTGCGAGCCGGCAGTCCATAAGACGCGAACAGAAAATCATACCGATCGTAATAGGTGATTGGCTTGCCGTCAGGAGCAAGGCCGCCGTTGAGACTGCGGAGTTGATCGAAAACATAGTCCAGGTAGCGAAAATCGCCCTTGCTATGATCCATATCGACGCCAAGCAGGAGGCTGCCGCCGAACAGGGGGGCATTGATATTGGCCGACGTCTGCCATCCTCCGAATGACCGCACACCACCTGAAACGGTGCCGCTCAGGCCGGTTGCCCGCTTGGTGACGATGTTGATCGCGCCGCCCAGCGGTGCGCCGGAGAAGCGGGCGGGCGTGGTCCCGCGATAGACTTCCACCCGTTCTACATTCTCGATGGGAATGGTCGAAATGTCGGCGGCGACCTCACTTGACGTATTATAGGGAACACCGTCGATATAGATGTTCACCTGGCTTGGTGCGCTGCCCCGGATGCTGGTCGTCGTATAGCCGCCAGTGCCTGCAACCCGGCGGACAAAGACGCCGGGAATCTGATCGAGCAGATCGGGCAGCGATTTGTGCTCGCCGCGCGTGTCATCGGGATAAACGACCGAGACGACGCCGGGAGACAAGACGTTTCGCAATTCCTCACGGCTATTGGCCGTCACCACAATGTCAGTTCGCGCAACCTGGTCGATTGCATTCGGGCTGACGTCGGGCTGTGCAGTTGATACCCTTTCTTCAGCGCTGGAAGACTGTTGCGCCCAAGCCGGTGCAGTTTCCCAACATACGAGCGCCGTCACAACTGCCGCTATCGATACCCTTGAAAATCGCATTTACTTGCCCCCGAGCGCCGAAACTTGCCGGGCAGGGGCTTGCCGTCACGAACGGTTCGATCGCGCGAGCGGGCAGGCGCGATAGGCGCCCGTCACGCGGCCGATGCGGCCCCCGCCGCACGTTCATCGCTCGTTCGGAAGAACCGTGCCGTGGCCATCCCCTGGACCGGGCAAGAGCGACCAGACGCCGGCAGGTCTCCTGGCTTGCGGGTCAGGGCTTGATGCACGGCCTTCCCAAGCTTTCGCTCAGTGGCTTGAGGCCGAAACCCCGTGTGCATCGCGCTCGCCGCTTACAGTTGCAGGGACAGCCTCGGATTCGGACAGCGAACCGTCCTCACCGCGTTCCCATTTTAATCCCCTCTCGGGGAACCGGCGCGATCATAGGCTTACTGTTGCAAACCTGATAGTTGCAGTAAGATTAATCTCCTGCGGAAGCAAGCAAGGACTGATCTGGATTGCTATGTCCCTATCCGCCTTGGCAATCAGATGTTTTCCCGCATGGCCGATTTGGGGTACGCGCCGTGTGGCTGCAAAGCGGCAATTTCGGCCTAAATCCAGCATTTGCCTGGCCAACGTGGCAGAACACGGCAAGATGGCTAGCCGCGAATAGGGGCTGCCGGGATTTGCGCGTCCTTTGCTATCGCCCGCGACTAAGTTACGAGGCGGCAGCGCCATCGAACACACGACATCCGCCAAGGTGTCTGGAAACCAAAGCGTTGCAAGCAACTTGTTAATGTCGAAACATGTTCAGGAGAGGTCTCATTCGCGGTTTCGTATTTGTCGTGGCGCTGGCAGCAACGACCCTTTCACCCGTGGCGGCTTCGGCCCAGCAGGCTCGCTCCATCTCGATGTCCGAGCGGGCGCAGGGGGACAAGGTCAACCCGCAACTGGTCGCGGAATACGGCGGGCGGTACGATGGACCGCAGGCTGCGTTCGTGGAACGCGTGGGCAAGCAGGTGGCGGTGCAGTCTGGCCTGGCGAACGCGGGCGACGATTTCACGGTGCAGTTGCTCAACTCTTCCATCGAGAACGCCTTCGCGATTCCGGGCGGCTATGTCTACGTCACCCGCCAACTGCTCGCGCTGATGAACAACGAGGACGAACTTGCCTTCGTAATGGGGCACGAGGTCGGCCACGTGGCCGCACGCCACTCGGCTGGCAGGCGACAGACCTCGGCGATCGGCGGCCTGCTGGCGGGAATCGTCGGCGCGGTTGCGGGAAAGTCCGATTTCGGTCAGTTGCTGGGTGCAGGCGCGCAGCAGGCTTCCAAGCTCTACACCCTGAAATTCGGACGGGACCAGGAGTATCAGGCGGACACTCTGGGCGTACGGTACGTGATCGGGGCGGGATACGATCCCTGGGGTGCGCCCGAGGTGCTGGCGCAGCTCGATGCCAGTAGCAAACTCCAGGCCCGAACCGCCGGACGGCAGGCGAACGCGACACCGACATGGCTGAGCACCCATCCCTCCAACGCGAAACGGGTTGCGCGTGCACGGGCCCTGGCGCAGCAGACCCAGCGGGACTCACCTGCGCGAGCCCCGCAAGACGCCGCCTTCCTGCGCATGCTGGACGGCATGCGCTATGACGATGACCCCGCCAAGGGCGTCATCGACGGTCAAACATTCCGCCAGCCCACCCTGCGGATCCGTTTCACCGCGCCGCAGGGCTACTCCATCAGCAACACGGACGACGCAGTGACCGTGTCGGGAGCGCGCGGACAGGCGCAGTTGCGCATGGCGGCCGGCATTTCACGGCTTGATGCGGCCGTCGTCGAGGGCTTCCGGAAACTGGGCGGGCAGTTGTCTGCCAACCAGGTGCGCCAGACTACCATCAACGATCGCAAGGCTGCGGTTGCCAGCCTGACCGCGACCGCGAACCGGCAAAGGCTGGATGCGACGGTCCTTGCCATCCAGTTCCCCGGCGCGATGTATGTCTGGACGATGGTCACTCCCCCAGGAGACGGCGCAGCCACCTTCACCCCCATGATCGCAGGCTTCACCACCATGACGGCCGCCGAGGCGGGACAGGTGGGCGGCAAGCATATACGCATTCACAGCGTGAGGCAGGGCGAGACGATAGACAGTCTGTCGAAGCGAATGGCCTATCCCGACTTTCAGCGCGAGCGGTTCGTGATGCTCAACGGGATCGATCCGAACCTGGAACTGCGCCCCGGCATGTTAGTGAAACTGGTAGAGAGGGACTGAACCGGCGCATCGTTCAGAGCGCGGCTGTTTTCGTCGACTGGTTGACATACTCAATGGCATAGCGGCTCGCGACAATCAAAACTCTCGAAGCGGACCTTCATGCCCGTGAAGCGCCCTGCGTTTCCGGAGGAGGCTTGGTTTGACTCAGGCGACCATATCGGGGTGGGCGAGGACCGCATAGTAGTTTGCCTCAACCTCGGCTGGTGAGATGTAGCCTACGGTGCCGCAGAGGTGGTGGTTATTGAATCATCCCGGGATTGCCGGAGGCCATTCGTCTTAAATTACGCGGCCAGCGGGACGAGTCAGCGCTCGAAACCAGCTCACATGATGCCCCAATGTGGGTGGTAGCGCTTGCTGTTGACCGTCATAAACCGGTGCTAAAGTTAGGGAAAATTCGCCAAGAAGAGACTTTTGCAATAAAATCAATGATAAATGGCGGCGCACCCTGTGGACTGCTGCACACTGCTGGGAACGAGTGTCTGGCGGAGAGGGTGGGATTCGAACCCACGGTACGGTTGCCCGTACACCGCATTTCGAGTGCGGCGCATTCGACCTCTCTGCCACCTCTCCGACTGAGATCGCTATGCGGAGGAAGCCTCCGCCGGGTCGAGCGAAGCGCGCCGGTAGCCCAGTTGATCGCGCTTGCCAAGCCCTTCTTTCGGAAAAAACGGGGATCGATCCTCCGGCTTGCTTGTCTCGCACCGCCGCAAAACCTATATTGCCCCTTATGAACAGAGCGTCCTACTTCTCCCCCCAGGCCGGACGGGTCATCGACGCTCCCCGGCTGACGCGTGCGCGTTTTGCCATCGGCGATGTCGTCCGCCACAAGCAGCACGACTTTCGCGGCGTGGTTTTCGATATCGATCCGGTCTTTGCCAATAGCGAGGAATGGTATCAGTCGATCCCGATCGACGTGCGCCCGGTGCGCGAGCAGCCCTACTACCACTTGCTCGCCGAGAACGAGGATTCCAGTTACGTCGCTTACGTCAGCCAGCAGAACCTGATGGGTGACAGCGATGGCGGGCCGGTCGATCACCCTTCGCTTTCGCAGATTTTCGACGAGTACCGGGACGGCCGCTATCAGCTGCGCCGCGGCCTCGCACACTGATTCCGCCTGGCGCGCGGCCGTGCCGCGCACAGGCCGGTCCTTCTCCTAGGCCTCTGTTTCCGGGAGATCGCCGTCACTCAGCGGCGGCCTGAAGGATGCGCCTTCCTCCAGCATCACGGTAATCTGAGCGGCCGGCATCGGGCGGGCCAGCAGATAGCCCTGCACTTCATCGCAACCCACCTTGCTCAGGAACGCATACTGCTCGTTGTCCTCCACCCCTTCGGCGGTCAGGTGCAGGCCGTTCGCGCTGGCCAGGCCAACGATCGCTTCGACCAGGGCCGCGCCCGATGGGGTGTTCACAGCCTGGACGAACGAACGGTCGATCTTGACGCGGTCCACCGCAATGTCGCGGATATGGCTGAGCGAGGAATAGCCGGTGCCGAAATCGTCGAGCGCGCAGGCGATGCCAAGCGCGCGCAATTCCTTCAGCGAGCCTGCAACTTCGCTTGAGGCTGCCATCAGCGCCGTTTCGGTAATTTCGATCTCCAGCCGCCCGGGCGCAAATCCGGCTTCCGTCAGAATCGCCCGCACGCTGCCTGCGAACTTGCGGTTGCGCAGCTGGATGGGCGAGACGTTGACGGCGATCCGCAGATCCGGCCAGGCCCGCGCATCGCGGACGGCACGGCGCAGCACCCAATCGCCCAGCACTTCGATCAGCCCGGACTCCTCGGCCGCGCAAATGAAGGCGCCGGGCGCGATCAGGCCGCTTTCCGGGTGCTGCCAGCGCAGCAGCGCCTCTACCCCCGTCATCTCTCCGGTGCGGAGGGAGAACACCGGCTGATAATACAGCCGCAATTGCGCATCGGGGTCGGCCAGCGCCTGGCGCAGCTCGCGCTCCATCGTCTCGCGCGTGCGCACGGCTTCATCCATGCTGGAGCTGAACAGGACATAGCGGCTGCGCCCCTCTGCCTTGGCCTGATACAGCGCGATGTCCGCCCTGCGGGTGAGTTCGGTGCGGTCGAGCCCATCGCCGGGCGCGATCGCCACACCGATGCTCGCACCGATATAGGCCTGCGAGCCGGACACATTGAACGGCAGCCCCAACTGTCCGACGATCCGCTGGCAGATCCGGTCGATCGCGGCGCGGTCTTCCGGCTCCTGAACGAGGACGGCAAATTCATCGCCGCCCAGCCGCGCGACGATATCGTAGCGGCGCACTTCCGCCACGAGGCGCCGCGCCACCTGGCGGATCAGCGCGTCCCCGGCGGGATGGCCAAGCGTGTCATTGATCTGCTTGAACCGGTCGAGATCGATATAGAGCAAGGCCAGCATCGATCCGTGGCGCCGCGCGCGGGCCAGCGCTTCATCGAAGCGCTCTTCGAACATCGCGCGGTTGCCAAGGCCAGTCAGCCCGTCATGCGTGGCCTGGTGCTCGGCCTGCAGGCGGCTTTCCTCCAGATCCGTGGTGCGTTTGACCAGACGGCTCGCCAGCACGTAGATCACCGCCGTCGAAAGCATCAGTACCAGCACCAGCGTGGGGCCGACGATCTCGGTGACCTGGCTGCCGGGGGCGAAAGGCTGCCACACCAGATAGCCGATCGTGCGCCCGCCGCGGGTGCGCAGCGGCGCCGAGGCATCGAGCGGGTCCCTGCCGGGCGCGATCTGATAGCGCGCCCGGGCCAGGCCGTACTGGCTGCCGATGCGGGCGAAGAAATCGTCGTCCAGAAAGACCACTGCGATGTGAACCGCCTCGCGCCCCGCCTCCTGGGTGACAAGCCCTGTGCCCGGGACGACCGGCTTGACCGAGATGATGGCCGGGCGGCCGCGCAGGACCGCAAAATCCATCTGCCCGGGGGTCTGCATCGTCATATCACTGTCCGCGAACTGGGCGACTTTATGCGTGCGCCGCAACCGGGTGACGAGCGGATCGGCCACGTCCTCTACCGCAATGTAGGATTCCGGCACCACGCGTTTGCCATCGCGCATCGCGTAGACCGGCGCGTTCGCGGGGGACAGAATGTAGACTTCGTCCATCCCCGCATAGCGGTAGAACCAGATGCCCATGTTCCTGTCCAGCCAGCCCATGTCGAGCGGGTTCTGGCGCAGAGCGAGCACGGCGTCGTCCCAGAACGTCTCCGCTTCCTGCGTATGCGCGACGTGCTCCATGCTCTCTTCGAGCACCAGCGAAACGATTGCGAGATCCCGCTGGCGGGAGATCTTGTCCACTTCCCGGCCGGACCAGATCAGCGTTCCGACGATCAGCATGGCAACGCCTACCGCGGCCAGCACGATATGAGGCGTGAAGTTCGCCGCCGCGGAACTGCGGCCCGCATGGGGGGTTTTACGGACAGGCACGCGGAATCCCTAGGTCTGAGAGGGATTACTATCTGTTAACATCTGACCAGGACTTCTTCGTAGTCCGGGCATTCCCGCACTGCCATCCGCGCCCTTCGCCGGAAACGGTATCCGGATCAGCTCTTGAGCTTCCAGCCCGAACGCAGGACCAGATAGACGCCGAAGGCCAGAGCGGCATTGAGCACGCCCAGCCCGATAGCGCTGTGCAGCACAGCCAGGTTGGTGTCGCCAATATCGCTCATGCCCAGGAAACCGAACCGGAAGCCCGAAATCACGTAGAAGAACGGGTTGGCCCGGCTGATCGTCTGAAAGGCCGGGGCAAGATTGTCGATCACATAGAACGTGCCCGACAGCAGCGAGAGCGGCGCGATCACGAAATTGGTCACGGCGGCGTTATGATCGAACTTCTCTGCCCAGATCGAGGAGAGGAAGCCCAGCAGCGCCAGGAACACGGCGCCCATCAGGCCGAACCACACCAGCGCCCAGGGATGCGCGACGGACAGGTCCACGTCCGGCCACAGCAGCATGGCGCCTGCCAGCACCAGCCCCACCAGCACCGCCCGCGTCACGGCGGCTGCGACCATGGCCAGCATCAGTTCGCCCTCGCTAAGCGGCGGCATCAGGAAATCGATGATGGTTCCCTGGATCTTGCCCGACAGGAACGAGAAGCTGGCATTGGCGAATGCGTTCTGCATCATGCCCATCACGATCAAGCCCGGCGCCACGAACGTCGCGAAATTGACGCCCAGCACTTCCCGGCCGCCGCGGCCCAGCGCGACACTGAAGATCACCAGGAACAGCATCGTGGTGATCGCTGGAGCCCAGATCGTCTGCGTCTGCACCTTGAAGAAGCGCTTCACCTCCTTCATATAGAGTGTCTTGAGCCCCACCCAGTTGACCTGGTGGATCAGGGGCGCACCCTTTGCTGGAAACTGGCGAGGCTGCGGCATCGCGGTGCGAGCAGGCAGTCCGGTCGAATTCGTTTGATCGGCCATGGAGCGGCGACTATCGGCTGCGGCCTTGCGAGGCAAGCAGGCATCATGAATTTCGGGGTGATTCTTTCCCCCGGCATGGAAATGGAACGGGAATGAGCTGGACTGACGAGCGTATCGAAAAGCTGACCAAGATGTGGGAAGGCGGGTCCACCGCCAGCCAGATCGCGGAAGAGCTTGGCGGTGTGAGCCGCAACGCGGTGATCGGCAAGGCGCACCGCCTTGGCCTCAAGGCGCGTCCGTCTCCGGTCAAGGCGAACGACAAACCCGCGCGCGCCGCGGCACCCAAGAAGCCCAAGCCCGCGCCGGAAGCCCCTTCGCCCCGCGCGGCCGAACCGGCTGCTCCGCCTCCGGAACGCAAGCCTGCCCCGGCAGCGCCC
>NZ_JALHLG010000076.1 GCF_022832375.1 Novosphingobium beihaiense
ACGATAGGTGTCGTTGCTGTAGCTGCCCGACAGGTAATCGTTACCGCCCCTGCCCTCGAGAATGTCTGCACCGTCGCCTGCTGAGAGCGTATCGTTGGCGAAGCCGCCTATCAGGGTGTCAGTGCCCGAAGTCCCGCTGATCGACTGTGAGACGGCAACCGTGAACGGAGCGCCAGCGAAGTTAAATCCGGTCAACTCGTCGATCTGGACACCGGAAAGACGAAGCAACGCGCGTGCATCGGCAAGATCACGGATTCCCGTCCTAGCGAAGTAGATCAGCGTATCGAATCCATCGGCCGCAGCGACGATGTCACCCTCGAGCCCTTCGCCTAATGTGATATCGAGACTGTCCCCGTCATCGCCGGTCTTGAAATTGACAATCCGGTCGACCTGATCACCCCATGGTTCGACTGGTACGAAAATGGCATAGTTGTTCTGTGCCGAGGCGCCGGCGAGCTGACGCGCAAAGCCCCCCGAACCTATGAGGTCCACCTTGCCCACCGTGTCCGGATCGGGTCCGCCAGCTTGCAGCGTCTCGATCGAAAGTATCCGCACGCGCTGATCGTTTGTGGCCCCGCCGGTCGCTCCGCCAAAGCCATACCAAGCCTGAGTATCACCGCCGAAGAGGGCGCTAACCACATCTTCCGTCTTGGTGCCGATCAGGGTGCCATCGATCCAGTAGCTGAACTGCGTGGCCCCGGCATCCCACTTGATAACGACATCGTGCCATGCGGCATCCTCGAGTTGCGCGAAATCATGGCGGGGATCGTAAGCGTTGTCCCCAAGCTGGCCGTTGTAGATCAATTGGGTGAAGTCGGTGGACTGGCCCCAAGTGTCGAAGATGATACCGAAGGAACCAGCGACGAGTGTTCCCATGCCGCCGCCGCCCGCGCCAGTCAGTTGGCTTGCATTGATGTTCTGCAGCGCGAACGACATGCCATCGGCACCGCCATCGTTGGCGCCGAAATACATCTGCGTGGTCCAGACAACATCTTGGGCAAGGTCGATCTCGCCCCAGACTGCGCCGACTTTGTTCCCGCTATTGGGCGTAAGCTGATATTCGCCTTGTCCCAGTGACGTGGCTGAACCGACCGTTGCAAGCCCCTCGACATTATCGATGAAACCCGTTGCATAAGTAGCGATACCAACAGTCGGAGAACCTTGTCCCATGCTGCCCGAGCCGCCACTACCGCCCGAGAAGACGACGTCGGCGAAGGGATCAGCCCCTGAGCCCTGATCCCCCGATGATCCGCTGGCGAAATCACTCAGGTCGAGTTGCTGATATGCGGTTGTGCGCGAAACAGCCCCTCCCATGAAGTAATTTGAACCTTGGTAGGGGGCGGGATTGCTGGAACGGACCGTAAGAGTGCCCGTCTCGACAACCCAGTCTTGCGTCCCAGACTCGGCATCGCCGTTACTCAACGGCAAGGCAGTGCCATCCAAAGCCACTACGATTTCATCGATGTAGCTGTCGTTGTTGCTGCCGGCACGGCGATTATGGTCCTGAAATATCCGGACTGCGGCTGCTCGGTCCGGCGCAACCGCCAACAGGCTGCGCTCGGTCCAGACGGTCGGGGCCGAAAAGTCCGCCCAGGTAACCGTGCCAACCGGAACGTCATTGCTATCAACGAAGCCGATACCGACACGCGCTTGGTCCGAACCGGAATATGAATTCTGCCACCAAGTGACGAGCACGGTCGAAGAAATCACCGAGGACAACAACTGCTCCGCATTCCATTGCGTGCCGTCCCCAAAGACCACCTTGTCAATCGGCGGCGCGGAAGCCGTGGCCTGTCCAGTGATGATCAGCCGGTCATCGCTGCCCTTCAGCCGGATTTCGAGATCGTCACCTGCCCGCACCACGACGATGTCATCCGTCGTGAGCCCCGCACCAAGCTCCAGCGTATCGTAAGAGCCGATCCAGTTGCCCGCCTCGGTGATGCGGTCGCGTCCGGAACCGGGGCCAAACCGATATGTCGTGTCACCCACGCCACCGTTCAGGATATCGTCTCCTAGCCCGCCATCAAGCGCGACCGCGACATTGACCGCACTACCGAAATCGATCGCATCGTCGCCCTCGCTGCCGACCCCGGCATGGGCGAGAATGTCCGGCAGATTCCAAGTGACGCCGCCTTCAGCGAATTCGAACTGCTCGACGCCATAGTCCACGCTGGCGCTGCCAGCATGGAACATATCGCGAATTGTGATGCGGTCCTCGGTTCCAGCAATGCCGATCACCAGGTCGGACGGGCCAACCGAGAGGAAAGTAATGTCGGAAGGCAGGATTCCGGCTGCGAAGCGTATCTTGTCGATACTGCCGGGCGCAGCGCTTTCCATGTCATTGATGACGTCCTGCCCATCGCCGAGCGCGAAATAATAGATGTCGGCGCCGTTGCCACCTTCAAGCAGGTCATCGCCAAGGCCGCCGGTGATCACATCGGCACCGCGTCCGCCGACGAGGTGATCGTTGCCGAGGCCACCGTAGATCTCTGCGCCGATGGTCGGCTGCGCGATGTCGCCCGGTACGACGATGTAGTCGTCGCCGTCGGTCGAAGCGGCCATGAGCGCCAGCGCTTGATAGGTCACGCGCATACCGTCAGCGAAGGTAACCGCGCCCACGACGGCGTCGGGATCGCCCGCCGTGCCGACCAGAGTCACCCGATCGTCGGTTCCCACGATCGCCAGAACGAGGTTACCGTCGAGGCCACGCGATACGGCGAGATCAGCAAGCGCGATGCCTGCGCCGAAGGCCAGCGTGCCCTTGCCGTCGGTGCTGCCGTTACTCTCGATACGGTCATGCCCGTCGCCGAGCGCAAAGCGATAGACGTCCTCTCCGCCACCGCCCACGATCACATCGTCACCCGAGCCGCCTGTGAACGTCTCGCTGCGGCTCAATCCAACAAGGCGATCATCCTGCGCAGTACCAGCTCCAACCACCAAATCGCGCAACTGGTCGCGCGTAAAGCTGGTACCGTCTGAGAAACTCACGGTATCGACGCCGCTCCAGCCCGGCGTGTAACGCAGCACGATCTGGTCGGTGCTGTCGGCGAAGGTCAGGAGCAGTTCGTTGCGCGACGGGTCTATCTGCGACACGCGCATCTCATCGGCCCGATACCCGCTGATCGTCAGCACGTCCGTGCCGCCGACATCGTCGATCACATCCTGGCCATCGCCCCGCACGAAAGCGTAAGTATCGTTACCCGCGCCGCCACTGATCTCATCGTCGCCCTTGCCCGCTGCAAAGCTGTCCGCACGCGAGCTGCCGGTGATATTGTCGTCGCCGTCACTTTCCTGACCGGCTACCGATGCCTGAACGAGCGCTGCCGCATCCCACACCGTTCCATCGCCGAATTCGATATCGGGCAAAGCTCCGCTGCCGAGCCCGCCGCGTACGATCAACTGATCGCCGCTCTCGGGAAACGCGATGATCAGATCCGTGGAATCCGGCGATGCCAGCCGCACCACCGCATCGCTGAACGCGTACGCTGCCAGCACCACGGTTGCGGCCGTAACGCCCGAAGGCATTTCGACACTGTCGATCCCGTCCCCCGTGCCAATGACGACACGGGCATTGTTGGCGAGAATGATCCGATCATTGCCGGCACCCGGAGCAAACGCCTTGTCGACCGGAAGCTCGCGCATATCGACAAGGTCTTGCCCGCTGTTTGGCAGCCCGTCCCGGATCAGCGCACGCACGTCGGCAAGCGAGAGCACAGTGCCGTCGGAGAACTCGAAACTCTCCACCGGCCTGACACTGTAGCCGGACAGGATCACCAGCCGATCATCCGTCCCGGCAATCGAGATCAGAAGATCCCCGTCGATATTGGCGAAGCTGACCATGTCGCTGGTCAGTTCCTCTCCGAAGACAACGCGGTCGACGCCGCCCGCATCGTAAACACTGTCACTGCCGTCGCCCACGCCGAAGCGGTAAGTGTCGTTGCCGAGCCCGCCTTCCAGCGCATCGGAACCACCACCGCCCGATAACGTATCATTGCGATTGTCGAGACCGATCAGATGTTCGTCAGCGTCAGTGCCGGTGAGCATCCGGTCGATAATCTCGTCGATCGTCCAGGTCGTGCCATCGGTGAATTCATAGCTTTCGACCCGCGTCGTGGTCAGGCCGTTGACGACGGTGAGGACATCGACGCCATTGCCCAGGTCAATCAGCAAGTCGTTACCGCTGCGGCTGACCGCGATGTCCTCGACACGCACCGAAGCCCCGAAAATCACCCGGTCGACGACGTTGATCGCATCGGCCTTCTCGATGATCGTATCGAAGCCGTACCCGGCGGTGAACGCGTAAGTATCGCCTCTGGAGCCGCCGATCAGCGTATCATCGCCCTGCCGCCCGTCGAGCACGTTGGGCTGGTCGTCGATACCCTGAATGACATTGTCGCCGCGATTGCCCCCGGCGATCTGCAGCAGCTCTTCGATATCCGAAATCTTGCGCGTGGTGCCATCGAACAGGCGAAACAGTTCAACGCCATCCTCGGCATCCCGGAACTGGTTCTTGATCCTGAGGGTATCCGTCCGGCCGACGATCGAGATGAGAAGATCGTCTCCGTCCTTGGTGAAGACCAGATCGTCGAAACTGGCGATACCCCCGCCGAACTCGACGACGTCATCGACAGGCACATGGACACCGCGGCGATCCTGCCAGGAGGCACGTACCCGGCGGTCAATGATCACATCCTGACCGTATCCGGCGTCAAACTTGTAGGTATCGCCGCCGTCACCACCGGTCAGCGTGTCATTGCCCGCACGCCCGTCGAGCGTTTCAGCAAAGTTGGAGCCCGTGATCGCATCGTCGCCATTGGTCCCGACAAGATCGATATCCTCGGGGTTGACGTCGAGGAAAGAGATCGTGCGGTCGGTGAAGACAAGGTCCTCGACCGCGTAAGTCTGCGCCCCGTCGCGCACATACTGGTTCTGCAGCACGAAGCGCTGGCCGGTCGCCGTGACAGTGACGACAAGGTCCAAAGCGGTGCGCCCGAACGTCACATCAGTCGATGCGAGGCCTCCAAACACCACCTTGTCCGCGCCCGAGCTGTCGAGGATCGTGTCGTCACCCTCGCCCGCCGCGACATGATAGGTCTCGTTCCCGCCGAAGCCGATCAATGTGTCATTGCCGACCCCGCCATCGATCTCATCGGACAGCTCGTCGTAGCCGTAGATGGTATCGTCACCATCGGTCTTGGCAACGTCGATGTAATGCTGAGCCAGCTTGTAGGCAGACCATGCAGTGCCGTCGCCGAAGACGATGTCCTCAATAAGATTGGTGAACCCAAGAAACGGGATCTGAGCCAGGAAATCCGACAGGACGACCTCATCCTGTGTCCCCGCGACACGCATGTGCAGATCGTCGCTGGGGCCATCACGCAGGAATTCGAGGTCCGTCCAACGAATGTCGTCGAGGAATTTCAGCGTATCGTGCTGCGGAGGATCGAACAGGCCCGGGATGTTACCATCCACGATGACATCACGCCCGTATCCTCTGCCGAAGAGGTAAGTATCGTCACCTCCCCGGCCAGTCAGATAGTCGTCGCCCGCGCCGCCATCCAAGGTATTGGCATTGATAAAGCCATAGATAGCATCGTCGCCGTCGGTCTTGGCGTTCGCCAGCACCTGCTCGACGATCTGCGTGAATTCCAGGCTGGTGCCGTCCTCGAAAATGAAACGTTCGATCAGGTTCGGTGCGACATAGTCGAGCCCATCGCTGCTCCCAAGGGCATCGGCAAAGAGTCCAAGCCCGGTCTTGATACCTGCGAACTGGCCGACGATCTCGATGGTATCCGTGGTCTCATTGCCATCGGCGTCGAGCAGCGTGATCTTGAGATTGCCGCTCTCTCCGTCACGGGTAAGCTTGAGGTCGCTGGCGGTTATGTCGCCACGGAAACGCAGAAAATCGATGCCAGCCTTGATCGGACCGAACGAGAAGGCCCCCTGATCATCGATAACGTCCTGTCCGTCACCACGTTCGTAAATGTAGAAGTCTCCGCCGGCCGAGCCCGACATGTAGTCGTTGCCCTTGCCGCCCCAGAGAATGTCAGCCGAACCAGAACCGACCAGACTGTCGTTGTAGTCACCGGCCGCGCGATCCTTGTCGACCACTTCCATCGCCATGCGGAAGCGATCCCAGACAACGCCGTCAGCGAACACGATGGCATTGACGCCTGTATCAAACTGCTTGCCGTTGGAGAGATAACCGTTGAGTTCGCCCAAAAACTGGTCGGTCAGCCGTATCGTGCGCCCGTCATCGGTCTGGAGAATGAGATCCTGCCCGATACGGACCGCCTTGATCTGATCGGACAGAACATCGGTAAAACGCAATTCATCGGCGTCGCCGAGATCCTGATCATAAATGACATCGTTGCCGGAATCCTTGCCGACAAAGTAATAGTCGGCGCCCTTCCCGCCGGTAATCTGCTGGTCTCCGCCCGTCAGGACGAAGAAATCGGTGCCATCGGTTCCGGCGACATCAGTGTCGCCCGGGCCATGCTCCACGATCCGCGTCTCGTCGACCGAGAGCGCATGAGCCACGGCCTCCAGATCAAGATCAACGCCCACATTCTCAAATGCGGGCAACAGCATCTGCATGATGAAGGCCTGGTCGATCGAGACGGCGCCGCCCAGCATATTGCCGTCACCGGAAGGCTTGTAATCGGGATATATCTGCCAGAGGATCTCATTCCAGTCGGTCAGATAGTCGAGCACGGCATCGTCGGCATTCGAAGCCGGAGCCCCCTCGAAGATCGCCTCGAACATCGGCGCGAGTTCGCGGTTGCGCATCTCCCCCGTCCCGGCGCCGACCTCGACCGGAACGGAATGATAGGAATCGGTAGCGACATCATAGGCTATGCCCCGCGCGAAGCCCGACAAGCCGCCCTGCAGCGCGAGCCGAACTGCGAAACGCCGCGAAGTGACGATGTATTGCTCCATCACCGGCTGGAGCATGTCGATCATCGTATTGATGCCCGAAACGTACTTTTCCGGATCGGTCGACAGATTGGCATCGCCCGTCGGGCCTACCGCATAAGCGATGTGCCCCGTTGCATTGTCCAGCGTTGCGGAAAGCATCTGCGGCTGGAAATCGATACCGCCCAGCGACGTCGCAAAATGGAACTGCGCAGGCGTGAGCAACTCGACGCGATAAGTGGAATCGTCGGTCGAATTGACCTCGTCCAACGTATCGAAATCAATCGCATAGTTGCGCAAGTTGAACTCACGGGAATCCCCAGTCTTCCACTCCAGCTGGATCGCACGATCAAGGTTACGGGCCCAGACGTAGAACGTCCCGTCCCGGTCGGTAACCTGGACCGTGTAGTCCACCACCTGCCCGTCCGTGAAACGCACCCCGATCGCATCGACAGGCAGATCGGCATAAGGATTGAAGCCGATCTCTTCGATGCGCCACTCGGTTCCCGCATCATGCGCAAGGGCAAGAATGTCCTCCCTGGCCGCATAGTTCGTCGCCGGATCGGAAGCCAGCGTCCAGGTGCCGTCCGCCTGCTTCATGCCATAGTCGAGGATGACGGCCCGCCCATCGACAACCTGCATCAGATACGGCGCCTCGTCGCGGAACTCGATCTGCACCGTACGGTCGGACGGCGACCACATCTGTTCCAGCCGCCAGCCGGCGCCCATCGCCAGCATATCTTCGAGCGATGCGCGTGCAATGGACGCACCTTGGGCATCGACCACAGGATCGCCGCTCGCGAGGCTCCAGTATCCGCCGTCCGCGTCCTCGACATAGACGCCGCGATCGAGCAGCACGGCATGGCCTTCGGCATCCGTCCCGACCAGCACAGGCGTCAGTTCGCGGGTGAGTTCCAGCGTCTCGCCCCACTTGCCGAGCACATCGCCCGCCTGCGCCACAAGATCGCGCAGGTTGGTGGAGGTCATCGAGGCGGCCGCTGTCCTCGCCAGTTCCTCAAGCGCGACATCATTGGCCATGGCGACCGAAAGGTCGGTAATCCGTCCGAAGCCCTTGCTATCGAGCGCCGTACCGGCCTGCCAGTCCGCCTTACCCGCCTCACCGGCGTATTTGGTGTCAGTATCGCTTGAAGTGAACACCGCCTCGAACATCGTCGAAACCGCGCCCGATGCGAACGTCACGCCGCCGTAGGACAACAGCCTCGTGCCTGCCGCCGTGGTCGCGCCCAGCGGCGTCGAGGACAGCGACAGTTCGGCTATGCCCAGTTCGTCGAGCGACTTGAGTTCTCCGGCATCGGTCTCCCCGTCGCCGTCGGCATCCTGCCATACCCGCAAGTCCGCCCAGACCGCGTCAGCCATCGTGATCTTGCCGTCGCCGTTACTGTCGGACTGAGCGAGATGGGCAAAGCCACCGTCAAACCGTCCGCCGAACATCTCGGAGATGTCATCGATCCGCCCGTTACCGTTGCGATCGAGAACCAGGAAGCCGTCGTCGCCCTTGAGCCAGCCCGTCTTTTGACGGAACAGATCCCCGTCGAGGTCGAACCAGGCATTGCTGAGATCAAGCCCGGTCGTCTCGATTCCGTCGCCGTCCAGATCGATGACCAGCGGGTCGTTCCCCGCAGACCACTCCAGCGCCTTGGCGAAGCGGTGCGTCGCGGCCACGGTCGATAGGAGTGTATCGGCATAGACCGAATAATAAAGTGCGGCCCCGATGGCCCCCGGCACAAAATTGATAACGGGCAACAGCGCCTGCAGCGGATTGACCGCGCGGAACACCATGCCGAGCGAGCCCTCGCCCTCCAGCCCGAACTGCTGCGCCCCCAGCCGCGAGCCGACAAGATCGACGTTCTCGACCTTCATCCAGCCGCCGAGCGCGCCGTCACTCGGCGGCGAAAGCGGGCTGCTTCCCAGCCCGAACACCGCGCGGAACAACTGGTCGAACTGGTTGGTGATGTACATGTCGAGGTTGCCCTCGGCATCATACTTGAAGCCGTAGGTCATCCACGGCAGCAGATGGTCCTGGTAAATCCCTTTGGTCGGGTCCTGCAGATTACCCTGCAGAATATTGGCAAAACCGATTGCGCTGCCGACAAGGCCGTTGATCGCGAGCCCCGCAACACCGCCGTTCGCATCGCCACCGGTCAGCGGCAGGCCATAGAACTTGAGCACATCGCTGTGCTGCGCATCCATGATGGTCGTGTCAGAGGCATACCAGAAGTTGTCGGAATTATCGTGCCCGTCCTCGATGATTTTCTGTTCACCATCCTCGAAATAGGCATAGCGCCCACCGCCAAGAGAAACGCTGCCCTGCACATCGCCCCAGATTTCACCGCCGTCCGAGGTGTTGTAGATCCAGTCGCGACCGAGGCCGCCGACGGTGATGGCCTTATCGCCGCCGGTGGCGAGAACCCAGTCATTTCCTTCACCGCCATCTAGCTTCATCTGCAAATCGTTTTGCGCTGTCGGACTATCAGGCAGTTCAGGTAGCAATGATTCGCCACGCGACGCCCTCGCGGCGTTTTCCGCTCTTCGAGCGTCTGCTTCCGCCTGCATGACAGGATCGATCGCGTCGCCCGCCTTAATGAAACGTGCATTGCCTCCCGCGACAATGTCGTTCCCTGCGCCGCCCAGCGCGGTGACGGCATCTCGAACATAAAGTTCATCGTTTCCGGCCCCGGCGTCGACAAACCCATTGTTCTTCGCAAAGAACATCTCGTTCGCATCGGTGCCGGTAAGTGCAGCGGGCTGCCCCTCCTTTAAGGGATCAACGATGTTACGCCTCAAAAGCCCAAGTTCTGCGGCCCCATCCCGGAAAACCGGCGCGTTGAAATCGACGCCCATGGCGTTCGCCACAATGCGCTCGACAACATGCAGGTTTTTCTCGATCGCCGTTCCTATGCGCTCGATATCGTCGTTGATCCGGCGCCAGCCTTCAGCGAGGTCAGGACCCAATTTCCCCAGAAGCTGAATGCCGTTGGTGACAGCGTCGTAGAGATTATACGCAGCCCAGGCGGCGGCTGCGAATGCGGCACCCACTTCACCGAGCAACGCGCCCGCGACCGCAACAGTGCCCGTTACAAGGATGGCACTGACAACAACCGCAATGCTGTACTGCTCTGCGACCGCGATGAAATCATCCCAACCGCCACCACTAAGGCCCTTCTTGAATGGCTCGTAAGCCATGTTCAGGAATTCGACGACATCGCCAAGAGGGCTGCCTCCGACAGTGTGGACCAGCGAATTGACGGACTTGCCCATCGTCCCGACGAGGGTCTCGCTGAACTCCGAGAAGGTCTTGTTCAAACCATCTTTGAACTCTTTGAACTTTTCCATGAGGCCGGCGAAAGCGTCATAGATGAACTGGAAGCTGATCGTTTCCGGCACATAGCGATAAAATTGCGCAACAAGTGCTTCAAGGAAAGCGCGCGTTTCTTGTTCTTCGCTCCAACCTGCCGGCGATGCCTTGTGGGCAGCGTACAGCATTATGCGTACCGCGGCGCTCAGCTTCTTGCCGTTTTCAATCTCTTCGGACAAAGGTGTATCCGGACCACCCGGCGTCGCCTCCGCCAGCAAGGCTTCGATGTTCGCGACCTCCTGATTCGAGAGGACACCATCGGTCTGCTTAAGCCGGGCGAAGAGCTTAAGACCGAAGTGGTAGCGGAACTCCTTATTGGTCATTTCCGCGTTGTCGCCATTGGGGCCGGCGGTCAAAACCGAGGTTATATGCGCATCAATCGCGCTGGCTTCGCCAATCGAAAGGGCGCTGTAGTCGCTGGTGCGATGCTCGGTACGCCACTCGGCCCACTTCGTAAGAAGTTCCGCCTGCGTGGCGGTCATGACATCGGGATCGCCGCTCTGGTTGAGAGACGCCATGAAGCGATGGAGGTCATAGACCGCCCGCTTCTTCGCCACAGTATCCCAATTGCTTAATTCAGCCTCGCGCGCCAGTTCGCCGAGCGCTGCGATGTTGAAATTGTTGTAGCCTGGGTGAAAACCGCTCTGGATATTCCAGCCCATGCCAGAGGCCTCGATTGCCGAGGCGAGAGGGCCGTTTTTCAACGCGTCGCGCGTGTCGCTGCTGCTAAGCAGGCCGATCAGGTTGCCCGCACCGTTAATCTTGAAGCCGACTTCCGTAATCAGCGCCAGCGCACGTTCGCCGACCGCGTCTTTGGGATTTGAAAGTTCGCCAACGAAGATATGCTGCGTCTGAAAACTGAAAAGGAAGAGATAACCGTCGCTCATTGCCCGCCCTCCACGATCGTGCAGGGCGTGAGGCACCAATCCTTGTCCAGCTTTGCCGCGATCAACGCCTGCGCGAGCGCATCGGACATGAATATCTTGTTATCGAGCACTTCCTCGACCCAGAGATCGGGTCCGTCCAACGCCGCAGGTGAAAGCGCCACTTGCCCTTCGCCCCATTCCTGCACCTTCCAAATCTGCTGGCCGGTCCTGTGATCGACCGCAAACTTCGCCACATTCGGGCTCGCCTCGGGCACCAGCGTATTCTTCCGCGCCCCGAAATTGAGCAAGAAGAATTCACCCGGATAGGGCGTCTCGAGATCGGCCTTGTAAACGGGAAACGGCACCAGGCCGCCCTCGCCAAGGTCGAACCGTGAGAGGATTTCGGCAAGTTTGCCCCTGACGACATAAATGCCGCCTTCCGCGAAAAGATCGCCCACCTTCTTGAAGTATTTCTCGTTCCAGACCGCGGCTGCTTCGGGCATCTGTTCGCGGCTGAGCGCGATGCCTCGACAATACTGATTGAGACCAGCGATATACTCCGGGCTTCGCGGTGAACGAAGCCCGGTCT
>NZ_JALHLG010000077.1 GCF_022832375.1 Novosphingobium beihaiense
TGTCCTCAAAATTAGGATAGAAGGCGTCCAGAAATCTAGGGGCTACTCAATCTGGCTCCATTCCAAGTCCATTATCGCTGATTTCCGTGCCCCGGTGTAAAATGCGATCATCAAGAAGGTCAGCAGATTGAACCTCGAAAGTTTGATCGATCGGGCGTGCCAGAGCAGATGCGCAAATTCCTCTTCCGTAAGCCAGCGCATTTTTGGCTCACCGTCCGCAGGCAATTCAGGAAAGATGATCGGTTCGATAAACCGTTTCCGGGCGACATAGTTAACTGCGGAACGAAGATCGGATAGCTCGCGCCTGATCGTCGACTGCGTGCGATCTTGGCTCTCCAGCTGGTATTCGACAAGCATGTCGTCATCGATCTCGTGGACACGGCGATGCCCAATGATCGGGATCAGATTGTTGATGGAGTAGCGCAGACGCTCCTTGGACTTCTGTTTTTCGGGCTTTACCGGTCGAAGCGCATATCGCGCCAGCGCCTCGGAGATGAGCATCCCTTCGCGCCGAAACCGCTTTTCGATGGGTTCGTCATATTTAAGGAGAAACTCGCCAAAGATCAGTTCCGCTTCGCGGCGATCCGAAGTGCCAGTTGATTCATCTCGCCAGCTTCCACTTTTCGGATCTTTGTATCGGATGAACCAGTTTGGTCGACGCGGCCGCATTCGGAGGCGCGGGCCTTCTGATTTTCGGGGCATGCTTTCACCAGGTTTTGTTCGATGTACCGTTCAATTGCGTTCTCGGGCAGGAGGGTCAGACCATCATCGGGAAGATGGTCAATCTTTCGCTTTTCAATGAGTCTGCGAATTCGGCCCTGAGGCCATCCTGAAGCCTCTGAAAGTTCGCGGATCGTCAGCATTTGCATATCACACCTCACCGACATAGAATGACGGAAATACGGGATTTATTCCGTATTTGATGCAATTTATCTGAATATGGATAATACAGCAAGAGGCTTTTGGGACGTCCAATGACCATCGGTAAGCGGCTGCGTGAATTCCGGCATTACAAGGAGGCCACTCAGGCGGAATTTTCCAAGATCGTGGGCGTGTCTCAGCCCGCGCTCGCGGCTTACGAGAAGGATGAGCGGGAGCCGCCTTTTTCTGTCGCCGTCATCCTATGTCGTGACCACGCCGCCAACCCGGAATGGTTGCTTTACGGCGTAGGACCCATGGTCCGAGGGCGTGATCAAGAACTCATCCGCCAAGCGCTGAGAGTGACGAAAGAGCGTCTGCCCGCAATCATTCCAAACGCAACTTTTGAGCAAGAAGCCGACTTTACTGCATTAATTTATCAATACCTTGTCGAGAACGGCGCGATCTCCCCCCCCATGGCCGATGCCATGTTCAGGATGGGGGCGGTCAATGAATGATAACGATCCGATGGGTCCTGCTGAGCGGAACCTGTATAATTTCATCAGCAACGCTGTCGTCGAGGCCAGAGCCAGGGCCCTTCGTCGCCAGCAAAATGTCGAATGGCAAAAGCTCATCAAAGCCTATCTGCGCGGCCTAAGTCGGATCGTGGGCAGCGCCAAAACGATTGCGCTTGGCATCTTCGTATTCGCTTCCATCCGATTTTGTTGGGACGCCTGGTCGAATCTGTCTCTCGGCAGTCTGACAGTTGGTTTTCTTCTACTGGCAATCAGCTTGCTGGCGGCAGTCGATACGGCTGAACGAACCATCGGCCGCTGGGAATGGCGCCCAAAGTCCGGATCTCCCCTGCACTACCATTTCGCCGTGGGAATGAGAGCCAAACGAATGTCTAAATTGGCTAATCCGGGTATCGTCCAATGAACGCCACAGAAATCGCTGAAGCCATAGAAATACTGGCAGATCAGCCGTTTGACGCCGCCGAATTTCCCTTCGCCTTTCTGGAGGCGTTTGGACGTAAGGCCACCGAGATCAAGCGGCTGCGCTCAGGCAACACCAACAAGTCCGATCTGGGCGGCGTTCTTCAGCGCAATCACATCCACATTGCCGTCGCCGCGCCAGGCGAGGTCACGCACACACTCACCACCCTGCGGGAGAGCCCCGCCACCACGAAGGCCAAGGCCAGGTTCATCCTCGCCACCGATGGGGATATGCTTGAGGCGCAGGATTTGGCGAGCGGGGATATTCTCTCCTGCCCCTATCCCGAATTTGCCGAAAAGTTTGGCTTCTTCCTGCCGCTGGCAGGCATCACCACCATTCCCCAGCTGCGCGAAAGCTCGTTCGATATTCGCGCCACCCGCCTGTTCAACAAGCTCTATCTGGAGCTGCTGCAGGACAATCCCGATTGGGACACCGCCGCCCGCCGCGCGGACATGAACCATTTCATGGCCCGGCTGATCTTCTGCTTTTATGCCGAGGATACCAGCATCTTCCACCCCAGCTATCCCTTCACCGGGACGGTCGAGAAGATGAGCGAACGGGACAGTTCCAACACGCATGAGGTGATTGCCGAGCTGTTCCGCGCGATGAATACGCGCAAAGAGAGCCACGAGGCGGAGGGCATCAAAAGCTGGGCGCGGCCCTTCCCTTATGTGAATGGCGGGCTGTTTGGCGGATCGCTGGATGTGCCGCGTTTCAACAAGGCAGCACGGAATTACCTGATCCATATCGGCGGGCTCAACTGGACGAAGATCAACCCCGACATTTTCGGCAGCATGATCCAGGCCGTGGCCGATGATGAAGAACGCGGCGCTCTGGGCATGCACTACACCAGCGTGCCCAACATCCTGAAAGTGCTGAACCCGCTGTTCCTCGACGACCTGCACGTGAAGCTGGAGGAAGCGGGCGACAACAAGTGACCTGCCCCCCGCTGGTCCCGCGGTCATAACGAGAGTCTGCCGGTTTGATGACCCTGTCCCGGATTTGCCACCGGCCTGAACGAGAGATCCGGCGCTTCATCGGCCGGGGTTAACCCCGGCCGATGAAGCAAATTCGGCAGGCGTCATGAACCCCAGGGATGTGTGAGGACGGCTCTCGTTGAAGTCCATTCGCCACGCCTCGATCTTGGCCCTGGCATCGTCCAATGACAAGAACCAATGCGTGTTGAGGCACTCGTCGCGCAAGCGGCCGTTGAAGGACTCGACGAAGGCATTATCGGTCGGCTTCCCGGGCCTGCTGAAGTCCAGTGTGACCCGGTTGATGTAGACCCAGTGGTCGAGGGTGCGCGAGATGAATTCGGGGCCATTGTCCACCCTGATCTTGGCAGGCGGACAGCCCCATTCGAAGAGCAGGCGATCCATGACATCCACTACCTGCTCGCCC
>NZ_JALHLG010000078.1 GCF_022832375.1 Novosphingobium beihaiense
CTCGTCGCGCAAGCGGCCGTTGAAGGACTCGACGAAGGCATTATCGGTCGGCTTCCCGGGCCTGCTGAAGTCCAGTGTGACCCGGTTGATGTAGACCCAGTGGTCGAGGGTGCGCGAGATGAATTCGGGGCCATTGTCCACCCTGATCTTGGCAGGCGGACAGCCCCATTCGAAGAGCAGGCGATCCATGACATCCACTACCTGCTCGCCCTTGATGCCCTGATCCACCCGAATGGCCAGACACTCGCGGGTATAAGCATCGACAACGGTCAGGGCACGGAACCGCTTGCCGTTGAACAGGGCATCGGAGACGAAGTCCATCGCCCAGATCTCATTGGGCCTGGACGCCAGTGGTCGCTCCACCCGCCGCGCCGCCATGACGTGACGACGCGGACGTTTCGCTCGTAAGTTTAGGCCTTCCATACGATAAAGCCGCCGGACCCGCTTCACGTTCACGGGCCAGCCCTCGCGCCGAAGCAGTACGTGGATGCGGCGATAGCCATACCGCACACGTGTCTCGGCGATCTCCTTGATCCGCTTGCGCAAGAGCGCCTGGTCGTCACGGATCGACTTGTAGCGGTGCGTCTTGCGATCGAACCGAAGGATGGCGCAGCCACGGCGCTCGCTCACCCGAAACCGGTCCTGAACTCAGTGGACGATCTCCCGCAGTCGGCCAGGCGCTACACTTTTTTGCCAGAACTTCCTGAAGCATCGCCTTGTCCAGCGACAGATCGGCCACGAGGCGTTTGAGCTTCTGGTTCTCCTCTTCAAGCTGGCGCATCTTGCGCAGCTCCGATGGACCAAGCCCGCCATAAAGCTGCTTCCAGCGGTAGTAGGCCGCCTCCGATACGCCCATCTTCCGGCAAACCTCGGCAACCGGCGTTCCCACCTCGGCCTGCCGCAGGGCAAATGCGATCTGTTCGCCCGTAAACTTCGATTTTGCCAGATTTCTCTCATTCCCACTGGAGGCATTCTACGGAAAAGGGGCAATTTGTTGCGTATAGGCGCGGTGGAAGCAATGGCGCTGCGCAGCGCAGGCCGCTTTATATCGCACGTGGATTGTGTGGCCTCAAAAACATTTTCCAAGCCTTGGCATGTTTCAAGCAACCGAGATGATAATGGCTTCTTCTTCCTGCAATATTTTGAGGCAGGCAGCGATATCGATTTCAGCCTGTTCGGGAGTTACATTGAAATTTTCGATTGTCTTTTGCAAAAGGGCTTCTGTGCTTTGTACCTCGTCGAGGCATTTCCACAGAAAGCGGGCGGTTCTGTTTAATGATACGAACATACCGCTTTCGGTGTTCATCATCATGGTTTCATTGTCGACGTCAGCCTCAAGCCAATTGCCGATCTTACGTACCGCGTTCATACGCAAGGATGCCTTTCTTGATCTAGAATTCGGAATAGAAGGCCGCTTCATAGCCTAGCCTGTCCATCATCGCGGCGTGATTGCGTTCGATGCGCTTGACTTGTCCACGGGTCAATTCATCGCGCCATGCGCCACTGACGCCGCGACGGAAAAAACGCCGTCCCCGATAGGCCTCTGCAAAGCCGCTTTCCTCCTCCAGTTTATGCAGCGTGTCAAAGCTGGTTCTCTCTATAGCCCGGCGGAGGCGCTCCGTATCGACGGCCCGGCCACAAGCCGCCAGAGCGGCGGACATGGCGGCCATTGGCGCTTCCTGCATATCCTCGTAGCGGATGCAGTGAACGGGGATGCTGGTTTGATCAAGCCAGCTGGCGTTGAATTCCGACCAGCACATCAGGAGTTGGCGGAGTTGGAGCGTCTGTTCATGCCGGCGCCCACTCAGACTTGCGTCAGGATCGTTCATGAAGTCGATCGCCTGATCAATACTGAAGCCCATATGATTTGCCAGAGAGGGGGCAATGTCACGGGGATCCCTTACCATAAGAATAGCGTTGCCTGCCGCCTGAGCGCCTCCCAGTACAGGCTGGCCATCGGGAAGGTAGCTCCAGGCATCATGGGTCTTGGTTAGCCGATAACCCATCTTCGTGCTGTGAGGCCTCTCCGCCTCCTGTCTGAAAACACCATTGCCATCCTGCATGAGCTCCGCCCTGTGAAATAGCGGTCGCAGGGCGGCACATTCATCATGGGTGAGCAGTCCGCTCTCAAGGAGAAGCATGTCGTCGAAGGGGGCTCGGGCGGATGCCATCAGGTCCGGGGTTCCCGACGAGCCGGTCGCTAAAGAGTTGTCATCCTCGGCATCCAGGTTGGCTACAATCAATCTGAACCAGGTGTTGCCCGATTTGGGGTAAGAAGCGAGCCAGGACCGCGGGGTCATTTTGCATTGCCTGCTTTCGGAAAAGCAGGAGTGGCCCATTGTTCTTCCAGGCAGTCCAGAACTTGGTCGAGATGGTCGAAATTCATGGCGCGGCGCAGAACAAAGATACCGCTGGTTTGGGTGATCCGGGCCGCCCCGCTGAAATATGCTGCCTGTTGGCCCAACTCCCGCATGATGCGTGGTCTGTACGCGTTCCGGCGAACAATCGCGGCGGCATCCAGCAAGGATGCCCGCGTGATTGAAACGATTTCGCCATTGTCGCTTTTATGAAGCTCATACAATGCTTTGACCGGTAGCGGGTGGCTGATCGTCGCTACCGGGGCAACATGGAATTTGTGCATCTGGGTGCGCACGCCTTCGCCGCGGCGGGCATTCAGGTCCAGGGCTTCCACGGCGTTGTCCCATAGCTTGTGGCGGCGTCCGTCCGGATGAACGCGCATTCCGTGCTCCGGATCTTCGAACAGCGGGCTAAGATCATCGCACAACATCGCGTAGCCACGCTTGCCGAGCGCGGCGGCAAGCGTGGACTTGCCGGCCCCTGACGGGCCGCACAGAATGACCGCCCCGTCGCCGACTTTGACGGCGCTGCCATGCAGCACCAGCGCGCCGCGCAAGTGCAGCAGCAACCCCATGACGCTGCCGGTAAGGAATGCGGAAAGCTCTTCGGGAGGCAGGCCAGGGGCAGGCTGAAATGTGATCCGGGAAGCGTCGCGAATAAGAAATTTTCCGATGTTGGGGATCTTGAGTAGAAAATGGGATTCAGCCAGTTCCCAGTTCGGTCCGACAGTGACCTGCGGAATATCAAGCGTATCGGGCACCTGCCCGTTAACAATCGTCACATCGACCAGTGCATCGCGGGTATCGATATCGAGCAGCGAAGGCAGCGATATGGTGCTTGCGATATTCAGCGCACAGGCTCGATAAAAGTGGGAAAATCGGGATGGTTCGGATTCATGCGAAAGGCCTTTGCCGGTGTCGGGGAGAATCTGAATGCCGGTCATGTGATGCGCTTACCGTGTAACTGGGGCGGGCTTCATGCAAGGAAGCGGGACCAGCGGTTCTATAACGGAATCTGCCCCCTGTCCAAGGCGGGGAAGGGCCGCCGTGCGATATCGGCTGGCATCGAAAGCGTGGGTATTGGCGCAAGGGCAGGCGATCCGGCGTTGATGGTCGAGGTCGGATGAGTTAGATGTTCCAGCACCCGATAACGTTGCGTTTCGCTAAGGAGACTGAAATTGGCAGACTGTGTGAAGGTTGAGACTCAAGAAGCAGAGTTTCAGGAGGGCAAGGACCTGCAGGAATGGATCACGCCTGAAGTTCAAACGCTGTCCGCCAATGCCGCCGAATTTACAGCCAACCCCGGCAACGATGGGGTCACGACTGTTTCGTGAAATAGCGGCATTGCTCTGAAGCAGGGCATTTTCGCTGCAAAAGCCGCCGTCACAGAGGGGGCGGCTTTGTTGAGCGCGGAGGGCTCCTGAATTCCCTCCGCGCCCGGTGATGATATTGGATTTTTTCTCAGATGGGGTTTTGCGGTGGAACCGGGTCGGGGTTCGTCCGGCTCGAAGCGGCGCTGCAGATACTGCGCCTTGGCCCAGGGCGTAACTTTCCCAAGCGTACTCAGGACGATGTCAAAATCGGCTGTTGTGACGATAGCGTCATCGCCGCCGACGATCATCGTATCGCCGTATTCAACGGTCGCCTCGACTACGTCGATAGTTTGCGCAGTGCGTTGGGCGAAAGTGCGCGCGCCGTCACAAATCCCGCGCAGATCATGCTGGCGGCCCATGCGAAATGGGGCATCGATTTTTGCGAACATTTGATCGGCGATTATAGCTGCGCGCTGTGGGACGGGCGCGAGAAACGCATGATCCTGGCCGTCGATCCCTTTGCACTGCGCCCCTTGTATTATTGGCAGGATGGCGATCGGTTGTTGTTCGCAACCGAAATGAGAGCACTGTTGAGCGATCCCGCGATCCCCCGCGTGCTCGACCAGAAGATGATGGCGGATATTCTTGCCGTTCAGCCGTGTGATCCGATGCGTACCATGTATCAGGGCATCTGCCGGATCCCTGGCGGTCACAGCGTGATCTGGGAGAAGGGGCGCATTCGCAGTGAGCGCTGGTGGCGGCCGGAACAGCTTGCGACGCTTCGTTTCCGTTCGGATCGCGATTACGAAGAGGCACTGCGCGAGGCGTTTGAAGCTGCGGTAGCCTGCCGGATCGGGACCAGCGAGCCAATCGGAACGCACCTTTCCGGTGGTCTCGACAGCAGCTCGGTTACGGCGCTTGCTGCCCGCCAGCTAGCCGCGCAGGGCCGTGAACTTACGGCCTACACGGCAACGCCACGCCATGACTTCACTTTGCCGCAGCAGCAATTCGGCGATGAATGGGGGCACGCCGCGCTGGTCGCCGAGCGCTATCCCAACATTCGGCACCACCGCATCGACAACGATGCGGTGACGTATCTTGAAGCGCTTCAAGCACGTGAAATGGCTCACGAATGGCCGATGATAGGATCGGTCAACTTGCGTTGGGGCGATGCTATCGAGCGGGATGCCCGCGATCGTGGCATCAAGATCCTGCTCTTCGGCCAGATTGGCAATATGACCGTCAGCTATGACGGCGTCGAATTGTTCGCGGATCAGCTTCGTTCGGGTCGATGGGGGCAGGCGTTTCTCACTGCACGTCGGTCTGTACGTTCGGGGGCTGCCAGGTGGCCGGCAGTTGCCAACGAGACTGCCCGTCTCATGCTCCCTCGCCACATTCATCGGCGTTTGCTTGCCATTGCCGGCAAGCGGGAAATGGGGCTGAGGGACTATTCGCTTATCAACTCCGATTTTGCCGAAGAGGCAGGGATTGCAGAGGCGGCCAATGCAACGGGGGGCAATATGCGTAATGTGCCTCATCGTGACGGGCTTGCATTTCGACTTTCGGTGTTAACGCGAATGCAGCACAACTTCGGCGATTGGGTGGCGGCGACACGTCGCCTTTACAACATTGAAATCCGCGACCCCACAGCAGACCGCCGTCTGGCGGAACTGTGCTTTGCGATCCCGCAGGAGCAGTTCATCAAGGCTGGCGTCCCGCGTTCACTTTTGCGTCGGGCGATGCGCGGCATCCTGCCCGATACCCTGGTGGATGAGCGTAGGAGAGGGAAGCAATCCGCCGATTGGACGACCAGCTATGCGGCGGAACGCCCCGAACTTCAGGTTGAGGCCAGACGTCTGCGACACAGCGACTTTGCCCGGACTTGTCTTGATCTCGATAGGATGGAAGCAATGCTGGAAAACTGGAAAGCTCCGGCGCCTGGCATCCCGGCAGATCCGATGGAAGCCATTATTCTCATGCGCGGGCTGGCAGCAGGCCGTTTTATCCGGCGGTTCGAAGGCGGCAATGGCTAGGACCTGTCAATCGCCGGTATCACAGTAACCAACGAGACGCCGGATTCATCTCCGGAACCAGCAATTGATGGCAAAACGGCTATCCATGAAATCACCGGAATCGCATGAGACCGGCAACACCTCGTGCGGCAGCCAGGCCGGAAACAGCAAAAGGGTATCCCGTCCGGGTATGATATCGATGAATCGCCCGCCTTCTGTGGCAGGGACAAGGGAATGAATGCGCAATTCGCCGCCCTGGTAACCTTTGGGCAGCGTATGAAAATAGAGGACGGCACTGAGAGCGCGGAATGACTTATCGTCAGCTGCACCCGTCTGCGTGTCTATGTGAGTATGGAAAAATGCGCCGTCGCCGTGTGCCACCAATTCCATTTCAAGGCGTTTCAGCCCAAAGGGTTTCAGTCTGAGTGTTTCGACGGCCTCATTCATGACAGCGCGGAAGCGTTCTTCCAATGCGTCACGCAAGACGCCGAAATCTCTAAGCCCGAGTGAAACTCGTTTGTTCGGGTTTACACACATGCCTTTGGTGTTGGTGACAGTTGTCGGCACGAAGGCGGATTGGTTCGCCTCAACGTAGGAGAGCAGCGTCTCGACAAGGTCGTTGCCAAGGAAATGTTCGATCCTCCAGTGAGCGCCCGGTCTGGTGAAAGCTTCGGGTGGAGATAGAGGGCTCATGGTAAAGCTTGCTTTGGGAGGGGGGACATCGGAATCCGGTGGTGTTGCTCTGCGAGCTATCGGACATCACCAGGCGAGACACAATGCCAGATCCTATGCAAATCCATTCGATGTTCACGCCCAACGGACATCTGCCGACGATGTCGCCTCGGGCACGTGTCGGTATCAAAGCAGTCGTGCAGGCCGTCGGGGCTGGGGTCGCATCAAAATGCCCGAATAGGCATTTTTCAAACAGGCTCTAAGTGGCTAGAATCGCCTCGTGCACGATCCCGTTCCGGCGGCTGGCCCGGCGGCTGGGGGAATTCGTGCCGCCTGACGATGTGCATGTTACGGGCTTTGTTGCGCAAATGGCCAATGGATTCCGTTAGCGAATCCA
>NZ_JALHLG010000079.1 GCF_022832375.1 Novosphingobium beihaiense
GGTGGCGGCCGTGACCGCGGCCCGCGCCGCGACCGTGGCGGCGATGGCGACAACGGCGGTGGCGATCCCAACCACATGCCCGCGTTCCTGAAGGAAGACTGAGCCTTCGCCAGACGCGAAACAAGGAAAAGGGCTGCGCCACGGCGCGGCCCTTTTTCGTTCGGCAGAGCCGGATAGGGATGTCTCCCGTGTGCTCACTCCCCTGAAGGGGAGAGATACGCAGGCTTGGCGGCTTGTCCGCCTAGCCGGAGTTGAGAGGGGGGGCGTGTGTGTATTCCCCTCTCCCAACCCTCTCCCCTGAAGGGGAGAGGGCTTATCAATGAAGGGTGTCGATCCCAGGCTTTCCTGTCGGCCGGGAAGCGGAGTTTCCCGCTCCACGGCCGGGCAGGCGTTCGCCGGTTACATCGCGTAAGTCAGGTTGAGCAGATAAGTCCGCCCGGTTTCGACATAGCCGCCCTTGCGGTCCACCGAGAGCATGGACTTGCTCTCACCCGCCGTGCTCCAGAAATTGTGCGCGTCGAGCACGTTCTGGACGGCGGCCCCGACCGTGAAGCGCGGCGTGATCGCGTAGTTCGCAAAGAGGTTCATCGTCGAGACCGGCTGGATATAAGTGTCCGGCTGCGAGGAGCGCAGATCGTACAGCTTGTTGCCGGTGTAGGAGTACGTCAGCGCCGCCGATGCCGGGCCGTGGTTGTAGAACAGCTCGGCATTGAACGTGACCTGCGGTGCCTGCGGCATGCGCTGGCGGCGGTTTTCTCCGGCGACGATGAGGCCGGCATCGGCGCGTTGCAAGGTCAGGTTGCCCTGCACGCCCAGCCCGTCGAACAGGCCGGGAAGGCCCTTGAAGCTGTACCGGCCGAACAGTTCCACGCCGTAGACCTTGCCCTTGGCGCTGGTATTGAGGGTGGAGACTTCGACACCGTCGGGAGAGATCGTGTCGTTGCTCCAGATGTTCCAGTCGCCGCTGGCATTGGTCGTGCCGGTGGAGAACAGGACATGGTTGAGCCGCTTGTAGTAGAGCGAGGCCGAAATCATGTCCGATCCCGCGCCCTTGTGTTCGACCGAGAAGTCGAAGTTCCAGGCTTCGGTCGCCTGAAGGTCCGGGTTCGGCTGGAAGATATAGTTCAGATTGCCGTCTTCGTCGTAGCCGCGTTCGGTGGGGCCCAGGAGAAGATCGAAAGCCGGGCGCGAATAGCTCTTGCGGGCCGAGAAGCGCAGCACCGTCCTGTCGCCCGGGCGGTAGGAGGCGATCAGGCTGGGGAGCAGTTCGTTGTAGCTGCGCGAACTGGTGGTGAAGCCGGAATTGTCGCCGTTGTCGGCCCAGTATGTGCCCTTGAACGTATTGTGTTCGAAGCGGACACCCGGATAGAGCGTCAGGCCGCCGAACTTCAAGGTGGCCAGCGCATAGCCGCTGAGCCTGCGTTCCACGCCGCGCAGGCGGTTTTCCTCCAGCAGAACCGGGTCGATGCCGGGCAGTTTGGAAAGCGAAAGGTCGTGTGCCTGCTTCTCGATCCAGTTGGTGTCGATCATGTAGATCGGCACTTGCGCGGCATCGTTCATGAAGCCGTTCAGGACTTCGCCGGGAACCGCATTCAGCGCCTGGCCTTCGCCGTCTGCAAAATCGTATTGCAGGGCGCCGTCGCTGCCCAGGCTGTTGGCATAGTGCGTGGCGCTTTCGAACTTGCCGCCGGCCTGCAGGGAAACCAGTCCTTCGTCCGCCATGTGCCATGCCGCGTCGAATGCGCCTTCCCAGCGGCGCTCCCAGGTGTTCTCGAACTGGGACGTGACATAGGCCTGTTTGAAAGTGGAAAGGTCCGTCAGCGCGGCGCGGGCGGCATCGTCCAGCACCACTTGCGGGGCCTTGGGGTTCGCCCGGCCGGTTTCGAGCCGGTACGTCGCCATGCCGTTGGCGTCGTAGGCGGCATAGGCCGGGCTGCCGAATTTCGACTGGATGCGCAGCGGATAGTCCTGCGTGCCCTTCGAATAGGCGGCGTGATAGTTCAGCGTCAGGTCACCCACACGGGTTTCGCCGCCGAGCTTTGAGGAAAACAGGCTCTGGTTGGAGTGTTCGGTGCGGAAGTAATAGGTCGCGCCCGGGCCGTAGAGCGCGAGGAAGCCGTTGGCGTCGTAATACTGATCGCCATCCTCATCGACCGGATTGGGGTTCGCGGCGGCGGGAACCTGGTCAACCTGACGGATGGCGGTCTGGTCCATCCAGCTTTTCAGGCGGTATTCGCCGTAAGTCGTGCGCGAATAGAGGGTGGTGGAATCGCTCTTCCATTCAAGGTTCAGCGAGCCGCCAAAGCGCTCGATCCGGCTGCGGAAGAGGTTCCACTCGACCCCGCGCGGGGTAAGATTGTCGAGGTTCTCGCGCTCGCGGCCCGGGATGGCGTTGTTGATCTTGACGTAGTCCTTGTGGAACGCGGTCGATTCGCTCAGCACGTTCTTCTTGCCGTAGTAGGCGGACGCGAAGATGCCGAAATTGCCGAAGGTCTGCGCCGTTTCGAGCTGGACCGTGCCGCCCCAGGGATCCTGATCGCGCGCGGCGGCGCGTCCGGCGACCTGGCCCTGCGCGCGGATCTGGAAATGGTGCGCGGGCAGTTCGAAGGGCGAAGCCGTGCGCAGATCGACGATACCAGCGATCGCATCGCCGTCCTCGGCGGCGGTCGGGGCCTTTTCGACGCGGACTTGCGAGATGCCGAAAGGCGAAAGCAGGTTCAGCGAGATGGCGCGGGTGCGCGCGTCCGTCTGCGCCAGGCGCACGCCGTTGAATTCGTAAGCGTTGTAGGCGGTATCGAGGCCGCGAATCGAAAGGTACTGCGCCTCGCCGGTCGCCGCGGCATTGCGCGACTGATCGACCGAGGAGTTGAGGCCGGGGAGGCGGCCCAGCAAGTCGGCCAGGTTCGGCTGCGGCTGCGCGCGCAGTTCCTCGCCGGAGACGATAGTGGTCAACGACGTGGCATTGATGGCATCGTCCTGCGCCGTGACAATCGCGGTTTCGCGCTGCCCGCTCACGACGATGTCACCCGATGTGCCGGCATCGTCCGCCGCCCGCGCCTGGCCAGGAAAAGATAGCGCTATCATGCTGCAGCCGAAGGCAAGCTGCAGAACGCGTTGGTTCAATTTCGTCATACGACCCCTTGATCATGTTGGATTACGCGGACATCCGCGCCGGGGCGGCAGATAATGATATACGATTGCAGTCCTTGGACGCATTCGTGAACCTTCCATGTCGGTCCACGGGGTATGATCTCAGAGAGAGGGGGAGGCGCCCGGTCTTTCCCCTCTGGCCAAATCCGCAAGAGACGGCGCTGCTCGCGGGCCTGTGGAGAGGGCTGGCCACGCTCTCTCGTATCGCCATCGCCGCGGGTCATTCACGATTGGCCGCAGCTATGTCTCGTTTCGAGAACGGATGCGCGATGGGTTCCCGTGGCTGATTGACCGGGAAGCTGCTGCCGATCATGGTTGCCAAATGCTTAAACGATTCCTCGCCTTCTCGCCGCTGCTGCTCGCAGCCGTTCCCGCCGCCGCCGAAGCACGGCCGCAGGACTATGCCGAAGGGCAGGTCTGGCAATATGCCACCCGCGCGCAGGACGCGGGCTCGCTGGTGAAGATCCAGCGCATCGAGATGAAGGACGGACGCCCGGTCTATCACGTCAGCGTGACCGGTGCACATTTCTCCGGCGTGCCGGAAACCAGCGTGCTGGAGCATCTGCCGGTATCGGAAGAAACGCTCGACGCCAGCGTGACCCGGCGCGTCCGCAGCACGCGGGCCTTCGCCAATATCGCAATCGACGGGGATATCGCCGAATGGCACGCCATGAACGGCGGCGTGCTCAAAGGCCCGCTGGCCCAGGTGCTGAGCGATGTGGATGCCATGCTGACCGCGCAAGCGGCACCGGCAGTGCGTCCGGTATCGGTGGTCAGCAGCTAGGCTCAGGACCTGTTAATCACGCCATCGAGGCGCCCAAATGGCGAACATATCGAACCAAAGGGCCCGCCGGGAAGGCTGGTTGCCTTTCCAAGGGCGTTTTGGTTCGAGATGGAAGCCATTTGGGCGTCCCGAAGGGATTTGACCAAAATGGCCCATGGCTGCGTCAAGAAGCCTTGAAATATCGACATATTCCTGCGCCTTCTTTCCTGGCCATGAGCCATTTTGCCTCAAACCTCGATGGCGTGATTAACAGGTCCTGAGCCTAGGAAACTTCGGAGCGGGTTCCGGCGGCAGTATGGAAGTATAGTCCGCCGTTCGGATCGTGCACGCCGCGAACCGCCGGGCTTCCGAAACGGGAGCGCGGTGGGTCTGGCTGAGATCCGGTTTTCCGGCACGATGG
>NZ_JALHLG010000008.1 GCF_022832375.1 Novosphingobium beihaiense
CGAAACGGCCTTCGCGTGGCGGCCGCGGGCGGCCCGACCTGGCCGGTGCGCTACGGCGGGCACCGGATCGGCGGGCTATGGCAGATCGACCAGTTGCTTGTCGGCCGCAACTGGCGCGTGGCGGCGGTCAGGCGTTCTCCCGATCTCGGGTCCGATCATCTGGGCTATGTGGCGGACTTGTGCCGGGCGGACGCCGATTGATCCGTGCGCGCGATTACCTCCGATCCGGAGCGGTCTGGCGCCTGCGTTGAGAGGCGGCGCGGTCCTTACGGTGCCGCTGGCGGCCCGGAGGGCGGCTGCAGGGGATTTCCGGCGGACCGCACCCAATCGTAGGCGCCGGAATTTTCGCGCTGTACCGGCTCGGGCGGCACGCGATCGTCCAGAAACACGCGGTCGGCGGGTTCCAGAACCGGCTGCAGCGGCAGCCCCGCCAGCCAGGCGGTTCCGGCCTTGCGGCTGCCGGGATCGTAGGGTTTGATCTGCGCGAACAGATCGATCGTCAGCAATCCGGCATCGCGCAGCACGGCAACCTGACGCACGTAGATCTCGGCGCGGGTCTGCGCCGCTGCCGTGCGTGCGTTGAGCAGATCGTTGGTCACGTCCAGCACGTCGCGCAGGGTGCGAATGCCTGAGGTTTCCTGTGTCTTCACGCCGTCCACCGCGCGTTCGGCGGCCTGCACCGCCGCCTCGTAGCGCGGCATCGCTTCGCTGGAGGCTTGCAGCAGGCTCCAGTCTGTGGCGAGGGTTTCGCGCATGTCGCGCCGGGCCTGCTCGGCGAACTGCCGGTCCGCAAGGGCGCGGCTGGACGCTTCGCGCAGGGCGGAGGAGAGCTGGCCGCCGGTATAGAGCGGCATTGTCAGGCTGAGCCCGGCTTCCACCGATTCCTGGCGCACCGTGTTCTGATAGGGGGAAACGGGGCTGCGCGCGGCGGTGGCGAAAGCGCGCACTTGCGGGCGCATCTGCGCCCGGGCCGCCCCGGCCGCCGCGCGGGAGCGGGCGGCTGTGAACTTCGCGGCGCCCAGCGTGGGGTTGTGGGTTTCCGCTTCGGCATAGAGCGCTTCCAGCCCGGGAAGATCCGGCAGCGCGGGCAGCGGAGCCAGTGCGGCAGGGTAGGCGCCCACCAGATTGCGGTAGCGCGCGGCGCTGGTTTCCACGGCCGACCGCGCAAGGATCACGCGCCCGGCGGCCAGTTCCAGCCGGTTGCTGGTCTGATCGACATCGGGGGCGGTGGAATCGCGCAGGCGGTAGCGCTCGGCGATCACGCTGCGCTGCTGGCGCAGCAACTGGTAGATTTCCAGCGCCACGCCGTAGAGCTGGATGTCGCGCTGGAGCGAGGCATAGGCATTCACGACATCGAGGATGAGCTGCTGGCTGCTCGCGCGCAGCCTATCCCGCTCCGCCATGCTGGCTGCGTCCGCCGCATCCAGCCGGGCCGCCAGCAGGCCGGAGGTGAACAGCGGCTGTGACAGCGTTACGTCCACCGATGTGCCAAAGCCGTCCCGTTCGGAAGGATAGGCCGTCCCGCGTGTTCGCGCGGTCGTGTAAGTGTGGCGGGCGCTGGCGTTCAGCGTGGGGCCATAGGCCGCGCGGGCCTGGGCCACCCCTTCATCCGCTGCGTGGGCCAGATCGCGGCTGCCCTGCAACGCGGGATTGTGCTCATAGGCCGCTGTCAGCGCCTGTTCGAGCGTATCGGCATGCAAGGGGCTGGCCGTAAGCAGCAGGGCGGTGCTCAGGCAGGCGGCTTTATAGGTATAAGTTACCAAGAAATTCCCCCTAGTATTGGATGGCAGGACGAACAGATGCCGGGGCAGAAGCCCCAAAACTGATCTATTGGTTCTGGTTGTTTATGATCCTGTCTGTTCTGCTGCAGCGCGAGATTGTTCCGGACAGGACATAGTTATGCGGAAATGCACGCGCTGGCGGTTTGGGACCGGCGGTATCGAAGGCTTCAGCCGGACCTGCGGGACAGTGCAGGCGGCATCGGGCGCTTCCCGCCCGGCGGCGGCGCGGCGGTGCCGGTGATTTTCGCCGTGCGCCTTTCCGCCGAGTTGAAGGCGGCGATTGCTCCGATGCGGCGCGTTCTGCTGCCGGTGCTGGCGATCAGCAGCGTTTACAACGTGCTGCTGCTGGCAGGCTCGTTCTTCATGCTGCTGACTTATGACGACGTGCTGCCCAGCCGCTCGGTGCCTTCGCTGGTCAGTCTGCTGGTGCTGGTGGCGCTGGCCTATGGGTTTCAGGCCGTGCTCGACGTTACGCGGGGGCGGATCATGGTTCATGCCGGTTCGCTGTTCATGCGCTCGCTCAGCAGCCGCGTGCTGGATGTGATTTCGCGTTACGAACTGAACCGGGGCGCCATGCCCAACGGCACGCAGATCGTGCGCGATGCCGATACCGTGCGCGGCTATCTCTCCGGCCCCGGGCCGCTGGCCATTCTCGATCTGCCGTGGATCGTGGTCTACCTGCTGATCCTCTCCATATTCCACTGGGCGCTGGGGCTGCTGGCGCTATGCGGCGTGTGCGTGCTCGTCTCGCTGATGCTGCTCAACAACCGGATGACGGCGCCGCTCGCGCAGGAAACGATGCGCACGGGCGCGCGGCGTTCGGCGCTGGCCGATGCGACGCTGCGCAATGCCGAAACGCTCATGGCCATGGGCATGGCAGGCACGCGCCGCGAACAGTGGCAGCGGGTGGAGCACGAATACTTGCGGGCGAACGACCGCTTTTCCTTCATTTCCAGCACGATGTCCGGCTCGACCAAGGCCTTTCGCATGCTCCTGCAATCCACGACGCTGGCGCTGGGGGCCTATCTGGTGATCCGCGACAGCGCGACCGGGGGCATCATCATTGCCAGCTCGATCCTCTCGACGCGGGCGCTGGCCCCGGTCGAACAGGTGATTGCGAACTGGAAGGGCATGGTGTCGAGCCGTCAGGCGATGGACCGCCTGCGCGGGCTGTTTGAGGCCGTGCCGCGCCGGGTGGAGCCGATGGGGCTGGCGCCGCCGGAGGCCGCGCTGGTGGTATCGGGCGTGACCGCCGCGCCGCCGGGGACCCGCACGGTTACGCTGACCGACATCGGTTTTAGGCTTTCGGCGGGGCAGGCGCTGGCGGTGGTGGGGCGCAGCGGTTCGGGCAAGACGACGCTGGCCCGCGTGATGTGCGGCGTCTGGCCGGTGCTGCGCGGATCGGTGCGGCTGGACGGGGCCACGCTGGACCAGTGGCCGCCCGATCAGATCGCCCGCATCGTCGGCTATGTGCCGCAGTCCATCGAACTGTTCGAAGGCACGATCGCGCAGAACATCGCGCGGTTCCGCTCCGATGCCGATCGCGAGGCCATTCTGGAGGCGGCGAAGGCGGCCGATTGCCACGATCTGATCGTGCGGCTGGAGGGAGGATACGATTACCTGATCGGGCCGCAGGGGGGCGGGCTGTCCGCCGGGCAGCGCCAGCGTATCGCATTGGCCCGCGCGCTCTACGGCAATCCTTTCCTGATCGTGCTCGACGAGCCGAACAGCAATCTTGACCGCGAGGGGGAAGCCGCGCTGGGCATGGCGATCCGGCGCGTGCGCGAACGCGGGGGGATCGTGCTGGTCATTGCGCACCGGGCCAGCGTGATCGCCCATGTCAGCCACATCATGGCGATGCGCAACGGGCGCATCGAACGCTTCGAAACGCGCGAAGACTTCGAGGAGCGGACCCGGCTGCCCAAGCCCGCGTTCGGGGGAGAGCCGCCGCGTGCGGCCAGCGCAAACCCCAGAAGAGACAGCGTTGCGAGAAGCAGAGAGGATGCGGGCATGCGCGTGGAGGCGGGCTTGTGAATCAGGTCGTGCAACTGGCGCCGGGAAGGGCAGGCTTTCCGGCATTGGCCGCCGGGGGTAAGGCCCCCGGGCATGAGGACACGGGCTTCGCGGACCCCGGGCTGTCCCGGCTGATCCGCTTCGGGCTGGGCGCGGTCGCGCTGCTGGTGTTCGGGGCGGGCGGGCTGATTTCCGTGCTGCCGATGGCCGGGGCCGTGATCGCGCCGGGGGACGTGACGGTAGAAACGCACGTCAAGGAAATCTCCCATCCTTTCGGCGGCGTCGCCTCCGCCATTCTGGTGCGCGATGGCGATGCCGTGAAGAAAGGGCAGGTGCTGGTCCGGCTGGACAGCACGGTTTCGGGGGCGGTGGCCGAATATACCGGGCTGGGGCTCGGCCAGTTGCTGGCCAAGGCCGCGCGGCTGCGGGCATTGCAGAGCGGGGCTGCGGCCATCGCCTTTCCCGCCGAACTGGAAGCCAGGGGGGAAGACCCCGCTGTCAAAGCGGCGATGGAGGACGAGCGGCGCAGCTTCGAACTCGGCCGCCGGGCGCGGGCGGATCAGGTGCGCCAGCTGCAGGCACGGATCGCCCAGAGCCGCGCGGAGATCGCCACTTACGGCAGCCAGGCCGGGGCCTACGCCCGGCAGGAAGAGCTGGTGAAACAGGAACTCGCGCAGACGCGCCATCTCTACGAAGGGCGCCTGACCACGCTCGACCGGCTCAATGCGCTGGAGCGGGCGGCGGTGGGCGTGCAGGCGCAGAAAGCGGCATCGCAATCCGCGATCACCCAGGCCCGTGCGCGGATCGGCGAGTTGCTGGTGCAGGAGGCCTCCGTCACCAGCACTGCGCGCAGCGAGGCGGCGCTGGAACTGGCGCAAGTGCAGACGGCGATTGCGGACGTGCGCAAGCAGGATGCCGCCGCGGCGGATCAGAACAATCGCACCGCGATCCGCGCGCCGCAGGATGGCATTGTCGAAAAACTGCAGGTCCGCACGATCGGCAGTGCCGTGCCTGCGGGCCAGCCGCTGATGGAGATCGTGCCGGCGCGGGACCGGCTGGTCGTGCGCGCGCAAGTGCGGCCGACCGATATCGACAGCGTGGCCGTGGGGCAGGCCGCGCACTTGCGCTTCACCGCGCTGGACATGCGCACCACGCCCGAACTGACGGGAACCGTCACGCAAGTCGGGGCGGACCGCACGGCCGATCGCGGGACGGGAATCTCTTACTATTCTGTCACTGTCTCCATTCCGGATGACGAATTCCGTAAATTGGGAAAAGTACGGTTATCCGTGGGGATGCCGGTCGAGACCTTTATTCAGACCCGGCAAAGAACCTTGCTCCAATACATAATTCGCCCGCTTTCGGATCAATTGAAGCGCGCCCTGCGGGAATAAGTAACATACACCGGTGCGTGTCAGGAATTACTTGAAATAGCAGATAATCGTCGCGGGTATGCCGCGATGCACAGGGGCGGAAGGACCGGCCACTGCCGATGGCGGTGCGGAAAATCCGCAGGATCAGTCACGCGTGCGGCCAGGCAAAGTCCGGGCGGCATTCCAGTAAGGAGCGGTGAAACGGATGAAAGGAGGCCTTGCCACGCTGGCCCTGTCGTCGAGTGCTGTCATGGCACCGGCGCTGGCGGGAGCCCAGGCGGTGGGCACGGGCACATCCATCGTTATCGATCCGGCTCTCGACCGCGGCGATGTTGCCGGAGCGCGGGTGGAACCGGCCTTGCGGCCGCAGCCGCTTCCGCTCGGCCCCTTCTTGGCCCGTCCGAGCGTCTCGACGGTGGGCGGTTATGACAGCAATGTGTTCAACCGGCCGGATGCCAGAGGCGCGGGGGTTGCGATGATCATGCCCTCGCTGGTGCTGGAGGCCAATCTTCCGCGCCACGCGCTGGGGCTGTCCGCGGCCGGAACGATACGCCGGTTTTCGCGCTTCCGGTCCGAGAACAGCGAGGAATATGCGGTATCCGGAAACGGCAGGCTGGATTTCGGCGCGCGCCACGCTTTGCGGGCCTCTGCCGGTTTCTCGCATCTGATCGAGCCGCGCAGCAGTGCCGGATCGGTCCCCGATGCGGCCGAGCCGGTCAGCTACGGCAGGCTTCGGGCGGATCTGGGCGCGCGGCTGGCGCTGGGCGCGTTCCACCTTGCCCCGGCGCTGTATTACGAGCGCACCGAATACGATCCGGTATCGCTGGCCGGTGGCGGCGAGGCGGACCAGTCCTTCCGCGATACGCGCAAGCTGCGCGGCGAGGCTCGGCTGGACTACGACTTGTCAGGTTTCGTGTCGCTCTTCGGGACGGCGTCCTACGAGGATCTGGATTCGACTTCGGCGCCGGCAGACGCGCGCCGCGATGCGCATAGCCGCGCGGTGGCGGCGGGCATTCGCGGGGCGCTGTCGCCGGTCGTCTCCGGCGAAGTGCAGGTGGGCTACCAGTGGCGCGACTATGCAGCCCCGGATTACCGCGACTTTCAGGGCATGACGTTCCGGGGCGACCTGCAATGGTACGTCACCCCGCTGCTGACGCTGCGAGCCCAGGCGAGCCGCGCTTTCCGCAACAGTGGCAATCGCCGGGTAGGCGCCATTCTGACCGATACTTTCACGTTGAGCGCGTACTACGATCCGCTGCGCAACGTGCGCCTGTCCGCCATGGCGGCTCTGGAGCGGGGCGATTTCGGGGACGTGCAGACGCGCTCATGGCGCAAATCGGCCCGGTTGCGCGCGCAGTACCGGGTGAGCCGGTCGCTCTCCTTCGGGGGCTATGTTTCCTTTGTGCGCCAGGATGTGAGCGGGCCCCGGCTGGTGAATGCCTTTACCGCCTTCGGCGCCGGGCTCGGCATCACGGTGACGGCATGAGACGGGAGCTGCGGCCATGAACCTCCCCGCGCTTTACGAGCCGCATGCGGGCGTGCCGCAAGTCCTGCCGGGGGGCGGGGCCTCGCATCAGGCGGCGGAAGACCCGATCACGGTCCGCTTCCTGCTCGCGATGCTGCGCCGCCGCCGGGAAGTGCTGCTGCTGACGCTGGCCAACTGTATTGTACTGGCGCTGGTCTGGACGAGCGCGCTGCCCCGGATCTACCGCTCCAGCGCCGATGTGGTGATGATCACCAAGCCGGTCGAAGTGGTGCCGGACGATGTGGGCCCTGCCGAGGCCGCCACGCCGCGCGACGAAGATGTCGAGACGCAGATCCAGCTTATCCAGTCGCGCGAAATGGCCGGGCAGGTGCTGGAGAGCACTGGCCTGCTGCACGATGCGGCATTCCGGGCGGACGTGGCCGAGCCGCGCGGCGCGCTGGACAATATTCTGTCCTCGCTGGGCATTCGTGACCGGCGCGGCGCGGTGCATTTCAATGGCGGCGAGGACGCGTTCCGCGAAAAGGCCGTCACCTACCTGACCGAGCGGCTGCGCGTGGCGCGGGTGGGCGGTTCGTTCAACTTGCGCATGGCGTTCGACGATGCCGATCCGCAGCGGGCGGCGCTGGTCGCCAATACTTACGCCCGCCTGTTCACTACCGACGATGCGCGCGAGCGGGCCCGTTCCCATGCCACGGCGGCCAAAGTGCTGCACACCCGGGTGGACGAACTGCGGCAGGCGGCGAACAAGGCTTTTGCAGCGGTTCAGGCGTATCGGGTGCGCACCGGCCTGCTCAGTTCGGCGGCCACGAGCCTGACCGAGCAGGAAATCTCCACGTACAACCAGCAGATCGCCGCCGCCCGCGCCGAAGCGGCCCGCGATGCCGCGGCGCTGGCCAGCGCGCGCGGGCAGTTGCATTCGGGCGGGGCGGACAGCGTGG
>NZ_JALHLG010000080.1 GCF_022832375.1 Novosphingobium beihaiense
ATGAGCCATTTTGCCTCAAACCTCGATGGCGTGATTAACAGGTCCTGAGCCTAGGAAACTTCGGAGCGGGTTCCGGCGGCAGTATGGAAGTATAGTCCGCCGTTCGGATCGTGCACGCCGCGAACCGCCGGGCTTCCGAAACGGGAGCGCGGTGGGTCTGGCTGAGATCCGGTTTTCCGGCACGATGGATGCTGCAACAAGTTCAGCATGGCGCGGGGTGAGACCCGCTTGCTCAGGCGTTGACGGCCAGGCAGGGCGGGGAGGCATCCTCGCGCGGGATGCGTCTGCGGGAGGCGACGACGCGATTCTTGCCCGCTTCCTTGGCGGCGTAGAGCGCGGCATCGGCCACGGGGACAACATCGGCGGTGTTGCCTGCCGTCTCGGGCACGCAGGCCACGCCGAAGGAGGCGCTGATCGGGGCGCCGTGGACTTCGGACAGGTTCTCGATGCGCATGCGCAGCATCTCGGCTTTGGCGGTGGCATCCTCGATGCTGCAGTTGGGCAGGATCACCATCAGTTCCTCGCCGCCGTAGCGGGCCACCACGTCGGAGGGGCGCAAGGCGCCGACGAGTTGCCCGGCGACATCGCGCAGCACGGCATCGCCCTTGGCGTGGCCATACTCGTCGTTGAGGCGCTTGAAGTTGTCGAGATCAATCATCAGCACCGATGTCGCACTGCCGGTGCGCTCGGCCAGGCTGATGTAGCGTTCGAGCGAATCTTCCATGTAACGCCGGTTGTAGAGCCCGGTCAGCGGGTCGCGCAGCGACTGGGTGTGCAGCTTCTCGCGCAGCGCTATGTTCGAAAGCGCCAGCGACATCGAATCCGTCAGCGCGCGTGCGATCCGGCGCATATCCCGCAGGTTTTCGTAAGCGTCGCGCTGGTAGTGGGTGAGGATCAGCAGGCCGAAGACCTGACCGCGCGCCATCATCGGCATTTCCACCGATACGCCCGGGCCCACCGGGTGCATGCAGCACAAGGTGCCGTTCTCGGCATCGTTGATGTGCGCCTTGCCGCGCTTGACCGCCCAGCAATTGCTCGGGAGCAGCGAGGCGGCCGGTTCGGGCTTGTCCTTCCCGCCCCAGGACTTGGTAAGATCGAGACGGTCGCGCGAATTGTTGAAGACGTAGAGAGCGCCGTCGAAATCGGGCAGGAGCCGCTGCGAGGCGGCCATCAGCACCGCGCCGGCCTCGTCGTGGTCTTCGGCGGCCTGGAGCATGTCCGTCATCGCGAACAGCTCTTCGATCTGGCGGGTGGTGTCCTGTGCCGTGTTGAACATGCGCAAATGCTGCGCCATCTCGTCCACCGCGCGGCGGCTGGCAACGCGCCCTACGGCGAGAATGAAGGTGGAGCAGCCCAGGGCTGTCCCGGCGGCGGCGTGCGCCGCGGCGCCGGTCAAGAGAATGGCTGCACCCGCGGCCAGGGCATTCAGCGCCATGATCGCATGCATGACATGCCGGACACCCCGGTTCTGCCGATTGTCTGGCGCTAGGATTCCCTCTTTGTGCACCGTTTCCCATTCCTTGTGATGGGCGGGCAAGGTAGTGCGAAGAAGTTAATGGAGAGTAATCCGCTAAGGAATATTCCTGATGCGATTAGATGACGGCAGGTTGTGCGTACCAACAGGAACAATAAATGAGGCGCTCTCAGCGCTGTTTTACGTCTTAATTCGCACTTGTCCGAGAAAGTCGCCCTTGCCGATGGGAAGGCCCTGATTGCGCAGGATCGCGTAGGCCATGCTGGTATGGAAGAAGAAGTTCGGCAGCGAAAAGCTGAGCAGGAAATCTGCCACGGTAAAGTCCATGCGCATCGTGCCGAATTCGAACCGCGTATCGTTCCCGGCCATGGCGTCCAGCTCGCCGGGGGCAATGGCCTGCAGGGCGGCGATCGTTTTCGAGAGTTCGGCGTGCAGCGAGGCGAAATCGGTGGGGGCGGGGTCCAGATCGGGGCCAAACACGCCCGCGCGCACAGCTTCGATAGCGCGGGCGGAATGGTGGCCGGCTTCGAAGACTTGCTTGGCGAAAGGCCACATGTCCGGCGCCAGCCGCGCACCGGTGAGGGCTTCGGCGGGCAGGCCCTGTTCTGTGCAATGGGCTTCCGCCCGGGCCACGAGCCCTGAAAGGCTGCCGAGCGCTTGCAGGCAAGTGGCGATAAAGGCGTTGTCCAGCGATACGGTCACAGCTCTCTCCCGGTTATCCAGGAGAGAAGGTAGGGCCCGCCTTGCCGCGGATCAATCGGGTTTGCTGGCTTTCAGCACGACATTGCGCCCGGCGTCCTTGGCCTGGAGCAAGGCATTGTCGGCCGCGCGCAGGGCCTCGCGGGCATCCCCAAAGGCATGGACATCGGCCACGCCCGCAGAGAGGGTGATCTGCCCGAAGGGCACGTCGGTCGTGCGGTTGATCAGTCTGCGGGCGGCGATCGCCTGGCGCGCTTCGTCGATCAGCGTGCAGGCATCCTCGATCATCTTGTTGCGCATCAGCACAACGAATTCCTCGCCCCCGTGGCGGGCGACGTGGCACTGGTCGTCGGCCATTGTCGCCAGCGATTGGGCGACCGTGCGCAGCACCCGGTCTCCGGCCTCGTGGCCATGCTTGTCGTTGACGCGCTTGAACTCGTCGATGTCGCAGAAGGCGACGCAGAGCGGCTCGCCGCTTTTGCGCGTGTCCGAATAGACCTGATTGTAGCGGGCCTCGAACGCGCGGCGATTGGGCAGGCCGGTAAGATGGTCGATCTCGGCCTCGGCCCGGGCATCGGCAAGCTGCTTTTGCAAGGTGCGGGTCTCGCGCTCCGAACGGGTCAGCTCGCGGGCCACCTCGCGGGTGCGCTCCAGCATGTGATGGGCCAGATTCGTGATCTGCTCGATCACGTTCTCGCTGGTGTCGATGGTGTCGAGGTCGCCGACGTGGGCTTCCAGCGCGGAATTGTAATCCGTGGTGGCGGTGCGGGCGACGCTGGCCGTATTGGCGAATTCGTCGATCGTCTTTTCAAGGCGCACGATCAGGGCATGGAGCTGGGCGGTTCCGCCGTCCGTGGCTTCCTCGCGCATGATCTCTTCGAGCCAGTCCAATGTCAGCGGCAGCCCTTCGGTCAGGCGCGCGGTCGCGATCGCCGCCAGCCTGGGCTTGCTGCCGGTCACGATGTCGTATGCGGCTTCGAGCGTGAAGGGATTGACGGGCAGTTCGTGCACCATCAGGAATTCGGAGATATCGGCCAGCACTTCCAGCTGCTGGGCGCCGTGGCCGCCAGGCCTGCCCGCAACGGGTTCTTCGCTCTGCGGTGCAAGCGGGGGTGTGCCCCCGTCAAGCGCATCAGGTTTGCCTCCGCCGAAGCCGAGCCAACGCCTCAAGCCCCCCCGGGCCATGCTGGGATCATGTGCCGTCATGTTACGGTTAACGGCGGCAGCGCCCATCTTTTAAGATTGGCGCCTGCATAAATTGTATTTTCCAGTCCAATTCGGCCGGTTGATTGCCGCTGTGCTTTCAAAGGTATCAGTAAAGCAGGTAAGGAATACGCGAATATCCCTATCTGAAAATTTACGTTCTGCTTGATCCGGGGGTTCGTTGCAGGTGCGTGCGATTCGCTGCATGCGCGAACGGGCACGGCTGCGAGTGTGCCGTTACGGAGCGGCCGGGCTGGGGGGCGGACTGGGGGCTGGGGAGGGGGCCGGAGCTTCCACCCGGCGGGCGCTGACGATCTTGACCTCGTTTTCGAGGATATCGCCCTTCATCACGCCTTCTCCCTTGGTGGCCGATCGCGGCATGTTCCAGATCGCCCGGACCACGTCCATGCCGCCCGCGACATGCCCGAAAGCGGCAAAGCCCGCGCCGGGGTCTTCGCCGGTGTTGCCCTTGGCCGCGTCGAGCGCGGGCATGTCGGACAGCAGGATCATGAAATCGGCGGTTGCAGTGCCGGGCGCGAAGCGGGCCATCGAAATCGTGCCTGCCTTGTGCAGGATGCCGGTCTGGCTGGTCGGTTCGTGCGCGACCGGGGGCAGCAGTTTTGCCCCGTCCCGCACGCCGCCTTGCAGCAGTCCGGCAGGCTCGTCGCTGTAGCCCAGGTGCATGGCGCGGTAGAAGACGGCGCCGTCCATCCGCTTGCCGTCCACATACTTGAGGAAGTTCGCGGTGGTGAGCGGGGCGTGCGTCTTGTCGAGATCGAGCGTGATGACGCCCGCGCTGGTGGTCAGTGCGACATAGACATGCTCGGCAGGGGCGGCTTGTTCGGCCGGTGCATGTTCCGCCGTTTGCGGAAGCGGGGCCGCCGCGGGGGCGGCCTCGTCCTGCGCGGCCAGCGGCGCGGCGGCAAGTGCGAGGCTGGCCGCCAGTGTGGCCGCCAGCCATGTGCAGGCCCGCCGTTTCATGCCCGTCGTGTCACGCCGCACCCCGGATCAGCGGACGCGCGGGCCGCCGAAGGGCAGGGGCGGAGGAGGACGGCGTGCGCCGCGCGGAAGCTGCGCCTGATAGGCCCGGCCGCAGTGTTCGACACAGTAAGGGAAACCGGGGTTCACCTTCTCACCGCAGAAGTGGAAGTCTGGCTCGCCCGGGTGGCCCATCGGCCAGCGGCAGATGCGGTCGTTGAGATCGAGCAGGCTGGTCTTGTCGGCAATCTCCGGGCTCGGCTTGGCCGGAACCAGACGGCGCGGCGGTGCAGGCGGGATCGGCGCCTGCTGATCGCCCGGGCCCTGACGCAGGAAGCCGCCGGGGCCGACCGAGATGATGCGCGGCTGCGGCTGGGCCGGAGCCTCCGCAGCGGCCTTGTCCGCAGCAGGAGC
>NZ_JALHLG010000081.1 GCF_022832375.1 Novosphingobium beihaiense
GCGAGCGCATCGGACATGAATATCTTGTTATCGAGCACTTCCTCGCCCCAGAGATCGGGTCCGTCCAGCGCAGCAGGTGAAAGCGCCACTTGCCCCTCGCCCCATTCCTGGACTTTCCAAAGCATCTGGCCCGTTCTTGGGCTCACCCCTCTCTCGGCCACATTCGGGCTCGCCTCGGGCACCAGCGTATTCTTCCGCGCCCCAAAATTGAGCAAGAAGAACTCACCCGGATAGGGCGTCTCGAGATCGGCCTTGTAAACGGGAAACGGCACGAGGCCGCCCTCACCAAGGTCGAACCGTGAGAGGATTTCGGCAAGTTTGCCCCTGACGACATAAATGCCGCCTTCCGCAAAAAGATCACCGACCTTCTTGAAGTATTTTTCGTTCCAGACAGCGGCGGCTTCAGGCATCTCCTCGCGGCGCAGGGAAAAGCCTTGCATATAGCGACGCAAACCAGCGACATACTCAGGGGTATCTGGAGCAGCTAGGCCGGTCTCCAGATCCCAGTCCCGCCCAAACAGCTTGCCCCGCGTCCCCTGCTTGTAGCCTATATTGGCGCTCAGCAGACTGCTCATCCACACGGCGGTCATCCTGCCGCTCCGTTTCTCGTCATTGCCCGATACACGGCCCAGCCCGCCAAGCCGCCCAGCACCACGAGCACCATCGCCGCGGGCACCCGCCCAAGCGGTGCGACCAACGCCGTATCGAC
>NZ_JALHLG010000082.1 GCF_022832375.1 Novosphingobium beihaiense
GGCGCTCAGCAGACTGCTCATCCACACGGCGGTCATCCTGCCGCTCCGTTTCTCGTCATTGCCCGATACACGGCCCAGCCCGCCAAGCCGCCCAGCACCACGAGCACCATCGCCGCGGGCACCCGCCCAAGCGGTGCGACCAACGCCGTATCGACCGCGCGGTCGATCAACTTCACCATTCCTGATCGAGCGCCGACCCCGTCCTTGATCATGAAATCCAGAAAGCCTGTCGCCACGTGGAGTGCCAGCAACCAGAAGGTCAGAACCGCACAGATCGGCCCCACCAATCGTCCACGAGTCATCTCCGCAAGCCCCCCATCGGCTTACGGGGACAGTGCATTTGACCGCTCCTGCGGCGCAATCCCGCTAGGCCGAGACGGAATAAGGACACTATCACCGTAATTTTCAATTGGGTCTGATCCCCTGCCAGCGCCTCATCGTAAAAGGGCCTCAGAGTATTTCTGATCGGCGCACGGAATAGCTCGAGCGTCGTCGTCATGGCCAGACATCCTCAAAGAAGACTTCATTCTCGTTGCGATCATTTGGCGGGGTCAGCAGCCATCGGCCCAACCGGTTCATTTCGGCGCGCGCGCGATCCCGTCCCTTGGGGGTAAGGCCTTCCCAGCCGCCAGACATCACCACGAAGAAGGCGGGGTCGGGTTGGGACCACCCAAAATTTGGAGCCATCCAGGGGCTGGACATGCGATGACCATCGGTCATGACCGATGACTGGATGTCTAGACCATTCATTTCAGCATCGTCAAAACGTGGATCACGCAGAGCGCCTTGCAGGTTGTCAGCGGCATAGAGCGTAACTGGGTCGTATTCATCGTCCTCGCGGCGAACTGGCCACGTACTCCGCCGAGATTGGCGACGTGCACGACCCCCGGGCATTCCTCTTGGTAAATGTCCGGCTTAAACCGACCTAATAAGGGCGCGAGGATCGTTTTCCGGCTTGGGGATTCGACCTCATCCAAGTGATATTTGGCGACGGTATGATCGACCAGAATGCGGACCAGCCAATTCGTAGGAACATAGAGACGCGCGCCGCCGAACTGAATAATACGCACATCAGCATATTTGCCGTTAGCGAGACGTATATCGACGAGTTCAGGGGGCTCAGGACAATGCGGCGGCCGAGGCGGCGGACTCTCGGGCGATACCCACCCGTAAGCATCCTGCTTCTTCTGCCCGCACCCGCAAAGCACCCCCAGCGCCGACAACATCATCGATGCCATAAGCGTCCTCTTCATCGCGGTGAAACCACACGCAACGCAGCGCAAACCGCTCCAATTCTGAAAATCGCAACCGTGCCCACGATTCAGCCCCCTTACACACTGCATGGCACGACCGGAGACGAAGGCAAAGAGCACAAAAACAACCCCTTGCACCTTGATTTTTCCAAAACACTGAATTTCTCACAGTTAAGAGCACTCCAACTGACGCATTAAAAAATTTTAATGTAGGCCTAGAGAGAACTTTCTCTTCAAACGCCCCATTAACCATACAAATCGTTGACAGATACTCGTCAAACCATAGAGTTTCACTCTTCTTTCTATTCCTGCCTATTCCTGCGGAGACATTTTCACGTGACAGAAAAGAAGAACGGCGCGGCAGCTCCTGCTAGCGTACCTCAGGACCAGACCGCGATGCCACAGCTTGACCCGGACGTAGCGGCCAAGATCGCCTCGCTGCGCAGCCATGTGCGCGAGAGTTTCGGGAAGGTTGTGATGGCGATGATGATGATGCCGCGTTACCGGCATCAAACGCTTGCCGATCTGCAGCACCTTGTGCTTGAGCCGCTGGTCCGCGACCGGGTTGCCATAGCGCAGCGCAAGGGAGAGAATGGGCTGTCCGACGACAGCGCCGGTGTCGCCATCTGGGCCAGTGTCTCAGACGAAGCCGATGCGCGCATCCGTGAGCATATCAAAACCGGGACATGGCCGCTGCGCCTGCGTGCGGAAGACTGGAACTCCGGCTCGAATAACTGGCTGATCGACGTGATCGCGCCCGATCAGCGGGCGACCGCTGCCGTCGTCGCAAACTTCCGACAGGTGGTGAAGGAAGGCAGCCTGAGGCTCCACCCCCTGATCACACGCCTGCTCGACGAGGAAACGCTCAGGAAGATGGGCGCGCAGAAGGGTGATGGCAGCGCCGCTGCCCAAACGGAAACTCGCGAGCCTGAAACCGTCAACTGACCTGTAAGGGCAACAAAAACCGGCGGGCGTCACGAACGCTCGCCGGATTTTTTTGGCCTACTTCTCGCGCCCCGCCTCGTCGATGGTCTTGGCGATGGGCGACAGCAGGTACTGAATGATCCGGCGGCGGCCGATCACGATCTCCGCCTGCACTGCAAGACCGGGGCCGATCATCTGCTTCTTGCCGCCGACGTCGATCGAGCGCTGCAACAAGCGGATACGCGCCGCATAGACAAGCCCCTGCTGGGTTGCATGGCCGCTCGCATCGGTATGCTGCCCGCCCTGCTGACTCATATCGATCGCATCGCGGCTGATGGATTCCACCACACCAGGCACCACGCCGAAATCAGTAAAGGGGTAGGCCTCCAGCTTGACCCGAACTTTCTGCCCCTCTCGCACGAAGCCAATATCGCGGTTGAGAATCTGCGCCTCGACCACTGGCTGCGCCGCATCAGGTACGATGACCATGAGCGGCTGCGCGGGCTGGACGACCCCGCCGACGGTGCTGATCGCGAGTTGCTGCACCGTCCCTGCTACCGGAGCCTTAAGCGCCTGATATTCCCGCCGGCGCGAAGACTTGGTGACTTCCTCGCGCGCTACGCGGCTTTTGTCCTGCCCCTCGACCAACTGGCTGAGCGCGGTGCGGCCGAACGTACCGCGCAACTGCTTGAGCTGCGCATCGATCTCGGCGATCTGCGCCCGTGCCCGCCTGGCATTGGCGCGCTGCACCTCTAGGTTCTGAATATGCTCGACCCGCAGCTGCTGGTATTCGAGCAGCTTGAGCCGCGAGAAATAGCCTCGCTCCGTTAATTTCTCACGCGCGGCAAGCTGCTGGTCAACCAGCGGCAATGTGCGTTCAAGTTTGGCGATTTCGGCCTCCGCCGAAGACAAGTCCGCCTCGTGCTGCGCTTTGCGCTGCATGAGACCGGCGCGCTCACCTTCGAACTCGGCAATCGCGGTTTCGACATAGTCTCTCTGCGCGGCAGCCACTTCTGGCGGTGTACCTTCCGGCGCGGTGAAATGGACGCCTTTTCCACCAAGATAGCCTAGCAGCGCAGCGTTGCGCGCCGCCTGAAGCTCGCTGGTCAGATAGTTCGCCGAGGCCGCGGCCTCATCCGCCCCGGCCATCGTCGGATCCAGCTCGACCAGCAGTTGCCCTCTGGAGACCTGTTCCCCATTTCGTACCCGGATGGACCGCACAGTACCCAGTTCAACCGGCTGGATAACCTTGACATTGCCCGTAGGGATCACCTTGCCCGTCGCCGTCGCGATCACATCGACTTTACCGATGATCGACCACAGGAGCGCCAGCGTGAACAGCCCGCAGATCGCCCAGAGCAGATAGCGCAGCCCCGGGCTCGGCGGCTTTTCCATGATTTCCAGTGCAGCAGGAAGAAACTCGTGATCGCTGCGCGGGCGCGCGTTCGCGTCAGCCTCGTCCTGTCGGCGCCAGGCGACACGCAGGACATCCCAGTGTCGTGCGAGCGTGGGAAAGCGCGCGGCGATACGGTCTGCGAACTTCATACCCGCACGCCCATCTGCTTGGCGTAGAGCTGTGCATAACGGCCACCGCTGCGCACGAGTTCGTCGTGACTGCCCATCTCGGTCACTTCCCCCGCCTCAACGGTTATGATCCGGTGGCACTGGCGCACCGCCGAAAGCCGATGGGCGATAATCACCACCGTTCGCCCCTGGGCGATGCCCATCAGGTTGTTCTGGATGATCTCCTCGCTCTCGGCATCGAGCGCGCTGGTTGCTTCGTCGAGGATGAGGATGCGTGGATCGTTGATGAGTGCACGGGCAATGGCGATGCGCTGGCGCTGGCCACCCGAAAGGTTGCCGCCGCGTTCGTCGATCTGGGTATCGTACCCGTGATTGAGCTGCAGAATGAAGTCATGCGCGCCGGCCAGCTTCGCCGCCGCTATCACTGCCTCCATTGGCCGGGTCGGATCGGCCAGCGCGATGTTATCCCGCACCGAACGGTTGAACAGGATGTTCTCCTGCAACACTACACCAACCTGACGGCGCAGCCATGCCGGGTCCACCAGGGCGAGGTCCACCCCATCGACCAGCACCCTGCCCTGCTCGGGCACGTAGAGGCGCTGAACGAGCTTGGTCAGCGTCGACTTGCCCGATCCCGACGGGCCGACGATGCCCAGCATTTCACCCGGAGCAATATCGAGTTCGATCCCGCGCAACGCCTCGGGCGCATCAGGGCGGTAGCGAAAGCGCACTTTGTCGAAAGTGATCTGCCCGGCGACAGGCGGCAGACTGGCGCGGCTCGCATCGTATTCGGGCTCCGCCGGGGCATTGATCACGTCGCCCAGACGGTCGACCGATATCTTGATCTGCTGGAAATCCTGCCAGAGCTGCGAAAGCCGCAGGATCGGTGCGGCCACGCGGCCCGAAAGCATATTGAACGCGACCAGACTGCCGACCGTCAGGTCTCCCGAGATCACCTGCTTGGCCCCGAAGTACAGAATCGCAACGGTCGTCAGCTTGGAAACCAGCTGGATCAGATGACTGCCCCAGTTGGCCAACTTGGCCACCTCGAAACCGATCGTCGTGTAGCTGGAGAAGAGCTTCTCCCAGCGGTCGCGCATTTGCGGCTCTACCGCCATGGCCTTCAAGGTTCCGATACCAGTGACACTCTCAACAAGGAAGGACTGGTTCTCGGCGCCGCGCCGAAACTTCTCCTCAAGCTTCTCTCTCAGGACTGGCGAAACCACGGCCGAGATTACGACGTAAAAAGGGATCGACAGGGCAACAATCAACGTCAGGATCGGGCTGTAAACATACATCACCGCAAAAAATACTATGGTGAAGATCAGGTCGATGACCACGGTAACCGAGTTCGATGTGAGGAACTCCCGAATCCGGTCCAACTCACGCACACGCGCCACACTGTCTCCGACCCGGCGAGCTTCGAAATAGCTCATCGGCAACGCCAAGAGATGCCGGAACATCTGCGAAGACAGCTCGGAATCGACCCGGTTCGTCGTATGGGCAAAAAGCCAGTTACGCAGCGCCGACATCGCCGTCTCGAAGATCAGGATCACAGCGAGGCCGAAAGCGAGCACATCAAGCGTGGTCATCGACTGGTGAACCAGCACTTTGTCGATCACCAGCTGGAAGAAGATCGGCGACACGAGACCGGTCAGCTGCAGAAAGAACGAACCGACCAGCACATCTCGCAGCGGCGAGCGATACTTGACCAATGCCGGGATGAACCAAGACACGTCGAAGGGACGATTCTTGCCCGCAATCGCCTCACGGCTGGTCAGCAGCAGAACACGACCCGCAAAGCGCTCGGCCATCTCGTCGCCCGACCATACCTCCGGCCGCTCAGCATCGCCGCGCTGGACCAGATAGCGCGGTTTGACTGCGGCATCCTCTACGCGCAGCAGGATCACCGCGTCACCATCGGGCCGCTCGATCAGGGCGGGCGTGGGCAGCTTACTCAACTCATCGGCCTGAGCCGGCCGCAACCGCGCGATCAGGCCAAGTTTGCGCGCAATCCGGCTCAGATCCTCCAACGAATAGGGATCATCCCCCTTGCCCCGGTCATGCGCGATTTGCTGTGGCTCTGCCGGTACGCCAAGAAACTTGGCGAGTAGAACGAAGCAGGCCAGCGATGGATGCACAAACGCCTGCGCCGGAGCACCCACGCCCCCTCCGGCGGTATCCGGATCCAATTTCATTAAATTTTCGCACCTTATCGTCCCCCCTTGTCCTGTCAGACAAGGTGTTTGCTATCTGGCCGAGTACCAATACCGACGGAAAAGTAAAAGAGGACTGGAAGTAAAACTGGCAGCAAAGAGTGAAGGAATCACTCAACCGCACCAATATTACAAAAATTTAATAACGAGGCCGCATGGCGCACGAGGAGATACCGGTGATCGCCATTCCCCTGCCCCGCAGACACTGCGGAAACCCGTCTGTACGAGATGATCTTCCTCGAGCAAGCGAACCACTATGGCACGCTGTTTGGCGGCACCCCGCTTAGCCTCATGGGAAAGGCCGCCTTTGTCGCCGCAAACCGCCACGCCCGCGCGGCGATGGTCATGGCAGCCTCGGAAAGGATCGAATTTCACCGCGCCGTGCCTGTCGGCAAGTTCGTCGAACTGCACGCCCTCGTGATCCGCGAAGAGCGTTCATCGCTGACTGTCGAGGTGGCAATGACGGCCGAAAGCCTCACCAGCTGCAAACACTTTCTGGCAGCGAACGGTCATTTCAAAATGGTATGCATAGACGAAAGCGGCAAGCCCCTGCCGATCCGGCCGCATTCCGTAGTAACCTGAGCGACAGCGAATTCGCAAACTTCGCCGATTTGCAGATATTCGTTTGCAGATCTTCACCTTTTCAGTCATTTCTGGAGCGCCATGCCCTGGCGATAAGGCGCCCATGAACGACGCCTACCGCAAGAACCTTCCCGGCACGCAAGTCGACTACTTCGATACCCGCGCGGCGATCCAGGTGATCCGTCCCGGTGCCTACGATGGCCTACCCTATGAGCTCGTCCGCGGCTACGATCCTGCCATGCTGACCGATACGCTGACGCAGATCATAGAGCGCAAGCGAGATCTCGATTTCCCCTGGTATCCAGCGCGCGTCGTCTGCCATGACATTCTCGGCCAGACCGCACTCGTCGACCTTGCGGGCCTGCGCGATGCCATCGCCGACAAGGGCGGCGACCCAGCCAAGGTCAACCCGGTCGTGCCCACGCAACTGATCGTCGACCATTCGCTTGCCGTCGAATACGGCGGTTTCGATCCCGATGCCTTTGCCAAGAACCGCGCAGTCGAGGATCGCCGCAACGAGGACCGCTTCCACTTCATCGAGTGGACTAAGAGCGCGTTCGAGAACATCGACGTGATCCCGGCCGGCAATGGCATCATGCACCAGATCAATCTGGAGAAGATATCGCCGGTGATCCAGGTCCGCGACGGTGCCGCCTTCCCGGACACTTGCGTCGGCACCGACAGCCACCCCACACGTCGATGCGCTGGGCGTGATCGCCATCGGCCTCGGCGGGCTGGAGGCCTAGACGGTGATGCTCGGGCGCCCATCGATGATGCGCCAGCCCGATATCGTCGGCATCAAGCTAACCGGCCATCGCCATCCGGGTATCACCGCCACCGACATCGTCCTCGCGCTCACCGACGGTGAGGCCGTCGGCGACCGCGCGACGATCTCGAATATATGCCCGGAATACGGCGCCACGGCCGCTATGCTCCACATCGACAGCCAGACCATCAATTACCTGCTGCTGACCGGGCGCGATCCCGAACAGGTCCGGCTGGTCGAGGCTTATGCGAAGACGGCAGGCCTGTGGGCCGATGACCTCAGGAACGCCGAGTACGAACGGGTGCTGGAGTTCGACCACTCCACCGTCGTGCGCAACATGGCCGGTCCGTCGAACCCGCATCGTCGCCTGCCCACCTCCGCTCTCAAAGAGCGCGGCATCGCTGTCGATCTCGACAAGGCATCCGCTGAGGAGAAACAGGGTCTGCTGCCCGACGGTGCCGTCATCACCAGGCGATAATCAGGATGTTCCGGTACCCTGCGGTTTGAACGCGGCG
>NZ_JALHLG010000083.1 GCF_022832375.1 Novosphingobium beihaiense
CCGTCCCGGATCGCTCGCCTTGCCGGGCAGTAATGGCGCAACCCTCGCCCACTGCGCATCGCTCAACTCGTACCGCTTCACCCCCATTCATAGCCTCCGCCTCGTCGCGGAATCCTATGAAGCAGCACTTACCTCGTTTGGGAATCCTGAATGTCGATCGGACCTAGGGCGAAAGGGATTTCCAATTTGGCTGAGTTCTGATTCAAGCCTTTCTTTTGGAAGGGCGGGTATGGATAGCGGTGACCTGAGCGACACAGAATGGGAATTGATAGGACCGCTGCTTCCGTCCGAGCGCGGCAGGCATGCCCGTCCTGCCGGAGATAATCGGCGCTATCTCAAAGGGATGCTGC
>NZ_JALHLG010000084.1 GCF_022832375.1 Novosphingobium beihaiense
ACGAAAGAAAGAAGGTCAAGCGGCCAAAATTGGTCGTGAGGTCTGAAAATGAACGCGGGCTTGGTTATGAAAAGAAAACAATTTCAACGATGCTAATTTTATACTAATTTTAATCATCCCAATAACAGCACATTAATCCTTCATTGATCGTTCAATATATTGAAGAGAATGCTAAACTTAACTTTCGCACTTTTGTCTTTTCCTGAATCGTTGCGAAATATATAGCCGCCAATCCTCCCAGCCCGACTAGGGCTTAACGACAATTTGCGCTCTCGCTCTCCGGGGAACAATAAAAGGATTCTACGGCCCGCTCAAAAAGGCCGGCGTCAAAGCTGGCCTCCCCATTGCTCGCCACACGGCCTGCGCAAGTCGGCCGCGCGGCGCTGCCGTGAGGCAGAGTGCAGCGACGAAGAGGGTATGGCGATCAGTCAGCAAAGGAGTATCGGCGATATGCTGGAGATGATTCGCATGGCGACCGAGCGGACGCCGCAATGAGCAAGGTAATGGCTAACCACGCTAAAAGGTTAGCCACGGCACGACCGCAACCAACTGGAAAGGCATATAATGTTGGAAGTGTTGGATGCCCCGCGAGGATTCGAACCTCGATAGACGGAATCAGAATCCGTAGTCTTACCATTAGACGACGGGGCATCGGAGGGCGCCCCTCTAGTCGCGGTTGCGATTCGGGTCAAGCGCCTTGGCGGGGTATCTTCGCAGTGCACTTGCTCCTTGCCGCGCGGGAGGTTAGCATCGTGTCAGGTGCCCGCCCACCGGGGCGGGAAGATATGAACGAGATTTGATACGATGGCGGAGCAAGATCCGCCGGCAGCGAAAGCCGATGTGCCGGGCCGTGCGCGGCGGCGGCGCAAGGGACGGAAGGGCAAGTCGCGCCTGCCGGCCGCCGGTACAGCCAAAGCCAAGGCACGCCCCGTCCCGGGCGGAAGGCAAAAGAAGGCGGATGCCGCGCCGCGCGGGAAGGACGATTCCGGTGCCGTAGCCGTGCAAGTCGCGCAGCCGATATCAACGAGCGCCCCGCGACCTTCCTCGCCGCGCCAGTCCTATGCCGCGATCGATCTTGGCACCAATAATTGCCGCCTGCTGATCGCCCGGCCTTCGGGCGAGCATTTCACGGTGATCGATGCCTTCAGCCGCGTTGTGCGGCTGGGCGAGGGGCTCGCGCAGTCGGGCCGCCTGTCCGACGAGGCGATGGAGCGAACGCTGGCCGCGCTGCGGGTCTGCGCGGACAAGCTGATGCGCCGGAATGTCTTTCTGGCCCGCTCGGTGGCGACCGAGGCGTGCCGGCGGGCCGAGAACGGTCCCGAATTCATCGAAAGGGTCCGCCGCGAGACCGGCATTGCGCTCGACATCATCAGTGCGCGCGAAGAGGCTCGTCTGGCGGTTCTGGGCTGTCATGTGCTGCTGGAAGAGGGCATGGGCCCGGCGATGATCTTCGATATCGGCGGGGGCTCCACCGAACTGGTGCTGATCGAAAGCACGGGCACCGTGCCGCGCATTCTCGACTGGCAGAGCGTGCCCTGGGGCGTCGTTTCGCTGACCGAAAGCTGCCCTCCGGAGGGTGCTACCCGGGCCGAGCGGGAGGAGCGCTACCGCCATATGCACAGCCTTGTGTCCGATAGCTTCTCGGCTTTTTCCAAGCGCGTGTCGGGCGCGCGGGAGAGTGCCGGGCAGGCAGGCCCGCTGCGGCTTCTGGGGACCAGCGGCACGGTTACCACGCTGGCCAGCCTGCACCTGGAACTGCCGCAGTACGACCGGCGGATGGTCGATGGGCTGATCGTCCCGGCCGAATCGATGCGCGAGATCAGCGGCAGGCTTTCGTCCATGGCAGTGGAAGAGCGGCGCGAACTTAATTGCATCGGGCGCGAGCGGGCGGACCTGGTGGTTGCCGGGTGCGCCATTCTCGAATCGATCCTCGACCTTTGGCCCGCAGCCCGGCTTGGCGTGGCCGACCGGGGTATCCGCGAGGGTATCCTGCGCGGCCTGATCGCCTCTCATAGCTATGGGCGCGGTGAACGGAGCAGAACAGTGAATGATAGTGTGCGCCGCGCGGTGGCGTCGCGATGAGCCGCTCAGGCCGCAATCCCGGCGAGCGCCTGCGTACCGCCAAGAAACGCTCGACGAGTTCTGCGCGCTGGCTGCAGCGCCAGCTCAACGATCCTTACGTGAAGAAGGCGAAGGCGGACGGGTATCGCAGCCGGGCAGCCTACAAGCTGATCGAGCTGGACGAGAAGTTCGGCCTGTTCAAGGGCGTGACCCGTGCGGTCGACCTGGGCATCGCGCCGGGCGGCTGGAGCCAGGTGCTGCGGCTGAAAAGCCCGAAGGCGAACGTGGTGGGCATCGACCTGCTCCCGACCGATCCCATCGAGGGCGTGACCATCTTCCAGATGGACTTCATGGCCTACGAAGCACCCGCAGCGCTGGAGGGTGCGCTGGACGGGCCGCCGGACCTCGTGCTGTCGGACATGGCGGCCAATACTGTCGGGCACAAGCAGACCGACCACTTGCGCACCATGGGGTTGGTCGAGACGGCTGCCGATTTTGCAATCCAGACATTGGCGCCGGGCGGGACGTTCGTAGCCAAGGTTCTGGCGGGCGGCACCGATACCGAGCTGCTGGGGCTGCTCAAGCGCCATTTCACCAGCGTCAAGCACGCCAAGCCGCCCGCGAGCCGCAAGGATTCGTCCGAGTGGTATGTGATCGCCAAGGGCTTCAAGGGCTGACGGCGGGGCCCGTGCCGAGCCCGCAAGCCGCCTTTCGAAACAGACTCTAACGAAAACGGCCCGCGAGGCGACTCGGTGACGCCTGCGGACCGTTTTCGACCGGCATAGCCGATTCGGTTATGCGTAGATCAGGTGGCCGGAGCTTCCGCTTCGGCAGGCGCGCCGGTGGCTTCGCCTTCCGCCGGAGCGGTGGCGGCATCCCCTTCGGCCGGGGCTTCTTCGGCGGCCGGCGGCGGGGGCAGCGGCACGTTGGAGCCCTGCGCGTTGAGATACCGGATGATCGCGGCACGGTCTTCCGGCTTGGAAAGGCCCGCGAACGTCATCTTCGTGCCCGGAGCGAAAGCCTTCGGGCTCTTGAGCCAATCGTTCAGCTTGTCGAAGGTCCATTCGCCGCCCACGCTCTTGAGCGCATCGGAGAAGGCAAAACCGCCAGCGCCCTGGCCGATGGCTTCGCCGACCACGCCGTGCAGATTCGGGCCAATGCCGTTGGCGCCGCCTTCGTTGATCGTGTGGCAGGACTTGCACTTGGCGAAGATCGCCTCGCCCCTGGCCGGATCGGCGGCAGCGAGCAGCGTTGCCAGCGGAACTTCCTTGGGGCCCTCGCCCTCTTCGGCGACACCCTCGATGGCGTAGCCCATCGTTTCGGGCCGTTCGTGCTTGTCCGCCTCGAAATAGTGCGAACTGACAATAGCCAGACCAAGGCCGACAATGCCGGCGCCAAGGACCCAACCGGCAATGGTGTTGAAGCGATCGTCCATTCGTGCATGCCCCGCGCGTGAATGATTTACCCTTACTCGGATCGCACGCGCTCTAGTGTCGGGCAAGCGCAAGTGCAAGAGCCATTGCGGATATCGCTATTACGGCCTAGGCGCGCGGACGTCATGAATGCTTATCCCCAACCCGCATCGGAACTCGTCGCCCGTATGGGTGAGGCCGCCGCCGCAGACCCTTCGCGCGCGATGGCGCTGCAGGGCGCGCCGGGCTGCAATTCGCACCGGGCTGCGCTTGAATACGCCCCGGATTGCCTGCCTTTGCCGTGCTTTTCGTTTGAGGATGCGCTCGATGCCGTGAAGGAAGGGCGCGCCGAGCGGGCGATCATTCCGATCGAGAATTCGCAGCATGGGCGCGTGGCCGATATCCACTTCCTGCTGCCCGAAAGCGGCCTGTCGATCGTCGGCGAGCATTTCATGCCGATTCATCATGCGCTGATGGCGCTGGGGGACGGGCCGTTCAAGGCCGCCTACAGCCATCCGCAGGCACTCGGCCAATCACGCCACTATCTGCGCGAGAGGGGTATCGTGCCGATGGCCTATGCCGATACGGCGGGCGCGGCGGCGCTGGTGCGGGAGCAGGGAGACAGGGATGCCTGTGCGATCGCGCCGATGCTGGCGGCCGAACTCTATGGCCTCAAGGTAATCGAAGAGCACGTGGAAGACGCGGCCGACAATACCACGCGGTTCGTGGTGCTGGCGCGCGAGCCGCTCGACCCTTTCACGCTGGAAGGCCAGCCTTCGATGACCACGTTCATCTTCGAAGTGCTGAACATTCCGGCCGCGCTCTACAAGGCGCTGGGCGGTTTCGCGACCAACGGGGTCAACATGACCAAGCTCGAAAGCTATCAGACCGGCACCAGCTTCGCGGCGACTACGTTCTATGCCGATATCGAGGGTGCGCCAGGCGATCCGCGCGTGGATATGGCGCTCAAGGAGCTGGCATTCCATTGCAAGTACGTGCGCCCGCTCGGCACATACCGGCAGGCGCGCCCGCGCGGGTGAGGCCGTCAGGCGTCTGTGGCGCTAGTGTTACAATAGATTCATCGTGTTAGCCGCTTGCGCGGGATGGCACTGCATGCCAATCAGGCGGGCGTGACGGTTGCAGGGGCTCAGATCGAAAACGCAGCTGCGGCTGGAAATGCCGCGAGCGATTGGGAAGCCGTGCGCCAAGCGCAGGACATCCAGTTCGCGCCCCTGCCTGCCGTGCAGACCCCGGATGTGGATGTGCCCGAATGGCTCAAGGCGCTGGGCCGCATGCTGGAAGCGATCTTCGGGCCGCTGGGGCGGCTGCTGGGCATGTCGTGGCCGGTATTCCAGTGGGTGCTGATCGGGCTGGCGGTGCTGCTGGCGGTATTCCTGCTCTGGCGGCTTCTCGGCCCTGTGATCGCGCAGTGGCTGAACCGTGGTGAGGCGGCGGAAGAAACCCTGCACTGGACGCCCACCCGCACGGAGGCCGCAGCGCTGCTGTCAGAGGCTGACCGGCTTGCGGGCGAGGGGCGCTTTGGTGAGGCGGTGCACTTGTTGCTGCAGCGCTCTGTCCGGCAGATCGGCGATGCCCGGCCGGACTTGCTGATTCCCGCTTCCACCGCGCGTGAGATCGCGGTGCTGCCGATGCTGCCGGAAACCGGGCGCAAGGCCTTTGCCGCGATTGCCACGCGGGTCGAGCGCAGCCTGTTCGCCTTGCGTGATCTCGATGCGCAGGACTGGGCCGCGGCGCGCGCGGCCTATGCCGATTTCGCACGGATCGCACTTTCGGCATGAGCACGGGCACGGTCATGAAGGAGGCGATCACCGCAGGCCCCGTCCAGGTTGGCGCCAATCCTTTCTCGCGCCGCGCGGTTCTGGGCATCGTGCTGATCGGCAGCGTGCTGTTCCTGGCGCTGCTGTGGATGATCGGCACCGGTACGGGCATGGGCTCGGCCAACAACGGGCGCGCCCATGCCGCCAGCAAGGGGCTGACCGGTTATGCCGCGATGGCGGACTATCTGGAGCGGCGCGGCTATGCCGTGCGCAAGGTCCGCAACGAAGGCGCGCTGGCACAGACCGGCCTGCTGGTCCTGACCCCGCCCGCCTTCGCCGATGGCAAGGAGATTGAGAAGATAGTTTCCCGGCGGCGCTACCGGGGGCCGACGCTGGTGATCACGCCCAAGTGGATCGAAATGCCGCCTGTTCGCGAGCAGGCGAAAACCGCCAAGAAGGGCTGGGTGCGGCTGGCCGGTGCCCAGGAGCCGAGGTGGAAGGGCTTCCTCGATGACGTGACTGTTGGCCTGGATGCGCCGGTCAGCGTGGCCGCTGGCGATAAGAAAGCCGGTGCCAAAAGCGGGATCGCGCAATGGCGCGGGCTTGGCTTTTCCGGCACGCTGCCGGACCGCGAGCACCGGCTCTGGGGCAAGGGCGATCGTCTGGTGCCGCTGGTGAAAGGGCAGGACGGGCACATCCTGGCCGCCCTGATCGACGACGGCGGGTCTTACCCGGGGCTGGAAGACCTGGCGCTGGCCGGCATGCGCAGCAAGATCGAGGATGAGGACCTGTACCCGCTGGTGGTGGTCTTCGAGCCCGATTTGCTCGACAATTACGGCATGTCCCGCCGCACCAGCGCCCGGCTGCTGGACGCGCTGATCCCGGCGATGGAAGTGGACAAGGGCGGGCCGGTCCTGTTCGACCTGACGCTTAACGGGCTTGGCCGTTCGGACAATCTGCTGACACTGGCCTTCACCCCGCCGTTTCTGGCTGCGACGCTGTGCCTGCTGCTGGCGGCGGTGATCATCGGCTGGCGCGGCTTCCTGCGCTTCGGCCCGCCGTTCGCGCCGGACCGCGCCATCGCTTTCGGCAAGCGCGCGCTGGTGGCCAATTCCGCCGGGCTGGTGCGCCGCTCCGGCCGGTTGCACTTGCTCTCTGCGCCTTATGTGGAGCGCGCGCGGGAGCGGCTGGTGCAGGCGCTGGCCCTGCCGCGCACGCTCGATCCCGAACAGGCCGCCGAAGCCATCGACCGGGCCCTGGCCTCGCGCCATCCCGATGCCGAACCCTTTACCGTGATCGCTGCCCGCCTCATGGCGGCGCGGCGCCCGCACGATCTCCTGAAAGCCGCGCGCGATCTTCATGCGCTCGAAAGGATGCTGATCCGATGACCGAGTCCGATACACCCACCCTTGCCGACGTGGCGAGCCTTGCCGGCGCGATCCGTGCGCAGATCGGCAAGGCCGTGGTTGGCCAGGCCGAAACTATCGACCACTTGCTGATCGCGCTGATGGCGCGCGGGCACGTGCTGCTGGAAGGTCCGCCGGGCACCGCCAAGACCTTCCTTGCGCAGTGCTTCGCCGCGACGCTGGGGCTCGATTTCGGGCGCATCCAGTTCACCCCGGACCTGATGCCGGGCGATATTCTGGGCTCCAACCTGTTCAACTTCCAGACCAGCCAGTTCACGCTCACGCACGGGCCGATCTTCTGCGATCTGCTGCTGGCGGACGAGATCAACCGCACCCCGCCCAAGACGCAGGCCGCGCTGCTCGAAGCCATGCAGGAACGCCGCGTCACACTGGACGGCAGCGCCCATCCGCTGCCCGCGCATTTCACTGTGGTGGCAACGCAAAACCCGATCGAGAGCCAGGGCGTCTATCCCCTGCCTGAAGCGCAGCTCGACCGTTTCCTGTTCAAGCTGCTGGTCGGCTACCCCAGCCTTGAGGAGGAATGCCGCATCGTCGCCCGCTATGGCGAGAATCGCGGCGCGCCGCGCCCGGCGGATCTGGGGATCGAGGCGGTGACGAACCCCGCGCAGCTCGAAGCGATGACGCGCGCGGTGGCGGGCGTGACGCTGGCGGACAGCGTGACGGACTATATCGTCCGGCTGGTGCGCGCCACGCGCGAAAGCCCGGACTTGTCGAACGGCGCCAGCCCGCGCGCCGCGGTGCTGCTGGCCGG
>NZ_JALHLG010000085.1 GCF_022832375.1 Novosphingobium beihaiense
TCAGCGGAGCAGGATATGCCTCAATCTGAATCAGAAAAACTCTAGTAGACGTTTTCGCGGTGCTGACACCGCAATTGCCCGCGCAATCACTGTGGGAGATGTCTGTGTCGATGCCACGAAGTCCAGTTCATGGGATACGGCTAGCGGCGATATCGTCGCGAACCACAATATCGAGGCGATGGTCCGGGCCATGAAGCAGGCACATAAAATTTTCTACGATCCCGGCGAAGTTCTGAAAATTCCGGTTCGTGCCCGCATCGTCCGCGAGATCGTGGACATGGTATTTGCTTCGGATCAACCAGACACGCTCATCCGCGAGTGCCGCTCAGCATTGCAGCAGGTCACGTGACGTCCTGTGACTTTAAGCGCCATCATTTCGGCACTCGAAAGCTACGTCGCCAGCTTGCCTAACCCTTGCGATAAATCAGCATAAGGTTGTTGGCAGGCATTTCAACGCGGGTAGTCCGTTTGAAGCCAAATTCCGCAGCGACTTCATCCATATCTGCAACATTGCGTATGCCATAGTAAGGTCAGCAAACTTCAATTTCGTCGCTAACCGCAGCGCCCAAATTAAGAACCTCGCCTAGGAACAGATAGACGTTCAGAAACAGAGAATACGCTTCTTCTGCCGTGACCTCTTTGTGAACACCGGTAGACACTCGGTCGAAAAGATTGCTGATGTTTTGTCGCAGCCTAGTTCGTCGCGAGGAGCTTTCAGTCCGCAAAGCAATGTAAACATTAATCCTATTCTGATGCTTGCTGGCGTCCAGACTAAGTGTGTTTCCACCTAGCTCATACGTCTCGTCAGACGGAGGGAAAATGGCGTCTGCAAACCCCTCCAAAATCCGCCGGCATGTTGTGAGAGCTTGGCTCACTGCCTCTTCGTCTTTTTCGCGCAATCGCGCGATGACTGATGGGATTTTCACGAGAACATCTCCGGCGCTCTCGGCTATGAGCGCGTCGACCTCCTTTTTGTAAGCTTCAAACGTAGTAGCTGCGACATCCGCAAACTGACGCTCGTAATAGACCCCTGAAACGAAATTATGGATCATTCCTAGAACGCGTGACCTGACCCCCGACATTTGATTGATGGAAGCGCTGAGTGCGCTGTGACTTCTGTTCAGACGGTCGACAACGAAAACCATGTTCTCGCCGGACATCGAGCCAAGTTTGGTTGCCTCAATCCTAGCCTTCTGCGTTTCGATTGCCGCTTCTTGTTGTGCGAGTGGCCCCCAATAACCCTTCTTAGCTTCGTAATCCGTCCAGCGACCAGTCAGGGTCATGTATCGGAGTGCTAGGTCATCAGATCCACTGTATCCTTGCATCTCGAAGCTGATCCATTTTCTGATCTCTTCGGAACCTGCTAATCGCGCAAGTCGACTGGCCTTCAGTAGTAATTTGTCGCTAGCGATCCGGTCTAACTCGATGTCGTCGAGCAATTCGCGGCTGAGAGAAAGGATGTGTTCTGCTTCGGACTGTGCATCGGTCATCCCAACACATTATTTCAGAGCGTTGAAAACGCCACCCCAATCGTACACTTATCCAGTTTGTCCAGACCCTCACGATTGAGCGTTCGGATTGCGGAAATCATACGGCCTGATGGCGATACACAAGCATCAGATTGTTGGCAGGCATCCCGTAGCGGTTCGACCTTTTAAAGCCGAAGTTAGCAGCCACGTTGTCAACATCTGCGACCTTACGGAGGCCCCAAGCAGGATTGCGTTCTCTCAGTGAGCGGTCAAACGCCACGTTGGATGGCGCGGTTTCCACGTCATCTTCTAAGTACGGACCATAAAGAATGATTGGCGCATCGTCAGTCAGGTATTTCGAGCACCCTCTGAACAGCCCAATTGTCGCTTCCCATTCGCTAATGTGGACCATGTTGATGCAAACGCAGGCATCGTATTTTCGATAAGCTGCTGATTTTTCTGCCTCACAACTGTTAGAGTCCATGTTGATGCAGACAATCGCATCGGCTGCCTCGACCGGCCACTGCGGCGCGGCAGCATCGAGCGCAAGCGGCGGCAGCAGGTTGGGCAGCGCTTCCGCCTCGCGCCAGGCGGCAATGGATTCGCGAGCCCCTGCATCGGGATCGGTCGGCTGCCAGGTGAGCGCGGGAAGCGCGCGGGAAAAATGCACCGCGTGCTCGCCCGTGCCGCTTGCCAGTTCCAGCACAAGGCCCGACGGCGGCAGCGCCTCGCGCAGCACGGCCAGAATGGGATCGCGGTTGCGGGCCGCAGCGGGGGCCTGACGGCGGGCGTCTTCGGTCATCATTTCGGGATAAGGATCGCGGCGGCTCTGTTCAAGAAGCCCGTGTGCGCCAGACGCGCAAAAACCATGGTTCGATGAACCCGCTTCATCGAACCATGGTTCAAGCCTTTCCGGCTCTTGTTCCGTGCCGCACCCGGTATCCCGGCGCCGTCACGGATTGGCGGCTGGCATCACTCCCACAAGCCCAGCGTGTCCGGTTCGCCCGGACCGCTGATCTTGACTTCGCAAGACGAAGAGTCGGTCTCTTCTATGAAACCGCTGAAGCGGTGGCGCAGCGCCTCCAGGCTGATACTGCGCATCTCGCTGGCGCTGAAACCTGCCGCGAGAATGGTAGCCAGCACGCGCTGCTTCTGGGCAATCAGATCGATCGCCTGCAACTCGCGCATATGCCGAGCAGCGAAATCCTCATCACGGCACAGCACTTCGCCCAGGGCTTCGATCTCGGCTCCGAGTTCGCCCAGCACTTCGGCCATTGCCGTGAATTTAGGTTCGTGCATCATCGCTTCAGGCCGCGATCGCGTGATCCTCGGAAGCGCTGAGCGCCTGCAGATCAAGCACCATGACCATGCGCTCCTCGATGGCGGCAAGGCCTTCCAGGAACGGCGTGACGTCTTCCTGCCCGGTGGTCGGCGGCGGCTGCAGCGTATCGGTGTTGAGCGCAACGATATCGCTGACCGAATCGACGATCAGGCCCTGCGACTGGCCATTGACCTGGCACACGATGATCGCGTGGCGCGGGGTCGCCTCGGTAGGCGTCCAGCCCAGACGGGCGGCGAGATCGATCACCGGCAGGACCGTGCCGCGCAGGTTGACCACCCCTGCGACGTAAGACGGCACACGCGGCATCGGCGTGACCGGGGTCCAGGCGCGGATTTCGCGGATCG
>NZ_JALHLG010000086.1 GCF_022832375.1 Novosphingobium beihaiense
GGGTCGCCTCGGTAGGCGTCCAGCCCAGACGGGCGGCGAGATCGATCACCGGCAGGACCGTGCCGCGCAGGTTGACCACCCCTGCGACGTAAGACGGCACACGCGGCATCGGCGTGACCGGGGTCCAGGCGCGGATTTCGCGGATCGACATGATGTCGAGCGCGAAGATCTGGCCGGCAATTTCGAAAGTTATGAGTTCTCGGTGCATGTCCCGAACCTCCTTTGCGGGTAAAGTCAGTGAGCAACGCGGCGCACGGCCGCGACAAGCTTGTCGGTATCGAACGGCTTGACGATCCAGCCGGTCGCGCCTGCGGCGCGGGCCCGGGCCTTCTTCTCGTCCGAGCTTTCGGTGGTCAGCACCAGAATCGGCCGGTCGCGATGGCGGGTGCCGCCGCGCACCTGCTCGATCAGGCCGAAACCGTCGAGACGGGGCATGTTGATGTCGGTAATCACGACATCAACTTCGTTCACCGCCAGCCATTCCAGCGCGGAAACGCCGTCGTCGGCCTGGGCCACATCGAAACCGTTGGTGGACAGGGCGTGATTGAGCAGCGCACGCATGGATGCGCTGTCATCTACAGTAAGAATGCGGGTTGTCTTGGACATCGGATGCCTCGTTTGGTCAGAACAGTTCGACTTCGCCGCGTGGGACCGGGCGGAACACGGGTTGCGGTTTCACCTCGGGTGCATCCGAGGAGGCGACAGTGCGGCACCGGACCTGACCGGACGCCGGACGGAAATCTACGCGGCGGGCATTGGTGCCCCCCAGGTCCTCGCGGACCAGATTGATACGTTCGCGCACCAGAAAGCTGCGCGCGAATTCGGCATTGGCCGTGCCGATCTGCTGCATGCCAGCGCGGATATTCGCACCGCCATAAAGGTGGGCGCGCAGACGCTCCTTGCGGGCGCCGTAGGACAGCATTTCGTTGATCAGCATTTCCATCAGGTAAACGCCGTAATGAACGTCCACTTCGCCGGGGTTATGGCTGGCCGGCGGTTCGGACAGCAGGAAGTGGTTCATGCCGCCAAGCTCGACGGCCGGATCGTAGAGACAAGTGGCCACGCAAGAGCCCAGCACAGTGCTGAATTCCACCTTAGGGCCTGCACTGACCTTGAACTGGCCTTGCAGCACCGTCAGGCGCGTCATGTTGGGCGGAGTGAGATCTAGGGACATCGCTATCAAGCCGCCTTGTGGAGCGCGTGACGCGCAATGCTGTTGATCGGAGCGACGACGCACGCCGCCCCCAGTGAAATCGCCGCTCGCGGCATGCCGAAGACCGTGCAGGTCGCTTCATCCTGAGCGATCGTGTGCGCGCCCTTCTCCGCCATGGCCAGCAGGCCCTTGGCGCCGTCCTGGCCCATGCCGGTCAGCAGGATGCCCACGGCATCCGCGCCGACATATTCAGCCACCGAATGGAACAGCGCATCAACGCTGGGGATATGGCCGGAAACCGGCTCCCCCCGGCGCAGCTTGGCATAAAGCGTAGCGTTGCCCTTAACCATAAGATGATGTCCGGCTTCGGCGGCCAGATAGACGTGACCGCTCTTGAGCGGCATGTCGTGCACCGCCACCTGCACCGTTGCGGGGCAGACCTGGTCGAGCGTGCGGGCAATCGCCGGGGCAAACCGGGGATTGACGTGCTGCACGATGACCGTGGGCGGGCAATCCTGCGGGAATCCGCGCAACAGGACCTGCAAGGCCTCGACCCCGCCGGTGGACGAACCGACCGCGATCAGGCGCGTATCGCGCTTGATCGAACGGCGGCTTTCCTCGGCAACCGCCGGTGCATTGCGCATCGGCTTGCGGAATTCGATCTGCGCGGCATCGCGGATCAGCTTGGCCAGCTCTCCGCTGTCCTGCAGCGCCAGCTTGCCGGTCGGATCGTACTTGGAATAGCAGTTCACCGCACCGAGCGCGAGCGCACGCGCCGTAACCTCGTTGCCTTCCTGCGTCGCGCCCGAGACGATGATCACCGGCGTCGGGCGCAGGGTCATGATCTTCTCAAGGAAGTCGAGACCGTTCATGCCCGGCATTTCGATGTCGAGCGTGACCACGTCCGGGTCTAGCTGCTTCATCAGCGTGCGGCCTTCGGAGGCATTGGATGCCGTGCCGACCACTTCGATATCGGGCTGCTCGCGCAGCCGCGACATCAGGATCGCGCGCATGGTGGGCGAATCGTCGATGATCAGAACACGAATGCTCATGCGGCCCTCTTGCGGTAGATCGTCGGGCCGACGAGTTGGAAATCGTTGGCGGCAGGCCCGGTCACGCGTTCGGAGTGACCGATATAGAGAAAGCCGCCGGGTTCGAGGACGTCCGCGAAGCGCTTGACGAGCCGTTCCTTCGTCGGATTGTCAAAATAAATCATGACGTTCCGGCAGAAGATGAAATCGAAGTGGCCCTTGATCGGCCAGTCGCCGTGCAGATTGAGCAGACGAAAGCGCACGATCTGGCGCATCGCATCGGCCATCACCGCGTCGCCGCCCTTTTCCGTGGTCCAGACGCGGCGCAGTTCCTCGGGAACCGGGCTCAGGTCTTTCACCGGATACGTCGCGGCTTCGGCCTTCTGGATCGCATGCGGCGCGATGTCGGACGCCAGCACCCGCAAGTCGCTGCGCGCCATGTTGATGCCGCTGGAGCGGTCCGGCCCCAGCAGGCTCATGACGATCGACCAGGTTTCCTCGCCGCTCGAACATCCTGCGGACCACACCCGCACCGGCTGACGATGGCGCAGCTTTTCCAGCAGATGCGGCCGCAATTCGTTCCGCAAATGCTCGAAGTGATGCGCTTCGCGGTAGAAGAACGTGTGATTGGTGGTGAGAGCCGCCACCGTCTTGTTCAGCTCCGCGGCATCCTCGCCGATAAGCTCGATGTATTTGGAGAACGTGACGCTCCCCGCCGCCCGCACGAGCGGAGCAAGGCGGGAATAGACCAGCATCGCCTTGCCCTGCGGCAGCACGATCCCTGCAGCGCCATAGATGATCTTAGCGATCTGCGCGAAATCGGCAGAGCTATAGATATCCGGGCTGACACCGGGAATCGTGTTGGTCGAGGCGGGGGCGGCGGTCACGCAGCCTGCCTTTCATGCGCGGGCAGCGCGCAGGCCACGAGGCCGTCGACGTCGACAATGAGGGCCACGCGGCCGTCGCCCAGGATCGTCGCACCGGCAACGCCCTCGACCGAACGGAAGTTGGTGGCCAGGCTCTTGATCACGAACTGGCGCTGGTCGCAGATGTCGTCCACCAGCAGCGCGGCCTGTCCGGCGCTTTCGGTATCGACGACGATCAGCACGCCCGCTTGCGGGTCGGTGGTCCCGGTCGGGGCACCCAGCGCTTCCTTGAGCGAGATGATCGGGATGAACCGCCCGCGCACATTGAGCATCTGGCGGCTCGATCCGAGACCGTGGAAGTCTCCTTCGCCCGGACGCAGGCTTTCCACCACATGGGCCAGCGGCACCACCAGCGTCTGATCGCCGACATCGACGATCATGCCGTCCGAAATCGCCAGCGTCAGCGGCAGCGTCAGAATGAAGGCCGTGCCCTTGCCCGGAACGCTTTCGATCGTGATGCGGCCGCCCAGATCCTTCACGTTCTGGCGCACCACATCCATGCCAACGCCGCGGCCGGAAATGTTGGAGACGACTTGCGCGGTCGAGAAGCCCGGCGCGAAAATCAGGTTATCGATTTCCTCGGCCGAAAGCTGCGCTTCGGGGCTGACAATGCCCTTCTCGATCGCCTTGCGCAGCACAACCTCGCGGTTGATGCCCGCGCCGTCGTCGGCAATGGTGATGAGAATGCGGCCCGAACGGTGCTCGGCGGAGAGAGTCAGCGTGCCTTCGGCAGGCTTGCCCGCAGCGATGCGGTTCTCGGCGCTTTCGATGCCATGGTCCACCGCATTGCGGATCAGGTGCGTGAGCGGTTCGCCCAAACGCTCGATCACGGTCTTGTCGAGTTCGGTGGTCTCACCGAAGACTTCCAGCTTCACATGCTTGCCGGTCGAAGCGGCCAGGTCGCGCAGGATACGCGGCACGCGGCTGAAGACGCTGGCGATCGGCTGTGCGCGAATCGACATCGCGCTTTCCTGGATATCGCGCGTCAGCGTTTCGAGCAGGCTGAGTTCTTCGGAAGCGGTAACGCCCGCACTGTCGAGGCGCTGCACCAGCATGGCCTGCGCGATCACCAGTTCGCCCACGAGATCGATAAGGCGGTCCAGCTTGAACAGGTCGATGCGGATCGACTGGCCAGCCACCGGCGGCGCGGGCGCGGCAGCGGCAGGCTTTTCGGCCGCGTCGGGCTTCGCTTCGGCGGCCGGAGCCTTGGCAGGCGTACCGGCCGGGGC
>NZ_JALHLG010000087.1 GCF_022832375.1 Novosphingobium beihaiense
GCGTGCGCGAGGCGGTTTGCTCATCACCGCCCCTTAACGAACTGGCTTCGCTAACGGAATCCATTGGTCATTTGCGCAACAAAGCCAGACCGAACTATCAACGACGCTCAAGCCGAGGTCGTCCGGCGCATCTTCCGCGACTATGCCGCGGGCAAGTCGGCCAAGGCGATCGCCTTCGCGCTCAACAAGGAAGGCGTCCCCGCCCCGTCAGGCGGGGACTGGGGTTTCAGCACGATCAACGGTAATCCGAAGCGTAGGAACGGATCCTCAACAACGAGATGTATGTCGGCAAGATCGTCTGGAACCGTCAGCGCTTCGTGAAGGCCCCCGACACGGGCAAGCGACAGGCCCGGCCAAATCCGGAAGAGGAATGGGTGATCCAGGACGTTCCGGAGCTGCGCATTCTGGACGACGAGCTCTGGGAAGCCGTGAAGGCGCGCCAGGCCAGGGACCGCCTCGCCCGGGATCAGAACGGCCACGCCGACGTGGCAGCCGTCCACCGTCGCCGGCGTCCGAAGTATCTCTTCTCCGGCCTTACCAAATGCGCGTGCTGCGGTGGCGGCTATTCGGCGATATCCGCGACGCTGATCGGCTGCTCGACGGCACGGAACAAGGGCACCTTCAACAATCGCGTCAACATCCGCCGCGATGAGTTGAAGGCCCGCGTCCTAAATGCCCTGCGCACCCGCCTTGTCGATCCTGCGCTATTCGCGAGGTTCTGCGAGGTCTTCACGCAGGAGGTCAATCGCCTGCGCATGGAGGGTCGCACCAACGTGGCAGCGGCAGAGGCCGAGATAACGAAGATTGATCGCGAGCTGGACACCCTGCTCGACCTGATCCTCAAAGGGCGCGCGGCCGACGGGATCAATACGAAGATGGTTGGCCTGGAGCAGCGGAAAAAGGAAGTCGAAGCCTTCCTCGCAGAGGCTGACGAGCCTCCGCCGCTTCTGCATCCCTCGATGGCGCAGATCTACCGCTCGCGCGTTCAGAGCCTCTATGACGCCCTGCAGAGCGAGGACGAAGAAAAGCGTACGGAAGCCGCAGATATTATCAGGACACTGGTCGAGGACATCGTGCTGACGCCGGTGGATGGCAAGGTGGAAATCGACGTGCGCGGCGATCTCGCTGGAATCCTTACGCTTTCGGTGCAAACGAAAAACCCCGCCGGAGGGGCGGGGTCATCGCAAGTAAAGATGGTTGCGGGGGCCGAGTGCCACCGGTGCAGAACTCGCTTCCGTTTGACTGACCACAGCATTGTTAGGACGGTAGCGCGCCCAACGGGTAACCCCATGTGATTGTATGACATGCTCTGGCTGCCGGAGTCAGAGCGGCCAAGTTTGGGACTTTGCCGCCATTCCCCGGTCGGCGTCGAAAGGGCGGCTTTCAGCCGAACACAGGACGTTCTGGAAGAGAGCAAAGTGCAGTATGGAACGGGAAAAACTAGCCGCGAGCGGTCTGACGGCTGTCGGCATTCCCAGGCCCAGTCGGCCGGAAGCTGCGATTTTGGCTATCTATCGATGCACCGCAACGCGCGGCGAGATAATTGTCCTCCGTGGTTAGGTACCTGCCTTCTTTCAATCGGTTCGTGAGCAGAACTTTCTTATCCTTTGTCGAACCAAGGCGCTCAATTTCTGTAACATTGGTTTCCATCCAGCAAATTGTCCGGCGCTTCTCCAAGAATAGGGGACGCACCAGCTCGAAAAAATGTATCACTCTCTTGTCTGCAGCGATTCGGGGGGATTGCGTGAGCACACGCAGGATGATGAAGTTGATCGCCGGGCCAATTTTGGCCGGTCTGCTAACAATCCCCCTGCCTGCGACAGCCGCGACCCGGCCGCAGGATCTGAGCGGGGCGAGCCGGGCGCAATACGATCGGGTGCAACGGGATCGCGACCAGATTGCGGCGGATCTGCGGCTTTCCCGCAAGACGGTTGATGCGATCGCGGCAGTTGTCCTGGGCAAGCAAAGCCGTTTGAACGATACACAACTCGTCAATGCAATCCGCGAACAGGCGAGAACGGCGCGGCGGTTGCTTGACGAGAATGGCAAGCTGCGTGAGCGTATCGCCTATCTTGAGAACCCGGCAATCCGCGATCCCGCACTGGCGGCGCTGAACCGCGCGCACCGCGCGATCGACGAAGGCCGCTTTACCGATGCGGAATTTGAGTATGCGACGATCCGGCAGATCCGCTGGGACCAGGTTCACGATGGACTGGAATCGTGGAAGGCGGCAGTTGATGGTCAGGCAGGTGCCGCGATCCTGGCGGGCGAGTACGACCGGGCCGAAGATCTGCGTCTTGCTGCTGGAGAAGAGATGCGCGCCCGCCTGGAGGCTGCTGGCAAGCAGGCCCAATGGGAACAGATTTGCGCCGCGGCTCGGGAGCGATACCAATATGGCGATGTGTTCGGCGCGCCCGAGGCTCTGGAGCGGGCGGCCAGCCTGTACCGAGAGCGTGCGCTTCCCATGTATCCGGAACCAAGCTGGCAGTGGGCTCAGGTCGAAAACAGCCTTGGCATTGTGTTGGGGGGCCAGGGGGAGCGAACGGGCGGCGCTGCGGGCGTTGCGCTTCTGGACCGCTCGGAGGCAGCCTAAGAAGCGGCGCTGCGGGTCAATACCGAGACGGCCAGCCCGATTCAGTGGGCCGCGACCCAGAACAACTTGGGCAATGTGCTCCAGGTCCAAGGGGAGCGCACGGGCGGCGCTGCGGGCGTTGCGCTTCTGGACCGCTCGGTGGCCGCCTATGAAGCGGCGCTGCGGGTCTATACCGAGACGGCCAGCCCGATTCAGTGGGCCGCGACCCAGAACAACTTGGGCAATGTGCTCCAGGTCCAAGGGGAGCGCACGGGCGGCGCTGCGGGCGTTGCGCTTCTGGACCGGTCGGCGGCTGCCTACGAAGCGGCGCTGCGGGTCAGGACCGAGACGGCCAGCCCGGTGGAGTGGGCCTAGACCCAGACCAACTTCGGCAATGTGCTCCATGTCCAAGGGGAGCGGACGGGCGGCGCTGCGGGCGCTGTGCTTCTGGAGCGGTCGGCGGCCGCCTTCGAAGCGGCGCTGCGGGGCAGGACCGAGACGGCCAGCCCGGTGGAGTGGGCCTAGACCCAGACCAACTTCGGCAATGTGCTCCATGTCCAAGGGGAGCGGACGGGCGGCGCTGCGGGCGCTGTGCTTCTGGAGCGGTCGGCGGCCGCCTTCGAAGCGGCGCTGCGGGTCAGGACCGAGACGGCCAGCCCGGTGGAGTGGGCCATGACCCAGAACAACTTCGGCAATGTGCTCCATGTCCAAGGGGAGCGGACGGGCGGCGCTGCGGGCGCTGTGCTTCTGGAGCGGTCGGCGGCCGCCTTCGAAGCGGCGCTGCGGGTCAGGACCGAGACGGCCAGCCCGGTGGAGTGGGCCAGGACCCAGAACAACCTCGGTAACGTGCTTGCGACCCAGGGGGAGCGCACGGGCGGCGCTGCGGGCGCTGCGCTTCTGGAGCGGTCGGCGGCCGCCTTCGAAGCGGCGCTGCGGGTCAGGACCGAGGCGGCTAGCCCGGTGGAGTGGGCCGCGACCCAGAACAACCTCGGCATCGTGCTCCGGATCCAGGGGGAGCGCACGGGCGGCGCAACGGGCGCTGCCCTTCTGGACCGGTCGGCGGCAGCCTTCGAAGCGGCGCTGCGGGTCTATACTGAGACGGCCAGCCCGGTTCAGTGGGCTACGACCCAGAACAACTTCGGCATCGTGCTCGAAGTCCAGGGGGAGCGCACGGGCGGCGCAACGGGCGCTGCCCTTCTGGACCGGTCGGTGGCCGCCTTCGAAGCGGCGCTGCAGGTCTATACCGAGACGGCCGGCCCGGTTCAGTGGGCCATGACCCAGAACGACCTTGGCGTCGTGCTCCAGGTCCAGGGGGAGCGCACGGGCGGCGCAGCGGGCGCTGCGCTTCTGGAGCGGTCGGTGGCAGCCTTCGAAGCGGCGCTGCGGGTCTATACCGAGACGGCCAGCCCGGTTCAGTGGGCCTCCACCCAGACTAACCTCGGCGCCGTGCTCGAAGTCCAGGGGGAGCGCACGGGCGGCGCAGCGGGCGCTGCGCTTCTGGAGCGGTCGGTGGCAGCCTTCGAAGCGGCGCTGCGGGTCTATACCGAGACGGCCAGCCCGGTTCAGTGGGCCTCCACCCAGACTAACCTCGGCGCCGTGCTCGAAGTCCAGGGGGAGCGCACGGGCGGCGCAGCGGGCGCTGCCCTTCTAGACCGCTCGGTGGCCGCCTATGAAGCGGCGCTGCAGGTCTATACGACGGCCAGCCCGGTGGATTGGGCCAGGACCCAGGCCAACCTCGGCAATGTGCTCCGGGTTCAGGGGGAGCGCACAGGCGGCGCAGCGGGCGTCGCGCTGCTGGAGCGGTCTGCGGCTGCCTACGAAGCGGCGCTGCGGGTCTTTAGCGAAGCTGGTGCAACCCGGTACGCAGAGATTGTGAAGCAAAAGCTCGAGGCCGTTACGACGCTACTCCATCAGCGAAGTGCACCGTGACCAAGCTTATTTACCCAGATCCGATTTTGCGTGCGAGGCATAGATGGCGATGAAACCCGGCAGACGCTCCGTACCCCAATCGCGCGTCCAAGCATCCGAAAAGCAACGCCCGCTCAGCCCGAAGCTGTTCTGGATCTGCGCCGCCCTGACGCTCGTCTATCTTGGCGTCATCTTCTGGCGCTCGATCGGCGGCACACCGCTCGAGACTTTCAGTATGGAGGGGGCGGCCGGGGAAGCCGTCGGCATCTGGCCTCGCGTGTTCCTGATCGGCCTTGCCGTGCTGTTCCTGATCGCTGCGCTGGCGACCAGCGAGATCATTCCGCCCAAAGGGGCTTGGACCTGGGCTCACTTGCGGCGGCCCAAGGTACTCAGCCAGATCGTCTTCCAGTTGCTCAGTGCAGCGGGCTTTGTGGTAGGCATTGGCAACATTTTCAATACGGCTGCGGACCAGAAGACTGCTGAAGCGATCAAGGCGCAGACCGACGTCTTAGTGACCACGAGCGCGAACACCGCAACCAAGCTTGACGACCTCGATAGCTGGTTGAGGACGCGATTCCCTGACGATCCGCCGGTCCTGAGCGAGATTGGCGGGCGTTGGGGCGACCTGAAACCGGCATGCGAGGTGATCTGGAACATCTCTATCGTCCGGCGCGGGGAGGACGCGGCGCTGATTGCCGAGACGGTGAAAATTCCGGCCGGTGTGAAGCCGTATCGCTTCGTGGGCAGTATCACCAAGGCCGATCCGGACACGCTTTACGTCGAAGGGGTCGAGCCGGAAGCGGCGCTCGGTTCGGCGGCCCATTTCACGTTCAATGCCGCAACCCAGCGGCTGAGCTGGGATGATCGCGCCCGGGGATCGGGCGGCGTGGAGGTCTATCGGCGTTGCGAGGGACCCGAGCCTTTGCAATGAGAACGAAGATTGAACGTTGGCCGCTACCAGACGCGTTCCTGCCCCCCGATCTTGTGAATGTCGGCTTCGATGGAGCACCTGTAGCTTTCGGCGATGTTGAACATCTCCATCTGGAGACCTGAGATTTCATCATCCAGACTCGCGCCATCAGCATCCAGATCATAGGCGAGGGTCAGCGTGTAGTCGCAGTTCCCGGTCTTCTGCATCTGATAATCCCGCTCCAACATCGCCTCTATGCACCCGCGCGCGGGCTTTCTGCCACAGCCATCCATCACATGCGGTTTCCCGGCGGCGAGGCCGGCCAGATCCGCGGATACGACGGCGACCTGACGATGGCGGTGGGAACGCCATCCATCCCCGTCGGCCGGTCGGTTTGGGAATTCGGGACGAACGACAAGCCGGCCGCGAAGTTCAAAAGCGACTATGAAACCAGGGTGGAAGACACAGACGAGAAGAGCCCCGTAAGCGGCCGGCCCAGTTCCTCATGAAGTCCGTCCTTGCTGCACGCACGAACGGCGGCCTTCGAACTAGCGCGTAAACTCATAAAATGGCTTGAGGTTTGACGGATATGCTGATTCACACCCCTCCAAGATTGGAGGGGTGTGATGGCACGGCGGCGCTACGAATTGACGGATCGGGAATGGGCAATCATCGAGCCCTTGCTTCCCAATAAACCGCGTGGCGTGGCTCGGGTGGATGATCGCAGGGTCCTCAACGGTATTATGTGGCGCTTCCGGTCTGGTGCAACCTGGGCCGAAGTTCCAGAGCGCTATGGGCCCTCAACGACCTGCTACAACCGGTTCGTGCGCTGGCGCAAAGCCGGTGTCTGGGATCGACTTCTGTCAGCCGTCTCGGCCGATTATGATGGAGATCTGGTCATGATCGATTCCACCTGTGTCCGCGTCCACCAGCATGGTGCGACGGGTAAAAGGGGGGATCCTGTGATCGTGGCATGGGACGTTCCAGGGGTGGCCTCAGCAGCAAACTCCACGCTCTTGTCGATGCTCACGGACGTCCTATCGGCCTGACACTGACCGGCGGCCAAGTTCACGATGCCTGTGAGGCCGAGGCTCTGATCAAGGTTATTCCGGCAGG
>NZ_JALHLG010000088.1 GCF_022832375.1 Novosphingobium beihaiense
GGGGGGATCCTGTGATCGTGGCATGGGACGTTCCAGGGGTGGCCTCAGCAGCAAACTCCACGCTCTTGTCGATGCTCACGGACGTCCTATCGGCCTGACACTGACCGGCGGCCAAGTTCACGATGCCTGTGAGGCCGAGGCTCTGATCAAGGTTATTCCGGCAGGTGCAACCCTGCTGGGCGACAAGGGCTATGACAGCAACGCAATCCGCGAGGCTGCTGCCGCGCGAGATATCTGGGCCAACATTCCCAACCGCAAGCAACGCTTCGACTTCTCGCCCTGGCTCTACAAGC
>NZ_JALHLG010000089.1 GCF_022832375.1 Novosphingobium beihaiense
CCGTCCCGGATCGCTCGCCTTGCCGGGCAGTAATGGCGCAACCCTTGCCCACTGCGCATCCCTCAACTCGTACCGCTTCACCCCCATTCATAGCCTCCGCCTAGTCGCGGAATCCTATGAATCAGCACTTACCTCGTTTGGGAATCCTGAATGTCGATCGGACCTAGAGCGGATCGGCATTCAGCCTCTCGCCATGATCCTACCGGCGTCAGCCGGTCAGTCTTTCAGTGAAATGGCCCGAACCTGACGGAGCCACAATACCACTCAAAAACCACAGAAAACAGCCAGTTTTTGGATGCTTTCAGACCTGCTGAGAAGCAAAAATGGCCGAGCCGGAATCCAACTATATCTTCAACTAATTGAATATAAACAGAAATTTAAATAGCCTGTGCGATAGGTCCATCATTTGGTCCATCAAAACCTGATTCTAAAGCGGTTCGAGTCCGACAACAGGAATCTCACTGTGGCGAACTCTTTTGCGAATCAGTTCAATGGTGCGGGACGTGACCGAATGCGCGGGGCGAATGGGCAATACGCTACACCTTGAGAAAGTGGCCCCTGAGCCATCCAAATATATACTCCCGGATACCAGGCGCTCTGTCACATGCGTTGACGAGTGTACGCAGAATCTCCCTGTAGTCCTTTCGCCCGCGCACGAGTTGACGCAGCAGGTGCCCCGTAGCAGGTTGTCGATAGGTGATCGCCGCAGGATCATTCCACCAATCAGAGAGGCAGGACATGCAAGCGGCGAGATGCGAACGCGGCTCAGCGTTGACGCCGCCAATTGCACTCGAAATCAGGGTCAATATTCGGCCGGGTACCTTACCATTTTTGGCGTCCATCGCGGCAGAATATGCCAACGCTTCGCCTGTCACTCCTAGATAAGAGTGGCCTCCTTCGATCAAGTCTGCGAGCCACCGCAGATAGGTGTCGAAGTCAACGGCACCCTTTTCATGTGCAACTCTAAGCGCCATCTGGGTCCAGGCACCTTGCTGGCCGGTAAGGAGGCCGCTCGCGTGCCGCGTGAAAAGATCGTCGCTGATAAGAATCGTTCCTGTTGAGGTCGCTATCGCGATTGCGTCGAACAGATCGGAACGCCCTGACCGAATTTCGTCCTTTAGATGCTCAGGCATTGTATCGCTGACGATGAGTGGGCAAACATTAGCGTGCGCTTCCAGCCAAGCCAGTGAAGCGACAATATCATCTCGTTGCGATCGCACTTCGTCTGGCGCAATATGGGTCATGACGAGCATTCCGTCCTGGTACTGTGCGCCGTGGATGCCATCGGAAATCGCCGCGTCGAATTGATCTCGTCTGGTTCTGAGCCGATCAACTACGCTTTGCGGGACATGAATTGGACCGAATGCACTCTCCAGCGCATTGAGCGCCTGAAGGCGCCAGGAGGTCCAGAAAGCGGCAAGATCGAGAGTGAGGCCTTGCCCTGCACCGTCGATAAGGGCCTGTCCGGCCGCCTGAACGTCAGCATGATTTCCTGTGGCGACCTGTAGTTTGTAGCCTGCCGCGACAACACCTGCAGACGCTTCAATAGGATCGGCGCCAACACGATACGCGAGCAGTCCTATTGGCCATTCCCCTGCGAGGTAGTGGCGTTGTTCGTCCTCAATCCAGTCGTGGCGTGCCTTTGCCGCGTTCAAGAGTGGTTCGAGGCCCTTTGGAGTCGACGCGTCGATATTAATTCGACGAAAGCCAGCAACCGTTGGAAATCGCTTCTGGAAGTCATCCAGGATAACGTGGAACCGCGCAATGTACTTGTGCCGCAGTGTGGTGACTGTTGCCGTCCGCCCGACGTCATCCTGGACAGCAGTGCCGACGATCGCCCCCATCAGCCTCTGCACCAGTGGATGTTGAGGTTCGTAGGCATCCGGGTCGAGCTTGCGAAGTTCTGGATCGGGTTCGATGATGATCAAGCGGCTTTCACCATCGTCATAGGTCATGTCGATCGCGGCATGATTTGCGACGGCTGGCATGTCCCAGCGCTTGTCTTGCAGGTTGCGGCCTTGATCGAGAACTATACTCGACAGCGAGAGCCACGCACGAGCAGTGTCGCGATGCGACAGGAATAGCTTATAGGCCAAGCGGATACCGCGGTCGAGCTGGCCAAAATGGGCAAGGAGGCCCGAGAGACGTATCTGGTCCTCGAGGCGTTTCCAGTCCAGAGCCTCAAGAGGCTTGTCCAACTCTGCAGCCAGGTCTGTGATGCGATCGGCCCGAGCAAGAATGTCTATCTTGAAGAGCGCGGCACCAGCATTGTCTGGCTGAATTTCAGTAAGCTTGTTGATCGCCGAATATGCGGCCTCCAGATCCCCCATGTTCCAGGCCCGCGCTGCGCGGGTCCAGAGTAAGTTCGGGTGATCTCGAAGTTCAGGTGCGGCATTGGCCAGTGCCAAATCAAATTCTGCGTCATGTCTAGCGGCGGCGAGTGCTTGCAGATAGAGCTCTCCCGGCTCGCTATGGCGGTTGAGGTCGATGTATCCTTCAAGAACAGTGACAGTTGAGGCAGGCGATCCCGCCTGCATCAATGTATAAGCGAGATCGTAACGTGTGACGATGTCGGTGTCGGGGCTAAGGCGGGATACCAACGCGTTCAATTGCGTCGATTGATGCCCTGCTTCGGGACCCAATTCCGAAAGCTTGGCGCGGGTTTCGAGCAGTTCGGCAGCAAACGGATCGCCAACCTTTGTGCGAAGACCGGCTGCAGCGATTGCTATTTCTTCTTGTTTGTGCGCCGCAAGCGCAATTTCCCCGATCAAGCGGAATCGTAAGCGCGTTAGCCGCGCGTTTTCTTCCGGCACTTGCACGGCGAGCACTTCCTTGAGTGCACGATCCGGGTCTTTGTTGGCCAGCAGTTCGGCTCGCACCATTCTGGATTCTGGATCTTTGGTGCCTTCGAGAAGGCCGAGAGCCGCGTCCTGCTGCCCCCGTGCCAAGTGGATGACGGCGAGGAGGAGGGTCAGGTGTGGCTCGTCTGGAACCTTGCCAAGTGCTTTGACAAGTAGTGCCTCTGCTTCTTTCTCGCGCCCGGCGATCCGCAGCAGTACTGCCGCGTTACTGATGAACGCGCGCAGATCGTGATCATGTTTGTAGTCAATGTCGAGGAAACGCTCGGCTACTTCTTTGACATCATCTGCTGCGGCATTGATTTGAACCATCGACACAGCTGGAGTTCCGCCGATAATCATGGCGTCGTGCCGGATTGCGAGTTCGAGCACGGCCACGCCGTTGGCGCGCTTCAGTTCTTCTGACGAGGGATGTTGACGGTAAAGTTCAATGGTTCTCTCTGCCCACCCTGGCAGGTCACGCCGTCGCATAAATTCGGCGAGCCCAAAGGCCGCTGCAAGGCTGTTCTTCAGATCATCGGGTATGAGTGACTCCGGATCGCCTTGCCAATCGCTGCGCGCGGCCGCTTGCAGAAGGTAGGCGACAGCTGAGTCAGCGCGCGGCGACATGGTGAGCGCGTGCTGGGCCAGAGGAATCGCTTCGCTTGCGCGCCCCTGGATTGTGCGTGCTAGTGCGAGGTTGGCGACAGCGTGCGAATCGCCGGGCCGCAATGCGAAGGCGCGTTCGAAGCGCTGGGCGGCTTCCTGCTCGCGCCCGAGTTCCATGTCGATCGAGCCAAGATTAGTCTCGAGTCGGAACGCGGCCCAAGGCCGGTCAACTGCGGATGTCGCCTCTTGCAGTTCTGTCAGTAGCCGCTGCGCCGAGAGGGTTTGATGATCCTTGAGAAACAAGTCTCTGAGCACGTCGATTTTCGCGTGAAGTGCAGGGTCCTCGGCTGCCTTCTCATCAGTGCCCGGATCAACTGGTCGGAAGGACATCCCGGTCTGTAGATTCTGCGCCAATTGCTGGCCGACCTGAGCCGCGAAGGCGCCCACGAGTTCGGGGGTAACAAGCTGCTGTGTGGTAGCGCTTGCATACAGTGCGGGATTGAAGACCGCGCTCGCATTCGGGTGCATCGCGATCAGATCTTGGAGCGCCTCCCAACCATATAAGGCGACTGTTACGTTGTGCCCTTCCTTCCGCAGCTTCTTCTCGACAGAGATCGCTGCGTCCGTTGCACCTGTGTCAACGGGCGCAGTTGTCGCAAAAATGATTTCGCGAATTCCGGCCTGGATTGTCAGGGCAGCCCGGCAGTCCTCTTCAATTTTCTTCTCGGCGAGGGGCTTCTGGACGCGTCTGCACTGTATGCCGACGAAATGATCCGGATCACCGTTTCGTCGCCCCAGAATGTCTATTCCACGCTGCTTCTGACCGTGCCGGCCGTATTCCTGAGCGTGTGGATCTTTTAGCTCTTCCCGAAAAAGGGCAACGCAAGCTCTCTGAAAATCCTGCCAGTTTTTTGGTTTGGGGCATTCGAAGCCCATCCTTGTTAGCGGAGGCAGCCGTGCTGCCACGACACTGGGGTCAGTGCCTGAAACGTCCTCGATCGAACTCTTGGATTCTTCGTCGTTCATTTGGTGATGACGGGGCTTTGTTGCGCAAATGGCCAATGGATTCCGTTAGCGAATCC
>NZ_JALHLG010000009.1 GCF_022832375.1 Novosphingobium beihaiense
AGCGCCCGGCGCGCGGCGGGCTGGACGACGAGCGTCAGCGGCACCGCGCCGGGGCCGCGTGCCTCGGACAGTTCGGAAATGCGTTCGCCGATCATGCGGGCAAGGTCGGGCTCGATCACCGGCTGGCCAGTGACCGGATCGCGCATACCCTGCACGATCGCGCCTTCGAGCCCGGCATCGAGCGTGACCACGGCCAGCCGCGCATGCGGCGGGCAGACCTGGCCGACGATAAGGCCGCCCAGATCGGACCGGACCAGTTCGATAAGCCGGTCGTGGTCGGTCGTCTGCTGCACCGCGCGCGACAGGCTGGCGAGGATCGGCAGTGGATGGGTAATCGGAATATGATCCTCCAGCAGCGTGCGCAGCACCCGGGTGAGCGCGGCCAGCGACAGCGGCTGCGGATGGATGGTCTCGACGAGGCCGGACGAATTCTCCTTGAGCGATTCGAGCAGCGCCTTGACCTGATCCGGGCCGAGCAGTTCCTGCGGGCGTTCGGCCAGAAGCTGATTGAGGTGCGTGGCAACAACCGTGCCGGGATCGACAGTGAGGAAACCTTCCGCCGTGGCGTGATCGCGCGCGGCGGTCTCGATCCACAGCGCCGGGCAGCCGAAGCTGGGATCTCGGGCTTCCTCGCCCCGGATGGTGTGGCCCTGGCGCACTTCGCCGGTATCGATCGCCAGCACCTTGTCCGGGCGGATCGTGCTGCCGCCCAGGTTCACGCCGCCCAGCACCACGCGGTATTCGTAGGGCGGCATGTCGAGTGCGTCGCGCACGCGGAACTGCGGAACAATGAAGCCGAAAGCCTGGCTAAGCTGCTTGCGCACACCGGTGATCCGGGTGACCAGCGGCGAACCGCGCCGTGCGTCGACCAGCTGCACAAGGCCATAGCCCAGCTCGATAGTCACGAGCGTGTGATCGGACACTTCCTCCAGATCGATCCGGGCGGGATCGACTTCGGGCTCCGGTTCCTCCACCGGAATGGCGGCTTTCGCGGCGCGCTTGCGCAGGGTATTCCACAGCCAGAAGGCAAGGCCCGAGGCGGGCAGGAACACCGTCTGCGGCATCGCCGGGATCATGCCGATCGCACCGAGCACGACGGCCACCGGCAACCAGGTGCCGGGAGCGGCAAACTGGCCGCCGATCTGACCGGCAAGGTCACGGCTGTCGGAAACGCGGGTGACGATGACGGCAGCCGCGATCGACAGCAGCAGCGAGGGCACCTGGGCCACCAGCGCGTCGCCGATGGCGAGCGTGATGTAGGTCTGCGCGGCATCGCCCGCCGAAAGGCCGTGGCTGATCATGCCGAGGCAGAAGCCCGCGATGATGTTGACGCCCAGGATCAGCAGGGCGGCGATCGCATCGCCCTTCACGAACTTGGACGAACCATCCATCGAGCCGTAGAAATCGGCCTCGGTCGAGACTTCGCGGCGGCGGGCCTTGGCTTCGTCGGCGGTCATCAGGCCGGCGGCGAGATCGGCGTCGATCGCCATCTGCTTGCCCGGCAAGGCATCGAGAGTGAAGCGCGCGGACACTTCCGAAACGCGGCCCGCACCCTTGGTCACGACGACCAGGTTGATGATGACCAGGATCAGGAAGACGAAGATGCCGACGGCAAAATTGCCGCCGATCAGGAATTCACCGAAGGATTCGATGACCTTCCCCGCCGCTTCGCCGCCCTCATGGCCATGGACCAGCACGACACGGGTCGAGGCGACGTTGAGCGCGAGGCGCAGCAGCGTCGCGAACAGCAGGACGGAGGGAAACGCAGAGAAGTCCAGCGGCTTTTCCGCGTTCATCGCCGCCATCAGCACGGCCACTGACAGCGCGATGTTCATGACAAAGGAGACGTCGAGCACGAAAGCGGGCACCGGCACGATCATCAGCACGATGAGGACCAGGATACCTGCCGGCAGCGCTATCGCGCCGGGATCGCTTATACGGTTGAACAGGTTCACAGGTTGAACCTCGCAAGCTTGGCATAGGCATCACGCACTTGCGCGGGAACCGCCCCGGGCGAGTTGCCGAACGCGCCCTGCAGCGTTTCCGCCATCGAGCGGGTGGCGATTTTCGGGGCCTGCGGGGCCGAGCCCAGACCGGCATGGAATTCGCGGGCGATCTGCCCCATCGGCGGCTGCCAGCCGGAGCCGGACTGCGCGGCGGCCCCGTTCGAAGCCGCCTGCACGCCCGGCGTGGCCGGAACGCTCTGCGCGGGGCTGACGCTGGCCCAATAGGAGGCATCGCCGCCTTCCATGGCATTCGCGACCTTGCCGCGCATCAGCTCCATCATGCCGCCGACGCTGCGCGGGCTGCCGCCGGAATAGAAAATGGCGCGATTGGCCGCTGCCGCCTTGGGCAGGATCGCCGCCGCGCTCTGCGACGGGTCCGTCTTCAGCGCGGAGAGAAACTTGCTGGCCCCGTTGATGCCGAGGAAGTGGGCCATGTAGAGTTCGGTGGCGTCGGGCTCGCGGCCCAGCTGGGTGGTGAGTTCGGCCTTGTTGTCGCTGGCCAGTTCGGCGGCCATCATCGACGAAAGACCGGCGTTGTAGCGCAGCCCCATGACTTGCGAGCGTGCCCCCGGATCCGTGATCCGCCCGCCCTGGATCACATCGTTGACCCAGGCCATGCCGTGTTCGGTTCCGTGGCGCCCCAGCGTTTCCAGCCAGGTTCCCTGTGTGAACTGATAGAGTCCGGCCGCGCTCGATGTCGAGGCGCGGGCATCCGGGTTGAGGCTCGATTCCAGTTTGGCCTGCGCCAGAAGGTACTGGAAATCTATCCCGGTCTTTTCGGAGGCACGGGCAATGGCGGCGCGCGTCTGCGCCCCCCCGGCCGCAGCGGCTCCGCCAATTCCGTTAAAGACTTGTCCTTCGCTCAATTACAGCTCCCGGCACAAAAGTTACCGGGGACTGTTTAAGCAAGGGGTGTGCCAAACGGCCTTTTGTCAGGCGCGGGCACCTGCGACGGCATAAGTTGCCCCCGCGCGATAAAGCTGCGGACCGCCCACCAGCGCGTCCAGACGGCGCGAGACATTGGCGGCTACGATATTGCGAACCTGGCGGTTTACCTCGTTCAGGCGCCGCGCAGTGTCGAGCATGCCGCGGCATTCCTCGTCGAGTTCCACCGGCTCCACCTCATCAAGCGTGCCGCACAGGCGGTTCTTATCGTTGGAGGCGCCGACGATCGCATCGAGGTCCAGCCCGGCAAGCGCCTGCCGCTCTTCTTCCAGAACGGCAAGCATCTGCCGCAGGGTTTCGCGAAGATCGGAACTGCTCATTGCTTCGGGCTCCTCAACATGACGCCCGCGGCGATCATGGCATCTGCAATCTTGGCCGGAACCAGCGGATACGATCCGGATTCCACCGCGTCGCGGATAGCTTTGACACGATCGGTATCGACCGGCGCCTCGCCCGGATTGAGCGCGTCGGAGGTCTCAACCGCCGTGCTGGCAGCTGTGCTTGTATTCTTGCTAGTAGCGCGGTTGGCAGCAGCCCCGTTCGCACCGGGCAACGCTTCACCGCCCGCCGCGCGGGCCAACCTTGCATCAATCGCGCTGGCAGCGCGTGCAGGTCCCACTTCGATAGGTGGCATGATGCCGCTCCTTAAAAGTTCCTGACCTAGAGAACGGCACTCTATAGAACTTTTTAATGGGGGCGGCAAAAAACTGCCAATTTGCGGCAGACAATAAAAATCCGCCGCCTTACGGCAGCGGCCGGCAACAAGAAACCGCTGCCTTACGGCAGCGGCAGGGTCACCAGTCCCGGACGCTCGATCCGCGCCCGCATGGGCTCGGCACGGGCCCGGCCCGTGGATGCTGGCCTGACGCGTATCCACGCGCCGACCGGCCCGGATTCCATAGCTTCGCCTGGTTGAGAAACCGTAAACCCATCGCCGGTAATCGCGATCGCCACGGCATCGCCGCGGTTGACCGCATCGGCCACGCGCACCGGGGCGGCAGCGGCAACCGGCGCCGGGCGGCGAACCGGCACAAACAGGCGCCAGCCGTTGATATCGCCGCACTGGACGACAACGCTTTGCTGCGTGGCAGTGCGCCAGGACAGTGCGATGCTGCTGCGGCACGGCTGCAGGCGCAGACGCCTGTCGACGGGAGTCAGCGCACCGCCAACCTGCCCAACCGGCGCGCCTGTGAACGCGGCGACCTGGCGGTCGATCGCATCGAGATCGGCGAAAGCTCCGGATGCCGCTGCGGCGGCAAGGAGAACGAGGCTGGGAGTCATGGCATGGATTTCCCGTTAATTGAACTTGCCGAAAATTAAGCAAGTCTCATGCCATTTCTTATATCTAGCGGCCGTTCTTTCCGCCTGCCTGGCCCTCGTGCGGGGAATCATATGCCAGAACGGCACGGACCGATCCATCGCCCGGCTCCACGACGATACGCGCTGCCTGCCCTTGCGCGCCCGCCTCCGCCAGCAGTTGCCGGGCTTCGGCCAGGGCGCGCGCCTGCGCTTCGCCGCCAGCCCCGTAACGGGCCGTGATCGTCAATTGCTGGCGCGGGTCCGCGGCCTGCTCGTGCAGCCACTGCGCGAGCGGCGGTGCCCCCGGCGCGGCGACATAGACGGAAAGCGGCTCGGTCTGCGGCGAAGGCGCCGCGGAAACATCGCTGGAAGGCAGCTTTGCAGGCTGGTTACTGACCGCAGCCGCCGTCGCCATGAACAGGATAAGGGACAGATCCGCCAGCGATGTCTGCCAGCTCGCTCCCCCACCTGTACTCGTGGCGCCTGTACCCGTGGCGCCTATACTCGTGGCACCTGCACTCACGGCGCCCGCATTCACCACGCCCGCGCTCATCGCCCTTGCCCGGCTGCCGCCTTGTGCTTGATCACAGTGGCTCCGGACGTGACCGGCAAAGCCTCCGCGACCTGCTTTTCAAGCCAGTCGAGCACGTTCTGGCGCGCCCTTTCCTCGTCCGCGGCGCGGCGTGCCACCGCGCGCGCGAGCGGGGCGAAGAAGAGATTGCCCAGCAGGAGCCCGTAAAGCGTCGTGAGCACCGCCATCGAAATCACGGCCGTGAAGTTTCCCGCAGCCCCTTCCCCGCCCGGCAGCTGGCTGAGCGAGATCAGCGTGCCCGCAAGCCCGAACACCGGCGCCAGATCGGCCGCCTGGTTCAGCGTGCTCACGGCTTGCTGCGATGTGCGGCTTCGCTCGCGCTTGTGCGTCAGATGGGTTTGATGCAGGCTCGTGATGGAGCGTGTGCCGATCAGGGCATCGGTTGCCTCGTCGATTTCCGGATCGCCGAAAAAGCGCGGCTCGGTACGGATCACACCATCCCTCTGCATGCCGCGGACATGCACGGCCAGTTCGGACCGCACGCGCGCCGCGTCGAAGTTGCTGCGGCCCAGCCCCGCCAGCGCGCCAAGCGCTGCACGCGTATCGGCCAGCCCGCAGCGCAGGACCGTGGCCAGGCACGTTCCTCCCACCACGATCAGGGCACTGCCCGCGTCGAACAGGTTATCCGGCTGCATCGGTGCAGATCTCCTTCCTAGTCCAGAACGGCAGGTCTTGCCGGAATTGAAGCGCGCAGGCGCAAATTTGCCGCCGACCGGCAAACTCTTGCCGTTCCGGCTGCCCGGTGTGTGCCGGATCATGCCCCAGCCCGCGAAAATGGCCCAAATCCGCAGTTTGGCACGCCCCTTGCTTTTTTGTTGGCTGGTAAACGTAGGACACGAGAGAAATGCCCGATCTTTTCGGAATCAATGGCACGGCTCTGGAATTGCGCTCGCAGCGCATGGGCCTGCTTGCCTCCAATATCGCCAACGCCGGCACCCCCGGCTACAAGGCGAAGGACATCGACTTCAATGCGGCGCTCAAGGCAGCCGAAGGCGGGACCGACGTTTCCGCCGCGGCCGACCGTGCGACGCTCTACCGCACGCCGGTGATGCCTTCGCTGGATGGCAACACGGTCGAGCTGCAGAACGAGCAGCTCGCCTTCTCCGAGAACGCCGTGGGCTATGCCGCGACGCTCCAGTTCATTCGCGGCCGCGTGGACACCATTACCCGCGCCCTGAAGGGAGACTGACGATGTCCAGCCAGCCCATGACCCTGTTCAGCCTTGCCCAGCGCGGCATGTCGGCACAGCTCGTGCGCATGAACGCCGCCGCCTCGAACCTGGCCAACGCCGGGACCGTCTCGGGCAGCGAGGAAGCGGCCTACAAGCCGATCCGCGCCGTCTTCGCCGAAGACCTCGACCGCGCCAGCGGCCTGGCCTCGGTCAATGTGCAGGGCGTGGTGCGCGAAGACGCCGCCGCCGTGCGCCAGCACAATCCCGACCACCCGCTCGCCGACAGCAATGGCGATGTCTGGGTCGCTCCCGTCGATGAGAACGCGGAGATGGTCGAGATGCTCGAAGCCTCGCGCCAGTACCAGAACCTGGTCGAGGCCATGTCCACCGCCAAGCAGCTTATGCTCGATACGATGAGGATGAAATGACCGTCACTGCAACAACCGCCGCAAGCTCGGCCGCGAACGCCTCGTCCTCGGCAAAATCGGGGCTCTCCGGGCTCAATTCGGGCGACTTCCTCAAGCTCATGCTCGCGCAGATGCAGCAGCAGGACCCGACCAATCCGCTCGATCAGAAAGACATGCTCGCGCAGATGGCCCAGTTCTCGCAGCTCTCCAGCTCGACCGAGATGGCCGACACGCTCAAGACGATTTCCGGGCAGCTCGACAGCGTCGTCTCGGCCCAGAACGCAACCCAGGACGCGGTTGCCGCACTCAGCGACAAGATTTCCGCCTCCACCGGCACCCAGGCAGAGGCCTGATCCCTTTCCAGGAGTATAGACCAGATGTCATTCTACACCTCACTCAGCGGCCTGAAGAGCGCCCAGACCGACCTCAGCGTCATTTCGAACAACATCGCCAACTCGGAAACAAACGGCTTCAAGAAGAGCAACTCGGCCTTTTCCGACATCATCGCGGCATCGGCCAGTTCGAACCCCTCCACGACCACCGGCGTGGGTTCGAGCGTCGCCAACATCACGCAGGACTTCTCGCTGGGCCCGGTCGAGCAGACCGGCAACGCGCTGGACGCGCTGGTGAACGGCGAAGGCTTCTTCACCGTCGTCTCCCCGCTTTCGGGCGAAACGCAGTACACCCGCAACGGCCACTTCCATCCGGATGCCGACCGCTTCCTCGTCAATGACCAGGGCGCGCAGGTGCAGGTCTATCCGGTCGATGCCACCGGCGCCGTTTCCAGCACGACCCTGCAGTCCATTCAGCTCCCGACGAGCAACGCCGCGGGCGCCGACTATTCCGGCGTGTCGATCGGCCAGCGCGGCGAAATCGTCGCCACCTTCACCGACGGCACCAGCGAAACCCTGGGCGTGATCGGCCTGGCCAACTTCGTGGCCCCCACCGGCCTCAAGCAGCTTGGCAATGCCACCTGGTCCGCAACCGGCAACTCCGGCACGGCGACCTATGGCCAGCCCGGTTCGAACGGCTACGGCAACCTGCTGCCGGGCGCTCTGGAACGCTCGAACGTCGATATCGCCGAGGAACTGGTCTCGCTGATCACCGCGCAGCGCAACTACCAGGCCAATGCCAAGGCGATCGACACCGCGACGCAGGTTTCCCAGGCCATCATGAACCTGCGGACCTGACGGATAACGCTGGGGGGCTAACCGATGGACCGTCTGATCTACACCGCCGTTTCGGGCATGAACGCCTCGCTGAACCAGCAGCGCGTGATTGCCAGCAACATGGCCAATGCCCAGACCATCGGCTTCAAGGCCGAGATTCTGCAGGCTACGCCGATGACGCTGGAAGGCCCGCAACTGGAAGTGCGCTCCATGTCCAGCACCGAGGTGAAGAGCGCCTCGATGAAGGACGGCGAGATCAACCAAACCGGTTACGCCCTCGACATCGCCATGCAGGGCGATGCGATGATGGCCGTGCAGGCCCCCGACGGCACCGAAAGCTACACCCGGCGCGGCGATCTCTCGATCACCGTGACCGGCGTGCTCCAGAACGGCGAGGGCCTGCCGGTGATCGGCAATGCCGGTCCGATCACCATCCCGCCCGGCACGAACGCGACGATCGCGCCCGACGGCAACGTAATGGTCACTGACCCGGCCAATCCGGACCAGCCGGCGCAGACCCTGGACCGGATCAAGCTGGTCAGCACCACCGGCACCCAGATCGCCAAGGACATCGACGGCCAGTTCCGCGTGAAAGGCGGCGGCGTTCTTCCCGTCAACGAGAACGCCCGGGTCATTCCCGAAGCCCTCGAAGAATCCAACGTCAACGCTTCCGAAGTACTGGTCCAGATGATCTCGGCCCAGCGTCTCTTCGATATGCGGACCAAACTCGTCCAGACCGCCAGCCAGCTCGACGAAGCCGGCGCCCGTCTCATGCGCATCGATAGCTGAGGAATAAAACGATATGCCCAGTTCAGCACTCCAGGTCGCCCGTACCGGTCTCGAAGCCCAGGACACGCGGATGCGCGTGATCGCCAACAACCTGGCGAACGTTTCGACCACCGCTTTCAAGCGCGACCGCGCCAACTTCGCCACGCTCGCCTATCAGGATGCCCGCGTGGCCGGCGCCCAGTCTTCCAACGAGACGACTTATGCCACCGGCCTCAACCTCGGCACCGGCGTCAGCATCCAGTCGACCACGCGCATGGAAACGAACGGCCCGCTCAATTCGACGGGTAACTCGTTCGACCTCGCGCTCGATGGCGACGGCTATTTCCAGGTGCAGATGCCGGGCGGCGAGCTGGCCTATACCCGCGCAGGCAACTTCACCCGCTCGGCCGACGGCCAGCTGGTGACGACGCAGGGCTATCCCGTGCAGCCGCCGATCACCATTCCCGAAGGCATGACCGCGCTCACCATTTCGCAGGACGGCACGGTTTCGGCGCAGATCGCCGGCCAGGCCGATCCCACGCAGCTCGGCCAGATCACGGTCGCCAGCTTCACCAACCCTTCCGCGCTTCAGGCCGCGTCGGACAACTTCATGCTGGAAACCGCGGCCAGCGGCCCGGCCCAGATCGGCGTCGCCGGCCAGCAGGGGCGCGGCAACATCAAGCAGGGCATGCTCGAAGGTTCCAACGTCAACATCGTCGAGGAGCTGGTCGACATGATCGAGACCCAGCGCGCCTACGAGATCAATTCCAAGATGATCTCCGCCGTCGATGAAATGCTGCAGAACGCGAACCAGACGCTGTAATGATCATGAGCAGAACCACCACCCGCCTTGCCGCGGCCTTTCTGGCGATGACGATGCTGGCAACGGCGCCGTCTCCCGCCGCCGCGCGCAAGAAGCACAAGCCGTCCGGCTACGAGCCCACGCTGCCCATCGCCCAGCCCGCGCAGGCGCAGCCCGCGACGGGCGGAATCTTCAACGTTTCGGCTGGTTACGCACCGCTCTACACCGGCACCCGCGCCGCCCGGGTCGGCGATCCGGTGACGATCCTGCTCATCGAAAGCACCACGGCGTCCAAGGCCGTGAACTCCCGGAACTCGAAAGGCGGCGGTCTTTCGATCACTCCGCCGACGGCCGGACCGCTCGCGATCAACCCCGACGCGCTTAATTTAAGCTCTTCCTCGTCGTTCAATGGTGGGGGAAATGCGGCCCAGACGAGCACGCTCGCTTCGACGCTTTCCGTCACCATCGCGGAAGTCCGTCCCAACGGTACCGCGCTCGTCAGAGGGGAAAAGAAGATGCTGCTCAGCCAGGGAGATGAATGGGTCCGGTTTTCCGGCATCATTCGCCTGGCCGACATCGACCAGGAGAACTCCATCCCTTCCAGCCGCGTGGCCGATGCCCACATCGAATACAGCGGCAAGGGCGCTCTCCAGCAATCGAGCAAGCAGGGCTGGCTTGGCCGGTTCTTCAACATGATCTCGCCTTTCTGATGGTGCCCCATATGATCCGCCGCATTCTTCTTTCGCTCGCCGCCTTCAGCGCCGCTTTCGCCGCCGTCCTGCCGGGCGCGGCCATGGCCGAGCGCGTGCGCGATCTCGGCCAGTTCCAGGGCGTGCGCTCCAACCAGCTCACGGGCTACGGCATCGTCGTCGGCCTGCCGGGCACGGGCGACGACAACCTCGAATACCTGACGCAAGCGATGAAGGGCGTCTCGGGCCGCATGGGCCTGACCCTGCCCGCAGGCGTGGCGCCGGGCCTGAAGAACGCCGCGGCCGTCATGGTCACGGCGGACCTGCCCGCTTTCGCCAAGCCGGGCCAGCGCATCGACGTGACCGTCTCCACCATCGGCAAGGCCAAGTCGCTGCGCGGCGGCGCGCTGATCATGACCCCGCTCTACGGCGCGGACGGCCAGATCTATGCCATGGCCCAGGGCAACCTCGCCGTGGGCGGCCTCGGCATTTCCGGCAAGGACGGTTCGAACCTCACGGTCAACATTCCGACCGTCGGCCGCATTGCCGACGGCGCCAGCGTCGAACGCGCGGTCGCCACCGGTTACGACAATTCGCCGGTGCTGCGCTGGAACCTGTTCGACGCCGACTTCCTGACCGCCGCGCGTGTGCGCGATGCCATCAATACCCGGATTCCGGGCACGGCCTCGGTCGAAGACGGCGTTACGCTCGCGCTGCACCTGCCGCTCGATCCCAATACCCGCGCCAGCGTGATGGCGGCGATCGAGATGATCAACGTCGATCCGGCCGAAACCGCCGCACGCGTCATCGTCAACAGCCGCACCGGCACTGTCGTCATCAACTCGGCCGTGCGTCTCTCCTCCGCCGCGATCAGCCACGGCAAGCTGACCGTGCGCGTCGATGAGAACCCGGCCGTGGTCCAGCCCGCGCCGTTCAGCCGCGGCCAGACCGCTGTCGAGCAGAACTCGACGCTGTCCGCGGACGAGGAAAAGCGCTCGGTGGCTCTGTTCCAGCCTGGAGCGTCGCTGTCCAAGGTGGTCGATGCCCTCAACATGCTGGGCGTCACCCCGTCGGACCTTGTCGCAATCCTCGAAGCGCTCAAGCAGGCCGGGGCCCTCAAGGCGGAAATGGTGGTGATATGAGCACGATCCAGTCCCCTCTTGCGGGCATGACCGCTGCCGCAACGGCGACCGACCGCGAAAAGCTCAAGTCTGTCGCCAAGCAGTTCGAATCGCTGTTCATGCGCCAGATGCTGTCAGCGGCGCGCAAGGCCGATTTCGGCGGCGACAAGCTGTTCAGCAGCCAGGCGCTCGACACGTTCAACCAGATGCAGGACGAGCACTTCGCCGACGTGACCGCGCAGAGCGGCACGCTCGGCTTTGCCACGATCATCGAGGCGCAGATGGCGCGGTTCCTGCCCGAACAGCAGCAGCCCGCACAGACGGGCGATGCCGCTGCGGCGCCCTCCTCCGGAACGGGAAGCACCTAAGCCATGGCTTCGGACCTTCTCTCGATCGCCAGTTCGGGCGCACGCGCTGCCAAGGCCGCGCTTGACGTAACGGCGAACAACATCGCCAATGCATCGTCGGAAGGCTATGTCCGCCGCAGCGTCACGATCACGGAACTGGGCGTCAATTCGCTCGCCGCGACGCCGACTGAAATCAACGTGGCCGGTGTGCGTGTTGCCAGCGTGGTCCGCAATGCCGACAGCTTCCGCCAGTCGGAAGTGCGCCGCACCGGCTCGGACGCCGCACGCGCCAATGCCGAAGTGCAAGGTCTCGAAAACGTCCAGTCCGCCGCCGAGCAGACCGGCCTTTACGATTCGATCGTCAATTTCGAAGCCTCCCTGCAGCAGCTGGTCTCCGACCCGACCGACGGCGCCTTGCGCGCCGCCGTGGTCGAGCAGGGCCGCAGCATGGCCGAGACTTTCAACGTGACGGCCTCCAGCCTCGCTGCCGTCGGCGACGGGCTTCGCTTCGAATCGCAGAGCGGGACCGATACCGTCAACAACATCACGTCCGAACTCGCGCGCGTGAACTTGCGCCTTTCACGCTCCTCAGACGCCTCCAGCGACCAGACCGCCCTGCTCGACCAGCGCGATCTGCTGCTGGAAAAGCTGAGCGATCAAGTCGGCATCTCGACCAGCTTCGGCAAGAGCGGCGTGGTCACCGTGAAGCTGGGCAATTCCTCCGGCCCCACCATGGTTGCAGGCGGCACCGGCTCCACGTTCGCCATGAACACAGCGAGCGACGGCACCGTCTCCTTCACGCTGGACGGCACTGCGGCAACGCTCGATTCCGGCGCCCTGGCCGGCAAGAGCCAGGCCCTGACCGAACTTGCGAAGACCAACAGCCAGCTCGATGCGCTCGCCTCCAAAGTGATCGGCGTCGTCAACAGCGCGCAGGCAAGCGGCACCGACCTTGCCGGCAACACCGGCACGGACATGTTCAGCGGCACCGGCGCCGCCGACATGGCCATGATCGCAACGGGCGGCAGTGCCGTCGCCACCGCCACGGCAGGAAGCCCCGCGGGCAGCCGCGACGGAACCAACCTGGCCGCAATGCGCACGGCTTTGAACTCCGCTGATCCGGCCGGCGACATGAACACGCTGCTGTTCGGAATTTCCAGCGCGGTTGCCGGGCGCACCGTCACGCGCGACGCTCTTGAATCGATCGCCAGTTCCGCGAAGATCGCTCTCCAGTCGCAGGCTGGTGTCGATCTCGATCAGGAAGCGGTCCATCTTCTGCGCTACCAGCAGGCATTCCAGGCTTCGGGCCGGGTGATGCAGGTGGCTTCCGACATCTTCGACTCCATCCTAGGCATCAGGTAGACACGCCATGACGATCGTCTCCACCAGCACCAGCGCTTTCTACGAGCGGGCCCGCACCAACATGAAGGACCTGCGCCTGAAAGCCGAATCGCTGCAGGCGCAAGTCGGCAGCGGCGAAAAGCTGTCGCGCTCTTCGGACGATCCGGTCGCCGCCGCGCGGCTGCGCTCGCTCGCACGGATCGAGAAGCTGTCGGGGATCGACAAGGCCAATACCGACCGCGCCAATGCCGACTTGTCGCTGGCCGACGAAGCCATGACGAACATGTCAACGGCGATCATCCGCGCGCAGGAACTGGCGACCAAGGCTGCCAGCGACACGCTCACCAGCGATCAGCGTGCCAGCATCGCGACCGAACTGGACCAGATCCAGCAGGATCTGATGACTCTCGCCAATTCGCGCGATTCGAACGGCCATGCGCTGTTCGGCGGTGAAAGCGTGGGCAATGCCTACGAACTCGATGCCAGCGGCAATGCGGTTTACATCGGCACCAACAGTTCCGACAGCCTGCCGATCGGCGAGGGGCAAAGTGTGCCGCGCTCGGTCACCGGCAAGCAGATTTTCGAATTCACCGATGGCAGCGGCAGCACCACTGACGTGATGGCAACGATCAAGTCCTTGTCAGAGGCGCTGAAAGGCGGGGTTGCCGATCCGGCAGGTGCCGCGAGCGATGCCCTGACGTCACTCAGGTCAGGCCTCGACACGTTGTCCACCACCCAGACCGTGGTCGGCACCCGGCTCGCCTGGCTCGACACCGTGGCCGACCGGCGCATCAACTTGTCCGAGCTGCGCGCCAGCGAGAAATCCGATCTCGGCGGCGTCGATCCTGCCGCCACTCTTGCAAGCCTGCAGGAAGCGCTGACCGTTCTCGAAGCCAGCCAGGCCAGCTTCACCAAGCTGGCCGGCCTGAGCCTCTTCGACAAGCTGCGCTGACAATTTCGCCCCGGCCCCTGGGAAGGGCCGGGTTATTTTTCGACGGGGGAAGTTAACCATGTTTGCAATTGTCGGCGTCATTATCCTGCTGGTGATGGTGTTCGGCGGCTTCGCACTTACCGGCGGCGCCCTAGGCCCCGTCATGCACGCGATTCCGCACGAAATGCTGATCATCGGCGGCGCCGCGGTCGGGGCGATCGTCACCGGCAACTCGATGCACGAGCTCAAGGCGCTGGGCAGCGGGGTGTCCCGCGTGTTCAAGGGGCCCAAGCACAACAAGCAGGATCACATCGACGCGATCATCCTGACCACCCGCCTGATGCGCATCCTGCGCTCGGAAGGCCCGGTCGCGCTGGAAAGCCACGTCAACGATCCCAAGACCTCGTCGCTCTTCGCAGAATTCCCCCGCGTTCTGGGCAACGAGGCGCTTGTCCATCTGATCTGCGACACGCTCACGCTGATCGTCGTCTCCTCCGGCACGCTGGAAGTCCACGCCGTTGAGGATGTCATGGACAATGCGATGAAGACGCATTTCCACGAACTGCACGAACCCCAGCACGCCTTGCAGAACCTGGCCGACTCGCTGCCCGCGCTGGGCATCGTCGCCGCCGTTCTGGGCGTGGTGAAGACCATGGGCTCGATCGACGAGCCGCCTTCGGTGCTGGGCGGCATGATCGGTTCGGCGCTGGTCGGCACGTTCATGGGCGTATTGCTCGCTTACGGCATCGTTGCGCCGATGGCCGGGCGCCTCAAGCAGGTAAACGAGCAGGACGAACAGATCTTCCATGCCGTCAAGCAGGTGATCATCGCCTCGCTGCACGGCTGGCCGCAGCCGCTGGTCGTCGAATCGGCACGCTCGGGCCTGGGCCATGCCTTCCGCCCCGGCCTGTCCGAACTGCTCGATGCGATGAGGGGCCGCTGACATGGCCGCCAAGCGGGGCAAGAACGAACCGCCCAAACCGATCATCGTCAAGAAGATCACGGTTGTCGCGGCCGGCCATCACGGCGGCGCATGGAAAGTCGCCTATGCCGACTTCGTGACCGCCATGATGGCGTTCTTCCTCCTGTTGTGGATTCTCGGTGCGACCACCGAAAAGCAGCGCAAGGGCATTGCCGACTACTTCACACCGACGCTGGTGAAGAACAAGGAGGCTTCAGCCGGGTCCGCAGCGGGCCTGCTCGGCGGCTCCTCGCTGACCGACGTCGACGATTATCCGCACCGCGCCGGGCAGACGGGCACCAAGACACTCACCATCCCGCGCGATGCCACGGGCGGCCCGAAGGAAGGCGGCACCAAGGTCAAGCGCACGATGCGCGCCAAACAGGCCGTCATGCGCAAGCTCCAGTCGACAGCACGGCTTCGCATGCTGGCCAAGCAGGTCCGGCTCGTCGACACCCGGCAGGGCGTGCGAATCGATCTGGTGGACGATGCCGACTTCTCCATGTTCCGCATGAGCACCACGGTCCTCACCCCCGAGGCGTCCGAACTGATCGCGGTGATTGCCGAAGCCGTTGGTCCCGACGCAGGACAGCTTACTATCCGTGGCCACACCGATGCCCTGCCTTACAAGGCCGATGCCCGCGGCAACAACTGGTCGCTTTCGGCCGGCCGTGCCGAAGCCACGCGCCAGGCCCTGATGCGCGACGGCATTCCCGAGGACCGGTTCAACCGGATCGAAGGCGTGGCGGACCGGGAACTGCTGATCCCCAGCAACCCGCAGGATCCGCGCAACCGCCGCATTTCGATCACGCTGCTCGACTAACGTCCGCACCTGTTCAGCACACAAACAGCCGCCCGAAGTGATTCGGGCGGCTGTTTTGCTGTTGTCGGGAGCTTCCGGACGTTAACCTTGGCTATTCCGTCCTCCCCGTCCTGAAACGAATGGCGGCTGGCCGCCATCCTTCTCCTGCCATCGCGGCCACGATCCGCAGCGCGCTTGCCTGCGGCTCCGCACCATCGCACCATCGCTTGCAAACAAATGGCCGGACGCGCGGGCATTACCCACGGGAGGACACACATGGCATTTACCGGACCGGCCGAGGATCGCCTCGCCATCCGCGAGCTTTACGGCACCTATGCCGATTCGAGCTGGCGCGGCGACCAGGCGCAATGGCTTTCCTGCTTCACCCCGGACGGGCGCTGGACCAGTCACTTGTTCGACGCCGCCGGGCACGAGGCCTTGCGCGAGACCTGGGACAATCTGTGGAAGGACTGGGAAACCGTCGCCTTCCTCGGCGAGATCGGGGCGATGGAGATCGAGGGCGAGAGCGCCCGCGTGCGCGCCTATGCCCGCGAAGTCGTGCTGATGAAGAACGGCGGGCACTTCAAGCTGTGCGGCCACTATGCCGACACCCTTCGCAAGGTTGACGGCGAATGGAAATTCGCGCGGCGCGACTACACCCAGACCATCGGCGAATTCGATCAGCTGATCATGGACTGACCCCGGCCTCGCGCGCGCAATCCCGCATCCCGGAGACGGCGGCGAAGGCCGCTTCGCGGCCACAGACAAGCAGTGAATCCTAGAACCGGGGCGAAACTCGCAGGCCAGAGTCGTCCCCATTCGTGCCGGGCGAAGCCGGAACAGGTAATCTGCGGCGGCGCTTGGGGTATCGCCGCTGCGCACAGGTGTGCGGATTGCGGACAGCCAAAAGGGCCCGGCGGTCTGGGGAAACCCGCCGGGCCCGAAAACCTGCTTGGTTAAGGCAGGCTGGTTAACGCGTCTTCAGATTAACGCAGCAGGCTCAGCACGTTCTGCTGGCTCTGGTTGGCCTGCGAGAGCATCGCCGTCGAAGCCTGCGAGAGAATCTGCGCCTTCGCCATGGCCGTCGTTTCCGAAGAATAGTCGGCGTCCTCGATCCGCGAACGTGCGTCCGAGAGGTTCGTCACGTTGTTGGTCAGCGTGTTGATCGCCGATTCGAGACGGTTCTGGCCGGCACCCAGCGAAGCGCGGGTGGAGTTAACGTCCGCCAGAGCAAGGTCGACGTTGTCGATCGTGGTCGCCGCGGCGGTGTTCGTCGAAACGTCCAGAGCCGTGGTGGTGATGTTGGCTCCGTTGATCGCGGTCGAGGTCAGCGTGATCTGCTCACCCGAGTTCGCACCGGTCTGGATGTTGAAGGTGACGTCCGTGCCCGACGTGGTCGAGAACAGCGCGTTGCCGTTGAACTTGGTCTGCGACAGCACGTCGCTGATCTGGCTGGTAAGCGCCGAGACTTCCGACTGCATCGCGTCACGGTCGGTGTTCTGATACGTGCCCGAGGACGACTGGACGGCCAGTTCGCGCACGCGCTGCATCATGTTGGTAACTTCCGACAGAGCGCCATCGGCGGTCTGAGCCAGCGAGATACCGTCGTTGGCGTTACGGATGCCCTGGCTCATGCCCTTGATCGACGAAGTCATCGAGGTTGCAATGGCGAGGCCTGCGGCGTCGTCCTTCGAACCGTTGATGCGCTTGCCGGTCGACAGGCGTTCCATGACCGTGCTCTGCATCTTGCTGGCAGAGTTCGAGGCGTTCATCGCCTTAATGGCGGAGATATTGGTATTGATAACTGACATTTCAAAGCTCCCGTTAGGTGTCCCGAAGTCCGGGCAACCCGACCGGCCCATCCGGCACGGCTGCCAGAGCTAAGACCGGCAACGGACCGGCAAAATTAAGCCGCTTCGTTGCCGGTTTCTTGCCGGAGGCTTGCCGGATGGCCTGCAGAGGCTTGCCGCGTAACGGCAAAATTAGGGATTAATACGAGGCCTTAAATTTCCGATCTCTTGGACGTTAGGCGCGCATAAGCACCCTCGGAACTGGTTAATTCCACGGGGGAAATCGAGACATGGCCGCTCTGGCTCTTAACGATGATTTTGCGCGCCGGCATGGTCCGCTGGCCAACCGCGCAGCCGCAATCGCGACGTCGCTGCTCGACTGCGCGGCCATCGATCTGCGTGATGTGAACGACACTTCGCCGCTGCCTCGGGGCGCGCGCACCATCCGCCTGGCGAAGTCCGCCATACCCACGATGGGCCGCAGCGAGTCCGGCGAAATCAGCCTGGCCTATCACGACGGCGCCAGCGAAGCCTCGCTCGCCATGCTGCTGGCCGCCATGGCTGCACCGTCCGAGCCGATCGCCGCAGACCCCGAAAGTCTCTCGATTTTCGCGCTCGCGGACCGCCTCGCCACCAGCGATATTCCCGTTCTTATCAATGGCCCGACCGGCACCGGCAAGGAAGTGCTCAGCCGCTTCATCCATGCCCGCAGCGACCGCCGCGATGGCCCGTTCATCGCCGTCAACTGCGCGGCCATGCCGGAAACCATGCTCGAAGCCATGCTGTTCGGTCACCAGAAGGGCGCCTTCACCGGCGCGACTCAGGCGAGCGAAGGTTTCATACGCGCGGCCGACGGCGGCACCCTGCTGCTCGACGAAATCGCCGAAATGCCGCTCCAGCTTCAGGCCAAGCTGCTGCGCGCGCTGCAGGAACAGGAAGTGGTTCCGATCGGTGCGACTCAGGCGATTAAGGTTAACATCCGGGTAATCGCATGCGCTAACCGTGACCTTCCGGCCGAAGTGGCCGAAGGCCGTTTCCGCGCCGACCTTTACTATCGCCTCAATGTCTTCCCGCTGACGCTGCGCCCGCTGCGCGAGCGCCCGGACGACATCGCCCCGCTCGCCTTCGCCATGGCGCTTCGCCACGCGCCCGATCCGGCCCGCGTTCCGGTGCTCTCCGAAGGTGCGCTGGCCATGCTCAAGCTGCACCAGTGGCCGGGCAATGTCCGCGAGCTGGAAAACGTCATGCGCCGCGCGCTGCTGCTGGCCCACGGCAAGGACATGATCTCGCCCGAGGAAATCGTGTTCGACAGCCCGGCCCGTCTCGTTGCTGCTCCGGCCCCCGCCTCGATGGAAGCGCTCGCCGCCGCCTCGGCCGCCGAAGCGCCGCGCCGCCTGTCGAGCGTCGTCCAGATTTCCGAAGCCCGTGCAATCATGGAAACGCTCGAAGCCTGCGGCGGCAACCGCGGCCGGGCGGCCCGCGAGCTGGGCATTTCGGAACGCACCCTTCGCTACCGCCTCGCCTCGCTGCGCGAGGCCGGCATTGAGATCGGCCGCACTGCGGCCGGCGGCCGGCGATGAGCGGGGTCTCGGGCATCGGCGGTGGCGCCGGCGGTGTCCATCAGATCATGCAGATGCGCCAGCAGATCATTCAGCGTAATGATCTGCTCCAGCAGCTGCATTCCACGCAGGGCACCGACGCCAGCACGGCTGCGGCTCCGGCCCAGCCGCAGGAGCCCGCCAATGGCGGCTTTGCCGATACGCTGAAGAACGCGCTCGACGGGGTGAGTGCCGTGCAGTCGAAAGCCGAAGGGCTGACCGAAGCCTATCAGAAGGGCGAAGTGACCGACGTCGCCAAGGTCATGCTTGCCCGCCAGGAAGCCGGCGTTGCTTTCGAAGCAACCCTGCAGGTTCGTAACAAACTGCTGTCCGCCTATCAGGACATCATGCGCATGGGGGTCTGATAAGACATGTCCGATCTCGTTCCCGCAACTCCCGATGGTGCGTCAGGCGCCGGTATTCCGGCGCCTGCCTCCATGTTCGCACCGCTCATGGACCCGGCGGGCGGCAGCGTTCTGACGCGCCTGTCCGCGTTCACCGCGCAACCGTCCATCAAGAAGATTCTGCCCGCGTTCGTGGGCCTTTCGGCCATTGGCGGCGCTCTGCTGGCATGGAGCGCGCTGTCGCCCGATCCGCAGCGCACGCTCTATTCGCAGCTTGATGACAGCGACCGCGCGGGCGTTGCCGCCGCGCTGGATCAGGCCTCGATCAATTACCACATCGACAATTCCACCGGCGCCATCACCGTCGCGGACAGCGACTATTACAAGGCGCGAATGCTGGTGGCCTCCAACGGCGCCCTGGCCACGCCCGCAAGCGGCGACGAAATGCTCGACAAGATGCCGATGGGCGCCAGCCGCACGCTGGAAGGCGAGCGCATGCGTTCTGCCCGCGAGCACGACCTGCAGCTGACGATCGGTGAGATCGACGGCGTCGGATCGGTCCGCGTTCACCTGGCGGAGGGCGAAAAGTCCGTCTTCGTGCGCGACAACGTGGCGCCTACGGCATCGGTCATGGTGCGCATGAAGTCCGGCCGCCAGCTCAGTTCCAGCCAGGTTTCCGCGATCGTCAATCTGGTCGCCGGATCGGTGCCCGGCCTCTCGCCGGACGCGGTCCGCGTGGTGGATCAGCACGGCCGTCTGCTGTCCGACAGCAGCAGCGGGGTCGATTCCGACCGGCTCGACCTGCAGGCCCGCATGGAAAGCAAGCTGCGCGAACAGGTCTCGCAGCTCCTGCGCCCGGTGCTCGGCGAAGGCAACTTCACTTCCGAGATTCAGGTCGATCTCGACATGAGCGAAGTCACCGCCGCGCGCGAAAGCTACGACAAGGATGGCGTGGTTCGCAGCGAATCCGAACAGCAGTCCAAAACCACCGGCGCGTCCCAGGCGCCTGTCGGTGTGCCCGGCGTGCTCTCCAACACGCCGCCCGCCGCCACGCAGGCCGCGCCTGCGGCCCCGCAGGGCACGCAGCCGCAGCCCGCAGCCACGCCGCCAACCAGCGGCGAATCCTCCTCCACCCGCACGTATGAACTGGGCCGCGAAGTTTCGGTGTCCAGCAACGGCCCGGGTTCGATCAAGCGCCTCTCGGTCGCAGTGGCCATCAGTGCCGATGCCATGAAGGGCTCCAAGCCCCAGGATATCAAGGACCTGGAAGCGCTGGTCAGCGCCGCCGTCGGTGCCGATCCCCGCCGCGGCGATCAGGTCAAGATCATGACCCGCAGCTTCGAGCCGGTGTCTGAAGAAACCCTGCCCTTTTACGAGACCAGCTGGTTCGCGATGCTCGTGCGCAACGGCGCGGCGGTTCTGGCGGTTCTGCTGGTCCTGCTGCTGGGCGTGCGCCCCGTCATCAAGGCGCTTCGCGGCGACAAGCCCGCGAAGGACAAGAAGGCGAAGAAAAGCAAGAAGGGCGCCTCGGACGAGGACGATGACGAAGACGGGGAAAACGCGGAGTCCGAAGGCCAGCAGCCCGGCGGCGCCGAAGGCCTCGGCCCGGACGGCCAGCCTGCAACGGCATCGCTGATTCACCCGAACAGCCTGCTGGGCGCGGAAGGCGTGGAAATCGAGATGCACCGGTCGGACCTGCTGACCCGCCAGCTCGATCTCGCCCAGCGCCTCGTTTCCGAACAGCCCGCCAGCGCGGTCGCCGCGCTGCGCCAGATGCTCCATGAACCGCCCGCCGATGAGGACGAGGCCAAGCAGGAAGCCGCGTGATGAGTGAAGTCGTTCCCCTGCGCGCGTCCGACAGCGCCGCGGTCATGATGATGCTTCTGGCCGAAGACCAGACCGCGCGCATCCTGTCCGAACTGGAACCCGAAGAGCTGCGCATGCTCGGCGAGAAAATGTGCGCGCTGGGCGAAATCAGCCCGGAAATCATCGCTCAGGCCATCACCGGCTTCGTCGACAAGACCGAGACGCTCGGCCTTGTCGCGCATAACCGCGTGAACCAGGTCCGCTCGATGATGAACAACGCCCTGGGCGATGTGAAGACCGAAAACCTGATGCGCCGCATCGTTCCCGAGGCTCCGCAGACCTCGACGCTGGAACTGGCGCGCTGGCTCAATCCAGAAGCGCTGGTGCCGCTGGTCAAGGACGAACACCCGCAGACGATCGCGGTGCTGCTGATCCAGCTCGATCCCGAAGTGGCGGCCGAAGTGCTGCATTCGCTTCCGGGCGAAATTCAGCCGCAGATCATCCACCGCATCGCCACGCTGGGTCCGGTCGCCCCGCCCGCGCTGGAAATGCTGGAAGAACTGCTGAACCAGCGCATCACCGAATGCCACGGCCAGCGCCCGCTGCAGATGGGCGGTGCGCGCGAGGCGGCGGAGATCATCAACGGCACCGGCAAGGTCACCGAAAAGCGGATCATGAGCGAGCTCAACAAGCTCGACAAGCCGATGGCCAAGAAGATCGAGGAAGAGATGTTCAAGTTCGAGCACCTCTTCGTGCTCGAACCCATGGCCATGGGCGCGCTGCTGCGCGATGTCCCCAGCGACACCCTGATCGACGCCCTGAAGGGCATTGGCGAGGAAGAACGCGACTTCTTCTTCCGCGCGATGTCGAGCCGTGCGGCCGATGGCGTGAAGGACGAAATCGCCGCCCGCGGCCGGACCAAGCTGGCCGACGTGGTCGCCGCGCAGAAGGAGATCGTGACGATCGCCCGCAAGCTGGCGGCCGACGGCACCATCGTGTTCGGTTCGAGCGACGACGACTATGTCTGACCTCGGCTTTCCTTTGCCGAAGGCGGAATTCAGCCTGCTCGAAGCCTTCGCGAAGCCGCGCGGGTTCACACCGGACAAGCGCTTCGGCGCGCTGGCCGGTGCCGGGCCCGAGCCGGAACCGGCGCCTGCCCCCGAACCCGAGCCTGAGCCCGAAACCCCGCCGCCCGCCGAGGACGAAGCGCCCGACCCGGTCGCGGAAGCCTTTGCCCAGGGCTTTGCCGCCGGGCACGAGCAGGCCCAGACCGAAGCCCAGGCCCGCGCCGCCGAAGACGCTGCCGCGTTCGAAGGGCTCAAACTTTCCTTCGCCCGGCTCGATGCCGCGCTGGAAGAAGAACTGCGTCTGCGCCTGCGGGACACTGTCACCGCGCTGTGCGAAGCCGCGCTGGCGCCGCTGGCCATCGACGAGGACGCGCTGATGCGCCGCATCACCCGCGCCGCCTCGATGCTGGCCCGCGCCGACGACGAACGCGTGATCCGCCTTCACCCGGACGATATCAAACTGATCGAACCGCGCCTCGCCGAAGACTGGCAAGTGCAGCCCGATCCCAAGCTCGAACGCGGCACCGTGCGCATCGAAAGCCAGAATGGCGGCGTGGAGGACGGCCCGGCCACCTGGCGCCTCGCCATTGCCGAGGCCATGCACCAGTGCTGAAGCTCTGGGATTCGGTACTGACGGACCTTGGCGGCGAAGCGGTCGATCTTGCCCCGCGCCGCTTTGGCCGCGTCGTCGCCTGCGATGGCGGTCTGCTGGAAGTGAGCGGCCTGTCCGTGCCGGTGGGCGCGATGTGCCGCATCGCCCATCGCGGCGACCTTTCGATTTCCGCCGAAGTCATCGGCTTTCGCAACGGCCGCACGATGATGATGCTGCTGGGCGACACGATCATGCTGCGCCCCGGCGCGCGCGTCTGCCCGGAAGGGCGCCCCGGCATGCTGCCGGTGGGCGACGGTTTCCTCGGCCGCGCGGTCGATGGCGAAGGGCTGCCCATCGACGGCGGCCCGGCCATCCACTCGCGCATGGAATGGCCCGCGGGCGGCGTGCGCACCTCCGCGCTCGACCGCAGCCCGGTGCGCGAGACGTTCGATACCGGCGTGCGCGCGCTCAATGCCCTCACTACGTTCGGCATTGGCCAGCGCATCGGCGTGATGGCCGGGTCCGGCGTCGGCAAGTCGGTGCTGATCGACATGATCGCGCGCGGCTCCAGCGCCGATGTCGTGATCGTCGGCCTGATCGGCGAGCGCGCGCGCGAAGTTTCCGACTTCGTCGAACGGCACATGAACGCCGACAAGAAGGACAAGACGGTGGTCGTGGCGGTTCCGGCCGACCATGCGCCCAACTTGCGCCTGCGCGGCGCGATGCTCGCCACCTCGATGGCCGAGCACTTCCGCGCGCAGGGCAAGAAAGTCCTGCTGATCATGGACAGCCTGACCCGCGTGGCCCACGCCGCGCGCGAGATCGGCCTGCTGCTGGGCGAGCCCGGCGCGGCGCGCGGCTATCCGCCTTCCGCCCTCGCCACGATAACAAAACTGGTCGAGCGTGCTGGCAATTCGGCCGCTACCGGAGGCTCGGTGACGGGCCTCTACACCGTGCTGGCCGATGGCGACAACCAGGACGATCCGGTGGTCGATACCGCGCGTTCGATCCTCGACGGCCATATCGTGCTCTCGCGCGATCTTGCGCAGCGCGGGCAATATCCGGCAGTGGACATCGCCGCTTCGCTCAGCCGCGTGATGAACGATATCGTGCCCCAGCAGCATCAGGATCTCGCCCGCGAATTCCGCGCGCTGACAGCCAGTTACGAGGCCAACCGCGATCTCGTTCTGATGGGCGCCTATCGCGCCGGGGCCGATCATCAACTGGACCGCGCCATTGCCATGCACGATCTGCTGACCGCCTTCCTGTGCCAGTCCGCGCGCGAGACGATCAATCTGGAAGACAGCGCCGCGCAACTGGTGGCGCTGCTGGGATGACCGCGGTGCCGCCCGTCCGGCCCAGCCCTGAGGCGATGCTGTGAAGGAAGAAAAACAGCGCCTCGCCCGGCTGAAGCGGCTTGAGAAGATCCGCGCCATCGCCAAGCAGACGGCCGCCGTGGAAGCGGCGCAGGCCGAAAGCACCCTTACCCAGCTGCGCACGCTATCCGAACGCACGCGGCGCATGGCCTCCGACTATGCCAGCCGCCGCGAGGCTGCCGACGGTGCCGCGCTGCACCAGCTCGGGCGCTTCGTCTCCGGCTTGCAGGCACTCAGCCGCACCACCGATGGCGATGCCCTGCGCGCGCAATCGATCGCTGATGCCAAGCAGCGCGAGCTCGCCGAAGCCGAGCGCCGCCGTGCCGCCATCGAAGAGCGCGCCGAGCTGCAGGCACGCCTGATCGCGAAAGCTTCCGAACAGCCTGTTCTTACTAGCAGAAAGGGATCTGGCACGGATCTTGATTAATGTTCTGCGAAGACAGGACAGAGGACCCGTTGCACATGATCCAGAACGCTGCCACCGCACTCTCCGCCGGCCACTCTCAGGCCGCGGGCAAAGGGCACGGCGCGCCTGCGAACTCCGCAGGAACCGGCAGCTTTTCTGCGCTTCTCGACCTTTCCGGTGCACTTGAAGCGGCCGATCCCGGCACCGCGCCTGCGGCCGGAGACGATGCCGCCGCTGCCCTTGTCGCGCTTCTTGGACCGGTTGCAGGCGGCAATACCGGCAAGGCAAGCGGCAAGATTTTGCCGGATGCAGCCGAAGACCTTTCGCCGGAAAGCGAGGGCAAGAGCGAGAGCGGCGGCGAAGCCGGGACCGGCACCGATACGCTGTCTCTGGATAGCGCGCCCGTCACGGACGGCACGCCTCTGACCCTCGCAGGCATTCTGCCCGCGTCCCTCGTCCCGCAGACGGCAACCGTTGCCGCTCCGCCCGCTGGCAACGGTACGGGCACGGGAACTGCAGCCAAGGCTCCGATTCAGACGGCTGCGCAAGCGACGGCCAAGGCAGCAGTGCAGGCAACGGCACAAGCCGCCGCCGCACTGACCGTGAAGCCGCAAGGACAGGCCCAGGGGCAAGTCCAGAACCAGATCAAAATCAGCGGGCTGCCTCAGGCACAGACCGCCGCTGCCCCCGCTGGCATCAGCCCCGCCGTGGCCAATGTCACGCTGGGCCCGGTCACGATCACTGCCGAGCAGCCTGCCGCCGCTGCGGCAGACAATGCCGCGCCCGCTACCGCCGCGCAGCTCGCAACCCGCCCGCAGACTGCCGCCGCCGCTCAGCCCGCCCAGGCCAGTGTGTCTGCGCAGATCTCTCAGCCCCAATCTGCTCAGTCCCAGGCCGCTCAGCCCCAGCCTGCTCAGTCCCAGCCTGCGCAGCCGGTACAGGCGGCCCAGCCTGTGCAAGCCGCACAGGTGGCTCAGGCCACGCAGGCGCAGTCCGGCGATACCGCACCTCAGGCCGACACCTTCAAGCCGCACGCCGCGCGTGCCGAAAAGGCCCGGATCGAGACCGGCCGGGGCGAAACCGCCGCCAAGCCGCAGAACCTGGCCGCTTCGGCAGACCCTGCGCCGCTGGCCCGCGTGATCGATCCGGCACAAGCCACCGCAGCCGCTCCCGCCGCGCAGACGGCCGCGCCTGCCCCTGCCTCCGCAAGCGCTCCGGCACCGGCGGCACCGGCAGAAGGGCCGCAGGACTTCTCCACGCTGGTCTCGCGGCTGGCCGAGGCGCGCGAGGCCGCAAGCCCGCACCTCGTCAAGACCGCGATCCGGCACGCCGAATTCGGCCAGATCTCGCTGCAGTTCCGCCACGAGGACAATGCCATGTCCGTCACCATGGCGAATGCCGATCCGGGCTTCACCAGCGCGGTGCACGCCGCCGCGAACGCTTCGCTCGCAGGCGGATCGAACGGGAACGGCAACAGCAGCGATTCTTCGCAGCAACAGCAGCAGAACGCCCCGGCGTCCTCCCAGAACCAGGCCGCCGCCAACGGCGCCGGCGCGGGAACGGGCAATGGCGCCGGCCAGAATTCACAGGCCCGCGCCGATCAGGCCGGGCAGCACACGAACCGCGGACAGGGAACGGCATCCCTTCCGCACGATCAGGAGGCGTCCACGCCCCGCCAGTCCCGGGACGGCACCCGGCAGGCTGGCGGCATTTACGCCTGATCTTTTGCGAATACCCAGGGGGACTTTTGAATGAGTGACAAGAAGGACAAGGACGCCAAAGCCAAAGGCGGCAAGGGCAAGCTGATGCTGATCCTCGTGGCGGCCGGCATGCTCGTGCTCGGCGGCGGCGGCGTGTTCGCCCTCGTCGCGACCGGGGTGATCGGCGGCGGCCATGCCGAAGAGCACAAGCCGCGCGGCCCGCAGCTCGTCCGCAAGGGCGAGGAAGACCCCTACATGCCCAAGACCAAGGAAGGCGAAGGCGAAGGGGCCGTCATGGACGTGGAAAGCGAAGGCGGCGACGAATACCGCACCGCCTACTACACGTTCTCGGACGAGTTCACCTCGAACCTCAAGGACTCCGACGCGCTGATCCAGATCAGCCTGGCCTGCTCCACCCGCCGCGACGGCCGCGTGCTGATCTGGCTCAAGAAGCACGAACTGGCCATCCGTTCGAAGCTGCTTCAGATCCTGGCGGATACGCCGGAAGAAGACGTCTACACGATCCCGGGCAAGGAAAAGCTCCAGAAGCGCCTGACCGCCGCGATCAACAAGGTCCTCATCGAGAAGGAAGGCTTCGGCGGCGTCGATGCCGTCTACTTCCGCACGTTCATCATCCAGTGATCCGGCAAACCTGACCCGCCATGACCATGTCCACCGCATCATCCAGCCAGAGCCGCAAGGCCAAGCACTGCTCCGAGCTGCTGGGCACCGGCCCGTCGATCGACGAGCTGGTTCCGGCCCTCTCGCTGCTCGGCGAGCGGCTGGCCCGCATTCTGCCTGCTCACCTCTCGCCCTTCGCAGGCGGTGAGCCGCCGCTGGTGCGGATCGGCATGCCGATGGACTGCAACCTCGCCTCGATCAACGCGGATATCGAAACGCTGGCCTCGCACACGCTGATGGCGGTGGGGCCCAAGGGCCTGCCGATGCTGGCCATCTTCGAGGCCCCTTCGGTCCTGCGGCTGATCGACCGGGCTTTCGGCGGGCGCGGCGTGGAGCCCGAGCAGATCCCGGACAGCTTCCCCCTGTCCGCCGAACTGCTGCTGGGCCGTCTGGAACAGGCTCTGGCCGAAGCGCTCACCACGACGTTCGGCGGCAAGGAAGAGCACAAGGTCCGCGCCATGCGCCGCGACACCAGCCTGCGCTACCTCGACCCCTTCGACAAGCGCGAGGACCTGCTGCAGATCTCGCTGGAAGTGGAAGAGCCGGGCGTGGAGCCCTGGTCCTTTTCCATCGCCTTCCCGCAACCGACGCTGGCCGCAGCCACCGCCGTGCCGCGCCACCCGGTCCGCCGCAAGGCCCGCCAGGGCACGCCGGACCCGGCGGCCGAACCCTATGGCTCGATGCCGGTTCCTGTCACGGCCGTCCTGGTCGACATGACGGTCGCCTTCTCGCGCCTTTCGTCCCTCAAGCCCGGCGATGTGCTGCCGGTGGCCATTGCCCGCTCGGTCCCCTTGCAGATCGATGGGCGCACCGTCGCAACCGGCACGATCGGCGAAGTCGAGGACCGCGTCGCGGTCCAGATCCAGCAAGCCTTCTGATTCACGGAAAGATCGATCCCATGACCATGCATTCCCGCGGCCTTGAATTCCTTCGCGATGTCGATGTCCGCCTTTCGGTCGAACTCGGCCGCACCCAGATGAAACTCAAGGAAGTCCTCGCGCTCGGCCCCGAAAGCCTTGTCGTGCTGGACCGCCTGACCGACGAACTGCTCGACGTGCTTGTGAACGGCAAGCCGATCGCCAAGGGCGAAGTCGTCTCCCACAATGGCCGTTTCGGCCTGCGCATCGTCGAGATGGTCGGCGTCGAGGAAAACGCGGCGGATGACGCCTCGGTCTCCCTGCCCGATTCCGACGCCGGTATCACGGGGGCCTGATCCTTCCATGCTCTGGTACATCCTCAAGCTTGTCATCATGCTGCCGATGATCGCGCTCCTGGCATGGGGTGCGCTCAAGCTGGCGAAGAAGATGCAGGACAAGGCGGGCATCGGGGCCGGCTCCAAGTCGGTCCGCATTATCGAGACGACCATGCTCTCGCCCACCCAGAAGCTCGCGGTAATCGAATTCCACGGCCGCGAGATCCTCGTTTCGGTTTCGCGCCAGGGCCTCAGCCGCCTCGCCGAAGCTCCGGCGCGCGCGCGCTCCGAAACCACCGAAAGCCTGCCCCGGTGAAGCGCATCCTTTCCCTGATCGCAGCCATTCCCGCGCTGCTGCTTCCGGCCGTGGCCTTCGCGCAGGCTCAGGCCCCGGCCGCCGCGTCCGAAGCCACCGCGATCCCCGGCGCGCTCGACCGCGCCTTCGGTTCGCTCGGCGGCACCGAAGGGCCGGGCATGGGCCTGTCGCTGCAGCTCCTGCTCATCATGGGCCTGCTGACGATCCTGCCCAGCCTGATCCTGATGATGACCAGCTTCACCCGCATCCTGGTGGTGCTGTCGATCCTGCGCCAGGCCATCGGCCTGCAGCAATCGCCGCCCAACCAGGTGCTGATCGGCCTGTCGCTGTTCCTCTCGCTGTTCGTGATGTCACCCACGCTCGACCGGGTGAACGAAGTCGCCATCGCGCCTTATGCCGCTGACCAGATCAATGCCGAGCAGGCGATCAAGAACGCGGGCGGCGAATTCCACGCCTTCATGATCCGTCAGACCCGCGAACGCGACCTCATGATGTTCGCCAACATGGCCAAGGCGCCCAAGTTCCAGAGCAGCGCCGATGTGCCGTTCTCGATCCTGCTGCCCGCATTCGTCACCAGCGAACTGAAGACCGCGTTCCAGATCGGCTTCATGCTGTTCCTGCCCTTCCTTGTGATCGATATCGTCGTCTCCTCGGTCCTCATGTCGCTGGGCATGATGATGATGAGCCCGATGATCGTCTCGCTGCCTTTCAAGCTGCTGCTGTTCATCATGGTCGATGGCTGGGCGCTGCTGATGGGCTCGCTCGCATCGAGCTTCGGGTAAGCCCGCGTGGAAGATATCTCCGGCCTTCTCGCCCTTGCGGACAAGATGCTGTGGGTGGCCGCGCTGGTCGCGGCCCCGGTGCTGCTGGCCGCGCTGGCCATCGGCCTCGTCGTCGGCATTATCCAGGCCGCGACGTCGGTGAACGAACAGACGCTGACATTCGTGCCCAAGCTGGCGGTCGTCGCGCTGGTCCTGGTGCTTTTCGGCAGCTCGATGATGACGCTGATCGGCGATTTCACCCAGGAAGTCTTCACCCAGATCGCCATGATCGGCCAGGCCGAGCAGGTGGTGCCGTGATCAATATGGACTTCGGCTTCGGCTCGCTTGAGGCCGAGTTCTGGCGCTTGCTGTTCGTCATGACGCGGATCGGCGCTGCGCTTGTCGCCGCCCCGCTGTTCGGCGCCGCTTCGGTTCCGGCACAAGTGCGGGTAATCGGCGCGGGCGCCATCGCCGTCATGGTCTGCGCGTGGACCGGCGTTCAGGCCCCGCCCGCCCTGTTCTCGCTGGCCGGGTTGCTCAGCGTCGCGGGCGAAGTGCTCGTCGGCCTTTCGCTCGGCTTCGTACTGCAGCTTTCCTTCGCCGCCCCGGTCATGGCCGCCGAAGTCATCGGCGGCGGCATGGGCATGAACATGGCCGTGGCGGTCGATCCCAGTTCAGGCACGCAATCACCCGCGCTGGGCCAGTACTTCATGGTGGTGCTGACGCTGATCTTTCTCGCGCTGGGCGCGCACCTGCAGTGGTTTTCCCTGCTGATCGAAAGCTACCGCGTGTTTCCGCCGGGCCACACCTGGCTCGGCCCCGAACGCTTCGCGTTGATCGCCAGCTTCGCATCGCAGATGTTCGTGACCGCGGCCACGATCGCGCTGCCGGTCACGCTGGTCCTGTTCACCGTCCAGATGATCACCGGCGTGCTCAGCCGCTCGGCGCCTTCGCTCAACCTGTTCTCGCTGGGCCTGCCCGCAGGCCTGCTTGCCGGGATCGCGGCGCTGATGCTGTCCACCCCGGTCCTCACCGATCTCGTCATGCGCCTGTCCGCTGACGCCATTTCCGCTTCCGCAGAGGTCATGAAGAAATGAGCGAGTCGAGTGGCGAAAAGAGTTTTGCGCCAACAGAAAAGCGCAAACGCGACGCCGCCAAAAAAGGCGACGTCATCCGGTCACGCGAGCTGGCCACGGCGGCGGCTGTCGGTATCGGCGCGGTCTGGCTGCTGATCGCCGGTCCCTGGCTGCTCGATCTGCTGCTGGGCAACCTTCGGGCCGCCTTCGTCTGGGACCGCGCCTCGATCGTCGATTTCACGCCCGGCCGGATGCTGATGTCCGCCATGCTCGCGGTTCTGCCGCCTGTGGCCATTCTCGGCCTTTCCGTCATCGGCGTCTCGATCCTGTCCCAGCTCGGCTTCGGCGAGGGGCGCTGGAACGCGGGCAATCTTGCCCCCAAGGGATCCCGCATCAACCCGGCCTCGGGCCTCAAGCGTATGTTCGGGCCGACCGGCCTGATCGAAATCGGCAAGGGACTGCTCAAGATCGGCTTGCTCGGCACCATCGCCTGGGTCTGGGCCAGCGGCCGCATTTCCACATTCGCCCGGCTCGGCCGCGGCGACCTGTTCGAGCAGCTCTCGTGGGCCTGGCACGGAATCATCATTCTGCTGTTCTGGCTGGCGGCCGGGCTTTTCCTGATCGCGGTCATCGATCTGCCGGTGCAGCTGTTCCGCCGCATGTCGCGCCTCAAGATGACGATGCAGGAAATGCGCGACGAGCATAAGGAGCAGGAAGGCGCCCCCGAAAAGAAGGCCGCGATCAAGGAGCGCCAGCGCCAGATCGCCATGGGCGGCCTGGTCCCGGCGATGAAGGACGCCCAGTTCGTCATCACCAACCCGACGCACTTCTCGGTCGCCTTCGCCTACGATCCGGAAAAGAACCACGCACCGGTCGTCATTGCCAAGGGCCGCGGCGACAAGGCGCTGGCGATGCGCGAACTGGCCGCCGAATATGCCGTGCCCACGCTCGAATATCCGGCTCTGGCCCGTTCGGTCTTCTACACCACCCGCGAACGCGAGGCGATCCGCGAGGAGCACTACGTTTCGGTCGCCGCGATCCTGGCCTTCGTCTTCGCTATCAAGCGCGGCGAGAAGCGGGCCGCGCCGCAAGTCACCGTGCCGGTCACCCTGCGTTTCGACGCGAACGGCAAGCTCGACCCGGCCAGCGTATGAGGATGACCATGCGAAGAGATCGCCAAACCCGCCCTGGCCCCCTTAACGTTTCCATCCAGAATCCGTCCTAAAAGCCATGGTTGATGCCACTTCCTCCACCTCCGCCTCTTCCTCGCTGAAGACGACGTCCATCGCCACGATGCTCGGTGCGGGCAGCGGCATCGACATGGCCGCGCTGGCCAACAACCTGGCGACCGCCCAGTTCGAGTACCGCAACCAGGTGCTCCACGACCGGCAGGACACGCTCAACACCAAGATTTCCACGGCATCGGACATCAAGTCGATGCTGCTCGGCCTCGATACGTCGCTGGGCACGCTGGTCCGCTCGGGCAGTCTTGCCCCCACGCCCAGCATCGCCAACAGCGCGGTGGCGGAGGCCTCGCTCTCGGGCACCAGCCAGCCCAAGGGCACGTTCTCGCTGGAAGTGACGAGCCTCGCCAAGGGCCAGCAGATCGCCAGCACCGCCTACAGCGCTTCCTCCGACCTCGTCGGTTCCGGTTCGCTGACCCTGCGCTTCGGCACGGTCTCTGGCAGCACATTCATTCCCGACGGCACTCAGGCCGCAGTCGATGTCACGATCGATGCCGGCGCAACGCTGGCCGATGTCGCCAGTGCCATCAACGCCTCGGGTTCCGGCGTCACTGCCTATATCGCCAATACCGCGAGCGGCGCCCAACTCGTCATGAGAGGCCCGGAAGGCGCGCAGAGCGGTTTCGTTGTCGAGACGACCGAAGATCCGGCCGATCCCGGCCTGTCCGCACTCGCCTGGTCGCCCGGCGGCGGCACGGGCACGCTGCTCACCTCGGCGCAGGATGCGGCCTACAGCATCGACGGGCTGAACTATACCTCCTCCTCGAACACGATCACCGATCCGGTTCCCGGCCTGAAGCTCAAGCTGACCGAGACCAATGCCGGCGCGCCGACCACGATCAGCTTCAGCGATCCGTCGGACAGCATCACCAGCTCAATGCGCGATCTCACGGACGCGCTGAACGAGCTGATGTCGTCGCTGAACAAGGCCACCGCGCGCGGCGGCGATCTCGTCACCGATCCCGGTGCCCGCTCGCTCAAGACGTCGATGATGAAGCTGGCCGGCGAAGTCATCATGCCCAACGCCACCGGCGCGGCAAGAACTCTGGCCGACCTTGGCCTTTCGACTCAGCGCAACGGCACCTTCGATCTCGATACCGACCGCCTGAAAGCCACGCTGGAAGCCGATCCGGAAGGCGTGGCGGCGATGTTCACCAACGGCCTCTATGGCGTGTACGCGACGATCGACAAGATCTACCGCAACGCGACGTCCAGTTCCAACACGGGCTCGCTCGCTGGCTCGATCACCAAGTACACCGAGAAGGCCGCCAAGATCGACGAGGATCTCACGAAGGTCGCCGACCAGCAGGAAACCCTGCGGGCCCGCCTGGCCTCGCAGTTCACGGCTTCCGAAGTAAGGATTTCCGGGTTCAACGCGACGAAGTCCATGCTCGAAAACCAGATCGCCGCTTGGAACAAATCGGGCAACTAAGATGCTTCTGCAACAATCCCCTCACGAAGCCTACCGCCGCGTCGATTTCGACGCCCGTGTCACTGGCGCCAACCCGGCCGAACTCGTCCATGTGTGCTACGAGCACCTCATCGGCGCGCTGGGAACCGCGATCCACGCGCACCAGAACGGCGATAACGGCCTCAAGAGCCGGTCTATGACCCGCGCGCTGACCGCGATCACCGCGCTGCAGATGGGCGTTTCGCAGGATGGCGGCATGGGCGATGCGCTCAACCAGTTCTACGCCGCCGCACGCCGCACCATTCTGGACTGCGCGGTTGCGTTCGATGTCCAGCAGCTCGCCACGATGCGCACGGACTTCACCGAAATCAGCCAGGCCATGAAGTCCTGACAGATCCTCCGCCGAAAGCGGATGTGAACCCGTTTCGGCAGGATCTTTGACAGCGTTGCCGCCGCATTTCGCGGCCAGCAGCCACCAGCCGTTCGATTCCGGAGCAGGTCTGCCGGGCAGTTGCCCCGCCCTGCGCGTATTTCCCTAGGCACAAGCCACGAGGAGGGAAATGCCGGTGGAGCGGATTGCGACTCTTATCCTTATCGACGACGACACACGGCGGCGGGCCACGATCAGTCATGCTCTGGCCTCGCACGCACTGCACGTCGAACCGTTCGAGAACGTCTTCGAACTGGGCGCCACCTGGCCGCGCGCCGGGGCCGTGCTCCTTCATGAAAGGCCCGGGGCCGTCCCCGCCCTGATCGAGGCCATGGCCTGCCAGAACCAGTGGTTTCCCGTCGTCGCCTTCAGCGAGGAGCCGGGCGTGCAGCGCATCGTGCGGGCCATACTCGACGGCGCGATCGACTATCTCGCCTGGCCCGCCCTTGCGGCAGACCTTGCCCTTGCCGTCAACACCGCGATCGAACACGCCGCCAGCACGGGCAGCGCCAAATTGCGCGAGGTGATGGCCCGGACCCGCGTCAGCAAGCTGACCCGCCGCGAGCGCGAAGTGCTGGGCGGCGTTGCCAGCGGCCTGTCCAACCGCCGGATCGGCGAGAAACTGGAAATCAGCCCCCGCACCGTCGAGATCCACCGAGCCAACATGCTGCACAAGCTGGGAGCCAGCCATACTTCCGATGCGATCCGGATCGCGATCGAGGCCGCGCTCGTGCAGTAGCCGCCCTGTCTGCCTTTATTCCGGACCGCTTTGGCAACGGTGTTTTCCGGATCGCATATGAACGTATGCCGCATGGCACGAAAGCTTAGCAGCCACCCTGCTATCAGGACATGGCCGGGGAGCCATCCGAGCACCTTTCCGGCAAGTGCCCCGCAAGGTTCGTCCAGACGGGCCCGGCCGATCTCCCTTACGGCCGGGTCCGCCGCGGGGCTCATGACCCCTACTGGCGGCGTATCCGGCCCGTACATCCACCGGATACGCCGCTTTCGTTTTCCCGGAACCGGCGGAATGCGGCCTCGACCCCAGCAGGCACTCAAGCCAAAGCGCTGGCCGTGAAGCGCGGCTATCCCGCCCGCCGCGCGGCGAACCAGGGGACCATGCGCGCGATCGCGGTTTCGATCTCCGCCGGGGACACGGCAAAGCTGAACCGGATGTAGCGTCCGCCGTCCACCGGATCGAAATCAACGCCGGGCGCCGTGGCAACGCCGGTGTCCTGCAGCAACTGCCTGCAGAAAGACAGGCTGTCGCTGGTCATGTGGCCGATCTCTGCCCAGATGTAGAAAGCACCGTCCGGCGGCGCGATCTGCTCGAGGCCAAGGCGCGGCAAGGCCGCCAGCAACATCTCCCGGTTGCGCGCATAGTTGGCCAGATGGCCTTCCAGTTCCTCGCGGCAGTCGAACGTGATCAGCCCGGCATGCTGCGCCAGCACCGGCGGCGTCAGGAACAGGTTGCTCATCCGCGCCCGCGCCGCCCCGATCAGCTCTGGCGGAACCGCCAGCCAGCCCAGCCGCCAGCCCGTCATCGAATAGTATTTGGAAAAGCTGTTCACCACCAGCGCTTCGGGCAAGTGCTGCAGCATGGACTGCGCCGCCATGCCGTAAGTGAGGCCGTGATAGATCTCGTCGGAGACGACCCGTATGCCCTTGCGGCGGCACACTTCGGCAATCGCGGCCAGTTCCTCAGGCGCGATCACGGTGCCGGTGGGATTGGCAGGGCTCGCCAGAATCAGCCCGTCCGGCGCGGGATCGATCGCATCGAGCGCGGCGGCGGTCATCTGATAGCGCTCGGCGGGGCCGCAGGCGACCTCCACCGGCTCCATATACATGGCCTTCAATGTATTGCGGTAGGCCACATAGCCCGGCCGGGCCACCGCCACCCGCGCGCCGGGCGCGAACAGGCACGAGAGCGCCAGCACGAAAGCGGGCGAAGCACCGCAGGTCAGGATCACCTGCTCCTCGCCCATCGCCACGCCATAGGCCTCTTGATAGTGCCGGGCGATGCGCTGCTTGAGCGCCGTGCTTTCCCAGTAGCCGCCGGGATCGCTGTCCAGCACTTTATGCGCCGCCGCGATCGCCTCGGCCGGAGCGCCGGTGGAGGGCTGGCCGTACTCCATATGAATGACATCGCGGCCCTGCTCTGCCAGCTCGTAGGCGAGCCGTCCGATCGAGATGGCATGAAAGAGTTCGACTTCGGCGATGGATGCGGCAGTGTTCATGACCGCTTGCTACGGGCTGGCGAGGCGCCGGGCAAGCGAACGGAACGGGGAATTGACCGGAGTGGCACTTTGCCCATCCTCCGCATGGCAACGGGGAACCGGAGCCGCCACAAGACGCGTGAAGCACGGAACCGCAGGGAGAGGCAAAGGAATGGCCATGCAACTCGATCACTACCGCCTGCTTGGCCGCTCAGGCCTGCGCGTCTCGCCGCTGTGCCTGGGCACGATGACGTTCGGCGCGGGGCCGGACGGCTGGGGATCGGCCGATGCCGAAGCCGCGGCAATGGTCGACACTTACCTCGACCGGGGCGGCAATTTCTTCGACACCGCCGATTTCTACGGCGGTATGGGCGGTTCGGAAAAACTGCTGGGCCGCCTGCTCGGCCACCGGCGCGAGCGGGTGGTGATCTCCACCAAGTATTCGCTGACCACCCGCCCCGGCGATCCCAACGCGGCGGGCAACAGCCGCCGCAACATGGTCCGCTCGGTCGAGGATTCGCTGCACCGCCTGGGCACGGACTGGATCGACGTGCTCTATCTGCACATGTGGGATTTCCGCACGCCGGTGGACGAGATCCTGCGCGCCTTCGACGATCTCGTGCGCAGCGGCAAAGTGCTCTACATCGGCCTGTCCGACACACCCGCCTGGCAAGCAAGCCGGATGCAGGCCATCGCCGAGCTGCGCGGCTGGAGCCAGTTCTGCGCGCTGCAGATTTCCTATTCGCTGATCGAACGCACGGTGGAGCGCGAGATGATCCCGATGGCGGCCGAAATGGGCATGGGCGTGTGCCCGTGGTCGCCGCTCGGCGGCGGCGTGCTCACCGGCAAGTATACCCGCGCCGATCTCGACCCACAGGAACCGGGCGGCTCCAGCGGCCGCAAAGCGATGAACGCCGCGACCGGCCGCCTCAGCGAACGCAACCTGACGATCGCCGAAGAAGTGGCAGCAGTTGCGCAGGACATCGGCTGCAGCCCGGCACAGGCCGCTCTGGCCTGGACCCTGACGAACCCGGCGGTGGCCTCACCCGTCCTCGGCGCCCGCACCCCGGCGCAACTCGAAGACAACCTCGGCGCGCTCGGCGTAACTCTCGATGCCGGGCACCTCGCCCGTCTGGACGCTGTGAGCAGAGTGCCCAAGGTCTTCCCTATGGACGTGCTGACCGGCCCGGCCGAAAGCATGATGTCGGGCGGCGTGACCGTGGACAGGCGCCGCTGAAACCCGGCCAATGAACAGCATAGAACGCCCGGGAAATGGGCGCAAACAAGTGAAGGCGCCACACAAGCTCCAAGCGTATTAATATACAAACACTGTTAACCCTCATCCGGATTGACACATAAAAGTAACACCCATCAATATTTCACAATGTAGCAAGAATCTTAACTTGCCCATCGCCAAACGGGCGGCAAACATCCCCCTGCGCGCTCCGGCATCCGCTTTATGCCGCCGCGCTCAAGGCAGTGGATTTCGCGGAATCCAGCATTTGCAGAGGCCGAGCGGTTCCGGGCCGCTCCTTCGCTGCTTTCATAGTCCTAGGGGGACACATGAAGAACGCACGTCAACGCAAGCTCCCGTCGCGCCAGCGCATTGCGCTCCTTGGCTCGGCAGCTACACTTTCGCTTCTTTCCGTCCAGGCCCATGCGCAAAGCTATGGCCCGGAGTATCCGAGCAACGCCTATCTGGAAGCCCAGAGCGGCGGTGCCAGCGGCGGCGCGGTATCGGTTACACAGCCATCGCCGCAGCGCGTCAGCATCGCCCCGGCCGCCCCCGTCCCGCAGATCGTGATCGCCGATCCCGGCACCAGCGGCAGCAGCGTCGATCCCACCGACATCAACGGCGTCGGCCAGATGATCATCGACCAGCAGAACGGTTTCGTCGGCATCTGCACGGCCACGCTGATCAATCCACGCACGGTCGTCTTCGCTGCCCACTGCGTGAACGAAGAGGCTCCGGGCGATTATGGCGCGGCCACCGGCGGCACCCCCATCGGCTTCGGATTCTCCAACGACAACCTGGCGGGTTTGCGGAGCTGGTTTGCCAGCGGCTACGGCTCGGATGCTGCCAATGCGTTCTACAACGCCGACTATGTGAACTATCACCCCGGCTCGCTGGAACCCGATGCCGTCAGCTTTCTTTACAGCGACGTCGCCGTCGCTTCGCTGGACACGCCCGCTGAAGGCATCCCGACCTGGGCCCTGCTGTTCTCCCAGCTTCCCGCACCGGACGCGATCGATGACGTGACCGGCACGGGCTATCACGTCACGCTCACCGGCTATGGCCGCAACGGCGAAGGGACTGACGGCTCGGTCAACGGCATCGATTTCCGCCGCCGCGTCGCCGAAAACATGCTGGGCGGCCTCGCCAGCCTCGACCAGTTCGAGAATTTCCAGTTCGGCGGCGACAGCACGACCTACCCGCAGAACCTCTACTGGATCGACTTCGACGATCCGGCGCGCGAGAACATCTTCGATTTCAACGCCTGGAAGGACGAAGGCCTGCCCAACGAGGGCAACACGGCAGGCGGCGATTCCGGCGGTCCGCTGATTCTGGACGATACGTTCGATACGCCGGTGGTGATCGGCACGCTGTCGGGCGGCTACACCACGTTCTTTGGGAACCCGCCGCAGGGGCCGAACAGCTATGGCACGGCCTCGTTCTATCAACCGCTCTATCTCTACTGGGACTGGATCGTTGCCAACAATCCCTACCGCTACGTCGCGGCGAAGGAAGGGGACGGCGCCTGGGAAGATCCCGAGCACTGGGTCACTACGCTCGATCCGGCCTACAAGGTCATCGACGAGAACGGCAATCTGGTGAACGGCCTGCCCTCCACGCCCGGCCAGGGTGTGAACGGCAACGACGGCACGTTCGGCCAGGCCTGTTTCCAGTGGGAACTCAGCGGCGACGACATCTGCCAGGATATGGGCAACGGCGATGTGATCGTTGACGGAACGGTGGTGTCAGGAAGCGGCAATGCCTCCAACAACAAGGGCGTAACCTCGCTGGCGGGCCTTAGTCCCGAACTCGCGGCACAGGACGGCGAAGCCGTGGCGCAGGCCCTGCCCGCGCCCAGCATAGACAATGGCCTGCCCGGCGCCACCGGCTTCACGCCCGGCAACACCGCAGGCGACCGCACGGCGGGCACTGCGCCGCGCTATTACGATGTCACGCTATCGGCCGCTGGCACCACCACGCTTTCAAGCGAAGTCACGATCGACCGCTTCACGCTGGGAGGCCCCGCTGCCGCGCTCGACATCAAGGCGGGCGGCTCGCTGACCAGCCTGATGGCCGTCAACCAGCTTGCCGGCATGATGCGCGTTGATGGCACGCTCACTACCCTGGGCGACTACTTCCTGATGACCGGCGGCCTGCAGGGCAGCGGCACGATCAACACGCCCTTCTTCACCAACCTGGAAGGCGTGATCGCACCGGGCGGGACGGACGCGGCAGGAACGCTGACCTTCAACGGCAACCTCATCCTGACGTCGGGCAGCACGTATCTCGTCAATATCGGCGCGGGCGGCGTGTCCGACCTCATCCGGGTCAACGCCACACGCTATGCCGGCGATGGCGCGGGAACCGGCGAAGCCGGGCAAGCCGCCGTGGTTCCGGAAGACGGCATCGCCAGCCTTGGCGGCGCGATCGTGTTTACCCCGATCGCCGGAGAAACCGTCCGCGAAGGCGATACCTATACGTTCCTCAACGCCGAGGGCGGCATTCAGGGCACATTCGATACGGCGAGCGCCATCAGCGCGGTCCTCTCGCCCGCCTTCACTTATACCGGCTCGGGCGTGACCGTTACTGTCCAGGCCGGACTCTACTCAAACGCGGTGGACAGCAATTCGCAGATCCAGGCCGCCTTTGCCGGGCTGCTGGACCGGAACCGCACGCAGTATGACCAATACGCGGACCTCTACGGCCCCACCGACATGCTGCTGACGGCGGAGCTTCAGCCGACGCTCGAAAGCTGGGCGCCGCGCGTGCAGCCGCTGATGCAGGCGATGGGCACGGCGGCCATGGAAACCAGCAACCGCTTCATCCGCGACCGTCTTGCAAAGGTTTCGGAAGGAACCGAAGGCGGCAGCATCGCCTACTACGGGGCGCCGGGCGGCGTTCTGGCGACCATGGGCATGAGCAGCGTATCCTCGCTGGGCACGATGGCCGCCGCCGCGGCCGGTGCTCCGGACCGTTCGGTCGAAGGGGCCCTTCCCGACGACATGAGCGCCTTCTTCGCCGGTGGCTACATCAACGGCGACAGCGACGGTGCCCCTTCAGCCTCGCCCTATGCCAAGGATGACTTCGACGGCTATTACCTGTCCGCCGGTTTCGAGAAGGCGATCGGTGACGATGGCTTCTTCGGCGTGGCAGCCTCGTGGACCAGGATGAAGGGCGATCCGGGCTACCCGGGGCGTTCGGCGAAGGGCAATCTGTTCCAGCTCAGCTTTTACGGCGCGCAGCGCTGGTCCAGCGGCATCGGCATCGACGCGCAGATCAATGCAGGCACGTTCGATCTCAAGACGGCGCGCTCGGTGGCGTCCGGATCATCGACCTGGGATCTTTCGGCCAAGGAGCAGCCCTTCACGTATTCGAGCGAAGTCGGCGTAAGCGATGCGCTGGCCCTCAGCCCGGCCGTGATGGTCACGCCGCGTGTGGCCTTGAACTACGCCAGGATCGAATTCGACCGTTACGCCGAATCCGGTTCCGGCCCGGCGCTGCGCTACAACATGGACGCCTACGAAAGCCTGCAGGCGCGCGCGAGCCTGCGGATCGAAGGCAAGGGCAAGATCAAGCCGCACGTGATCGGCACCTTCGTCCACGACTTCAAGGACAAGCCCGCGCTCTTCGGCGCGAACTTCGTTGGCGGCGTGGGCCGCGATGCCTACTTCGCCTTGCCTTCGGACGATCAGACCTGGGGCGAAGTCGGCGCCGGGATCAGCACCACCGGCAAGGTTTCGATCGGCATCGTCGCCGAAACCACGGTGGGCCGCTCGGACATCAACTACCAGTCCTACCGCGGCTCGGTATCGATCCAGTTCTAAGGCCGGTTAAAGGCCAGCCGCGCTGCGGCTGGCCCCGGCACGGGCATTGAAAGGGCGCGGGGGACATCTTCTCCGCGCCCTTTTTCTGTCCTGGCGCTGCCCCGGATCACCCGGTCTGGCGCGCGAGCCAGACGGTTCGCTTCCCCGCTTCCGGATCCTCCGCGGCATGGCCTGCGACCTCGAAGCCGCATGCCTGCAACAAGCTGCGGTATTCTTCCGGGCCAAGACTGCCGTGGTAAAGGGGTTCGCCCTCCATATCGCCGATGGCGCAGCCTTCGGAGGGACCACTGGTAAACATCAAGGCCGCGCCCGGCGCCGCATGATCCTGAAACCGCCTGAACATCTTGCGCTGATCGTCCGGGCGCAAGTGAAAGAAACTGTCCCAGGCCAGCAATCCCGCGAACCTTTGCCCGAGAGCCAGTTCGCGCATATCGGCCAGGCACGCCGGCGTGTCCGGCAGGTTGCGGCGGAACAAGGCGAGCATCTCCGGCGCCGCATCCACGCCGGTCACGGCAAACCCGCGCCGGACCAGTTCCCGCGCCAGAGGCTTGCCCGAACCGCAACCGATGTCGAGCACGCTCGCACCCTCAGGCAGAAGATCGCAGAACCGGCCAAACCATCGCTGTTCAGTGCACCGGTCTCCGCGAAGCCGCGCCCAGGCCGGACCATGGCGCCGGTAGACATCGATCACCGTGTCCGCGACGCGGTCCTCCGTCACGGCTCACCCCGCGTAGACGGTGTAGATGCGCGCGCTGAACAGCCATTGACCGCCGCGGCGCTCGAAACTGTCGTGGTATTCGCCCAGCACTTCCTTGTCCGTGCCATAGACCGGCGCGGCCATCATCGCATTGGCCGTGGCCCGGTCGCCTTCCACCGCGATCATCAGGTTGTGGATCAGCGGAACCGGATGCGGGCCGCCCTTCTGGCTGACGAGAAAGGTTACCAGCGCCCCGGGGCTTTCGAACCGGGTGCGCACAGTAAATTCAGCCTTGTCCGGATGGCCGGAGCGCACTTCGAACGTCCCTTCGGGCACGAACAGCGCGGCCACTTTCTCCGGCTCGTCCCGGCGCACGGCCTGTGCGTAGACATGGATGAGGCCCGCAATCGCGGCCTGTGCCTCCAGCCGGTCCAGACGGGTTTCCAGCGCCTCGCTCATGCCCGGCCGCCCCGCCGGACCATCGCATCTACGATACCTCGGCCCGGACGGCTGGCGCTGCCGGTCGCAAAAGCATCCCAAAATTCACTCAACTGCATGATTTCACGCCTTTTCCACCCCACTCGCCGCGGCAGCTCCGGTCCAGTTTGAACAAGCAGGCGCCATCTTGCAATCGCCCGGGAGCGCTTTCATGAGCAGCAGCGACAAGACAGCGGATGAGGATGCCAGAGCATGACCGTAGACGACGTGATCAAGGCCGCGCAGGCCCAGACCGGGCTGACCGGTTTCGGCGATCCGGCCATCCTCGAAGGTCTGGAAGTCCTGCTGAAGTCCTATGCTTCCGAAGCGCATTTCAGCGAACGCGGCGCGCAGATGGCCCATGGCGATCTGGTCAAGTGGATGGCGATCCGCATGCAGATCGAGGATTGGCTGGCCCGGCACCCGGACTTGCTCGACGCGCCGGTCGAAAAGCCGATGTTCGTCTTCGGCCTGCCGCGCACCGGCACCACGCTGGTGATCAACCTGCTGGCCTCCGATCCGGCGCGCCGTTCCTTTCTGCGCTGGGAATCGCAGGAACCGGTGCCGCCCGCGCGCCCGGACGAGCTGCATGCAGGCCCGCGCTGGGAAAAGATGGACGCGCAGACCAAGATGGCGCTGCAATACATGCCCCAGATCGCCGCAATCCACTTCGAGGAGGCGGACAGCCCGACCGAGTGCCAGTTCCTGATGACGCCTTCGTTCTGCTCGCAGGTCTATGAATCGCAGGCAGATGTCCCGGGCTACCGCGAATGGTTCCTGCACAAGGCGGACTATCTGCCCGCCTTCCGCTTTCACAAGCGCTACCTGCAGATGCTGCAGGCAAACACCGGCGGGCGCTGGACGCTGAAGAACCCGTGGCACCCGCTCTACCTGCCCGCGCTGAAAGAGGTCTATCCCGATGCGCAGCTGGTGATGACCCACCGCGATCCCGCCGACGTGCTGGGATCGATCGGCAGCCTGATCGAGAATGTGCGCAAGATCTATTCGGACGATGTTGATCTGCAGCGCATCGGCGAACAGTTCATCGAGACGTTCCAGATCATGATCGAACGGCAGGATGCCTTCCGCGCGCAGCACGGGCCGGATTCGATCCTCGATATCCAGTATGCCGATGTGGTGAAGGACCCGATCGGCCAGGTCCGCGCGATCTACGAACACTTCGGCGAACCCTTCACGGCCGAGGCCGAAGCCGCCATGCACGCCTATATGGACGCCAATCCCAAGGGCAAACACGGCAAGCACGAATATTCGCTGGAACGCTACGGCCTCTCGCGCGAGGGCGTGCACAAGACGTTCGCCGAGTACATCGAGCGCTATCAAATTCCCGTGAAGCGCTGACGCAGGCCCGGCGCGCCGGGCCTTTCGCGGTCAGAACGCGCGGGACACCATCAAGCTGACCGTCAGCGGCCGCTGCGGCGTGTATTGCCGCTCCGTGCGGTAACGGAAGGGATTGCCGAACGCGAAAGTGTTGCCCTTGTTCGCAAAGAGGTTCTGCGCCTGCAAACCAAGGTTCCAGGAACCGAGCGCGGCGTGAACCTCTACCGTGCTTTCCAGCAGATTGCCCATCCTGCGGTCGAGATCGGGATCGAAGCTCATCCGCGAAGGGCCGATATACCGCAGGCTCACCCGGGCCCAGGCATCGGCAGGGCCAAGCGCGAAATCGTGCCGCAACGCCCCGCGCACCGTATATTCGGGCACCACGGGCAAGTGCCGGTCATGCAGTTCGAATCCCAATGCACTGCGCGTCAGCAGCGCGCTGGTATAATTGGCGCCAGCATCAAGACGCCACCGGGGCGCCAGCACCAGCCCCAACGATCCCTCTATCCCGATGATCCGCGCATTCCCGGCATTCGCCGTTTCGATAAGGCCGGAGTCATCGAGCACGTCGGACTGGACATCCTCCCAGCGGGTATACCACGCGCTCAGTTCGAAATGCCCCCCGCCCGGCAGCCGCTCCCGCCAGCCTGCCTCGATGGAGGCCAGTTCATCGCCTTTCAGCGACTCTATGCTGCCGCCGCCGTTGATATCCGACCCGCCCTGCCGGAATGCGGAGCCATAGCGCAGATAGATCAGCCGGTCCGCATTGGGCTGCCAGGCCACAGCCAGGCTGGGCGTCATGCCCGCCTTGTGCTGCGAGCGGGAAACCGGGCCGGACAGCACCTGCCGCGTTTCGCGCACCGACGAAGCGAACAGCCGCGCCCCGCCATCGAGCGACAGCGTTGCCGTCACCGGCAGCGTGAGATCGAAATAGGCGGCGGTATCGTGGCTGACGCGCCGGTCGTCATCGGCGATCAGTTGCTCGCCCTGCGTTCCTTCAAGCGTGTCCACGAACACCTGACGCGCTTCGAGATGCGACAGCCCGGCCAGCCAGCCCAGCGCCCCCAGATCCCCGCGCAGCCGCAGGTCGTTATCCCAGACGCGGAAGCGGCGCTTTTTGAACAGCGTTTGCGGGTTGTCGAGCCCAAGGCTTTCCGCGCCGATGGTGGCATCGAGGCGGTCATCCACATTGTGCCATGTCATCGCGCTGGCCAGCAGCAGGTCGATGGCGCCGATCCCGCCGGTCAGCCGCCCGGCGAGGTGGCGCAAGTCATTGTCATGCGGCTCCGCGTTCTGGGCCGGGCGCGAATAGGAGCCGGGCGCATAGACGTAGCTGCTGTCCCGTGCTTCCAGCCACTGGCCGAAACCGGTCAGGTCCAGCCGCCAGCCCGCCGCCGGAACCAGCCCGGCCGTGGCCCGCAAGCCGCTGACGCTGGTGGAATTGCTGTCATGCCGGGGCCCGGTATCGATCCAGCCCGGCTCCTTTGATCGATACCCGACAAGCCGCACCCCGGCAGTGCCCCGGACCACCGGCAGATTGGCGACCACCGATCCCGAATAGCCCGCATCGCCATGGATCGCGGTGCTGCTTCCGCCGGACAGGGTCAGGCTGGCCGCATCAAGGTCCGCCGGATGCGAAACGAGCCGGTAGATCCCGCCCAACGCGCCGGTGCCGTAGAGCGATCCCTGCGGGCCTTTCAGCACCTCTACGCGCTCGATATCGACAAGGCGGATATCGGGATCGGGCGCGGAATAGGTGAGGCGCGCCTCATCGAGCACGACCGCCACGGTCGACTGGCTTTCCCCGCTGAACGCGCTGTCGGCAATGCCGCGCAGGAACATGCGGTTGCGGCCCGGCCCCAGCGAGGTGAGCGCCAGCCCTTCGAGCTGGGAGGATACCGTCGTGCTGTCGCTGCCGGGATCCTGCCGCTCGGCCTCGTCCAGTTGGGCCACCGACACGGCGGCGGGCAGCGACAGCAGATCGAGCGGCTGCTTGGTGGCCGTCACCAGAATCGGAACCGGCGGAGGCTCGGGCGGCGGTGCGGCAGGCACGGGCGGCGGGGCCGCCGCCGGCGCGGGTTCAATCCGCCATGCCGTGCCGCCCACCCGGCGCGCCACATAGCCCGTTCCGGCCAGCAGCCGCTGCAAGGCTTCGCCGATGGTCATGGTGCCGTGGACGCGCGGCGTGCGGACTTGCGGAAGCGCACCTTCCGCGCCGATCGAGACCCGTTCCTCGCGCGACAGTTCGGCAATCGCGCCGCTCAGCGTTCCTGCACGGATATCGATCGAATGGCGGGCGCCGTCACGCGCCTCAGCGGGCGGGCTGCTCCAGACGCCAAGCGCCAGCGCTGCCGCTGAGACGCAGACCCATGACCTGCGCAAGATCGCGGAGTGCCGCATCGCCATCGCTAATTACCAGGGTCCCCGAAAACCGCCGGCCGCGCAACGCGTCCGGCACCGCCACTTCCACCCCCGCATAGCGGCGCAGGTCGGCCGCGACCAGTGCCAAAGGCGCATCATCATAAGACAAACGGCCACTGCGCCAGGCTCCGACATCTTCCGCCCGCACCGGAGCGACAGCCGCCGTGCCAGCCGCGGCGTCATAAGACAGGCCCTTGCCCGCCGCCAGCCGCACAGGCGCGGCCAGGCTATCGGAACGGACTTCCACTTTGCCTTCCACGACGGAAACCCGCACGCGCTTGTCCTGCGCCTGCACATCGAAGCGCGTGCCGATATCGCTGATCTGCAGCCCGCCAGCGCTAATCGTAAGCTGCCGGTCCGGATCGTGCCGGATATCGAACAGCGCGCCGCCGGAAAGCGCCATCTGGTCCTGATGGCGGCCTTCCACCGTCAGACTGCTGCGCGGTGCGAGCATGATGGTAGAGCCATCCTCCAGCGCGATCTCGCGCGCGGCGCCTGTGGTTTCGTAGACTTGCGCGGCAGGCACCATGAACTGCGGAATGGCCAGCACCGCCGCCAGCGTGGCGGCAATCGCGAACCCGGCCCAGCGCAGGCGCTTGCCGAAAGCCGGACGGATGATGTCCGCCCCTTCGCCAGAGCTATCCTCAGCCCCGGCGGGCAGCTCAGCGGAACTTTCCGCCACAGCGTCCAGATCGGCGCGGTGTTCCTGCAACAGACCGTCGGTCAGCGCGACTTCGTCATAGGCGGCGGCATGACGGGGATCAGCCTCCAGCCATTGCGTGAAGGCGTCCCAGTCCATGGCGTCGTCCCCGCTGGCGATGTGCCAGCGGGCCGCTTCGTCCAGGATCTGATCGTCTGCGCTCTTCATTGTCCCTGTTCCATGCGCGGTTTCCCTCCGCTTCTTTCCCCGTACCCCATAGACGCCGCCGCGTCGAAGGCTCCGCAGCCGACAAGCGCCTCGCGCAGCCGTTTCATGGCCAATGCGAGGTGTTTTTCCACGCCACTGCGGCTTATCCCCATAACTTCAGCGATTTCCTTCTGCCCCATCTCTTCGAAGCGATAGAGCCGCAAGGCACGCTGCGCGCCCTCGGGCAAGGCCGCGATGGCATCGCGCAGCACTTGCGCTTCCTGTTCGCGGGAAATGATCTCGTCCGCCGGTTCGCCAGGGTCGGTGCGGTCCTCGGGCATGTGGGCAACGCCGCCGCCTTCGGCTTCGAGCCAATTGCGCTCGCGCTGCATGGACCGGCGGCGGCCTCGTGCCCGGTCGAGCACGAGGTTGTTCGCCATGCGGAACAGGTAGGCCCGCCCGTTGGCGATCGGCCCGTTGGTAATAGGTCCGCCGGCCTGCCCGGATACTTTGATCCACATTTCCTGCACGATGTCTTCTGCCTCATCGGGCGAACCGCATCGTGCCGTCAGGAACCGCAACAGGTCCGCGCGGTGCATATCGAGCAGCCCCGCCAGCCCATTGGCATCCCCGTACTCTTCAGACTCCATCCTCCAGCCTGCTCCCGGCATTTAACGCTGGGCGCAGGCAAACAGACCCCTGACCGAGCGCGTGATCGGCACCTCATGCACCTTGCCGCCCTCGCAGGCAAACCCTGACGCCGCAAGCGCCTCTTGCAAGGCACCCGCATCGTAAAGGCGGTGCAGGCCTTCGCGCGTGAAGGACCAGCCCGCCATGCTGCCACGATCGGTCACATAAGCGACAAGACGCCCGCCCGGGCGCAGCACGCGGCGCAGGGAACGCAGCATCCGGTTTTCCGCATCGTTGAAGTAAAGCACATTGAGCGCCAGCACCGCATCGAAGCTGGCATCGGCGAACGGCAGGTCTTCCAGCGGCACATTCATGCAGACCGCCTGCGCCCCCAGCTTGCGCCGGGCCGCGGCCAGCATCGTTTCCGAAGCGTCCACGCCGGTGACATGGCACCGCGCACGGGCGAGCATTGCCGCCATGGCCGCGCCCGTGCCGCAGCCCGCGTCGAGGATCGTCTCCCCCGGCGCGGGTGCCAGCATGTCCACGGCAAGGGCGAGCGGCTTGCGGTTGACCACATCCATGGCATTGCCGAGCAACCGCCCGGCCATGCCGCTGGGGCGCGCAAGCTGCTGCGCCAGTTTCCGGGCAAACATGAGCCGCGTCAGGCGATCAGCCCGCCTTGGCGAGCAGGGCCCTGACCTCACGGCGGCGCCCCGCATCCCACACCGGGCGGCCGGGATCGTGCGGCGCGCGCAGGGCCTTTTGCAGATGGGCCTTCGCCCCGGCCTTGTCGCCCTGTTCAAGCAGGTAATCGCCGTAGAAGTAATTGGCATCGAGCCCGTTGGGATCTTCCGCCAGCGCCTGCTTGAGCAGCTTGCCCGCCTTGTCGTCATCCCCCCAGGCCAGCGGCGATCCTGGCACCTTGAAGTAGAGCACGCCCAGGCTCATCGCCCCGCCGCCATCGGCCGCCTTGGGATCGATGGCATAGGCTTTTTCCAGAATCTTGCGCGCTTTCGTCGCCAGCCCCAGCTTGTGGAAGAAGTTGGCGCGGTTCGCCTGTTCGCTGACGATGATCCCCTGCCACACCAGCGGCTCGGCCTTGCCGGGATAGCGCGCGACAACCGCCGCCGCCTGCTTCGCCAGCTTGTCGAGCGCCTTGGTCTGGGTGCTGGAGCCCTTCACTTCGTAGGAAATATGCGCCCAGCCGTCATTCACGGCCTTCACGTCGCTGGCCATGTCGGCCAGGGCCATGGCGGGCATGGCGGCAACCAGAACCGGGGCCAGGACGCTGCCCAGCAGAACACGCTTGATCATGGGAATGGTCTCCTCTCGGGGTTGGCCGGTTCAGCAGAACTCGGCGCGCGCCTTGCGGATCTGTCCGGCAAGGCCATTGTCGATCAGTTTCGGCGAGATCGCGTTGAGCGCGGCATAGATGCGCTCCATCGCGCCGATGCTTACGGTTTCGCGGCGCGCCGCGACGGCGGCGACGATGCGGGCGGCGACCCATTCGGGGGCATCCGCCTTCATCCCGGTCACTTCCAGGAAACGGTTCACTTCGCTGTTGTTGAACGCGGTGCGCGCCGCGCGCGGATTGATGTGGGTGACGGCAACGCCCGTGCCCATCAGCTCGCGCCGCAGGCTCTGGCTCAGCGCGGCAAGGCCCGCCTTGCTGCTCGAATAGGCAGCGAACCAGGGGTAGGGGATGGAGCCCAGCACCGAGCCGATATTGACGATCTGCCCGCTGCCCCGCACCCGCATCGGCGCTGCCACGGCACGCGCCAGCACCGCAGGCACCAGCAGGTTCACGCGGTAGCACAGCGCCAGCGCCTCGATCGGCTGATCCTCGTGCAGGCCGAAGCGCATGACCCCGGCGATGTTCACCAGCACGTCCGGGCATTCGCCCGAGAGCCGCTCCGCCAGCGCGGCAAGCTGCGTATCGTCGGACAAGTCGGTGACGATGCTGCTGTCGCAGGCATTGCATTCCGTCCGGTCTATTCCGATGACATAGGCCCCGGCCTCGCGCAGCATCCGCGCCACCGGCGTGCCGATGCCGCCTGCCGCGCCGGTGATGGCAACGCGCTTTCCTTCAAGCGGGGACATGCTGGTCCTCCATGGCGATGGAGGCGAAGACGCCGCCGAACAGGCCGAACATCTCGCGCGCCATGGTAAGGATCGCGGCGCGGTCTTCCTCGCGCGCCAGCCCGTTCACCAGATCGGCGTAGAAGGCCATGTGATCCTGATCGAGCGCGCCGTGCGAGGTCAGATAGGTAAACGCCTCGGGCGGCAGGCCGAGATTTTCCGCCACCGCGCTTGCCCCGCGCTGGGCAATGGCGACGCTGACGCTTTCGAGCACATAGACCATGCCGAAGAACGAGGCCGGATTGCCCTCTTCGATGCAGCGGTAGGCGTGATCCACCATCGCCTTCGTCGCAGGCGCCGGATCGCTGACGCGCGCCGCATCGGCATCGCCGCCCGCCGCCGCGATGTCGGCGAGAATCCACTCCTCGTGGCCGGTCTCTTCCTCGATATATTCATCGAGCGCGGCCAGCAGGTCCGGCCGGTCGAGCAGGCGCGCGCGCGCCGCCTGCATCAGCGGCACGGTGTGGCGCACATGGTGCCAGGCCTGCCGCAGATAATCGATATACATCCGGCGCGAGATCGTGCCCGCCAGCCCGGCGCGCACTTGCGGGATCGCGAGGAAGCCCAGCCGTTCGCGGACGGTGGCCGCTTCCAGTTCGTCGAAAAAACGAGGCGCCCCCTCCAGCCACATCGCCGCGATGGCCTTGCGGCGCAGACGGCCATTGCCGGTCAGTTGCCCGTTCATCGGCGTGAACGGCGCCACTTCGCGCCACTTGGCGATGCGGGCATAGGCGGGCAGCCCTTCGTTGGCCGCCGCCACCGCCGCGGCGAGATCGGCACCGGGCCGCGCGGGCACCAGCAGCGCTTCGGGCGCGGGCAACCCGTCGCCATGGACCATGGCCTGCAGGATATCTCTCTGCGCGGTCAATTCCGCCTCCACCCATTCGGGCGAGATATTGCGGCCAAAGGAAGTGACGATCAGGGCCGACTTGCGACCCTCTACCCAGAGGCGGCCCTGATCGTCGACCCGGCCGATATCGCCGGTAAAAAGCGGCCCCGCATCGCGCGGCTCGCCGATGGTGCCGAGAAACATCTCGCCTTCCAGCACGATCTCGCCATCGGGCGCGATCCGGGCCTTCATGTGTGCGAGCGGCCGCCCGGCGGAACCCGGCGCATCCTCATCCGCGCTTTCCAGAGAGACCACGGAGGCGCACTCGGTCAGGCCATAGCCCTGCCGCACCGGCAGCCCCAATGCGCGAGCGCGGGCGAGCAGTTCGGCAGGCACCCGCGCGCCGCCTACGGCAACCAGCGTGAGGCACGGCAGGGTGATCCCGGTCTTCTCCATCACTGTGACCAGCCCGGCCAGATATTCGGGCACCAGGATCAGCGAAGTGATCTCCCACGCCGCCAGTTTCTGAACCATCGCCACGAAGTCCGGACGGAAGGGATCGGCGAGGCCCACTTCGGCCTGCGGCGGGCAAACATACGTCCCGCCCGCCAGCACCGTGGCGAAGAACCCGGCGACGGTTTCGAGCAGAATACCCGGCGGCAGCAGCGCGCAGTGGCGCCCGGCATGCTCGGCGCCCACGGCTTCCACCACCGAGGCCGCCACGGCCAGCATCTGCGGGGCAGAGAGGCACACGCCCTTGGGCGTGCCGGTCGAACCCGAGGTAAAAGTGACCCGCGCCGTCCCACGGGGAAGTGGGGACGGCGCGGGCTGTGCCGCCGAAGGCCTTGCGGCCCCGGCGCCACTGGCGGCAACGGCATGCTGCACCTGCTCCGGCGTGAAGAACGCAGGCAGAGAGAGCACGGGAATGCGGGCTTCGAGCAAGGCCAGCTCGGCAATGGCGGCGTCCACGCCGTGATCGAGGCTCAGCACATGCGGTTTTGCGGCGCTTACGGACAGCCGCAGGCCGTAAGCCTTGTCCGCGACCCTGTCGGCCAGTTCCTCCCATGTAACGGGCGGAGCCGTCACCGGATCGAGCGCGATGGCGCGCGGGTGCGTCAGGGCATGGTCCTGAATGACGGCAAGCAGACCGTTCATGCCGCGGCCCTCCGGCGGCGGGCGAGGAACCGGGCAATCGCCGCCTGACCCTGCGCGATGACACCGGCGCAGACTTGCGGATCGCTGGCGTAATAGCGGCCCCATTCGTCCGGCTCGTCCGCCCGTTCGGCCACAGCCGGAGCCAGCACGGCCAGCGGCACGCCGATCCGCGCGAACATCGCGCGCAGCGGCGCCGTCAGGGTCGCAACCGCGACTTCGCAGTCCGCCCCCAGATCGTTGGCGGCGCTGCCCCACAGCTCGATCATGGAAAAGGCATCGTCCGCGGCCAGATTGCCGATCTCGATAATGCTGCCGCGCGCCACCGGCCTGCCGAGGGCGGCGGAGACAGCCTGCTCCACCGGTGCATCGAGATAGCGCTCCAGAAACAACGGTTCGCTGTCCGCCCGCCGGAAGCCCATCGCGGCGCGGGGCAGATCGGCGCGTTCGATCTGGCTGTAGCTTCCGAAAGCCGGCCGCACGCATGCGCCATGCACCTCCATGAAGCGCCTGCGCACCAGTTGGAATTCGGGACTGTCAGACATGCACGTCTCCTGCGGTTTCAAGCAGACGACGGCACAGGCGCCCGGGCTCCGCAGTTGCGAACGCGAAGATTTTTTCGCAACACGCACCGGGTCCGGCCCGCGATAAAGCGAAATTAACCCTTCGCTGCGATCATCCCCGCAGCATCAACAACCAGATAGTCGCCATGATTTTCATCAAAGGCCTGATCCCGGGCGTTCTGCTGACCTGGATCGTTTCCGGCATCATCGGATCGAACGGATCGAAAGGCGGTATGCTCGCCATCGAGCACATGTTCATCCAGGGGCACGGCTTCTACTGGTCCTGGCCCCTGTTTCTGGCGGCGACCGGGCTTGCCTGCGCGCTGCTCTGGATGATGGACTGACGGGCACCGGCACCCGCGCCACAATGCGTCTCAAAACTGTAGAAAGCCGGTGGTAAAGTTCTAGGCTGCTTCCTTCCGGCGCCTCCCAGATTCGGGAGGCTGTCCGCGCGAAGGCACCATGCGGGCTTCGGGAATGACGGTTACGCACAGCACGCCTTGCCAGGACTCGCCCGCACCCCTTGCCGGGGCGGAAAGCGCGGACTTGTCCGCCATCGCGGACCTGAAAGAGCGGATCGAAACCCTCACCGCCGCGATCACTGCCGAGGCGGAACAGCGGCTGGAGCGCTGGGCGGCCTGGGACATCCGCGGGGACTTCCAGCCCAGCGCGGAAAACCTCGCCGCCTATCTCGCCTTCCGCCATCACGATCTGCGCGATCTGCAGCGCAGGCTCATGGCGCTGGGGCTATCCTCGCTCGGGCGGCTCGAAAGCCGGGTGCTGCCGACACTGCACGCGGTGCAGGCCGCGCTGGCGGCCATGCTGGGGACGCCTCCGCCATCCGGGGCCGCCGCCGGGGCCTTCTTCGCGGGAGAGGAACGCCTGCGCAGCCGCGCCCTTGCCCTGCTGGGGCTGGCAGCGGAAGAACGGCAGGCCGCGCTTCTGGTGACGTGCCCGAGCGAAGCCGCGGACGATCCCGCCTTCATGGACAGCCTCGCCCAGCGCGGCGTGGAAGCGCTGCGTATCAACTGCGCGCATGACGGGGCGGACCAGTGGCTGCGGATGATCGCCCATGCCCGCACGGCGCAGCAGCACAGCGGCCACCGCTTCCGCATCTTCATGGATCTGGCCGGGCCGAAGAACCGCACCGGCACCGTGCGCGCCACACACGACACCCGGCGCGTCTTCGCCGGAGACCGCATCGCGATGACCGCGCCCGGCCAGCTCCAGCGGGCCGTCCCGCCCGAAACCGCCTTCGTCTTCGAATGCCTGCTGCCCGAAGTCATCGATCAGGCCCGCCCCGGCCAGCGGCTGCTGATCGACGATGGCAAGATCGAGGCCCGCATCGATTCCGCCGGCCACGGGCTGCTCGTGGCCACGGTCTCACGCACCAAGGAAAAGGGCGGGAAGCTAAAGCCCGAAAAGGGCATCAATCTTCCCGACACCGAACTCCACCTGCCCGCGCTGACCGCCAAGGACCGGGAAGACATCGCCTTCATTGCCGAACATGCCGATGGCCTGTCCTTCTCCTTCGTCCAGACGCCGGATGATGTGGTGATGCTGCAGGACGCGCTGGCCGCGCTGCCCTTGCGCCGGGAAACCCCGCTGGCGCTTGTCCTCAAGATCGAAACCGCGCTCGCCGTGCAGAACCTGCCGGACATCATCATGCGCGCCGGGGCCCGCAATCCGGTGGCGATCATGATCGCCCGCGGAGACCTGGCCATAGAGATCGGCTTTGCCCGCCTGGCCGAAATGCAGGAGGAGATCCTGTGGATTGCCGAAGCGGCGCAAGTGCCGGTAATCTGGGCGACGCAAGTGCTCGAACAGCTCGTCAAGGAAGGCCTGCCCCATCGCGGCGAGCTGACCGATGCGGCCATGGCGGCCCGCGCGGAATGCGTGATGCTCAACAAGGGACCGCATCTGCTCGAAGCGATCGACGCGCTCGATCCGCTGCTCGAACGCATGGAAGGCCACATCCACAAGAAGACGCCGCAGTTGCGCCGCCTTGCCAGCTGGTAACACCGGGGCGCTGCATTCGGCAGGCCGGACAATTCAATCATCGCCGTGTTGATGGCAGCTTGCGAATAGTACCTGCTCCCGTGCATGTGTTGTGCAATCTATATTTCAGCCGCGTTTTGAATATCTTCGATCAACAACCGGCCCAGCTGCGATCAAACGGCAATCATAGCCCCGCCGTGGAACACGGCGCAGCCGCCGGTTTGCTTTTCGAACCGGGTTTGCTAGCACCTGCATGCTGAAACACACGCGCAGGAGCACCGGCATTTCGGCCGGCAGGACGGACACGGAACAATCTTTTTTTCCTTTGAGAATATCACCGCGAGGCGGCGCTGCACCTCGCCGTATTCCGTCCTTTCCCGGTTCCTGAGGCGGCACGGCCGGTCCAGAGGTTGGCTCCCGGCAATTCCGGCCTCGCTTGCCGCCCTGTTGCTGCTGGCCCCTGTACCGGCAACGGCCGCCGCTCCGCCCCGTTTCACCAGTCCGGATGCGCTGTCCAGCGACAGCGGCCATGCCGCCGTCGAATGGCAGGCGGACGGGCCCGTGACGCTGGAAATGACACAGGATGGCAACGCGGCACCGCGCGTGCTCTACAGCGGGCACAACCATTCGCTGTTCATTTCCGGGCTGGCCAACGGCACGTACCGCCTGCGCCTCACCGATGCCGCCGGGCAGTCGTCCCCGCCGCTGCTGCTGACAGTCGCGCACCAGTCGCTATCGCGCGCGCTCATGCTCGTGGCGCTGGGGGCCGTGATCTTCCTGTCGATTGTTGCCGTCATCTTCCGGGGAGCGCGCGATGAGTGAGAATGCAGCCATGCTGCCGCCGCTCGTCGGCTGGATCCTGCTGGCCGCGTTCAGCGCGCTGTGGATCGGGCTCGGCATCTACTGGGGGCGCCGCAACAAGAATTTCGAGGATCACGCACTCGCGGGCCGCAACATCGGGCTGGCGCTCGGTTCGGCCACGGCAGCGGCCACCTGGATCACCTCCAACACCACGATGCTGGCCCCGCAGTTCGCGCTGCAGCTCGGCGTCTGGGGCATGCTGGCCTATTGCACCGCCAGCTTCGGCCTGTTCCTCTTCGCCCGCATGGCAGGCCGCATCCGCGCGCTGATGCCTTACGGCTATACCAGCGGCGATTTCTTCCGCCTGCGTTACGGGCGGGTGGCCTGGAGCATCTTCCTGGTCTTCACCCTGTTCTATTCGCTGACCTGGCTGGTCAGCATGGCCATGGCGGGCGGCATCCTGCTCAATGCGCTTTCGGGCATTCCCTATGTCTGGGGCATGAGTGTGATCCTGGGCGTCTGCGTGCTCTACACCATGCGCGGCGGGCTCGCGGCCGTTATCGGCACCGACTTCATCCAGAGCCTGATCATCATCGTCGGCATCGTCATCGTCGGCATTGCCGTGCTCTCGCACGTCTCGGTGGACGAGATCCACGCCAACCTGACGGCCGAACATCCCGCCCTGCTCGACGTGCTGTTTCCGGCCGCGATCATGGCGATCTTCAACAACCTGCTGTTCGGCCTCGGCGAAGTGTTTCACAACAACGTGTGGTGGAGCCGCGCCTTCGCCTTCCGCGAGGGCGTGGCGGGCAAGGCCTTTGCACTGGGCGGGCTGATCTGGTTCCCGATCCCCATCGCCGCGGGCTTCATCGCGCTCGCGTCGGGCGCGCTCAACGTGCCGGTGCCGTCCGCCGACATGGTGGGGCCGCTGGTCGTTTCGCAAGTACTGGGCGAAGCAGGCGCGATCGCGATCTTCATCATCGTGTTCTGCTCGCTGGCATCGAGCATCGACAGCCTGCTGGCGGCAACCTCCGACCTTCTGACCGAGGACGTCTACCGCCGCCTGCTGCGCCCCGGCGCCACCCCCGCCACGCTCAAGACAGTGGCGCAATACGTCACGCTTGCGCTCGGGCTGTTCACCTGGGCAATATGCGTCCCGCGCATCGGCACGCTGGCTTCGGTGCTGTTCTTCGCCGGGCCGCTGGTCGGTTCGATGATCTGGCCGATCGTGACCGGCCTCTACTGGCGCCGCGCCAACAAGGCAGGCGCGATCGGCGGTATGCTGCTGGGCGCTGGCGTGGGCCTTGTCAGCTATTTCGCAATCGGATGGTACGTGGCCTCGCTGATTGCCACGGCCGTCTCGATGGTCTGGGTGCTCCTTTGCACCCGATTTTCCAAGTCCCGGTTCGACTGGGCCGAGCTGAGTGAGACAGCATGATGTTTTCCGCCGGATTCCTGTCCGTCCTCGTATACGGTTCGCTGGCATGGTGCGCCGTGACGGCCCTTGGCCTTGGCACCTTGCTGGTGCGCGACATCGTGCGGGGAGAGACATGGTGACACGCCCCGCATCGCAAGTCGATCACGCCCCCGTCATTGTGAAGCGGCCGGGCAAGATCGGCAATTGCCCCAACCCGGCCGACTTCATCGCCAAGTCGCCCAAGATCAACCTGACGATCCTCGATCAGCTGCGCGGCCAGTCGGTACTGTCCGCCGCGCTGTTCGACCGGGAAATGCTGGCGGAGCTGGCCAAGTTCGCCGCCTATCTCCAGCTCAAACGCTTCGACGTGGCCCACGCCATGGACGACAAGATCATGGCCGCTGCCTTCTTCGAGCCGAGCACGCGCACGCGCCTCTCGTTCGAAAGCGCGATGCTGCATCTGGGCGGGCGCACGATCAGCGTGGCCGATGGCAAGACCACCGGCGTCGCCAAGGGCGAATCGATGCGCGACATCGGGCAGATGTTCAATTCCTATGCCGATGTCGTGGTGGTGCGCCACACCGAGCAATCGGCGGTCAGCGAAATGTGCGAATACCTGCGCATGCCGCTGCTCAACGGCGGCAACGGTTCGGACGAGCATCCCACGCAGGCGCTGGCCGACTGGTACGCGCTGCTGAAATGGCGGCCGGAGATCGCCTGGGGCCAGCTGCCCGAACAGTTCCGCCTCAACATCGGCATCATCGGCACGCCGGGCAACATGCGCACGGTGAAGTCGTTCCTGATGCTGGCCTTGCTGTTCCACGAGAACATCAACCACATCACCATCTTTTCCGAGATGGCCGATCCGCTGGGCGAGGAACTGCGCGAGCTGACCAACAACAGCCCGATCGGCATCGATTTCTCGCAGAACCTCCAGCAGAGCCTGGAATATCTCGACGTGATCTACATGAACGCCATTGCCTTCCTGGGGGACGGCTACCGCTTCTATGGCGACACCTTCACCCTGTCGGCGGACAGCAAGCTGAAGGACGATACCGTGATCCTGCACCCGCTGGCGCGCGGGGCGGAGCTGGACGTCAGCCTCGATGACACCCAGCACAACCTTTACTTCAACCAGGCCGATGGCGCCGTCTGGATCCGCCAGGCGCTGCTGCTGGCGATCTTCGGCCGCGTCGCCGACGTCGTGCCCGCCGAACTTCTGGCCTGACCCAACCCTTCGCCCCGCCGCGAGGCGGGGCCAACCCAAGGAATACCCATCTATGTGCGGCATTGCCGGTCTCTGGAGCCCCAAGGGCTACACCGATCAAACCCCCAAGCTTGCCGAGGGCATGGCCGACACGCTCTATCACCGCGGGCCCGACGGGCGGGGTTTCCACTTCGATCCGGATCACGGCCTTGCCATGATCCACACCCGCCTCTCGATCATCGGCCTCAACGCGGGCGACCAGCCGATCTTCGGGCGCGAGGATGACGGCACCGGATCGCTTGTGGGCACGATCAACGGCGAATTCTACGACTACAAGCGGCTGCGCGGGCTGCTTCGCACCGATGGCTTCCGCTTCAACACCAAGTCGGACAGCGAGATCGCGCTGAAGCTCTACCGCAAGCACGGGCTCGATTTCGTCGAGCATCTGCGCGGCGAGTTCGCCTTCGCCATCTTCGACAAGGAAAAAGAGCAGCTCATTCTGGTGCGGGACCGCTTCGGCATCCGCCCGCTGTTCTGGCACAATGGCCCCGGCGGCTTCTTCTGGGGCAGCGAGATGAAGGCCATGCTCGCCCATCCCGGCGTGCCGCGCGAAGTCGATCCCAGGGCGCAGCTTCACCAGATGATGCAGGTGATGGTGCCGGGCATGACGCTCTACAAGGGCATCCACGCGCTGAAGCCGGGCCATATGCTGATCGTCAGCAAGAAGGGCGACGGCTTCGAAGTCGAGGAAAAGCGCTACTGGGACGCCGAATTCCCGCTCGACGGCGAGCACGACGTGGCAACGGACGACGAGTTCATCGAGCGCGTGCGCGCGGCGCTGGTGGAATCGATCACCTTCCGCCTTGAGGCAGACGTGCCGGTGGCCTGCTATCTTTCGGGCGGCATCGATTCCTGCTCGATCATCGGCATGGCCGCCGCGATCCAGCAATCGCCGGTCAAGGCCTTCACCATCTCCTTCGACGACGACCGCTACGACGAAGCCCATATCGCCACCGAAATGGCCGAGATGGCGGGCGCCGATCAGGATATCCTCAAGCTCAAGGCCGAGGATCTCTACGGCAAGAACTTCGAGGATGCGGTCCATTATTCGGAGCGCACCTTCTACAACACGCTGGGCGTCGCCAAGATGCTGATGAGCAAGCACGTGCGCGACGTGGGCTACAAAGTGGTGATCACCGGAGAGGGGTCTGACGAGCTGTTCGGCGGCTATGCCCAGTTCAAGGCCGACTTGTTCCTGCACGATCCCGAATATGCCGCGACGCCCGCCGCGCAGGAAATGCGCGAGCGGAACAAGATCTTCTCCGGCTCGGTGCTCGCCGAAACCGCAATCAGCCATCCCGCGTTCGAGGAAGTCATGGGCTTCACGCCCAACTGGATCCAGCCGTGGATGCTCACGCTCGAACGCGTGAAGCCGCTGCTTTCGGACGCATTCAAGGCCAAGCTGGGCGATTACGATCCGATCGCCGCGATTGCTTACAGCCTCGACAAATCGATGCTCGACGGGCGCCACGTGCTCGACAAGGTGCAGTACTCGTGGATCAAGACCATGCTCGAAGGGCAGATCCTCAACTGGGGCGGAGACCGGGTGGACATGGCCAACAGCCTCGAAAGCCGCCCGGCCTTCCTCGATCACCATGTGGCCGAACTCGCCATGCGCATCCCGCCGCATGTGCGCGTGCGCGACGGGATCGAGAAATGGGTGGTGCGCGAGGCGATGAAGCACGTGCTGCCCGAAGTGCTCTACAAGCGCGAAAAGTTCGCCTTCATGGCCCCGCCCGCGCATACCGACGCGGCCAAGACGGCGGAGATCGACAAGCTGATCGCCAAGTGGCTGTCACCGGAGAAGATCGCCGAGACCGGCATCTTCGACGAAGCGAAACTGGCAGCTTCGATCGAGGAATACCGCAAGTCCGACGATCACGCCGCCAACACGCGCAAGGACATCATCCTCAACCACGCGATTGCGCTGCACGCGATGGAGGAATTGCTCTGAGCCCGAACCGGGGGGGGCCTGAACGCCCCCACCTCCCGTTCGTGTCGAGCCCTTCGTCACGCTCAGGATAAACTTCGGGCTTTTAGCCCGAAGTCGAGACACCCCAGCGCTGCGCCAAGGTGTCTCGACTTCGCTCGACACGAACGGAAAGGTTGGTGGTCCGGTTCACACGGTGGCGGCCATCCTCGCCGCAGGTCCATTCCGTAACGCGTCAACCACGCAATCCACTGCACGCGTTGTGGGATATCTGCCCTGAGGCTTCCCCTCCCCCAACCCCGCTCGTCCTGAGCTTGTCGAAGGACGCTGGCACTGCGCTTGGAAACACCCTTCGACAAGCTCAGGGTGAGCGGGGGCTGACGGGGACTTCCGGCGGCTCTACCCCGAAACCGCCATCCCCGCCGCCACATCCTCGCCGCAGGCCAGCTCCGTCACACACTCAAGCAGAAGCTGGCAGCCGCGCTCGATGTCGGACCAGTGCGTCCACTCGTCGGGAGCATGGCTCACGCCGTTGACGCTGGGCACGAAGAACATGCCCGCCCGGGTGTGGTTGCAGAAGAACTGCACGTCATGCCCCGCGCCCGAGGGCATCGTGCGGTAGCTGTAGCCCAGTTCCTGCACCTTGCGCTCCATCAGCGCGCGGATGCCTTCGTCGCAATAGGCGGGCTTGAGCCAGCTCATTTCCTCGTATTCGAACTTGAGCTTGTGCTTGCGGGCAATCGACGAGAGCACCCGGCGGCAGGCGTCGGACAGCCGCTGCATCACCTCTTCGTCCAGATCGCGCCCGACGATGGTGAAATCCGCCTCGCCCGGCACCGTGTGCGGGAAGCCCGGCTTGAGCGCGACGTGGCCGATGGTGATGCGGCTCTTGTCGGTCCCCTCCTCGTCGATGATGCGCGAGATCTCGTGCGCGAAATCGACCATGCCCATCAGCGCGTCGGAGCGCATGTTCATCGGCGCCGCGCCGGCATGGTCGGGCTTGCCGATCAGGCGGCAGTTCCACTTGAACACGCCCGAGATGCCCTCGACGATGCCGATCGTGGTCTTTTCGGTATCGAGCACCGGCCCCTGCTCGACATGGACTTCGAGAAAGGCGCGGATGTCCTCCGGCCTGCGGTAGGCATGGAGCACGTCGTGGCTGTCCAGCCCGGCGGCCTTCATCGCGTCCTTGAGCATGAAGCCGTGCTCGTCGCGCGCGGTATCGAGCCAGTCCAGCGTGACGTGCCCGGTCATCGCCTGCGCGCCGAGCATGCCGCCGAAGCGCCCCTCTTCCTCGCTGGTGCCGATCACTTCGATGGGGAAGGCCGGCACGATCCCGTTTTCCTTGAGCACGCGCACGCATTCCAGCCCGGCCACCACGCCCAGCACGCCGTCGAAGATGCCGCCCGCAGGCACGGAATCGAGATGCGAGCCGATGATCACGCAAGGCGGGCTGTCCGGCCCCTCGGCAGGACCGTAGCGGCCGATGACATTGCCCGCGCCGTCCATCCGGTGCGCCATGCCCAGTTCCTCGAACCGGTCGCGCACCCACTGGCGCGCAGCCATGTCCGCTTCGCTGAACCCCTGCCGGTAAACGCCCCGGTCGGCCTCGTTGAAGCCGAACTGCGCAATGGCGTGAATATCGCTTTCCACCCTCTCGATCTTGACCCGCTGCACGTGTTCTCCTGCTGTTGTTTCCGGCCGAGGATAACCCTTGCGGGATCGATAGGACAAGGCGTGACGGCATAAGCTTCCCCGGCGCACCTGCCAGTGCAGATCACGGGATTTACTGCGAATCAGTATCATTAATGTATCTGCAATGTCACACTCAGGCCATCAAGCGGCCTGCTTCCAGCCCCCGGAAGGCGCACAAAACCCAAGGATTTTCAGGCCTTTCCGGCGAGAACCATGAAAGAACTTGTGCTATCGCGAATGAATTGCAATAGCGCCCCGCAGACCAATCGTATCAGGGGAAATACATGTCACTGTCCCGTTTGCGCGAATCGCTCGCTTCGGCCACGCCTGCCTATCTGGCGCTGAGCTGTTTCGGCCTGGCGGCCACGCCCGCCCTCGCGCAGGAGACCGCCAACTCCGCCAACAAGGACGAACCCGCCCAGCTCGGCGGTGTCACTGTGACCGACACCGCGATCGACGAGACCATCAAGGTGGACACGGTCTCCTCGCCCAAGTTCACCCAGCCGATCCAGGACACGCCGCAGACCATCCAGGTGATCAGCCGCGACCTGTTCCACCAGCAAGGCGCCACGACGCTGACCGAAGCCCTGCGCAACAGCCCCGGCGTCGGCACCTTCTACGCCGGTGAAAACGGCAGCACCACAACCGGCGATGCCATCCGCATGCGCGGGTTCGACACGTCGAGCAGCATCTTCGTGGACGGTATCCGCGATCTCGGCGCGATCTCGCGCGATGTCTTCAACACCGAGCAGGTCGAAGTCGAAAAGGGCCCGGCGGGCACCGACAACGGCCGCACCGCGCCGACCGGCGCGATCAACATGGTGAGCAAGCAGCCGTTCCTCCGTACCGCCGTATCCGGCAGCGCCTCCATCGGCGTGGACGGACAGAAGCGCGCCACGGCCGACTTCAATCAGGAACTCGGCATCGTCCCCAACGCCGCCGTGCGCCTCAACGTGCTGTGGCAGAACAGCGACGATCCGGCCCGCGACCATGTGCGCAACAAGCGCATCGGCATTGCCCCTTCGCTGGGCCTGGGCCTGGGCACGCAGACGCGCCTCTACGCGAACTTCCTCTATGTCGATCAGGAAAATATCCCCGACGGCTTCGTGCCGACGATCGGCCTGCCGGGCTGGGAACCGCAGGACGGGCTGGAACCGCTCGTCGGGCACCCGGTCGATCCGAAGAATTTCTACGGCACGCGTGACGATCACAACGATGTCACCGCGCAGATGGCGACGCTGAAGTTCGAGCACGATTTCTCGGACAGCCTGCACCTCACCAACACCGCGCGCTGGGGCAAGACCAGCCAGGACTACCTGCTGACCTCGTTCATGCCGACGAGTTCGAACGTGAGCGCCACCGATCCGGCGGATCTTTCCACCTACACGCTGGCCCGCAATCTCTCGACATACCGCGATTCCACCAACCGGATCCTGACCGACCAGCTCAACCTGCGCGCCGACTTCGCCACCGGCGCCATCGAGCACAACCTGAGCGTGGGCATCGAGATCACCAGCGAAAAGCAGGTCCTCCATTCCCGGGCCGGCACCGGCTCCCGCCCGGACGCCAATCTCTACAACCCGGACTGGAACGATGTCGGTACGCTGGCCGATTCCCGTTCGGGCGCCTTCTCGCGCGGCAAGACCGACACCCAGGCGTTCTACCTCTTCGACACCGCGAAGTTCTTTAACGAGACGCTGCTGGTGACGGGCGGCATCCGCGTCGATCACTACAAGACCACGTACTTCAGCAATGCGGTCTGCGGCGGCACCGGGCGCCGCGCGGTGGACTGCGGCGGCGAGCCGGAAGGCACCATCGTCACCACCAATGACCTGAAAACCAAGGACACGCTGTTCAACTGGAAACTGGGCGCGGTGTACAAGCCGATCGAAACGCTCAGCCTCTATGTGAACTATGCGCTCTCGCAGCAGCCTCCGGGCGGCGAGAACTTCTCGCTAAGCTCCTCGGTCAACAGCGCCAACAACCCCAGCTTCGATCCCCAGAAGGCCGAGACCTTCGAAGGCGGCGTGAAGTGGAGCGTGCTGGATGACATGCTGGCGCTGAACGCCGCCGTGTTCCAGACCACCGTCAAGAACGAGATCAACCGCGACGTGCTCGACGATCTCGGCAACCCGACCCAGACCGGCAAGAAGCGGGTTCGCGGCGTCGAACTGTCCGCCGTGGGCAACATCACCGATGCGTGGTCGGTCTCGGCCGGGTACAGCCACCTCAAGACCAAGGTGACCGAAGGCCCCGTCATCACCAGCGACGGCACGCCCAACCTCACCTATATCCCGGGCGATTCCTGGACCATCTGGAGCAACTACCGCCTCCCGTTCGGGGTGGAAATCGCCGGTGGCGCCCGCCACAACGGCGGCCTGCACCGCGGCACCGACGGCGCGCAGGGCACGCCTGCCTATACCAAGGGCTACACGGTCGTGGACGGCATGCTGGCCTATGCGCTCACCAGCTCCATCAAGGTCCGTGCGAACGTCTACAACCTGTTCGACAAGGACTATATCGCCTCGATCAACAAGAGCGGCTACCGCTACACGCCGGGCACCCCGCGAACATTCCTGTTCAGCGCCGACGTCAGTTTCTGATAAGGATCAAGTCCATATGACGGGGCGGGGGCTAGTCTCCCGCCCTGTTCCTTTTCAGTAACCGGGAAACACCATGCTGCTGCACATTCCGCAAGTCCTGACAGCCGATGAAGTCGCCGAGTTCCGCCGCAGGATGGACGGTGCGGACTGGACCGACGGGCGGGAAACCGTTGGCCATCAAGGCGCCAAGGTGAAGAACAACGAGCAGTTGCCCGATGGCTCCCCGCTCAAGGCGGAACTGGGCGGCGCCGTGCTCAAGGCGCTGAAGCGCAGCCCGCTGTTCTTCGCGGGCGCCCTGCCCCGCAAGATCCTGCCGCCCCGCTTCAACCGTTACAGCGGCGGCGGCGAATACGGCTATCACGTGGACGGCGCCGTCATGAGCATCGGCGGGGACGAGCACTTGCGCTCCGATGTCTCGTGCACGCTGTTCCTCAACGATCCGGACGAGTATGAGGGCGGCCGCCTGATCATCAGCGATACTTACGGCGAACACGTGGTGGCCAAGCCCGCGGGCGATGCCATCATCTACCCCTCCAGCAGCCTGCACCGGGTCGAGCCCGTGACGCGCGGCGCCCGCATCGCCTCGTTCTTCTGGATTCAGAGCCTGGTGCGCGACGACAGCCAGCGGCGCACCCTGTTCGAACTCGACACCTCGATCCAGAAACTCACGCTCGACGGGGCCGACGAAGACGCGCTGCTGCAACTGACCTGCGTCTATCACAACCTGCTGCGGCGCTGGTCGGAGACCTGAGGCGCGACCCTTCCGTCTTGGATCGTCACTACTGGAACACGTGCGTTTTGTACGTACCACCTCCGCTCACCCTGAGCTTGTCGAAGGGTGCAGCGCCGGGATCAGCACCCTTCGACAAGCTCAGGGTGAGCGGAGTATGATTCAAATTTAAGGTTCGACGCTCAAGGTTCGAAGAACCGAAGCGATCCAGAGCGCGCACGCCAACCGCCCTGGATGGCTTCGCTCCGCTCGCACTGGCGAACACTTAGCGCATCGTGCGTTTAATGTGCGCCGGTTCCGTTCGTGTCGAGCGAAGCCGAGACACGTTGGCCCAGCACTGACGTGTCTCGGCTTCGGGCTAAAAGCCCGAAGTTTATCCTGAGCGTGACGAAGGGCTCGACACGAACGGGGGTAGGTGATGCGGATATTACGCAGCTTGCTCTAACGAGGACCATCGCCTCTGAATCAGGCAGGCTCGCACACGAGTTCTGCAAGCGCCGGGCTGATCCATTCCTCCACCGCCCCGCCTTGCCGCACGAGCGCGCGCACGGCCAGTTCTTCGCGGCGGGCCAGCGCCTGCATCGGCTCCGGCTCCAGCACGCTGAGCGCGGTGGCCCAGGCGTCGGCCAGCATGGCCTGAGTATGGAGCACGCTCACGGCCATCGCGTGTTCCACCGGCAGGCCAGAGCGCGGATCGATCGTATGACGGCCGCGCACATAGTCGCCCGAAGTCGCCACCGCGAGCTGGTGCAGCGCGATCCGCAAGGGCGCGATGTGCCCGGCGGGGGTTTCCACATCGACCCACCACGGATCGCCATCGGGGCGCATGCCCATGCCCGCCAGTTCGCCGCCGATCTCCACCAGCGCATGACCGCAGCCTTGGCCGCGCAGGACCGCCGCCAAGGCGTCCACCGTAAATCCCTTGGCAATGCCCGAAAGATCGAGATGCAGCCCGCCCGGCTGCCGCAGCCGCCGTGTTTCGCGGTCATAGGCCAGATGCTGCCAGCCGCCGCGCGTGCGGGCGAGCGCCAGCGCCGCATCGGCGGGCGGCCCCGGCCAGGGCGCGGGCCCATGGCCCCAGAGATTGACCAGTTCCCCGATCGCCGGATCGAACGCCCCGCCGCTGCGCCCGGCCACGTCCAGCGCGGCTTCCATCACCTGCGCGAAATCGTCCGGAAGCGCGAACCACGTCCCGCCCGGCGCCCGGTTGAAGCGCCCGAGCAGCGAATCCGCGCGCCAGTGGCTCATCTGCGCCAGCACGTCCTCCAGACGCGCCGCGATCGCAGCTTCGACCGCGGCGCTGTCCAGATCCGGCGGACAGGCCATGCATACGTGCCAGGTTGTCCCCATCGTCTCGCCGTCCAGCCTGGCCAGCGGCACGTCCTGCCGCCAGTCCGCCAGCGCTGCGGGATCGATCTCCAGGGGCACCGCAAGACGCACCGCAAGCTGTCCGCCCGGCATCCCGATCAGGGCGCCAGTACTTCCAGCGTGGTGGTGTAGGACATGCGCCGTTCGCTTGCGCGCGGTTCGCTGGGGTGATTGTCGGTCAGCGTGGCATGGAGCCAGTACATCCCGGCCACCGGCCATGTGACCGTCAGCATCCCGTCGGCGCCGGTGGTCAGCTTCTGCGCGTCTTCCGCCTCGCGGAACTGCTTGCCGCCCGGAATCACCGTCACTTCGACCCCGGCGGCAGGCTTGCCATCGACCAGAAAGCGGAACCGCGCGTCCTCATTGGACACCAGCGAGGCGGGATGCGTGACCGGCTCCAGTTCCAGCCCCTTGCCGGTCTTGAACACCGTCGCGGTCGGCGCATCGGCGGTGACGAAGATGAAGTTGCGCGAGACCCGCTCGCTCAGCTTGACGTCGGTGGCCCCGGCCGGGATCTCGGCCGCACTGGCCACGACATGCGAAGGGTCGAAGCGCGGGCGCCCCGCAGGCCCGCCCGGCCCGGCATTGCCGCCCGGACCGCCCTGGCCCGCCATCGGCGGACGGCGCCGGAAGCCCCCGACACGCCACGTCTCGCCATCGAGCTTGAAAGAGCCGAAAACCATCGACTGATCGGTCCCGATCTTCCACGTGCCGGGCTGATCGATGGCGACATCGAACGTCGAGCGGTAGCGGCCGGTCGCGGGATTGCCGATCTCATGCTCGCTGCCGTCCGGCGCCCACACGGTTACATTGTCCAGCCCCATCGGCCGGTGATCGGGATAGAACAGATCGTTGGAGGCCGCGGCATCGACCGTCACCCCGCCATGCGTGCCGGACAGGATCGTCGTGGACGGCAGCATCCACTGGCGGTGGGCTGATGCCGGAGAAGCGATGGCAGCGGCGAGCGCGGCCGTGGCGATAAAAAGCTTACTGTTGCGCATGGCAGTTCCTTGAAAATCGGGCCAGCCCCCGGAAAGAGCCCCCGGCCCGGAGAAAACGGAAGATCAGCGGACGGTCACGGCGCCCAGTTCGGTCTTGCCGGAGGCCGAGCCCCCCTTGCCGGGCACCGTGATGGGAACCGAAACCAGTTCGCGGCCGCCGGTTTCGCGTGCGGCTTCCACCTTGAGCACATATTGCCCGGCCGGCAGGTTGTCGGGCAGCGGGATGCGGTAGGTGCCGGGCGCGCGCGTGGCCCCGCTCACGCCATCGGCGGGAAGCTGCAGCGAACGCCCGCCCTTGCGCCACCAGCTGCGCAAGTCCGCCAGCCACTTGGTGCCCGGCTCGCGGCCGCCCTTCTTGACGTCGTACCACACGAAAACGGTGCGGGCCGCGCCGCCGCCAACCGGCTCAAGCCAGCCTGCCACATAGGGCTTGTGGTATTCGGCCACGTTGATGCGCGGGATCGTAACGCTGACAGTCGCGGCGGCGGCAGGCGTGGCGATCACCCCGGCAGCCAGCAGCGGGACGGAAGGCAGGACTTTCGATTTCATACCGGGTCTTTCACTCAATGGATGAAGAAGAGGGCGATCAGCAGCGGCACGGCGAGGCTCACCCCCACCAGCGGCCAGGTCGAGGGGCGGTGGCGCGCATGAAGCTGCAGCAGGAACAGGCCGGTCAGCGTGAAGACCACGCAGGCCACGGCGAACAGATCGATGAACCAGAACCACACCGTGCCGCTGTTGCGGCCCTTGTGCAGGTCGTTGAGATAGGAAATCCAGCCGCGGTCGGTGGTCTCGGCGGTGATCGCGCCGGACGTGCGGTCGATGGCGACCCAGGCATCGCGGCCCGGCCCCGGCATGGCGATGTAGACCTCGCCCTCGTCCATCCAGTCCGCCGCGTGCCCGGCGGGATCGACCGGAACGGCTGCGGCCACGGCCCGGGCGACATCGGCAGGCAGCGGCGCATGGCCGTCATTGGGCGCCGGGAGCTTGTCCAGCATGGCGCGCGGCAACTGGCCGCTGCTGTCCGTAATCACCGGCGTGGCGGAAATCGATGCGGCGTGGTTCAGCGTCAGCCCGGTGATCGCGAACAGGAACATGCCCGCCAGCGAAATCGCCGCGCTGACCCAGTGCCAAGTGTGCAACTGCTTCAGCCAGAAAGCGCGCACCTTCTTCTTTTTGCGCGGCTGACGCTTGCCCATCGGCGCTTCCGCCGATTCGGCGGTGCGGCGGCTGGGTCCGCAGACCGTTTCCGGAGCAGGCCGCGCGGCGGCTTCAGCGGCTTCCAAAGTGCATTTTCCTCTGTTCGCGGGGAGACCAAAACCCGCGGCAAAGCCTCCCCCCGGAAGGCCCGCCCGGCGTCCAACAATGTCTGGACGAACCGCTTCTTAGTGTATATGAGAATGACTCGCAATATCGATCATTCACAGCGAACGAGGGGCAGGCGTGGCGACACTCGCGACGACAGGGTTTCATGCGGGCAGGAACCGGAAGTTCCCGCAAACGGCGCGGGAAAGCGCGGTTTCGCAGCCTGCATGGACGGCCGCCAGCGCCTCTCCGAAAGCTTCGGACGAAGCCCTGCTGTTCGAATCGGCCGTGCCTTACGAACGCTCGGTCTACCAGCCGTCGCGCCGTTCCGGCCCGATCGCGCTGGTCGCGGCGGCAGGCACCGTCCTGGCGATGCTCGCGGGCCTGATGACGCTCAACATGGTCAGCAAGCATCAGGAGCGCGCCCGGCTCACCGTCATGACGGTGCGGGAACTCGACACCAAGCCCAAGGCCGCGCCGCCGCCCAAGACGCTGGAAAAGGCCGTCGAAACGCCCACCCCGGCATTCGTGCCCAAGCCCAAGATCCAGCTTCCCGCCCCCGGCCCGGTGAAAGTGGCGCTGGACGCCCCGCCGCCGCCCGCGCCGATCGTGACCGTGGCCGCCCCGCCGCCGGTCAAGCCGGTCTCCGGCGCGGCGCCTGCCTCGTCCGCCTCCGCCGCGCAGGATGGCGGCGATCTGTCGGGCAAGGCGCTTTTCATCAAACCCCCGGCCTACCCCCGCTCGGCCCGCCTCCATCACGAACAAGGCACGGTCAAGCTGCTCGTCCTGGTGGGACCGGACGGCCGCGTCGATGACATCGAAATCGCCGCAAGCAGCGGCAGCAAGGCGCTCGACCGGGCGGCTTTGAAAGCCGTGAAGGAATGGCGCTGGGAACCCATGTCAAACGGCGGTGCCCCCACCGCCGTGCGTGGCTATGTCGTCATTCCATTCGTGCTGAAGAGCAAGGACGCCTGAGGCGCCGCGAATCAAGCGCTGCTGGCGATCCCCGGACGCTCCGCCCCCATGCCCGAAAAGCCGATGGAATAGCCGCCGTCGACAGGCAGGATCACGCCCGTGACATAGGCCGCTTCGTCGCTGGCGAGATAGAGCGCGGCATTGGCAATGTCCCTCGCCAGTCCCCAGCGGCCCATCGGGATGCCCGCCAGCACCGGATAGTCGGCGGGCGGCTCGGCATGGGTCTGCGAAGCCTCGACGAGCCCCGTCCACACCGTGCCCGGCGCGATGGCGTTCACGCGGATGTTCTTGTCCGAATAGTCCAGTGCGGCAACCTTGGTCAGCTGGTTCACCCCCGCCTTGGCCGCGCCATAGACGCCATGATGCTTCCAGCCGACCACACCGGAGGCACTGGTCGTGTTCACGATCGCCCCGCCGCCAGTCTTCAGCATGGAGGCGATGCCGTACTTCATCCCAAGGAACGCCCCGCGGATGTTGGTAGCGTGAACCTTGTCCCAGGTCTCGGCGGTCTGCGTGTGCAGCGGCGCCATCGGGCCGCCGAACCCGGCATTGTTGCACAGCACATCGAGCCGTCCGAACCTGCTTTCGGCCATCGCGATCATCGCCTGCACATCCGCTTCATCCGAAACGTCGCAGTGCACGCCCACCGCAGCGCCTCCCAGCGAAGCCGCGACTTCGCCCTGCTTGCCCGAAATATCGGCGAGCACCAGCCGGGCGCCCTCGGCATGGAACCGTTCGGCCATAGCCTTGCCCATGCCCGAACCGGCGCCGGTGATGACGCAGACCTTGTCCTGAAGCCTTCCCGCCATGCTTTCTCTCCCGGTTTGTTATCAGGCTGAAGTGTCGATCGTCGGCCGGATCGCAATTTCCGAAATGTTGGTCCGGCGCGGCAGGGCGAGGATGAAGACGATGGCCTCGCCGATATCGCGCGGCTTCACCGCGCCTTCCTTGCCGACATGCGCCTGAATCGCCTTGCGCCAGTTGGGGTCGGAGATGTTGTCGCCCACTTCGGTTTCGGTGGCGCCGGGCATCAGTGTGGTGACGCGGATGTTCCGCCCGCCCAGTTCCTGCCGCATCCCGTCGGTCATGAAATTGACCGCGTGCTTGCTCGCCGAATAGGCGCTGGTCATCGGCCCGCCCTTGCGCCCCGCGAGCGAGGAGATGGTGATGATGTCGCCTGCGCCCTGCTCCAGCATGTGCGGCACCGCGGCGGCGCAAGTATAGACCGTGCCCATCAGGTTGATGTCGATCACCTTGCGGTAGATTTCGGTATCGCAGTTCTCGATCCCGCCCGCTTCCATGATCCCCGCCGAATTGATCAGGATGTCTATCCGGCCCAGTTTCGCGGCAGTTTCCTCCACCGCCGCGCGGGCCTGTTCCTCCACGGTCATGTCGCCGGGGATGGCCAGCGCCTTGCCGCCCATGGCCTCGATCTTCTCCACCAGCCCGGCCAGCCTGTCCGCCCGGCGCGCCGTCATCGCGACCGTGGCCCCGGCCTCGGCCAGGCACAGCGCGGCGCCCTCGCCAATGCCCGAGGACGCTCCGGTCACGAGCGCGACTTTTCCTTCCAGCGGTCTGGACATTTCTGGCATCTCCCGGTCGTTCATGGCGGGCTTCGGCCCGCTTCGCTGCTCTTGGCTGACAAGGACCGGCGGCCCTGTCAACAGATTTTGCTGAACATGTGTTCAAAGTGCTGTTGCGGAACGAAACGATGTATCCGGCTTCACTGTAAGGCAGCGCATTTCCCCTCCTCTTCAGAGGAGGGGCGCAGGGGTGGTGGCGATGCGCAGCATCGCTCGCGCAGCGATAAATGGCGCTGTCGTCAGCACCACCCCCAACCCCCTCCTCTGAAGAGGAGGGGGCTTGTACGAGAACCGAAAAGTGGATGCACCTTGACATAAATAACCATATAGGTTATACGGCGCAGCACAGACGGGTGCGTGGAGTCACAGGCCTTGGCTCTCATGTCACACGCACACAGCGGCCGGCGCCCCGCAGACAGGGCCGCCTGCAGCCGCGGCGGGGTCTTTGCCTTGGGGTTGCTCCTCAGGGGTTGGCGGCAGGGGAGCGAGCCCGTCCCGCCGGCACCTCGCTCGCCAGGGCCGAGTGGTGAGATTTCGCGCGTTTCCCTCACTGCCGTTCGCAACCGATGAAGCGCCAGCCAAGCTTGTCGAGCCAAGCACCCCACACGCCGGCCGCACCGCCTGCCTTCGTGTCTTTCTTCCCGGCGTTATCCCGGCCTCGCCAGCGGGGGTTTTCGTGTGCTCAAATCCTCCCCCACCGGGGGAGGGGGACCACGCGCAGCGTGGTGGAGGGACACAGGCGGTTTACAGGACAACGAGAGGGCACGCCGTGCGGCACCTGCCCCTCCACCATCCTGCGGATGGTCCCCCTCCCCGTGCCGGGGAGGATGGCGTTACGCGATCACCAACACCGAGCGGTGGATGAAGCGCACCAGATCGGCCTGCCCGCGCGCGCCGGTCTTGGCATAGATGCGCTTGGAATAGGTCCGTGCCGATTCCACCGTCAGCCCCAATTCGGGCGCCGCCTCGCTGATCGACATGCCCCGGCTGAGTGCCAGCGCCAGCCGCGCCTCGCTCGGCGCCAGATCGAAAAGCTGCGCCAATTGCTCGCAGCGGTCGGCGGAGGACCAGTTGTCGGCATGGAGATAGCACACGATCGCAGGCGCGGCCTGCGTGGTGCCCATGCGCTGGCCCGAAGGCACCAGCAGCAGGTCCAGCCAGGGCTCGCGGCTCAGCACCAGCGCGCGCGGGCGGGCCTGCGGATCGTCCGCCAGATCGCGGATCGCATCGAGAAGCTGCCGCCTGAGCTGCGGATCGCGCGCGGTCAGCCGCCCGTCCTTGCTGCATGACAGGCGCCCCGCGTGCTCCAGCATCTGCTCGCCATGAACATCGGCATCGATCAGCCGCCCCTCGCCATCGAGCGTGACCCAGCCGAAATTCATCCGCCGCACCGCTTCCTTTGCCACCGCAGCGGTCATGCGTTCGCGCTCCAGCGTCACGAAGCTGCCCAGCGCCGCGCGCATGTGCGGGGCCAGATCCTCCAGCAGGGCATCGGCATCGGGCCCGAACTCCCCCTCGCGCCGGGTGATCGTGATCCAGCCACTGACGCCGCCGCTCTCGGCATAGCGGATCATCCGCAAGTGGTTCATGCCCGAAGGCACCAGCAGTTGCGAGAGATAGGCATCGTGGCGCGGCTCGCCGAAGCGCAGCAATTCGTCGAGGCGGAACGTGCGCCCTTCCGCCATCGCGTGATAGGGCATCGGGTCCGAGAGATAGAGATTCTCCCGGTAATGGCGCGAGACCGGCGGCGGCGAGGGCTGACCGGAATAGAGATGGATCACCCGCGCTTCCGGCGTACCCAGCGGCAGCGGGCGGAACACCAGACTGGCATAGTCGCCCCGCACCCGCGCGCGCAAAGCGCCCAGAAACCCTTGCCAGGGCGGGTCCTCCACCAGTCCTTCCATCAGCGGCACCAGCAGCGCCGCGGCATCCTCGTTCGAGAGCATGTTTTCATCCCCAAATGGGAATTCTCTTGCCTCGCCCCCTAGCCCACAAACCGGGCACGGACAACGCACCGGATCAGAGCATCACCCCGACGTTCCGGGGACCTTCGAGCGCGTGGCCGGGAGAGGACGAGACGCGATGACAGTGCAACCCGCAGCCTTCCTGCGCACCACGCTGCCGCTCGGCATCGACATGGCGGCCGAGTACGATTCGGGCCGCTATCACTCGATCTGGCTGCCCGATCACATGGTCAGCTTCTGGCCCGATTCGATCTGGACGCCCGAATTCACCGATCTCGCCAAGGCCTCGCCCAGCCCGCACCGCCATCTGGATGGCATGGCGGTGGCCGCCGCCGCGGCGGTGCTGACGCAGACCACGCCGCTTGCCACGACCGTGGTCGATACCGTGCGCCGCCATCCCTCGCTGCTGGCGCAGAGCGCGCTGACGATCAGCCACTTGTCCAAAGGGCGCTTCATCCTCGGCCTCGGCTCGGGCGAGCTGGAGAACACCGTCCCTTACGGCTTCGATTTCTCCAAGCCGGTGAGCCGCTTCGAAGAGGCGATCAAGGTGATCAAGCTGCTGTGGCATGCGGATGGCCCGGTCGATTTCGAAGGAAAGTTCTTCCACCTCGAACACGCGCGGATGGATACCGAGCTTTACGGCGGCAAGGCCCCGCCGATCTGGACCGGCGCGGCAGGCCCGCGCATGCTGGGCATCACCGGGCGCGAGGCGGACGGCTGGTGGCCCGCAGGCGCGTGGACGCCGGAGGACTATGCCGAAAAGCTCAAGGTCATCCTCGATGCGGGCGACGCCGCCGGACGCGACATGAGCCATTTCACTCCGGCGCTGACGCAGATGTGCCTGATCGGCGAGCCGGACGAGATCGCGGAAATGCTGCAGGCCCCGATGGTCAAATCGATCATCCTGATGATCACCGCCAAGGACCTCGCCCGGTTCGGCTACGAACACCCGATGGGGCCGGACTGGCGCGGGATCATGGACTTCGATCCGGTCAAACTCAGCCGCGAGGCGATGATCCGCTTCTGCGACGAGATGGACCCGCAGGCGATCCGCGACATCCTGCCCGTGGGCACGCCCCGGCAAGTGGCGCGCAAGGTGAAAGGCTTCGCCGATGCCGGAATGCGCGTTTACAAGCTGATGGAATACGGCGCGATGGGCGGCATGAAATTCTCCGCCAGTTCCGCCGCCAAAGTGCGCGAGACCGAGGACGAGATCCAAAAGCTGGTGGAGGGCTGACATGACCAGCCTCGACCCGCAGCAATTGCTGCAACATGCCATGGACGAAACCGGCCTGTCCGACTGGGCCGACGAGGGTTTCCCTGCGCGTTTCGCACTGGCGGTGCAGCACATCAACACCATCCCAATGGACGCGGCGGGGCGTAAGGCGGCAGCGGACAACATCCACTGGCTGCTGACCGACCGCCTCAGGTTCTTTCAGGACCGCAAGGACCATCCCCTTGCCGCAGAAGTGATCGACCGACCGCTGTTCGCCACCGGCGAGCCGCGTTCGGGCACCACGCTGATGCACGCGCTGATGTCGGTCGATCCCGACGCGCGGGCGCTGCGGTTCTGGGAAGTCATGCACCCTTCGCCGCCGCCCGGCATCGTCAGCGGCGAAGACCCGCGCAAGGCTCTGGCGGATGCGGAATGGCGCGAGATCAATACCCGGATGGCGAAGTGGCTGCACTGCCACCCCTACAACGACATGCTGGGCAGCGGCCTGCCCGAGGACGAGCGCACCTGGGCTTTCGATTTCCGGGTGATGACGCCCACCGCATGGTGGCGGGTGCCGATGCAGAATCTCTCCTTCGGCCTGCCCGCCGATCCGGCCGCGCAGTACCGCATCCACAAGGCCATGCTGCAGGCCTTCCAATATAAACGCGAGCCGAAATACTGGGTGCTGAAAGGCTTTCACACCACGCGCCTCACCGAATTCTTCGAAGCCTATCCCGATGCCTCGCTGGTGTGGCTGCACCGCGATCCGGTGATGGTCGCGGCCAGCTCGACGATGATGATGGCAGACATCATGGAAGGCATCGTCGGCAAGATCGATCTGGTGAAGGAAGCGAAAATGCATCTGGAACGCGTGCGCTGGTCGATCGGGAATACCATGAACCATCCCATGGTGGACGATCCGCGCATCCACCACGTGCTCTACCGCGATTTCGTGGCCGATCCGGTGGCAACGATCCGGAGGTACTATACCTTCGCGGGCCGCCCCTTCGGCGAACGGCAGGAAACCGCGATGCGCGATTACCTAGCCCGCAACAAAGGCGACCGGCACGGCAAGTTTCACTATTCCACGCAAGTGCTGATCGACGCGGGATACGATATCGATGCGCTGAACGCAGAGTTCGCCCCCTTCCGCGAACGCTTCGGCGTGCCGGTGGAGGTGCGCAAGTGATGCTGTCCTCCCCGGCACGGGGAGGGGGACCATGCGCAGCATGGTGGAGGGGATTCGCGTCCTTGCGCAACGCCGGTTTGGGGGGAGAGTCCCCTCCACCGCCTGCGGCGGTCCCCCTCCCCGTGCCGGGGAGGACCTGAATGCACCCCCGCGTCAGCCTCCATCAGGTCGCCTTCATGGCCGAGCCCACGGCCGCCTTCGTCGCATATTGCTGCAGCATCGGCGTGCAGCATTGCACCCTCGTCACTCCCAAGCTGGAGCAGCCGGACGCGCTCTCTGCCCTACTGGCCGAAAGCGGCGTGAAAGCAGGCTGCATCAACCACCCGTTCGCCCTGCACCCCGATCTCGAACGCGACAGCGGCGGCGCGGCGGCAGGCCTCATGCGCGCCATCGACAGCGCCGCCGAACTGGGCGCCCCGTCGATCTATCTCATCACCGGCGGGCGCGGTTCACTCTCATGGGAACAGGCGGCGGAACGCTTTGCGGAGCTGCTCGCCCCCTGCCGTGATGCTGCGCAGCAAAAGGGCGTGGCGCTGCTGGTGGAGAATGCCTCCGCGCTCAATGTCGATATCCATATCGCGCACACCCTGCCCGACGCGACGCGTCTGGCCCGGATCGCCGGAACCGGCCTGTGCATCGACATCCACGCCTGCTGGATGGAAGGCGCGCTGAAAGAACACCTCGCCGCCGCGCTGCCGCTCGCCGGTCTGGTGCAAGTCAGCGACTATGTGCTGGCCGACCGCACCGCCCCTTGCCGCGCGGTGCCGGGAGACGGGGCGATCCCGCTCGAACGCATCGTCGGCGACATTCTGGAACTCGGCTATAATGGCCTTTTCGATCTGGAACTGGTCGGCCCGCGCATCGCAAGCGAAGGCCCCGCATCGGCCTGCGCGCGGGCGGCGGACGGGCTGTCCAACCTGCTTGTGAAACTGGGAGCCTGATCATGGCCTATGGCGATGCCCCTGCCGACAAGACCCTCAGGGCCGCGTGGGAACGCTTCTGCGACGATCTGAAGCAGGCCGGGGCCCATGCCTTCAAGGATGCCAATCCGGCCAACCCGCTGCAGCGCGCCGACGCCTTTCGCTTCCTGACGCAGAATCTGGGGCAGGCTTTCGATCTGGCACTGGAAACGAAGGACCCGGCTTTTCCGCAGATCCACCGGTTCACCACGCCGACGATGAAACTGGGCGGCGACGTGGCGGACTTCACGTATCGTCAGGCGTGGATTTCGGGCGAGCACACCTATCGCGTAACCGGCAAACGCGGCACCGCGCGCTGGCTCAACATGACCGTGCAGGGCCCGCGCCCGGAGGCCATTCCCGGCACCGGCTGGCCCAGCCTGCACGAACCCTTCGGCGATATTCCCGAGTGCAACATCCTCGGCGCGCAGATCGAAACCGATGCGGATGGCAACTTCGAACTGATCATCGGCGGCGAACCGCGCGAGAGGAACTGGCTTCCCACCACGCCCGGCAGCCGCAAACTCTTCATCCGCGAGGCTTTCGACGCCTGGGGAGAAACGCCGACCACGCTTTCCATCGAACGCGTGGGGATGACCGGACCGCGCCCGCTGCCCTCCCCCGAGCGCATGATCGAGGCGATGGACTGGGCAGGCCGTTTCGTTACCGGGCTGATGGCACAGTGGCCGGAACATGCCTGGCTGACCTCACAGGGGGTCTGCGATCCGGAGAGCCTCAACGCATTTCCGGCCGACAAGTCCGCCAACGACGCCGCCGATGCCAAACGCGGGCGCATGGCCGCGCACATGGTCTGGCGGCTCGAACCCGATGAAGCGCTGATCGTCGAGATGGACTGGCACGAGGGCTTCTGGATTTTCGGCATGGGCGGCGCGTTCATGGGATCGATGGACTTCCTCCACCGCCCGGTGAGCTATACCCCCGCGCGTACCCGAGTGGATGCCGATGGTGTGGTACGCCTCGTGATCGCCCATGACGATCCCGGCGTGCACAACTGGCTGGATACGCAAGGATTCACTGGCGGCAATCTCACCCACCGCAACCTGCTGACACAGAGCCCCGCAGTGTTCCGCTCCAAGCTGGTGAAGCGGGCGGAGCTGATGGACCACCTGCCATCCGGCACGGCCATGGTCACGCCCGGTGAACGCGCCGCCTTGCTGCTGGAACGCTACCGCGCCATCAAGCTGCGCTTCGGGATCTGATCCTGCCCTCTCCGTTCGTGCCGGACGGAAGCCGAAGGCTTCTGAGCCCATGTCGCGAACCCGAACCCCTCCCCCCGCTCATCCTGAGCTTGTCGAAGGATGTTGGTTCCAACGCCGCGCCAGCGTCCTTCGACAAGCTCAGGACGAGCGGGGTCGCGCGGAACTCGAATACTTTGCTCCGCCTGTCAGCGCCCTGTCCAGACCGGCTTGCGCTTTTCGGCAAAGGCGCGCGGGCCTTCCTGCGCATCTTCGGAATGATAGGTCAGCTCATGCGCGGCGCGGGCGGCCTGCAGGGCGGCGCTGCGACCCATTTCAGTGGAGAGCATCACCGTCTCACGCGCGGCCTTGACCGAAAGCGGCGCGCCTTCGAGCACTTCCTTCGCCAGTTCGATCGCGGCATCGAGCGCGGCGCCGGGCTCGGCCAGCCGGTTGACGAGGCCGATCTCATAGGCGCGTTCGGCCGTGATCGGCTTGCCGGTGAGCACGATCTCCATGAAGATACGCTGCGGTATCATGTGGATCAGTGGCGCGGCCCAGGGTGAGCCACGCCCCACCTTCACTTCTGTGATCGCGAACTTCGCGTTGGTGCTGGCAACGCACAAGTCGCAGGCCTGCGCGATCATCCACCCGCCCGCCATGGCATGGCCATTGACCGCCGCGATGGTTGGTTTGGTGAGTTCGATGCTGTCATAGGGCAGCGGGAACATGTCGCGCGGCGGGACTGTCATCCCCGTCTCGACCATTTCCTTAAGGTCGCCGCCCGCGCAAAAGGCCTTGTCTCCGCTGCCGGTGAGAATGGCAATGCGCATCGCGTCGTCCGCCTCGAACCGTGCCCAGGCCTCACGCAGTCCCTCGCGCACTTCGCGGCTGAGGCAATTGCGCTGGTCGGGGCGATTGATGGTCAGGATCGCGATGCCGTCTTCGCGGGCATCGTAGAGGACGGCATCGGTCATATTCAGAACCCTCGCTTGGCGATTTCGTGGGCGGTGCGGTCGAGTTCCTCGCGGAAATCGGGGTGGGCGATGGCGACCAGCCGCCGGGCGCGTTCGGCAAGGCACTGGCCTTTCAATTCCGCCGCGCCGAATTCGGTGACGACCACGTCCACTTCGGTGCGCGCGGAGGTAACGGGACCGCCCAGCTGCGGCACGATCTTGCTGAGCGCGCCGCCCTTGGCGGTCGCGCCCAGCACCATCAGCGAGGCGCCGCCCGGCGAGCGGGCTCCGGCGCGCACGAAGTCCACCTGGCCGCCCGTACCGCCGACATAGGCATGGCCCACCTGCTCGGCATTGACTTGCCCGGTGAGATCGACTTCGACCGCCGAGTTGATCGTGACGAGCCGTGACAAACGCCCCAGCACGCCTGCATCGTGGGTATAGCTGGTCGGCGTCATGCGGATCGACGGATTGTTGTGCGCCCAGTCATAGAGCCGCCGGGTGCCGATCAGCGCGCCGTTGATCGAAACGCCGGTGTCGATCTCCTTGCGCGCATTGGTGAGCACGCCCGCCTCGGCCAGCTCGACGAGGCCGTCTCCCAGCATTCCGGAGTGCACGCCCAGATCCTTGCGGTCATGCAGCAGGCGCAGGATCGCATCGGGCACCGCGCCGACGCCGGTCTGGATCACCGAGCCATCGCCGATGTACTCGGCACAGAATTTCGCGATCGCTTCGTCAGTGGGGCCGATCTTCGCGGGCGCGACTTCCACCGGCGCGCGGCTGACTGTCACCGCCACGTCGATAGCGCTGCCGGGGATCAGTTCGCCCGGCACATAGGGCACCTGCTCGTTGACTTCGGCGATCACCACGCGCGCCTTGTCCACCGCCGCGCGCACATAGTCGGAGATGAGACCGCAGGAATGGTTGCCCGCGCTATCCGCCGGGCTCACCTGGATCATCGCCACGTCGCAAGGCATCACACCCCATTCGATCAGCGGCGCGACCTGGCTGACATGGACGGGGATCACATCGAGCAGATTGGCCTTAGTCATCGCCCGCAGCGCGCCGATGGCGCCCATGCTGGACAGGCGGAAGGCACTCGCGGTTTCCGGCGTGAACAGGCCGGAGAAGCTGGTGGCGATGAAAGCGCCGAGATTGCCGATAGCAGCCCCTTGCGCAATCAGCGCTTCCACCAGCGTGGTCGGCTCGCCGCAGGCCTGGCCGAAAACGATCCGGTCGCCTGCCTTGAGGTATTGCGAAAGGTCGAGCGCTTCCGGGGTGACGATGTCGGTCATGCAAAGCCCCTCCCCTTCAGGGGAGGGGTTGGGGTGGGGGCGATCCCTACAACCCGCACTTGGCCGAGAGCCCCCAACCCCCGGCCCCTCCCCTGAAGGGGAGGGGAGGACAGCGCCTGCCCGGTACATCACAGCTTGCCCGCCTGCCGCAGCAGCCGTTCCGCGCGTGCAAGGTAAGGCCGGTCGAGCATTCCGCCCTTCCAGCCAATCGCGCCCACGCCGGGGTTGGCGGCGAAGACATCGACGATTTCCTGCGCTTCGGCCACTTCCTCATCAGTGGGGGTGAAGGCGGCATTGATCACCGGCACTTGCGCCGGGTGGATCGCCATCATCCCGCGATAACCGTCGCGGCGAACCTTTTCGGCGCGGGCCTTCAGCGCGTCGAGATCGCGGAAATCGGCACTGATCGTCTCGATCGCCGTCACACCCGCCGTCGCCGCGCCCAGCACGCAGAAGCTGCGGGCCATTTCATAGGTGAAGGAATAAGAGCCGTCCGGATCGCGGTTGGACGAGGCACCAATCGAATCCGCCAGATCCTCCGCACCCCATGTCAGCGCGACCACGCGCGGGCAGCCCTTGTAATCGCCCCAGTGGAACATGGCCTCCGCCGTCTCGGTCATCAGCACGATCAGCGGGGTGGAGCCCTGTTCGATGCCGTTGGCGACTTCGAAAGCCTCCAGATACTTGTCGAGCGTTTCCACGTCCTGCCGGCCATAGACCTTGGGCAGCATGATCCCGCCCGGATGCGCGGGCATCACCGCCGCGAGATCGAGCAGCGTATAGGGCCCGTCGAGCGGGTTCACGCGCACCCACAGGCGGTGGCGCTGTTCGGGATGGGCCTTGATGAAATCATGCACCATCGGGCGCGCATTCGCCTTGTTGTCGATGGCAACGGCATCTTCGAGGTCGATCAGGACGATATCGGCCTCGCCCTCCATCGCCTTGGTCATCTTCTTTTCGCTGTCGCCCGGCGCGAAGAGCCAGGAGCGGGCGGAGATGGGTTCGTGCTGGATGGGCATCCTCTTCCTTTCACGTCATCCCAGCGAAGGCTGGGATCGCGGGCAGCCAAGCCGCGCGTTGCCGAGAGCGATCCCGGCCTTCGCCGGGATGACGCCCTCGTTCAATAGCTTTTGGGCAGTTCCAGAACCCGCTCGGCGATGTAGTTCATGATCTGGTGCGGGCTGACCGGGGCGATGCGCGGGATCAGCACCTCGCGCAAGTAACGCTCGACATGGTATTCCTGCGCATAGCCCATGCCGCCCATCGACATGACCGCCGTCTGGCACGCCTCGTATCCCGCCTCTGCGGCCAGGAACTTGGCGGAGTTGGCCTCGGCGCCGCAATCCTCGCCCTTGTCGAACAGGGTGGCGGCCTTGAGCACCATGAGGCTCGCCGCCTCCACTTGCATCCACGCCTTGGCAAGCGGATGCTGGATGCCCTGGTTCTGGCCGATGGGGCGGCCGAACACCACACGTTCGCGGGCATAGCGCGACGCCTTCTGGATCGCCACGCGTCCCAGCCCGGTAGCTTCGGCGCCCAGCAGGATACGTTCGGGATTGAGGCCCTGCAGCAGAATTTTAAAACCCTGCCCTTCCTCGCCGATGCGGTCTTCCTCGGGGATGAACAGGTCGGTGATGAACAGCATGTTCGAGCCGACGGCATGGCGGCCCATCTTGGGAATGATCTGGTGCTCGATGTGCTCGCGGTCGAGCTTGCAGTAGAACAGCGTCAGCCCTTCGGTCTTCTTCTTCACCTGATCGAGCGGCGTCGTGCGCGCGATCAGCAGCATCCGGTCCGCGACGTGCGCATTGGTGATCCAGATCTTCTCGCCATTGACCTTGTAGCCGCCCTCCACCTTTTCGGCGCGGGTCTTGAGGCTGGTGGTGTCGAGCCCGGTGTTGGGCTCGGTAACGGCGAAACACATCTTCTCCTCGCCCGAGAGGATCGGCGGAATCATGCGCTGCTGCTGTTCCTCAGTGCCGAACAGATGCACCGGCTCCAGCCCGAACACCGGCCCGTGGATCGCCGAGGCCGCCGTCATGCCGCCGCCGCTTTCGGCGACCGCCTGCATCATCACCGCCGCTTCGGTAATGCCCAGCCCCGCACCGCCGACCGATTCGGGCATGGCGACGCCCAGCCATCCGGCCTCGGCCATCGACTTGTGAAACTCGAAGGGGAATTCGCCGCTGCGATCCTTTTCCAGCCAGTACTCGTCCGTGAACTGCGAGCAGTGCTTGAGAACCGCTTCGCGGATATTCTGCTGGTCTTCGGTGAGTGAGAAATCCACGGGACTCGACCTTTCCTCTGCACAGGCGCCGCGCCGGAGGCCGGGCCTTTCCCAATTTCGCTTCACTTTGAGCGTGGGCGGGAATTAGCAGCGCCAGGCGCCCCGCACAACCGGCATTGTGCCGATATCGGTTCATCGAACGAAAATACGCATAGACCTGCCATCGCGGCTGCGCTATCAGATTCGCCAGATAACGGAGAGTCAGATGGCCGGAGAGGCACAGGGACAAGAAGCCCCACAGGGCCGCAGCGGACCGCTGGCGGGGATTCGCGTGGTCGATCTCACCAGCGTCGTGTTCGGCCCCTATGCCACACAGATCATGGCCGACATGGGCGCCGAAGTGTTCAAGGTGGAGCCGCCCGCCGGCGACAATACCCGCTGGATCACCGAAGGCCCGGTGCCCGGCATGGGCGGCATCTACGTCAATGTGAATCGCGGCAAGCGCGGTCTGATGCTCGATCTGCGCCGGGACGAGGACAAGGACACATTGCGCCGGCTGATCGCCACGGCGGACGTGTTCATCCATTCGATGCGCGGCAGCGCGATCAAAAAGCTGGGTTTCGATTACGAGGCCGTCCGCGCGATCCGGCCCGATATCGTCTATACCAATTGCTACGGCTATTCGCGGCGCGGGCCCGAAGGCGACAAGCCCGCCTATGACGACACCATCCAGGCCGAATGCGGCATCCCTTACGTGCAGGGGTTGATGAATGGCGAGCCCGGCTATGTCGCCACGATCATGGCGGACAAAGTGGCGGGCCTCCACGCGCTCTACGCCACGATGATGGCGCTGTTCCACCGCGAACGCACGGGTGAGGGGCAGGAAGTGGAAGTCACCATGTTCGAGGCGATGAGCTCGTTCATGCTGGTGGAACACGCCAATGGCGCGATGTTCACGCCGCCGACCACGCCCGCCTTCTATCACCGCGCGGTCGAGAAGAACCGCCGCCCCTACAAGACCAGGGACGGCTACGTCGCCGCGCTGGTCTATAACGACAAACACTGGAATGCCTTCATGGAGGCGATCCAGCCCGCATGGGCCATGGGCGAACGGGGCGAGGAGTTCTCCACTCTCGAAAAGCGCGCGAAGCAGATCGGGCGGGTCTATGGCCTGCTGGGCGAGACGTTCCTCACCCGCACCACGCAGGAATGGCTCGATACGCTGCAGGCCCTGCACATCCCTTGCGCCCCGCTGCGCTCCACCGGCGAGCTGTTCGAGAACGAACACCTCAATGCCATCGGCTTTTTCGAGGAGGTCGAAACCGCGCAGGGCCCCGTCCGCTACCCGGGCGTGCCCACGTGGTTTTCCGCCACGCCCGGCAAAGTCCACGGCCCCTCCCCCCTGCTGGGCGAAGACAACGAAGCCGTGCTGGCCGAACTGGCGGAGAACGCCGAGGCGATTGCTGACGAAGCGGATGCCTCCAAGTGAACAGCGATGTTGATTTGACGGGAAGAGAGCTTAGTCATTCCTGCAAAGCGTGCACCGCTGCCGCAGCTTGGGAGAGCAACTGAAAACCGCCGCGTATGGCGCCCTCTTTTTAGCAGGCACGCGAAAACAACCGGATCGAGATCGAAGAAAGGCAACCCAATGTACGCAGACGATACCAAGGCGGAAGCCACCCCGGCGACCAAGCCCAAGGGCACTCCGGTCTACAAGCGCATCCTCGACCTGTTCGAGGCAGAGGGCATCCGCACCCTCTACGGCATTCCCGATCCGAACTTCGTCCACTTCTTCCTCGAAGCCGAACGCCGTGGCTGGACCGTGGTATCGCCGCACCATGAGGCCGCCGCCGGGTTCATGGCCGAAGCCAGCACCCGCATCACCGGCAAGCCCGCGCTCGCCATCGGCACGCTCGGGCCGGGCATGGCGAACATGATGCCCGCGATCCAGTGCTGCAAGGTCGAGAATTCGCCGGTGATCTTCATGGGCGGCCAGCGCGCCCGCATCACCGAGCGCCGCGTGCGCCGCGGCCGCATCCAGTTCGTGCGTCAGGAACCGATGATCGAGGATTCGGTCAAGTTCTCCAGCTCGATCGAATATGCCGACCAGACCGACGAGATCGTGCGCGAGGCGATCCGCGTCGCCATGTCGGGCACGCCCGGCCCCTGCTACATCGAATATCCGCACCACGTCGTGCTCGAAGAGCTGGACGTTCCCGAAGTCCTGCCGCCGCACCGCTACCGCCTGACCAATCAGGGCGCCGACGGCGACCGCATCGCCGAAGCCGCAGAGCTGATCGCGAATGCCAAGAACCCGGTCATTCTGGCGGGCCATGGCGTTTACACCAGCAAGTCCGGCGCGGCAGTGAAGGATCTGGCGCTCAAGATCGGCGCGCCGGTGATCCAGACCTCGGGCGGCACCGCCTTCATCGAGGGGATCGAGGACCGCACCTTCCCTTACGGCTTCTCCGAAGTTTCGATCGATGCGGTGGTCGACAGCGACCTGTGCATCGCGCTCGGCACCGAACTCGGCGAGCCGAGCCACTACGGCCGCTGGCGCCACTGGGTGGATAACGAAGCCAACCGCAAGTGGATCTACGTCCAGCAGGACCCGACCGCGATCGGCGTCAACCGCCAGATCGACTGCCCGCTGGTGGGCGATCTGCGCGCCGTGGTGCCGCAGCTCGTGCGCGCGCTGGAAGGCAAGACCCTGCCCGGCCACCCGCGCCTTGAGGAGTTCATCAAGGGCGATGCGCAGCAGATCAAGGATCTGGACGAGGAATCGCAGACCCGCGACGACGGCACCGGCAACGTGCCGATGAACACGGCCCGCTTCATCGTGGAAGCCACCAAGGCGTTCCCGAAGGACGGCATCATGATCCGCGACGGCGGCGCCACGGTGATCTACACCTGGACCTACAACATGGCGAAGCCGCACGACGTGATCTGGAACCAGAACTACGGCCACATCGGCACCGGCCTGCCCTATGCCACCGGCGCCATGCTGGCCGATCAGGCCGCGACCGGCAAAGTCCGCCCGGGTATGCTGGTGACGTCGGACTCCTCGTTCCTGTTCCACATCGGCGAACTGGAAGTGGCGGTGCGCAAGAACCTGCCGCTGGTCTGCGTCGTCGGCGTGGACTTCCAGTGGGGCCTCGAAGTCGGCGTCTATCGCATGACGTTCGGCGAAGGCACCAATGAGGCGGGCGTGCACTGGTCCGACAAGGTCCGCTTCGACAAGATCGCCGAAGGCTTCGGCGCCGCCGGTGAATTCGTCACCGACGCAGCCGACATCGCGCCTGCCATCGAACGCGCCTATGCCCGCGGCGGCGTGACGGTGATCCATTGCAAGATCGATCCGGTCGCCAATGCCACGGACAAGCCCCAGTACAGCGAATTCCGCACCTGGTACGCCGAAGGCACGCAGTAACGTAAATATCCTCCCCCATCAGGGGGAGGGGGACCACCCGTTAGGGTGGTGGAGGGGCACGGGCAGTCAATCGCTCCCTCTCGACGGCAAGCAAACCGCCTGTGCCCCTCCACCATGCTGCGCATGGTCCCCCTCCCCGTTCCGGGGAGGAATGGGAGACTACCATGCGCAACTACACCCAGTTCTACATCGACGGCCGCTTTGTCGATCCGATCACCCCCCGCACGGCGGAAGTCATCAACCCGGCCACCGAAGCCGTTTCCGGCACCATCTCGCTCGGCTCGCCTGCCGATGTCGATCTCGCCGTCGCCGCCGCGCGCAAGGCTTTCGCCAGCTATTCGCAGACGTCTGCGCAGGAACGGCTCGAACTGCTCCAGACGATTCAGGCCGAATACGCCAGGCGCGAAGAGGAACTGGGCGAGGCGATCATGGAAGAGATGGGCGCCCCGCGTCCGCTCGCCTGCGGTTTCCACACCATGCTTGGCAGCGGCCACCTCAATACCGCGATCGAAGTGCTCAAGACCTTCAAGTTCGAGGAAGAGCGCGGCGTTACCCTGATCCGCAAGGAGCCGATCGGCGTGTGCGGGCTGATCACGCCGTGGAACTGGCCGATGAACCAGACTTGCGTGAAGATCTTCCCCGCGCTCGCCGCCGGGTGCACGATGATCCTCAAGCCGCCGCAACTCGCTCCCTATTCGGCCCAGATCCTCGCCGAGATCCTGCACGAGTCGGGTGTGCCCGCCGGTGTCTTCAACATGGTGCAGGGCAAGGGCAGCGAAATCGGCACCGCGCTTTCCACCCATGAGGACGTGGACATGATCTCCTTCACCGGCTCCGAGCCGGTGGGCGTGCAGATCCAGAAGGATGCCGCCGATACCGTCAAGCGCGTCGGGCTGGAACTGGGCGGCAAGAGCGCGTGGATCGTGCTCGACGACGCCTCGCTCGCCACCCATGTCGCGGGCGCGACGGCGGGCATGATGGGCAATTCGGGCCAGACCTGCTCGGCCGGTTCGCGCCTGCTGGTGCCCAATTCGCGCATGGAAGAGGTGAAGAAGGCCGCTGCCGAGGCTGCCAATGCCGTGACCGTGGGCGATCCCACCGGCAACTTCGCCATGGGCCCGGTCGTCTCCAAGAGCCAGTACGACATCATCCAGGGCTATATCGAAAAGGGTCTGGAAGAAGGCGCCGAACTGGTCGCCGGCGGCCCGGGCCGCCCCGAAGGGCTGGACAAGGGCTGCTACGTGAAGCCCACCGTGTTCGTGGGCACCAACGACATGGTGATTTCACGCGAGGAGATCTTCGGCCCGGTGCTCGTCATCATCGGCTACGACGATCTGGACCATGCCGTGGAAATCGCCAACGATTCGAATTTCGGTCTCGGCGGCTATGTCTCGGGCGAGGATCTCGATGCCTGCCGCGAGGTTTCGCGCAAGATACGCACCGGCGCGATCTGGGTGAACGGCGGTTTCGACTTCCACGCTCCGTTCGGCGGCTACAAGCGTTCGGGCAACGGGCGCGAATGGGGCGAATACGGGCTGCACGAATATCTGGAAGTGAAGGCGGTGATCGGCTGGAACCCGGCCTGACCGGACGCTTCGCGCCGGAATTTGCAAGCGGCCCGGATGTCTTGCGGCATCCGGGCCGTTTTGCGCTGGCTGCATCGACGCGGCCCGTTCCAACCAGAATTTAACCGATGCCGCCTAAGGCGTGGGAGCGACAAGGAAGGATCGTTCCATGACCGCCCATACCCACGGTGAAGTTTTCGGTGACGCCGCCAAGGCCGCGTTCGCGGCTGCCTATCCCAAACAGTTCTGCAAACTGGAGCACACACTCACCGACGAGCCGCTGCTGACGCTGGATGCCCTGGCCACGCTGGCCGCCGCGCTTCCCGAAGATAGCATCGAATACAATCCCGGCGCCCTGCCCATCGGCATCGCTCCGGAAGACGTTCCGGCCAGCAGCCTTGGCGTGGTGGAAACCATCCGCAACATCGGTGAGAGCGGATCGTGGGTCGTGCTCAAGCGGATCGAACAGATCCCGGCCTATGCCGCCCTGCTCGAAAGCGTGCTGGGCGAACTCAACGGCACCGTCTTCCCGCGCACGGGCGAAATGCTGCGGCATGAGGGATTCATCTTCGTATCCTCCCCCAACGCTGTGACGCCGTTTCACTTCGATCCCGAACACAACATCCTGCTCCAGCTTGCCGGATCGAAGACGATGACGCTGTTTCCCGCCGGAGACGAAGCGATCAGCCCGCCCCGCGTGCACGAAGCCTTCCACATGGGAGAGCACCACCGCAACCTGCCCTATTCGCAGGACTTCGCCGGACGCGGCACGGCCATCACCATCAACCCGGGCGAGGCCATCCACGTCCCGGTGAAATCGCCGCACTGGGTGCAGGTCGGCCCCGGCGCACCTTCCATCTCGCTATCGATCACCTGGCGTTCGGAATGGAGCTATGCCGAAGCCGACGCCCGCGCCTTCAATCGCGCCTTGCGCAAGTTCGGCCTGGATCCCGCCAGCCCGCGCCCCTTCCCGGCGCGGAACATGGGCAAGGCGCTGATCTGGCGGGCGATAGAGCGGGCGAATGCCATGCTGAGGCCGAAACCGCCGGCCACCTGAACGCCCGGCCCGGTCAGCCCCTGTCCGCAAAGTAGCGGGCCATGCCTTCGGCGGCCTTGTCGGTCAATTCGATGAAGGCACGCCGCCTGTCGCTGTCATCGCACACGCGCGCAAACAGGTCCGCTTCAACCATTTGCCCGATCCAGCGCAGGGCCGTAGTCGGCGGAACGCCAGAGGCGATGCACAGCGAAGTGACCGAAACGCGCTTGTGCTCTACCCGCGCGGCCGTGAGGTCAAGCAACATGTCCCAGGCCGGATCGGCGAACAGACCCGAATCGAAATACCGCGCGCGCTGCTGGCGCTGGCGGATGATCTTGCGCACCAAGCGTGCATCGGGAAGCGGCGGCCGGGCGGCATAGCGGTTCCCGTTCTTCGGCAATCCGATCTCGTCGATCATCCGCCCCGAAGCAACGCTTGCGAACCGGAAAGCCCCGTTCCCCGCATCCTTGACTACCGTACCATCGGGCGCGAGCCGTTCGATCGTTCCGGCAATCTGCCCGACCTGCTCCGACAAGCGCAGCAGCATCAGCCGGTCGTCTTCGGAAAGCTCGCGCAGGCGGGACGGGCCAAGCCCGGCCAGCACCTGCCCCAGCGCGATCACCCGTTCGGCGCGGTTGGGATCGACCAGCAGCACCGGCGCGGACTGGTCCATGCAGGAAAACACCGCATCGAGCGCGGCCACGCTGGTCGATACGATCAGCCGCGCCTCACAGCGGGCGGCCCGCATATCGAGCCGGGCCAGCGCCGCCAGCGTCTGCGCATCGGCTTGCGGGCAATCGACCAGCACGACATCGCCGAGCGGCTGCGCGGAACCTTCCAGCAGATCTGCCAGCGCCCCGGCGGCTGTGACGGTAAGCCCTGCCGCTTGCGCATCGTCCTGAATAGTGGCGCGCAAGTGCGCCCGGTCCGCAAAGACCGATAGCGCCACCGGCAGACCGCCTGGCGCCATGCCCCGGTCCGCCGCCCGGGACGAATAGGCAAAGTCCGGCTGAAGAAAATCCGTCTCGCGCATCTGTTCCGACTCCCTGCTCATCGATAGGAACAAGAATGGAACAAAAAAGGATCAAGTCAAGAATGATACCGATACGCCCGGGTTAAATCCCTGCAAGCCCGCCAGCCGCCGCCGCGTAGCTTCGACGGCATGCCCTCAAGGCCACCAGCCCGTCAGTTCGCGGCGCACCAGCGTTTCCATCATCGCCATGCCCGGCGCACGATCGTTGAGACAGGCCAGCGTGGTATAGCGCTCCCCGCCCGCACTTTCGAACACTTCGCGCCCGCGGATCGCCAGCTCCTCCAGCGTTTCCACGCAGTCCGCGGAAAAGCCCGGCGCGGCAATGGCCAGACGCCGGGTGCCTGCTTTCGCTTCGTTTTCCAGCACGGACTCGGTCGCCGGTTCGAGCCACTTGGCCCGGCCGAAACGCGACTGAAACGAAGTTTCGACCCGCAGCCCCGGCAGCCGCTGTACCAGCCGCTCGCCCAGCAGACGCGCGGTCTTGCGGCAATGGCAGTGGTAGGGATCGCCCAGGTGCAGCGTGCGTTCGGGCATGCCGTGGAAGGACAGCAGCAGCACTTCCGGCTCGAAATCGAGCCCGGCCATTTGCGCGGCGATATCCTCTTCCAGCGCGGCGATATAGGCGGGATCGTCGTGATAGGGCGGCAGCGTGCGGATGGCAGGCTGCCAGCGCATCGCGCGCAAGGCATCTCCCAAAGCATCCATCACCGAAGCCGTCGTCGCGCCCGAATATTGCGGATAGAGCGGCGCGATCAGGATGCGATCGCACCCGGCCGCTTTCATCGCTTCCAGCTTCGCGGGAATGGACGGGTTGCCGTAGCGCATCGCCCAATCGACCTGCACGCCCTCGCCCAGCCGCACCTGCAGCCCTTCGGCCTGCGCGGCCGTGACCGCCGCGAGCGGAGAGCCCTTGTCCGTCCAGACCTGGGCATAGGCATGGGCGGACTTGGCCGGACGGGTGCGCAGGATCACCCCGTGCAGGATCGCCCTCCAGATGACAGGCGGGATTTCCACCACGCGCGGGTCCGAGAGAAATTCCGCCAGATAGCGGCGCACGGCGGCAGGCGTGGGCGCATCGGGCGTGCCGAGATTGACGAGCAGCACACCGGTGCCGGAGGCCGCTACGGGGGGATGATCGGGCGGCAGCATCACAATTCCTCATCGAACAGCGGAAGGCGGCGAAAGCGCAGCCCCGTTGCGGAAAACAGCGCGTTGGCGACGGCGGGCGCGGCCACCGCAACGCCCAGTTCGCCCGGATCGGCAGGCTCGGCCGCGCTTTCGACGAAAGCCACGTCGATCGCCGGGCACTCCGCCAGTGCGGGCAGGCTGAGATCGCTCAACCGCTCGGCGCCCGGCCGTCCGCCCTCGTAGCGGATCGAGCAGCCCAGCGCGAGCCCGAGGCCGAACACCAGCCCGCCCTCGATCTGCTGGCGGGCGATATCGAGATTCACGATGCGCCCGATGTCGGCCACGGCGCTCAGCTTGTCCACCCGCACCCCGTTCTCGTCACGCCGGGCACTGGCGACCACGGCGATGCGGCCTTCCCCGATCACATGGCAGGCAATGCCCTGCCCGCTGTTATCGCCGCCGCCGCCCCATTGCGCCAGCGCCGCGGCGCGCTGGAGACATTCGGCCAGACGCGGATCCTTGCCCAGCATCGCCATGCGGTAGGACAGCGGCTCGCGCCCGGCCTTGTGCGCCATTTCATCGACGAAACTCTCGTTGAAGAAGGCCGTGTAGCCGTGGGCATTGCCGCGCAGGCGCGCGGCCGGCAGGGCAATTTCCACCGGGATGTGATCGACCGCGACGTGGGGAATCGCATAGACCGGAACCGCGCCTTCCAGCGCGAGCGGGTCCGCCTTTCCGGCGGCGGCGCGGATCGCTTCGGCAGGGCTGTCCCCGCCGAACAGGCGGCGGCCGAACTCCTGGGCGCTGGGCGGCATCGCCACGCGCGCGCGCCAGCCCGCGATCCCGCCATCGGTATCGAACCGCCCGGCCATGACCGCCACGACCGGCGCGCGCGGCAGCCCTGCGCGCATCTCTTCGCTGCGGGACCAGGTAAGCTGCACCGGGCGGCCGGTTTCCTTCGCGATGACCACCGCTTCCACCACATGGCCGAACTCCAGGCGCCGGTCGAAACTGCCGCCGCAGGGCATCGGATAGAGCACCACTTGCGAAACTTCGATCCCAGCGGCCCGCGCCGCGGCCACACGTGTGGCCTCCGGCACTTGCGTGCCGGCCCAGATCTCCAGCCGCCCATTCTCCAGCCGCACGGTCACGCTGGCCGTCTCGATCGTGGCATGCACGGCCGGGGCGACCTCATAGCGCAGTTGCAGCGGCAAGCCGCCCTTCACCACCGCCATGTCGCCCGAGGCATGGATGCGGTGCACCGGCCCGGCGCGCATCGCGTCGTCCAGCGCATTGTCGATCCCAGAGCTCTCGATCCCGGCGGCGACCTTGAAACGCGGCTTCATCCGGGTCAGTGCGGTATCGGCGGTCCACCAGTCGCGCGCGGCGGCGGCCACCCAGCCATCGCCTTTCACGGCCTGCACAAAGCCCTTCATGCGTTTGGCAGGCCCCTCGTCGATCCCGGCCAGCGAGGCGCTGACGCCCAGCGGGGCATGGCGGATCGCGGCATGGAGCATGTCCGGCAGCCGCACGTCCCCGGCGAAAGTCCACGAGCCATCGACCTTGGACGGCAGGTCGAGCCGGGGATAGCCCAGCGGCGCGCCGGGCGGGAACTGGCCGGGCTCCTCGGCCATGGCGGCAGGGCGCAACGGCGGCGTGGGCGGCGGCGCGAAAGCCGCGGCCTCCCCGGCCAGCGCCCCGAACGGCAGGCGTTTGCCCTCATGCACCACGAAGCCGTCCTGCGTATCGCATGTTTCCCAGGCGGCGTTCCAGCGCGCAGCGGCGGCCTGCATCAGCATCGCCCGCGCCGAGGCAGCGGCCGCGCGTGCGGGAGCTTCATAGGCCGCCAGCGACATGCCATCGGCGGTGGCGTTGAAACGGTGATCCTCGGCCCAGCGGCGGGTGACGAACCCGTCCGGATCGTCCGCCAGCGAAGGCATGAGCGGCATCCACAGCGGCGCCCAGCGCGCGGCCAGCGCAAAGTTGGCATAGAGCGCGCTCACCGGCGCGGGTTCCACCGCCACCTGCCGCCAGTCCGCACCCAGTTCATGCGCCACGATCTGCGGGATCAGGGTGGTTATCCCCTGCCCCATCTCCACTTGCGGCACGGCCACCGAGACGACCCCGTCCGTGCCGATCTTGATCCAGGCATCGAACGCGAATTCGCCTTCGCCCGGCGTCAGCGGCAGGGGAAAATGGCGCGGGCGCAGGGCATAGCCCAGCGCAAGCCCGCCTCCGGCCAGCGCCCCGATCAGGATGCCGCGCCGGGATACCGCCATCAGTGGCTGTCCAGCCAGTCCGCGACCTTGCGCGCCAGAGCCGCGAAAGCATCGGCCTGCGGCCCCTCGCCCGCCGCCGTGGGCGTGCCTGCGTCGCTTTCCCGGCGGATCGCGATATCGAGCGGGATGCGGCCCAGGAAATCGGCGCCCATCGTTTGGGCGCAGGCTTCGGCGCCGCCGCTGCCGAACGGATCGCTCGTTTCGCCGCAATGCGGGCACACGTAACCGGCCATGTTCTCGACCATGCCGATCACCGGCACGCCGCCCTTCTCGAACAGTTCGGCCGCCCGCGCCGCATCGATCAGCGCCAGATCCTGCGGCGTGGAGACGATCACCGCGCCTGCGGGCTTGAACTTCTGCAGCATGGTAAGCTGGATGTCGCCCGTGCCCGGCGGCAGATCCACCACCAGCACTTCGGCATCGTCCCAATGCCCTTCGAGCAATTGCGTCAGCGCGCCCGAGGCCATCGGCCCGCGCCAGGCAATCGCCTGCCCCGGATCGGACAAGTGCGCCATCGACAGTACCGGCACGCCCCACCGGCTCGCCACCGGCACCAGACGGTTGTCATGCGCGACCGGGCGCTGGCCTTCGGTGCCCAGCAGCCGCGCCTGCGAAGGGCCGTAGATATCGGCATCGACCAGCCCGGCCTTGCACCCTGCCCGCGAGAGCGCGACGGCCAGATTCGCCGATACGGTGGACTTGCCGACGCCGCCCTTGCCCGAGCCGACCGCGATGATGCGCGGAGCCGCTTTCACCGCGCCCGCGCCATCGGGCTTGTCCGCCATCAGCGCCACGCGCACTTCGGAAACGCCCTGCACCGCTTCCAGCGCGCTGGTGACGGAAGTTTCCAGCCCGGCCCGCGCACGGGCATCCAGGCCGGACGCGTCGAGCACGATCGTCACCCGGCCATCGGCCAGCCGCAGCGACTGTACCCGTGCGGCGGCTTCCGGTGCCAGAAATGTCTTCAGGTGATCGGAAGCGTCGTTGGTCATGCAATCTCCGGATTGGCACCGTGTGCCGTCTTGTGCCGCCCCTTCGGGCGGCGGGATTGCCGCTCAGGTGGCCCAGTCGCGGAAAAAGGGCAAGAGAGGCCCTGTTATTTGCGGCACGGGTTCTTATAGATAGCCCCATGAAAGCAATCGGTGATGCGACAATGACCCCGGGTGGAGGCGATGGACTGGCTATGGCAGGCCGCAACAGCCCCTGGGGAGGCAGCGGTGGAAACGGCGGCGGTGACGGCGACGGACCCAACGGCGAAGGCGGCGATGACAAGTCGGGGGGGGATACCCCGGACGAAGGTAGCAATGGGGGCAGCAGCGGCGAAAGCGGACCGCGCAACCCGTGGCTGCCCAGCGGCGAAACCCCGCCTCGCAGGTCTGCCAGCATAGAGGACATCTTCCGCGGCGGCGGCCCGCGCAAGCCGGGCGGCGGTCCGCGCGGCCCCGGCGGCGGCTTTCCGCAAATGCCGCGCCGCCCGGACGGCAAGTCCTGGCTGCCGCTGGGCATCGGCGTGGCAGTGGCGGCGCTGCTGGGCCTTTCCATGGTCCACATGGTCGGCCCCAAGGAGCAGGGCATCGTCACGATGTTCGGCAAATACGCGCGCCCGATCGATTCCGGCATCAGCCTGACGCTGCCCTGGCCGATCGAGCAGGTCGACATCGAAGACGTGCGCTCGTTCCGGGTCGACATGATCCCGGATAGCGACAACGAAAAGCTGATGCTGACGAGCGACAAGAACCTCGTCGATCTCAGCTATCTGGTCCGCTGGAACATCAAGAACCTGAAGGACTACAAGTTCCGCCTCAGCGATCCCGAGGAAACCGTGCGCGAAGTGGCCGAAGCCGCCATGCGCGCCTCGATCGCGCAGATCTCGCTCAACGATGCCATTTCCGGGGCGGGCCGCGCCCAGGTGGAGCAGGACGTGCGCGAGCGCATGCAGCGCATTCTCGACTACTACAAGTCGGGCGTCGCGGTGCAGGGCGTGGAGATCAAGAAGGCCGACCCGCCCGCCAAGACCAAGGCTGCCTTCGAGCAGGTGACGGTCGCCCAGCAGGAAGCCGAGCGCGACCGCAGCGAGGCCCGTGCCTGGGCGCAGCAGCAGCTCGCCAGCGCGCAGGGCAACGCCTCGCAGTTCGACAAGGTCTACGAACAGTACAAGCTGGCCCCCGAAGTGACGAAGCGCCGCATGTATTACGAAACGATGGAAAGCGTCCTGCAGGACAACGACACCGTCGTTGCCGATGCCAAGGGCGTGACGTCCTATCTGCCGCTTCCCGAAGTGAAACGGCGTGAAGAGGCCGCCCCTTCCACCACCGTCACCGCCAAGGGAGGCCAGTGATGCAGCACCTGTGGCAGAACTACAAAGCCGCCCTGATCGTGCTGGCGGTGATCGTGGCCGGCGTGATGATGAGCATCATCATCGTGCCCGAGGATCAGCAGGCCGTCGTCATCCAGGGTGGTAAGCCTGTGCGCGTGTACAACGCCTACGATCCCAAGGCGGATTTCGGGCAGACCCAGGCCGGCATTCACTGGCGCATTCCCGGCTATGAACGCGTGCAGCGCATCGACAAGCGCCTGCTTTCGGTCGACATGCAGTCGCAGCAGGTCCTTTCGACGGATCAACAGCGCCTCAACGTCGATGCTTATGCCCGCTACCGCATCATCGATCCGGTCAAGATGGTTCAGGCCGCGGGCACGACCGAGCGGGTGACTCAGCAGCTCGAACCCATCCTTTCCTCGGTCGTGCGCCAGGAACTGGGCAAGCGCACGTTCCAGTCGCTGCTCACCGCCGAACGCGGCAAGGCGATGGCGAACATCCGTGACCTGCTGGACCGCGAAGCGCGTGAATACGGCGCACAGGTCGTAGACGTGCGGATCAAGCGCGCCGACCTGCCCGAAGGCGCGCTGGCCAGCGCCTTCACCCGGATGGAAGCCTCCCGCCAGGAAGAAGCCAAGACGATCAAGGCGAAAGGCCAGCGCGACGCGCAGATCATCCGGGCCGACGCGGAAGCGCAGGCGGCCAAGATCTATGCCGATGCCTTCGGCAAGGATCCGGCTTTTTATGACTTCTACCGCTCGATGCAGAGCTATCGAGTCGCATTTGCCAAGGGCGACAGTGCGAAGACCTTCCTGCTGTCACCGGACAACGCCTACCTGAAACGCTTCAAGGCCCCATAATCGGCTAAAAAGCGCCAAAAAAGGGCTCAACACCGCCCCCATTCAATCCCGGTTAAGCCGTCAGGGCGTCAATCGGGCCGGGGTCGAAGGGATGGCGCCAAGGCGCCGCCACAACGGAGGAATCAAAGGACGTGAAGCCCGTGCGATACGCTTATGGATTGACGACGGCGCTCCTTCTCGGGGGCGCGACCCTTTCACTGACAACCGGCTTTCCCGCCGGGGCGCAGGTCGCCCAGAACGAAGCGAGCCAGATATCGAAAGTGGTCCCGAAAGCCGGGGCCCCTGCCAGCTTTGCCGACCTGACCGCGCAGCTGGCCCCCGCGGTGGTCAACATCTCCACCCGCCAGCGCATCAAGGTGCAGAGCAACAACCCCTTTGCCGGCACCCCGTTCGAAGGCCTGTTCGGCAGTCCGGGCGGCGCCAGCCCGCAGACGCGCGAGGCGCAGTCGCTGGGCTCCGGCTTCATCATCTCGGCCGATGGCTATGTCGTGACCAACAACCACGTCATCACCGCCGAAGGCAAGGGTGAGGTCGAATCGATCACGATCACCATGGCCGATGGCAACGAATATCCGGCCAAGCTGATCGGCAAGGATGCCGCGTCGGACCTCGCGGTGCTGAAGATCGATGCCAAGAAGCCGCTGCCGTTCGTGAAGTTCGGCGATTCGCGCCATGCCCGCGTGGGGGACTGGGTGATTGCCATCGGCAACCCGTTCGGTCTGGGCGGCACGGTGACTTCGGGTATCATCTCAGCCGTCTACCGCAACACCGGCAACGGCGGCGCCTATGACCGCTACCTGCAGACCGACGCCGCGATCAACCGCGGCAATTCGGGCGGCCCGATGTTCGACATGAACGGGCAGGTCATCGGCATCAACAACGCCATCTTCTCGCCCACCGGCGGCAGCGTCGGCATCGGCTTTTCCATCCCGGCGGAAACCGCTGCGCCGATCGTGCAGAAGCTGATCAAGGGCGAGGCCATCGAGCGCGGCTATCTGGGCGTGCGCATCCAGCCGCTGAACGACGATCTGGCCGATTCGCTGGGCCTTGAGCACAACAAGGGCGAGTTCATCCAGGCGGTCGAGCCCAACGGCGCCGCCGCCAAGGCCGGCATCAAGGCCGGTGACGTGATCGTCAAGGTCGGCGGTAAGGAAGTGACCAAGGACCAGTCGCTGTCCTATCTGGTGGCCAACACCGAACCCGGCAGCCGCATCCCGATCGAACTGATCCGCAGCGGCCGCAAGATGACGGTGAACGCCACGGTCGCCAAGCGCCCGAGCGACAAGGAACTGGCCCAGTCGTTCTCCTCCAACGGGGATGACGACGACAACAATCCGTTCAACAATCCGCCCGCCCAGCAGGAACAGGGCGATATCGAGAAGGCCCTCGGTCTTTCGGTCACGCCGCTGACCCCGCAGATCGCACGGCAGCTCGGCGCATCGGACGACACCAAGGGCGTGGTCGTCGTCGCTGTCGATCCCAGTTCGGACGCCGGGCAGAAAGGCCTCTCGCGCGGGTTCATCATCCTGTCCGCCAACGGGCGCGACGTGACCTCGGAAGCCGATCTTGAATCCGCGATCAAGGCCGCCAAGGCCGATGGCCGCTCGGCCCTGCTGCTGCGCGTCCAGCCCCGCGGCCAGTCGCCGGTCTTCGTGCCGGTCCGCATGCGCTGACCGCGCGAACGGCACAGACACACTAAGACGCCCGCCGGTTGATCCCGGCGGGCGTTTTGTTTTGTACGCCTAACCCGGCACGGCGCCTGCACATCTCTCTCTGATTAAAGTTCTTTCACTGCCTGCGGCGCTCCCCGGCGTGTAACGACTCCGGAGTTTCCGCCCGTGTTTTGAAAGGATCAGGATGAAAGCGGCCAGACCATTTCTCCTCGCGGCTCTGTTTCCGGCCGTGCTCGCCAGCCCGGCCAAGGCCGCCGAATGCAGGCTGGGGCTGCTCGTGGATCTTCCTGTCACGATGGACGGATTGCGCCCCAGCGTTCCTGTGAAAGTCAATGGCAGGGACACGGCCTTCTGGCTGGATAGCGGGGCCTTCTTCAGCGTCATGCCCGCCGCCAAGGCGAACGAGCTGGACCTGCCGTTGTCCGCTGCGCCTTTTGGTCTCCGGCTGATCGGAGTGGGCGGTTCCGCCACCGTACAGGTCGCTACCATCAAATCTTTCGGGCTGGTCGGGCAGGAATTGAAGAACGTCCAGTTCCTCGTTGGCGGAACGGACGTGGGCAACGGCCTTGTCGGCCGCAACATTCTGGCCATTGCCGATACCGAATTCGATCTGGCGCACGGCTCGGTCAAGCTTTTCATGCCCCATAACTGCAAGAAGTACGGCATGGCCTACTGGGCCCATGGCAAGCCCTACTTCGTGGCCCCGCTTCTTACCGCCGCGAACAGGCGCGATCACGTGTTCCGTCTGCACGTCACGATAAACGGTGCCAGGATCGATGCGGCGTTCGACACCGGGGCGCCAACCTCGCTGATCAGCCGGAAAGCCGCCGAGCGCGCCGGGATCGATCTTTCCGGTTCCGGGGTTACGCCGGTGTCCAGAATGGGCGGCCTGGGCAGGCATGTCTCCAAGGGCTGGATCGCCCCGGTCGAGAATGTCTCGATCGGCGATGAACAGATACTCAAAACGCATCTTGCCGTGATCGACGGCCCGATCGCGGACACCCCCGAGGCTCCCGACATGCTGCTGGGCGCGGACTTCATGCTGGCACACCACATCTACGTGGCGCGCAGCCAGAAACGGATCTATTTCACATACAGCGGCGGCAAACCTTTCCTGTCCGGATCTTCGCGCATGGCATCGGCTGCAAGCACCGCGGCGGTCCCGCTGCCCCCGGGAACCCAGCGCGTTAAAGCTGTGAAGAACCCCGATACGGAACCCGAAACCGCAGACGAATTTGCCAGGCGCGGCAATGCGCTGGCGGCCCAGAGAGCGTTTCCAAAGGCCATTGCCGACCTGACCGAAGCGATCCGCCTGGAACCCGGCAATGCCGGGTATTACAGCGACCGGGCCAATGCCTATCGCCGCAGCGGCACGGCGGCCAGGGCCCGTGCCGATCTGGACAAGGCCATCGAACTGGATCCCGGCAATGGCGAACTGCTGCGCACACGGGCCTTCAACCGGCTTCGCGATGGTGACAAGGCCGGGGCGCTGGCCGATGCCGAAGCGGCCGCAAAAGCCACCCATTCCGCCTCGCTCGACATTGCGGGGCTGGCGTTCCTGTTCGAGAGCCTGGGGCAGCCGCAACGCGCGGTGTCCATGCTCGACGACGTGATCAAGCTCCACCGCGCCGACGCCCGGCTGGGCAGCCTGCTGAACGGCCGCTGCTGGGCCCGCGCCCTTGCCAACACCGAACTCGGCGAAGCGCTCAAGGATTGCAACAAGGCCATCAAGCGCGATGGCGCCAAGGCCGCCTATCTCGACAGCCGCGGCCTTGTCCATTTCCGGCGGGGAGACATGGCCAAGGCCCTGGCCGACTACGATGCCGCGCTGAAGCTGCAACCCAAACTGGTCTGGTCGCTCTATGTGCGCGGCCTGATCAAGATCCGCCAAGGTGATACCGCCGCAGGCGAGGCTGACAAAGCGGCAGCCACGACGCTCGATCCCAAGATCGCCAAAGACGCCAACCGCTACGGCATCGGCGCCTGAGCCTAGGGAGTGCCTAGGGCGTGCCGTTGCCCGCCGCCCGCGCCGGAGAGGGTGACGGCGAAGGCCGCGGCGCGGTGCCGAGGCCCTGTCCCGGGCGCAGTCCCGGGTCCTGCGCAGGCGCGCCCCGGCCCGTGGCCCGGTCTAGGAAATCGTCGTTGGCAGCAGGCGGCACGTTCCCGTTCTGAGGATCGCCGCTCCTGGGATCATTGTTATCCGGCACCTGCGGCGTGCCCGGCCCGGGCCCCGGTCCGACGGCGCCGTCGTCATAGCGTGGCGGATCCTCGTACTGGGTGCCGGTGCCCGGATGCACGAGGTTGCCGTTCTCGTCGGTGTAGTAATAGTCGTCCGGATCGCCCTGAAGCATCTCATCGTCCGGTTCGAGCTGCCATTCGGGCAACTGCAGCTTGGTATCAAACTGCTCGACCGGGCGATTGGCCACGGCGACGACCATGTAGTCGTGAAAGGCCCGCGCAGGCGCATGGCCGCCGGAAAGGCCGCCCACCCGCTTGGCGTCGTCGCGGCCCATCCACACGCCTGTGGTGATCCCGCTGGAGAATCCCAGGAACCAGCCGTCCTTGTTGGAAGACGTCGTGCCCGTCTTGCCTGCCGTCGGACGCCCGAGCTGCGCAGCGCGGGCAGTGCCGGTGGCAACCGTCGTCTGCAGCAGGTCTGTGATCCCGGCCACGACATAGTGCGGCACCAGCGCCTGCCCCTGCACCGACTTGTGCTGGTAGAGCACATCGCCATTGGCCGCCGTCACCTTGGTGATGCCATAAGGCTCCACCGAGTATCCGCCCGCAGAGACTTCGGCAAAGGCCCGGGTCATGTCGATCACCCGCACTTCGGAGGTGCCCAGCACCATGGCGGGTTGGGTGTTGATCGGGGTGGTGATGCCGAAGCGGCGCGCCATGCTGGCGACCGTGCCGAAGCCCACGTCATTGCCGAGCTTCGCGGCAATGGTGTTCTTCGAATAGGCAAAGGCTGAACGCACGTCGATTTCACCGGCATAGTTGCGCCCGGCGTTGTGCGGGCTCCAGCCATCGATTGTCACCGGCTCGTCCACCACGCGGTCGCTCGGCGTGTAGCCTGCCTCCAGCGCGGCCATGTAGACGAACAGCTTCCATGCCGAACCCGGCTGGCGCAAGGCGCTCGTCGCCCGGTTGTAGTTGGACGTGACGTAATCGGTGCCGCCGACCATCGCCAGAACCGCGCCGTCCTTGTCGAGGCTGACCAGCGCGCCTTGCGCACCCTTGGGCACATCCTTGTCGATCGCGGCGGTCGCGGCTCTCTGCATCTTCGGATCGAGCGTGGTCCACACTTCGATCGGCTCGTTCGTTTCGGGCAGCAGCAGATCGAGCTGCGGCAGCGCCCAGTCGGTGAAGTAGCGGACCGAGTTCTGGCCCTCTTCCTTGGCGATCTTGACCTTGGAAAGATCCGTCGCGTCCGCTTCCGCCTGCGAGATCGCGCCATTCTTGGCCATCAGCCCGAGCACGACCTTGCCGCGATCAATCGACGCCTGGACATCGGCGGTGGGCGAATAGTTGGACGGCGCCTTCACCAGCCCCGCGATGATCGCCGCTTCCGATGTCGAAAGCTCCGTCGCCGGATGGCCGAAGAACTTGCGGCTGGCGGCATCGATGCCATAGGCACCGCCGCCGAAATAGACCTTGTTGAGGTAGAGTTCGAGGATCTGTTCCTTGCTGAACTTGCGCTCCATCGCCAGCGCCAGCACGGCCTCTCGCGCCTTGCGGACATAGCTGCGCGAATTGTTGAGGAAGATGTTGCGCGCCAGCTGCTGTGTCAGTGTGGACGTCGCGGCGATCCGCTTGTCCCCCGTCACGGCCGTATAGACCGCGCGCAGCAGGCCCAGCGGATCGACGCCGAAGTGCGAATAGAACCGCCGGTCTTCCACCGCGACCATGGCCTTCTTCATGATCGGCGGGATCTGGTCGCCCTGCAGCCAGCGGCCATAGCTCGGCCCAAGCGAGACCAGTTCCGTCCCGTCACGCGCGCGCACCACGATCATCTGCCCGTTCTGGCTGCTCTTGAGCGCGCTGTAGCTGGGCAGCTCGCGCATCGTGAAATAGACGGCCGTGCCCAGGAAGATCGCGCCCAGCACTGCGGCGGCCGTGCCCCAGAGGAACAGGCTGCGCAGGATACGGCGCCAGAGCGGCTTTTTCTTTCGGGAGGAAGGGCCGCTCGGCTTGCGGCTCCGGCCGGAATTCTTGGCCATGTGTTAGGAAGAAACCCTTCTAGAAGACAAAGATGTCCGGTCGCTTCCTACACCTTGCACGGCAATTTGTAACCCGGGCTTAACAGCGCCTGCCGGTTCCCCTCCGCCCTTGGTCGAAATCCTGCCCGGCCTAGGACGGATCGACATTCAGAAGATGGCGAGCCGAAAATGGTGATTTTACGCGAGCCGGAGCGCAGCGTACTTCATGTACGTGAGCACCGGAAGCGTGCAAAAGCGCCATTTGCAGGCCGTCAGGGCTGAATGCCGATCCGTCCTAGCGCCTATTCCTCCGGCTGGAAATCCAGCGAAGCGCTGTTGATGCAGTAGCGCAGCCCGGACGGCCCCGGCCCGTCCGGGAACACATGGCCCAGATGCCCATCGCACTTCGCGCAGGTCACTTCGGTGCGGACCATGCCGTGCGAGACATCCCGGTGCTCGGTCACGGCCTCTTCCCCGGCCGGTGCCGTGTAGCTCGGCCAGCCGGAGCCCGAATTGTACTTGGTCCCGGACGAGAACAGCGGCGCGCCGCATCCGGCGCAGAAATACATGCCCTCCGCCTTGTTCTTCTCGTACTTGCCGGTGAAAGCGCGCTCGGTGCCGCCCTCGCGCAGCACATGGTACTGCTCGGGCGAGAGCTTCTCGCGCCATTCCGCTTCGGTAAGATTGAGCTTTTCGGTCATCGTCTCGCTTCTCCTTGCCTGCGAATATGGCCTTTCGGCCCCGGTATTTCCAGTGCAGCGGATATCCCCCGCCCACCTGCGTTCCATGCTAGGATGAGGCGGCGCAGCGGTGAGGAGAAGGACATGGAGCAACCCCACGAACGGGCCCCGATGGGGCAGGGCCCCGGGCTGATCTGGGGCATCGACTTCGCGCCGGGCGAACGGCGCGAGGTGGAAAACTGCAACAGCCCGCATGACGGCTTCGTGCGCTGGCTGCACCTCAACCTGGCCGATCACGGCACGCTGTTGTGGGTGAGGACCACGCCCGAGCTCTCCCCCGCCGCGCGCGAGATCCTGCTCTCGCAGGACAAGCACCAGCGCGCCTTGGTGGAGGCCGAGACCGTCGCCTGCGTGCTCCACGATTTCGAGCGCGATTTCGACGTGCGCGACACCGGCCGTATCGGCGCGCTGCGCGTGGTGCTGACGCCGGGCCTGATCGTCTCGGCCCGGCACCACCCGATCGGCTCGGCCGACATTGCCCGCAAGCGGCTGCGCGACAGCGAGATCGTCACTTCGCCCGCGCGCGGGCTGGACCTGATCGTCGGCGCCATCCTCGAAAACTTCGCCCGCATCACCGGCAGCCTCTCTTCCGAAGTGCAGGCAGCGGAGGATGCGCTGGTGGAGGAACGGCAAGTGCCCAGCGGCCACCGGCTGATGGACATCCGCCGCCGCCTCGCCCAGTTGCACCGCATGCTGGAAGGCATGCAGAGCGTGTTCCGCCGCCTCGAACTCGACGAGGACTTGCCCGAGGACATCCTGCCCACCGTCGAAAAGCTCTCGCAGCGGGTGCAGGGCGCGGACGGCGATATCCAGAGCGTGCTCAGCCAGCTTCGCGCGGTGCGCGACGAAATCAACGACCAGTCCAACCTGCGGATGAACCAGAACCTCTATATCCTTTCGGTGATGACCGCCCTGCTGCTGCCGACCACTCTGGTGACGGGCATTTTCGGCATGAACACCGGCGGCCTGCCGCTGACCGGGCGCGACGGCACGCTGGGCGCCACGCTGGTTGCTGCGGGGGCCGCGCTGGCAACCTACCTGTTCCTGCGGACGCGCGGGTTCTTCCGGTAGAGCGCGCGTCGCTTGTCCTTACGAGAGCGGCGCGACCTCCAGCACCACGCCATCATGCCCGGCCACGCGCAGGCGCGTGCCCACCGGGGCGTCCGCGCCCTTGGCCAGCCATTCGCTGTCGCCCAGCTTGACCCGGCCCTGTCCGCCTTCGATGGCCTGCGTCACCACCACCGTCTCGCCGACCACGCGGGCGCCGCGGTCGTTCATCTTGGGATCGGCGCTCTCCACCGGATGGCGGGCGATATAGCGGCGGCCGGTGAACACGGCGGCGATCGACAGCACGGCGAAAAGCACGATCTGCAGCGGCACGCCGACCGGCACGATCCAGGCGACCAGCCCCGTCACCAGCGCCGCCGCCGCCATCCAGATCAGGAAGACGCCGGGAATCGCCATTTCGGCCACCGCGAGAATCAGCCCCAGCGCCAGCCAGGTGTAGTGAAACTCGAAGTCTCCCAGCACGTCCATCACTGCCCCCGGCCCGCAGGCGGCACGCTGGAACGGCCGGAAGCGCCCTTGTCATTGCCGCCCAGCGCTTCCTTGGCCAGTTCGCCGATGCCGCCGAGCGTCCCGATGAGCTGGGTCGCCTCGACCGGGAACAGGATCGTCTTGGCATTGGGCGAGGTCGCGAAGGCCTGCACCGCTTCGGTGTACTTCTGCGCGACGAAGTAGTTGATGGCCTGACTGCCGGACTCGGCAATCGCGCTCGATACCATCTGCGTTGCCCTGGCTTCCGCCTCCGCCGAACGCTCGCGCGCCTCTGCGTCGCGGAAAGCGGCTTCGCGGCGGCCTTCGGCTTCGAGGATCGCGGATTGCTTCTCACCCTCGGCGCGCAGGATGTTGGACGCGCGGTCGCCCTCCGCCTCCAGGATTTCGGCGCGCTTGACGCGTTCGGCCTTCATCTGACGGGCCATCGCTTCGGAAATGTCGAGCGGCGGGCGGATATCCTTGATCTCCACGCGGGTGATCTTCACGCCCCACGGCGAGGTCGCATGATCGACTACCGCGAGCAGCCGCGCGTTGATCTCGTCGCGCTTGGACAGGGTCTCGTCGAGGTCCATCGAGCCCATCACCGTGCGCAAGTTGGTGGTGGTGAGCGCCATGATCGAGGCATAGAGGTTGTGTACCTCGTAAGCCGCCTTGCCCGCGTCCAGCACCTGAAAGAACACCACCGCATCGACGCCGACCATGGCATTGTCCTTGGTGATGATCTCCTGCCCCGGAATGTCGAGCACCTGCTCCATCATGTTCACTTTCTGGCCGACCCGGTCGACGAATGGGATGATGAGGTGCAGCCCCGGCTCGGCCGCCAGCGTGAACTTGCCCAGCCGCTCGATCGTATAGACGTAGCCCTGCCTGACGACGCGCACGCCCATCATCAGGAACACCGCTACCACGACGATCAACGCGATCAGCGTACTTCCGATACCCGCCATACCCAGCTCACTTTCCCATCTTATCGAAGGGCGATCCTAGCGGGCGCGGGCCGGGCGGCAAGCAAAACCGGGAATGCCCGGAGCAGGCATTCCCGGAACGCGCTTTTACAGCTTGGCGTAGAGCGCCAGCATCCGCTTCCACGCCTTGTCCGCCGCATTGGGATCGTAAGCCGGGGAATCCGCGACGCACCAGCCGTGATCGGCGGGATAGACCTCGATCTCGGCCGGGCGCCCGGCGGCATCGGCGGCCTTGCGCAGCATGGTCTTCTGCTCGGGCTGGCGTTCGTCGTCGTTGCGCGCGATTGCGAAAAGGAAGCTGGCCTGCGTCTTGGCCAGAAGCTGATCCGGGCTGTCCGGCATCCCCGTCACCAGCCCCGCGCCATGGAACGAGGCTGCCGCCTTTACTCGCGCGGGCACGGCCGCCGCCGCGCGCACCGTGAACGGGCCGCCCATGCAATAGCCGTTGGAGCCGATCCCGCGCGCCGTATCGACTTCGCCCTGCTGGTCGAGGAAAGCCACGAAGGCCTGCGCATCGCGCGTGATCGCCGCCGGATCGAGCAATTCGCGCATCGGCCGGATCTTCTCCGGCCCTTCCGCCGTGCGGTATTCGGAAAAGCTCTGCATGACCGGCGCCGGGGCGGAGCGGTAGTACTGATTGACCACCAGCACTGCGTAGCCTTCCGCAGCCAGCCCGCGCGCCATGATCTTGAAGGCGTCACGCAGCCCGGCGATGTCCGGCCACATCACCACGCCGGGATGCGTGCCCTTGGCCGGATGCACGAAAAAGGCATCGCACACGCCGTCCGCCGTGGTGATCGAGACCATCTTCTCGCTCACATCGCTGCCCCCGCTGGCCTTGACGGCGCTCCCCGAACACCCGGCCAGCGCCAGCCCGGCCGCGCTCAGCGCCGCGAACTGGCGGCGGTCCAGCCCGCGCCGCTCCAGAGCGGCCTCTTCTGCCGAAACGGTAAATTCGTCACACATGCTGAATTCTCCAGTCTTGCCCCCGGCACCGGGCAGGCTAGCCTGTACCGGCCCCGCAGACGAGCCCGGAGTTGAAATGACGGAATTTTCACAGGATCCCCAGGACATCGCCTGCTGGCAGCGCATCGATGCGCGGATCACCACGTCCGGGCGCCTGTCTCCCGCCGATCCGCAGCGGCTGGCCGCGCTGGGGGTGGCGCGGGTGATCAATCTGGCACTGGCCGATTCCCCCGGCGCGCTGGCGGACGAGGCCGCCCTGATGGCCGCTGCCGGACTGGCCTACGACCATATCCCGGTGCCGTTCGATGCGCCGGGCGAGAGCCATCTTGCCGCTTTCTCTCGCGCCATGGAAGACGCAGGCGAAAGTGCCGTCCACGTCCACTGCATCATGAACTGGCGCGTCTCGGCGTTCCTCTACCGCTGGAACCGGGCGCAGGGCATGGATGAGCAAGAGGCCCGCGCGCTGATGCACAGGCAATGGAATCCCACCACCAGCACGAACCAGCACGCGCCCGCCTGGGCGCGGTTCGTGGACGGCGGCTAAGAGTGCGTTTGGAAATTCGCTGGGCGCGAATTTCGCGGCACCAGCCCGCCCCCTATCCGGCCGTAACGATCCGGTTGCGGCCCTGCGCTTTCGCGGCATAGAGCGCCACGTCCGCCGCCTTGAGCGCATCGCGGCTCGATGGATAGGCAAAGACATCGGCAACCCCGGCCGAAAAGCTGATCTGCCCGATCGGCTCGTCGCTCTGACGGTTGACGAAGCTGCGTTTGGCGAAAGTCTCGCGCACTTCGTCCAGCCGTAAAGCGGCCTCCACTTTGTCCAGCCCGCGAAAGAGCATGACGAATTCCTCGCCGCCGTGGCGGGCGACATGGCAATTGTCGTCGCTGATCTTGGCCAGCGCACCCGCAATGGCCTGAATCACCCGGTCGCCGGTATCGTGGCCGTGAATGTCATTGATGCGCTTGAAGTTATCGATGTCGCAGAAAGCCACGCTCAGCGCTTCATGGCGCCTCTCCGCCTCGGCATACTGGCGCGTGAGCAGGCCTTCGAAGGCCCGGCGGTTGGGCAGGCCGGTAAGGTGATCGTGATCGGCATCGCGCCGGGCCTTTGCCAGGCGGCGGCGCAGCGCCGCGGCCTCGCGCTCGCTGCGGTGCATTTCCTGCTCAAGATGCTGGGTGCGCTCCAGCATCGCCATGGCCAGCGTCGCCAGATTGCGGATCTCTTCCCGCTCCTGCATCTCGCTGGCCTTTTCGACGTGCACCTGCATCTCGCTGGAATACTGTGCAGCCGTCTTGCGGGCGTCGCGGCTGGTGGAGGCAAAGTCTTCCAGAGAGCGGTCCAGCTTGTCGGCGATTCTGGCGATCGTATCGCTGGTGCCGCCGCGCTGCTCGTCGATCCAAGTCTGGGTGACGGGATGCCCTTCGGCACGCAGCTCGGTGTATTTCTGGGCCACGGCCGGGGTGCTGCCCGAACAGATGCCGAATGCGGCGGTCAGATTGGCCTCGGAGATGTCCAGATCGTTGCCGATCAGGAAGGTACCGATATCGTCGATAAGCTGCTGGCGAGCCAGATCGCGCGCGCTGGCACCGCTGGCCTTGCCATGCGGCTTTCCGCTATCGGGCCCTTCCGCATTCCGGCCTAGACCGAGCAACCCCTTGAGCATTACCCCCCTCTTTCCGCGAACTGGCAAACGGCAGACACAATCGATTGTAGAATGCCACTGGCGGCATCCCGGTCTTCGGGGATGGAGCCATAGGAGAGAACCAGGGGGAGCGGCAACACTTATACGCTGGTATAGCCGATTTCACCCACCCGCACTGCCTCGGTTCCGGGGCAGACCGCCCTTTCAATCCGCGAAATTCAGCTCCAGATTCACCGCATTGGGATCGGTAACAAAAACCTGCCGCAGCCCCAGATGGCGCTTGTCGCTCACCCGGTGGGCAAGGCCCATTTCCTCCAGCTTCGCGACCGCCTGATCGAATCCGGTGCATTTGAAGGCGACATGATGCACGGCATTGGTCGGCGCGCCCGGCATATATTCGGCGTAGCGCTCCATCGCCGGGTCCTTCCACACCAGATGGATGATCGCGTTCCCGTGCCCGTCACGCATCCAGGCGCCCTTGAAATTCTTCGGGATCGCCGGATTTTCGGTACGGGTCAGCCCCAGCAGCCGTTCATAGAACTGGGCGGTCCTGTCGAGATCATCCGTCAGGATGTTGACGTGATCGAGGCCGCTGACGTGCATGGCGTGCTCTCCCTTTCCTGCCTGCCAACCTCGGCCAACTGGCCCTCCAGCGCAAGCGGGAACGCGAAAGATCAGCTTTGGAACACCACCGTGCGGCTGCCGTTGATCAGCACCCTGTCTTCCAGATGCAGGCGCACCGCTTCGGCCAGCACGCGGCGTTCGATATCGCGGCCCTTGCGTACCATGTCCTCGGGCGTGTCGGCATGGGTGACGGGTTCGACATCCTGATGGATGATCGGCCCTTCGTCGAGATCGGCGGTCACGTAGTGCGCGGTGGCGCCGATCATCTTCACCCCGCGCGCGTGCGCCTGATGATAGGGCTTGGCGCCCTTGAAGCCGGGCAGGAACGAGTGGTGGATATTGATGCAGCGCCCCGACAGATACGCCGCCATCTCGTCCGAGAGGATCTGCATGTAGCGCGCCAGCACCACCAGTTCGGCGCGTGTCTCTTCCACCAGCGCGCGGATCTGCGCTTCCTGCTCCGCCTTGGTCTCTTTGGTGACCGGCAGGTGGTAGAACGGGATGTCGCCGCCCAGCATCAGCGAATTGATCGCCTCGCGCGGGTGATTGCAGACGACGCCGACGATCTCCATCGCGATCTCGCCGATGCGCTGGCGGTAGAGCAGATCGGCCAGACAATGGTCGAACTTGCTGACCAGCAGCAGCACCCGGCGCGGCCGGTCGCGCCGCAGCATCGACCAGGCCATGCCGTATTCGTGCGCGATCCGGCCGAAGCCCTCGCGCACTTCCTCGCGGTCGGCCTCGCCGGGATCGAACGCGACGCGCATGAAGAACTTGTCTTCATCGAGATCGTTGAACTGCTGCGCCTCGATGATGTTGCAGCCCATCTGCATGAGATAGCCGGTCACGCGGGCGACAATGCCCGGCCGGTCGGCGCAGGACAGGGCGAGGATCAGCGGTTCGGACATGAGGCTGCCCTCAGGCGCCCGCGCGGTTGGTCAGCGCCGCTTCGCTTTCAGCCATGAGCGCGGCGATGATATCGGCCACCGGCTCTTCCGCGCGAACCATGCCGACCGACTGCCCGGCCATGACCGAGCCGCTTTCCACGTCGCCATCAATCACCGCGCGGCGCAGCGCGCCGGCCCAGAAGTGCTCGATCTGGAGCTGCGCCTCGCCCATGTCGACTTCACCGGCATCGAGCAGGCGGGCGACTTCGATCTGCTTGGCCGTGAATTCCTCGGTGCCCTTGTTCTTGAGCGCGCGCACCGGGATCACCGGCAGGCGCGGATCGACCTGCACCGAAGCAATCGCATCGCGGGCCGAAGCGCGGAAGAACATCTTCTTGAAATCGGGATGCGCGATGGATTCGCTGGCGCAGGCAAAGCGGGTGCCGAGCTGCACGCCCGCCGCGCCCATTTCCAGATAGCCCGCCATCGCCTCGCCCCGGCCGATACCGCCCGCGACGAAGACGAGATTGTTCGCCGCCAGCCCCGGCAGGATTTCCTGCGCGAGGACGGAGGTCGAGACCGGACCGATGTGGCCGCCCGCTTCCATGCCCTCGATCACCAGCGCATCGGCGCCCGAGCGCAGCAGCTTTTTGCCCAGCGCCAGCGTCGGCGCGAAGCAGAGGACTTTGGCGCCGTTCTGCTTGATCGCCTCGACACTACCCTTGGGTGGAATGCCGCCTGCCAGCACGACATGCGAGACGCCATGCTTCGCGCAGACCTCGATCAGCTCGAACAGCTGCGGGTGCATGGTAATGAGGTTCACGCCGAACGGCTTGGCTGTGAGCGCTTTGGTCGCCGCGATTTCGGTATCGAGCAGTTCGGGCGTCATCGCGCCGCAGGCGATCACGCCGAAGCCGCCGGCATTGCTGATCGCCGAGACCAGATTGCGTTCCGACACCCACGACATCGCACCGCACAGGATCGCGGTCTCGCTGCCGAGGAACTCGCATCCGCGCGCCATCAGCGCGGACGTCTTTGCATATGCGGGCATCGAAGCTCCCTGAACCCGTGGCACGTAGTCTGGCACCGGGTCCGTCCCGGCCAGCCCCGCGCCTTAGGCCGGGCCGTCCGCGCGGGCAAGCGGAACAAATCTTAACGCCCTGCGCTTTAATTCACAAAACCGATCAGACTGACAATTTCAATCGACTTCAACGCGTAAACTCCCCGCGCTACCCCGTACCCATCAACATCCACTCCGAGGAGAGACTGAGATGAACATGCAAGGCAAGTGCCCCGTAATGCACGGCGCCGTTACCGAGACCGGAACATCGGTCATGGACTGGTGGCCGAACGCACTCAATCTCGACATTCTGCACCAGCACGATGCCAAGACCGATCCGATGGGCCAGGACTTCGATTACCGCGAAGCGCTCAAGACGCTCGATATCGAAGCGCTGAAAGCCGATATGCGCGCGCTGATGACCGACAGCCAGGACTGGTGGCCGGCGGACTGGGGCCACTACGGCGGGCTGATGATCCGCATGTCCTGGCACGCGGCCGGCTCCTACCGCATTGCCGACGGACGCGGCGGCGGCGGCACCGGCAACCAGCGCTTCGCCCCGCTCAATTCCTGGCCCGACAATGTCAGCCTCGACAAGGCGCGGCGCCTGCTGTGGCCGCTCAAGAAGAAGTACGGCAACGCCGTGAGCTGGGCCGACCTGATCGTGCTCGCCGGGACGATCGCCTACGAGACGATGGGCCTCAAGACTTTCGGCTTCGGCTTTGGCCGCCCCGATATCTGGCACCCGGAAAAGGACGTGTACTGGGGCTCCGAAAAGGAGTGGCTGGGCAAGGACCGCTACGCCAGTGCCAGCGATGAAACGTCGCTCGAAAACCCGCTAGCCGCGGTGCAGATGGGCCTCATCTACGTCAATCCCGAAGGCGTGGACGGCAAGCCCGATCCGATGAAAACCGCCGAGGCCGTGCGCGAGACGTTCGCCCGTATGGCGATGAACGACGAGGAAACCGTCGCGCTCACCGCAGGCGGCCACACCGTCGGCAAGACCCACGGCAATGGCGATGCCTCCAAGCTCGGCCCCGATCCGGAAGGCGCGGATGTCGAGATGCAGGGCCTGGGCTGGGCCAATCCCAACGGCAAGGGCGTGGGCCGCGATACGATCACCAGCGGCATCGAAGGCGCCTGGACGAGCAACCCGACGAAGTTCGACATGGGCTATTTCGACATGCTGCTCGACCATGAATGGGAAATCAGCACCAGCCCTGCGGGGGCCCGCCAGTGGCAGCCGGTTGACATCGCCGAGGCGGACATGCCCACCGACGTGGAGGATCCCTCGATCCGCACCATGCCGATCATGACCGATGCCGACATGGCGATGAAGGTGGACCCGGCCTACCGCGCGATCATGGACAAGTTCCGCGCCGATCCGGCCTATTTCGCCGATACTTTCGCCCGCGCCTGGTTCAAGCTGACGCACCGCGACATGGGGCCCAAGGCCCGCTACTTCGGCCCGGACGTGCCTGCCGAGGATCTGATCTGGCAGGACCCGGTTCCCGCCGGCGCCACCGGCTATGACGTGGACGCGGTGAAAGCGAAGATCGCGGCGAGCGGCCTTTCGGTGGCGGACATGGTCTCTACCGCCTGGGACAGCGCGCGGACTTATCGCGGCTCGGACATGCGCGGCGGCACCGACGGCGCCCGCATCCGCCTGGCCCCGCAGAAGGACTGGGCCGGCAACGAACCCGAACGGCTGGCCCGCGTGCTGGCGGTGCTGGAACCGATCGCGGCGGAAACCGGCGCGAGCGTGGCCGACACCATCGTGCTGGCAGGCAACCTCGGCGTCGAGACGGCGGCAAAGGCCGCCGGATACGACATCGCGGTACCTTTCACCCCGGGCCGGGGCGATGCCAGCGAGGCGATGACCGACGCGGATTCCTTCGCCCCGCTCGAACCGCTGGCGGATGGCTACCGCAACTGGCTGAAGCAGGACTATGCGGTGAAGCCCGAGGAACTGCTGCTCGACCGCACCCAGCTCATGGGCCTCACCGCTGCGGAAATGACCGTGCTGGTAGGCGGCATGCGCGCGATCGGCACCAACCACGGCGGCACCAAGCACGGCGTGTTCACCGACCGCGAAGGTGCGCTGACGACGGACTTCTTCGTCAACCTGACGGACATGGCCTATGCTTGGAAGCCCGCCGGAAACGGCACCTATGAAGTGGTGGAGCGCAAGACCGGCGCCGCGAAATGGACCGCGACACGCATCGATCTGGTGTTCGGCTCGAACTCGGTGCTGAGGGCCTATGCCGAAGTCTATGCCCAGGACGACAACAGCGAAAAGTTCGTGAACGACTTCGCCGCCGCCTGGACCAAGGTGATGGACGCCGGCCGGTTCGGCCTCTGACCCGCTCTCTCCCCTTCAGGGGAGAGATACGCAGGCTTGGGCCCGCAGGGCCCTGGCCGGAGTTGAGAGGGGATGGGCCCCGCCCCTCTCCCAACCCTCTCCCCTGAAGAGGAGAGGGCTATACCCCCGCCGTCTTTCCCGGCAGCCTCCCTCTTGCCGGGAAAGACCAACTGCCCCGCTCCCCCGCTGACACGGGAGCGGGGTTTTGCTTATCTCTTGATAGTGCAACATTCCGGTGCGACCCTTGCCGCCGATGGATGTGCAAGAGCTCTATGCAGCAAAGCTGACCTCCGCCGATGCTGCGGCGGAACAGGTCCGGTCCGACAGCCATGTGGCCATGGGCATGGCCGTGGCGGAGCCGCCCGCGCTGCTTGCCGCGCTGGCCCGCCGGGTGGAAGCGGGCAGCCTTACGGGCATGCGGCTGTGGTATTTCCATTCGATGGCCCATGCCGCGCAAAGCGTGCTGCGCCGCGATCTGCTGGGCCGGGTGCGGCCGCACTGCATGTTTCTCAGCAGTGTGGAACGCTCGCTGATGAAAGCCGATCCTTCCGCCAGCGAGGAGATGATCGATTTCGTGCCCACTGCCTTCAGCGCCTCGCCGCAATTGCTGCGTGAGGAGATCGCGCTGGATACTTGCGTCACCATGGTCTCGCCGATGGGCAAGCACGGCTATTTCACCTTCGGCACCGCCAACGATTACACCTCGGTCGCCGCGCGCGCGGCGCGGCGGCTGATCGTCGAGGTCAATCCGCTGATGCCGCGCGTGTTCGGCGAATCGCCGCTCCACATCTCGGAAGTCGATGCCGTGATCGAGCACCGCTCGCCGCTGATCGAAGTGGGCGAACATGCCGCCGCGCCGGAGGACGAAGCCATCGCCGAAATCGTCGCGGGCATGATCGATGACGGCGCCTGCCTGCAGATGGGCATCGGCAACCTGCCGATCGAAGTCTGCAAGCGCCTCACCAGCCGCAAGGATCTGGGCATTCACACCGAACTGCTCACCCCCTCCTTCGCCGGTCTGATGCAGTGCGGCGCCGTGACCAACCGGCACAAGGCGACTTTCCCCGGCCGCTCGGTCTTCACGTTCGCGATGGGCGATACCGCCTTCTACGACTGGCTGGACGACAACCAGGCGGTCTATTCGCTGCCGGTCGACGTGGTGAACGACCCGCGCCACATCGCCAAGAACGACAATGTCGTCTCGGTCAATGCAACGCTGCAGGTGGACTTGTCGGGCGCCTGCAATTCCGAGCATATGCTGGGCCACCAGTATTCGGGATCGGGCGGCCAGCTCGATTTCGTGCGCGGGGCCAATGCCTCAAAGGGCGGCATCTCGATCATCGCCTGCCGCTCGACCGCCAGGGACGGCGCAGTCAGCCGCATCGTCCCCAAGCTGGAAGGGCCGGTAACGACGCCGCGCAACGACGTGCACTGGATCGTCACCGAATTCGGCGCGGCGAACCTGCGCGGCAAGTCTTTGCGCGAACGGGCGGAGGCAATGATCGGCCTGGCGCATCCCCGGTTTCGGGACGAACTGGCAAAGGCGCTGTAGAACGGCCCAGATCCTCCCTGTCGCGCAGCGATGGGGAGGTGGCGCGCACGAAGTGCGTGACGGAGGGGTTTGAGCCCCCTCCACCACCCGCTGCCCTTTGGGCAGTTTATCCTGAGCGGCCGACCTGTCGGCCAGCCGAAGGGCGGGCGGTCCCCCTCCCCATCCCCATCCCCTGCGGGGACAGGGAGGATTGGGAACGGACAGCCCTCAAATCCGCACCGCGCCGAGCCGCTCCATCCACGCCTCGTGGCGGCTTTTCATTTCGCGATCCAGCCCCAGTCCCAGTTCCTCGGGATCGAGCACTTCCAGAACCTCGAACGCGATGCCCTCTGCGCCATGGGTGTTCCAGGCCGCCTGCAGCGTGCGGTGCGGGTTGCTGCCCTGCCGCAAGGTGAAGAACACGCGGTTGCGGACCGTCGAAAGATCGGGCGCACGCCCCACCCATACCTCGCCGCTCGCACCGCAGCGCAAGGCGTAGACGCCGGGTTCGACCTTGCGCTCTCGATAATCGGCAAGCGCTGCCTTGCGCCGGGCCTTTTCCATACGAATCTCGCTTTCCTGCCTCGTTATTTCCACCCGGGTAAATTGACTCGGCACCAAAATCAATTTACCCGGGTGGAAATAATATCGGAACTTTGCATATGACCGGCCCCTGCACGGCCTTTCGGAACAACAAACGGATCGCATGCGGTACACGCGGCGAACTCGTGGCCGCGCTGCGCGGGCAGGACAGCGGCGTGCTGGTGTTCGAGGATGCTTCCGGCAAAGTCGTCGATCTCGACTGGCGCGCGGCGGCGGAACAGCCGCAGGAAAGCCCGCCGCCACGCAAGCGGGGGCGGCCGAAGCTGGGCGTGGTGCCGCGCGAAGTCACACTGCTGCCGCGTCACTGGGACTGGCTGAACCAGCAGTCCGGCGGCGCCTCCGCCGCGCTGCGGCGGCTGATCGACGAGGCGCGCAAGGCCGATGCCCCGCGCACCGCACCCCGCGCCGCGCAAGAGCGCGCCTACAGCTTCATGTCCGCCATCGCCGGGGACTTCGCGCACTTTGAACAGGCCTCCCGCCTGCTCTTCGCCGGGGACACGCGCGGCCTTGCGGAGGTGACCGCGCCATGGCCCGCCGATGTGCGCGCCTACCTCACCGAACTGCTTGAAGGAGATACGCCGTGAGTATCCGCCAGGACCGCCTCGCCCAATTCATCGAACGCGTCTGGAACCGGGGCGAGAGCGCGGCAGTGCCGGAATTCCTCGCGCCGCTCTACACCGTCCGCCACGACCCCGGCGATCCTTGGGAAGGCCGCACGCTCGATCAGGCGGGTTTTATCGAGCGGCTGGAAACCTCGCGCGCGCCTTTTCCGGACCAGCGCTTCACCATCCTGCACATGAGCGAGCGCGATTCTTCGGTGATCATCGCCTGGACCTGGCTGGCGACTCATCGCGAAGCCGCCGCGGGCTTTGCCCCCAGCGGCCAGCCCATCGCCATGTCGGGCGCGAGCATTTACGATTTCGACGATGCGGACCGCCTCACCGGGCACTGGCAAGTGGCGGACCGGCTGGGCGTCTACCAGCAGCTTCAGGCCCACGCCGCCGCGCCTGCATGAGAGGCGCCAAGGTGTGTTTCGCGGTCTCTTTCGCCCGATAAGTAAACGGCTGGCGCACAACAACAAAGGGAAGCTGCGTAAGCGGGACCTTCATCAAAGCTAACTGCCTTGTGCGATGGGAAACGCAACGACGGCTCTTTCGGGCAGCCTTCGCCCCAGAGAACAAGAAGGAGCACCGGTGACCCGCTTCCGCACGATCAACACTGCCAAGTCCCTCGACACCGCCGAGCAGACATCCTGCACGGTCATGCTGGTGGAGGATTCGGCAGCCATGGCGCTGATGCTCAAATCGCGCATCGAGGCCGAAACGACCAGCGAAGTAGAGTGGTACAAGACGTATGCCGAAGCCTCCCACGCGCTGACCGAGCACCGCCCCACGCTGGCGGTCACGGGCATGAACCTGCCCGACGCGCCGGACGGCGAGATCATCGACCTGCTTGAAGAAGAGAATATCCCGACGATCCTGTTCACCGCCACGCTCAACCGCAAGACGCGCGAGCGGGCGAGCGCGCCGCATATCGTCGACTATTTCATCAAGGATGCGAAGGACACGGTCGATCACATCACCCGCACCATCCAGCGCGTGACCAATGCCGCCGTCGCCTCGATCCTGATCGTCGATGACAGCGAGAGCGCGCGGCTGGTGCTGGCCGAAATCCTCGCCCTGCAGAACTACAAGATCTATCAGGCCGACTGCGGCACCGCCGCGCTTGCCGCGCTGGACGCGCACGACGATATCCAGCTCGTCATCACCGATTTTCACATGCCGGACATGGACGGGCAGGAACTCACCCGCCGCATCCGCTCCACCTACCCGCCCGAGCGCATGCGCATCATCGGCGTTTCGGCGAGTTCGGACCCTTATCTTTCCGCCGCGCTGCTCAAGGCCGGGGCCTCGGACTTCGTGTACCGCCCCTATATCGCCGAGGAAGTGAAGTGCCGCATCGCCAGCAATATCGAGACGCTCACCCAGATGCGCCGCCTCCAGTACCTGGCCGAGCGCGACTACCTCAGCGGCATGTACAACCGCCGCGCCTTCTTCGAACGCGCGCAGGCGATGCTGGCGCAAGTGAGCCGCAAAGGCGCTGCCGCCTCGCTGGCGATCATCGATATCGACGATTTCCGCAAGATCACCGACACGTATGGCCATGACGAGGGCGACCATGTGGTCCAGACCGTCGCCAAGGTCATCCATAATATACTGGCGCGCCACAAGACCCTCTCGGCCCGCTTCGCCGGCGAGGAATTCGTGATCCTGCTCGCCGAGATGAGCAACGAGGAGGCCGTGGCCGTCGCCGAAGACCTGCGCGTGGCGATCGCGCAGGCGGTGATCCTGCACAACCAGACGAAGCTGCAGGTTACCGCATCCATCGGCGTCGCTGTCGCCCAGCCGGGCGAAACGCTCGCCAACAATCTCACCGCGGCGGACCAGATGCTCTACATGGCCAAGGAAAAGGGCCACGACCGGGTTTGCGCCGACGCGGAATTCTACCGCACGGCGTGAGCCGGAGCGGGACGGGCGCCCTTTACTATTCCTTCGTCATCCCCGCGCAGGCGGGGATCCATCTCCGGCGTCATCGCTTTGACGGGACGTAAGGAGATGGGTTCCCGCCTTCGCGGGAATGACGAGGATTTCAACAACACGAAAATTGCGGAGCAACCCGCAAAGGGCATCCAGCCCAAGGTTCTTCCCCCCAACCTCCGCTCATCCTGAGCTTGTCGAAGGATGCTGGCACAGCGCCCGGTTCACCACCCTTCGACAAGCTCAGGGTGAGCGGGAAACACCTGTCTGGATGCGCGCCGCGCCTTACGCCGCCGCGTCGAGCCCGTAGGCGGTGTGCAACACGCGCACGGCCAGTTCGGTCTCGTCGGCATTGATCAGCACCGAAACCTTGATCTCGCTGGTCGAGATGGCGAGGATATTGATGCCGCGGTCCGCCAGCGTCTTGAACATCGTGCTGGCGACGCCCGCATGGCTGCGCATGCCCACGCCCACGACGCTGACCTTGGTCACGTTGTCATCGGAGATCAGGCGGAAATAGCCGATCGCTTCCTTGCGCTCTTCCAGCATGGCCAGCGCGCGGGCGAGGTCCGACTGCGGCACCGTAAAGGTGACGTCGGTCTCACCCTTATCCTTGGCGACATTCTGGATAATCATGTCGACATTGATGTTCGCATCGGCCAGCGGCGCGAAGACGGAGGCCACCGCGCCCGGACGGTCCGGCACGCGGGTGAGAGTGACTTTCGCCTCGTTCTTGTCGGCGGCGATACCGGTGATCAGCTGGCGTTCCATGTCGCTTCCTTCCAATTCCTCGTCGCTGACGATCATCGTGCCGGGCAGAGTATCGGCGGCGGGCGCGGTCTCGTCGATGAACGAGGAGAGCACCTGCACGCGCACGCCTTCCTTCATGGCCAGCGAGACCGAGCGGGTCTGCAGCACCTTGGAGCCGACCGAGGCCAGTTCCAGCATTTCCTCATAAGTCACCAGCGGCAGCTTGCGCGCCTTGGCGACGATCCGCGGATCGGTGGTATAGACGCCGTCGACATCGGTGTAGATGTCGCAGCGGTCGGCCTTCACGGCGGCCGCGACAGCCACCGCCGAAGTGTCCGAGCCGCCCCGGCCCAGCGTGGTCACGCGGCCTTCGGGCGAAACGCCCTGAAAGCCCGGGATCACCGCGATTTCGCCCGCGGCCATCGAGGCCAGCATGGCATCGGCCTCGATATCCTCGATCCGGGCCTTGGCATGGGCATCGTCGGTCTTGACCGGAATCTGCCAGCCCAGCCACGAGCGCGCCTTGCAGCCCATCGCCTGCAGCGTCAGCGCCAGCAGGCCGGACGTGACTTGCTCGCCCGAGGCCACCACCACGTCGTATTCGGCCGGATCGTAAAGCGCATTCGCCTCGCGGCAGAAGTTCACGAGGCGGTCGGTCTCGCCCGCCATGGCGGAGACCACGACGGCGACTTCGTGCCCGGCTTCCTGCTGGCGTTTGACGATCCCCGCCACGCGCCGGATGCGCTCGGACCCGGCCATCGAAGTGCCGCCGAATTTCATCACGATACGGGCCAAGGTGCCGGTGCTCCTTCGTGTCGTTGGCCGCGCGCTGGCAGATCGATCCCGAACGCGCGAGTGGATAAGAGTCCGGCGCGCTGTTAGGGAGGAGTCATGGACAATGCAACTGGCAGCACAACCGCAACGATCGACCCCGCCGAAGCCGCGCATTTCGGCGCGCTGGCGGCGGACTGGTGGGATCCGGACGGTTCCTCCGCGATGCTGCACAAGCTCAACCCGGTACGCCTCGCCTTTATCCGCGAGGCGATAGATCATCATTTCGGCGCCGATTCGCACGGGTTGCGCCCGCTTTCGGGCAAGCGCGCGCTCGATGCCGGATGCGGCGCGGGGCTGCTGTGCGAGCCGCTCGCCCGGCTCGGCGCGCATGTCACCGGCGTCGATGCCGCGCCCGAGAATATCGCAGCGGCCAAAGAGCATGCCAATGCGATGGGCCTCACTATCGATTACCGGCAGGGCGAGCTGGCCGCGCTGGGCCTTTCCGGCTTCGATCTCGTCTGCTCGCTCGAAGTGATCGAGCATGTGACGGACAAGGCCGCGTTCCTCGCCAGCCTCACCGCCGCGCTGGCGGATGGCGGGCTGATGATCCTCTCCTGCCCCAACCGCACGCCCGCCTCGCGCCTGCTGCTGGTCGAAGCCGCCGAGCGGCTCGGCAAAGTCCCGCGCGGCACGCATGACTGGTCGCAGTTCGTCACGCCAGAGGAACTGGCGCAGCTTGCCGAAGAGGCCGGGCTGGTGCTGGGCGAACCGAAGGGGATCGCCTGGTCGCCCACGCAGGGGCTGCACCTTTCGGACGATCTTTCGCTCAACTACATCGTCACCGCGCGCAAGGCGTAACGCTCCCGAACCATGGACGCCATGATCGATATCGCCATGGGCGTGGCCGCCCTTGCGGTGGCCGCGCTGCTGTTCTGGCCGCGCATCGCCCGCGCCGGGCTGTGGCGCGCGACCGTCACCCCGCTTGCCTCGATCATCGGCAGCGGGTTCCTGATCCTCGGGCCGATCCTTACCGACTCCTTCGGCACCTGGGGCATTCTGGCGATGGCGCTGCTATGCCTCATCGGCTACCTCTTCGGCGCCGCGATCCGCTACAACATGGAGCGCATCGACGAGCCCGATCTCGATACCGTTACCGCCGACCGGATCGAATGGCTGTCGAGCTGGGCGCTGGCTTTCGCCTATCTGATCTCGGTCGCCTATTACCTCAACCTGTTCGGCGCCTTTGCCGCGCGCATCTTCGGCGCACCCTCAGATCTGCTCGGGCGCTCGATTACAACCGGCGCCTATCTGCTGATCCTCATCGCCGGGATGACCAAGGGGTTCTCGCTGCTCGAACGGATGGAGCAGATGACGGTCTCGATCAAACTGATCGTGATCGCCGCGCTGATCGCCGCCCTGGCGGTCCATGCCGGGGTGGAGTGGGACGGCCATCACCTCAAGGAAAGCGGCATGAAGGTCGGGCTCACCGGCTCGGTCCAGCTGCTCTTCGGCCTGATCGTGACGGTGCAGGGCTTCGAGACCTCGCGCTATCTCGGCAGCCACTACAGTTCGGGCGTGCGGCGGGTTTCGATGCGGCTGTCGCAATGGATCGCGACCGGCATCTACTTGGCCTATGTCGTGCTGCTGGCGGTGAGTTTCGAAAGCGGGACGTTCGCGCTCGACGAGACCGCGATCATCGATCTGATGCGCACCGTTTCCGCCGTGCTCGGCCCGCTGCTGATCCTTGCCGCGCTGAGCGCGCAGTTCAGCGCGGCCGTTGCCGATACCAACGGCACCGGCGGGCTCTTCGCCGAACTCACCAAGGGCCGGATCGGCCCGAAGCTGACATATATCGGCCTCGCCGCGATTGGCCTCGCGCTCACCTGGCTGGCCGACGTGTTCGAAATCGTCAGCTATGCCAGCCGGGCTTTCGCGTTCTACTACGCGCTGCAATCCGCGCTCGCCGCGATCCGCGCCTGGGTGGGCGGCGCCCCGGAACGGCGGCTGCGGCGCTGCCTGGGCTTTTCCGCACTCACCGTTCTGGGCCTCGCCGCCGCCCTGTTCGGCGCCCCGGTGGAAGGATAGCCGTGCCTCCCCCTCCTCTTCAGAGGAGGGGAGCGAGACTTGGCCCTGCGCAGCGGGGCTTAGTCGCAGCGGGGTGGTGCGCGCGGCCCGGGCAGGGTTGGCGGCATGCCCCCCACCCCCTCTTCTGAAGAGGAGGGGGAGGCACGGCCCTACACTTCCAGCGCGAGCAAGTCCCCGATGGCCGCGCGTGCCAGCCGCTCGCGCCGCTCCCAGCCGCCTGCGATGCGCACGAAAGGCACTTTTGCGCGCACCAGCACCTCTTCCGCCATCGCGGCAAAGCGCATGCGCTTCTCATGCTCGCCGAAACAGCGGGTGCCGTCGTCGAACCACGGCACGTCAGGCTCGAAAAGCAGATAGAGGTCCGCCTTGGGATAGGCCATCAACGCCTCGGGCACCGCACCGAACAGCATCTGTGCCCAGGCCGCCGTCATCAGCTGGTCGGTGTCAAGCACCAGCAGCGGCGGCGCGGCGGCCATGGCCTTGCGGTTTTCCGCCGCCTGTCCTTCGGCGATCGCCAGCAGATCCGCCATGACAAGGCCCGTGCCGTGCCGCTCGCAATAGGCACGGCCGTGTTCGGGCACCCAGGGGTACCCCAGCCTGCCGGCCAGCACGGTCTTGCCCGTACTTTCCGCGCCGTGCAGGCAGACCGTCCTCATGCGATCCCGAGCTTGCCTTCCGGCTGATCCTTGGCCGCCTGCATCCACTCCTTGAGGCCCAGCAGAGACATGACCAGCATGCCGCCATAGAGGCCCGCCGTGGGGTTCAGCCCGCGGTTGATGTAGAGCAGGATCGCCGCGATATCGATCGCGATCCACAGCAACCAGTTCTCGATCCGGCGGAAAGCCAGCAGGATCTGGGCCGAGACGCTGGCACCCGCGATCGCCGAATCGGCAAAGGGCATCACCGCATCGGTGAAGCGGTGCATCACCCAGCCGAGATTAAGGCTCACCGCCAGCGTCGCCACCGCCCATACGGCGCGGCTCATGTTATCGAGCCAGCGCACCGGCACCCGGCTGTCATCCCCATCGACCTTGAGCCAGAGCCACCAGCCCCAGGCCTGCGCCATGAAGAAGAACACCTGCAGCCCGGCTTCGGCGTAGAGGCGCTTTTCCCAGAACACGAAGATGTAAAGCGCCACCATGATCATGCCGAACGGGTAGTTCCACACCGTGCGCCAGATCAGCAGGGCAATGTTGATCACGCCGAATCCGGCCGCGACCCATTCAAGCATGGCGAGCGTTTCCGGGTTCATGCGAGCACGGCCTCCCACTCGGCGTCCTTGAAGCCTACCAGCAGGCCGCCGGGATGTTCGACCACCGGCCGCTTGATCGTGCTGGGGTTGGCCTCCATGATCTTCACGGCCTTGGCGGCATCGAGACCGGCCTTGTCCTCATCGGGCAGCTTGCGGAACGTGGTGCCCGCACGGTTGAGAACCTTTTCCCAGCCCGCTTCGGCGACCCAGCGTTCCAGTCTGGCCGGATCGGCGCCTTCCTTCTTGTAGTCATGGAAGGTGTAAGCGATCCCTTTCGCATCCAGCCACTTGCGGGCCTTCTTGACAGTATCGCAGTTCGGAATCCCGTAAAATCCGATCGTCATGCATGCCCCCTTACGAACCCTCGAACGTGAACCCGCGCACCCCAGGCCGGTCACACGAATAGACGGTGAAAGTATTGTAATATTCGCTCCTGCCGCGATTTTGAACAGCCCTGTGTTCAAAATGACTGCCCCAAGCCTTCGCGTCAGCCTCGTTGGCCCACTCCGAGATGGTCACCGTCTCACCATCCTCGGCCATGAAAGTCTTGTAAGAAAGGAACCCCGGCTGCGCGCGCGCCAGTTCCACCATACGCGCAGCATCCGACTGATAGGCCTCCACATTCAGGCCGGGCCGCTTGCGGCTGCGAAATACGGTCATATGCATGGCGCGCCCTTTGCCTGCGAGCGGCCGTTTCGGCAAGATGAACCAGCCCTCAACTTCGCGACTGGCCCTTAATTTCCGCCTATGCGGCGTAACGGGCCCTATGCGAAGGCCGCAGGATACTGGACAAACCGTGCATCGCGCGACAAAGCGCGGGACATGAGCGTCAACAGCTTCGGCCGCCTTTTCCGTTTCACCACCTGGGGTGAAAGCCATGGTCCCGCGATCGGGGCCGTCGTCGACGGGTGCCCGCCGGGCCTTGCCATCGATGAAGGCGCGATCCAGCCCTTCCTCGACGCGCGCCGCCCCGGCCAGTCGAAATTCACCACGCAGCGGCAGGAGCCCGATCAGGTCCGCATCCTCTCGGGCGTGTTCGAAGGTCCCGATGGCGTGCAGCGCACCACCGGCACCCCGGTCAGCCTGATGATCGAGAACGTCGATCAGCGGTCCAAGGACTATTCGGATGTCGCCAAGGCCTACCGCCCCGGCCATGCCGACTATGCCTATGACGCCAAGTACGGCTTTCGCGACTATCGCGGCGGCGGGCGCAGCTCCGCGCGCGAAACCGCCAGCCGCGTGGCGGCAGGCGCGGTGGCGCGGCTGGTGATCCCCGAAGTCACGATCCTCGCCTATGTCTCCGAAATCGGCGGCCACGCCATCGACAGGGCGAACTTCGATCCCGCCGAAATCGGCAACAACCCGTTCTTCTGCCCGGATGCCAAGGCCGCCGCGCGCTGGGAGGAGATCGTCGGCGAAACGCGCAAGGCCGGCTCCTCGATCGGCGCGGTGGTGGAATGCGTGGCCACCGGCGTGCCCGCGGGCTGGGGCGCCCCGCTCTACGGCAAGCTCGATGCCGACCTGGCCGCCGCGATGATGAGCATCAATGCGGTAAAGGGCGTGGAAATCGGCGACGGCTTCGCCGCCGCGCGCCTCTCCGGCGAACAGAACGCCGATCCGATGCGCCCGGGCGCAAACGGCCCGCAATTCGATGCCAACCACGCAGGCGGCATTGCCGGCGGCATCTCGACCGGCCAGCCGGTGACGTGCCGGGTTGCGTTCAAACCCACCAGCTCAATCCTCACCCCGCAGCCCACGGTTACGCGAGACGGTGAAGCGACCGAACTGTTCACCAAGGGCCGCCACGACCCCTGCGTCGGCATTCGCGGCGTGCCGGTGGTCGAGGCGATGATGGCGCTGGTGCTAGCCGATCACAAACTGCTGCACCGGGGCCAGTGCGGGTAAGCCCAATCCTCCCCCATCGGGGGAGGGGGACCATGCGAAGCATGGTGGAGGGGTACAGGCGGTTTACTCAGACCATGAGAGGGCACGCATTGCGGCATGTGCCCCTCCACCACCCTGCGGGTGGTCCCCCTCCCCGTTCCGGGGAGGATTGGGAAATCCGATTGGCAGCTTGGCGGCAGCCATGGCATCCTGCGGCCATGCCGAAACGCTACCTGCCACCCTCAGATTTCCTCAACGCCATCATCAAAGACGAAGTCTCGTTCGACGACCCGGCGTTCGGCAGCGATAACCTGACACGCCTGATCGCGATGACCCGCGATGCCCATGTCGCCAATCGCGATTGGGCCACTCTCCTGCTGGCGCAGCTGGAATGCGACCGTCCCGAGGTGCGGGACGCGCTTCTGTCCTCCGCAGATGATGTGGATTCGAATGTGCGAGCCGAAGCGATATACGGGCTGGCCCTGACCGACACGGCGTTAGCACTGCCTTTCCTGCAACGGGAACTGGCAGCAAAGGCCGTCAGCATGCCTTTGCTGGAGGCCGCGGCAAACGTTGCCCATCCCTCGCTTGTACCTGACCTTCAGGATTTCGCGGCGCCATCCGACGATCCCTATCTGGACAAGCTGGTGCAGGATGCCATCAGCGCCTGCTCGGCGCAGAGCTGATTACAACTCCATCACACTCGGCTTGCTGGAGCGTTCGATCATCCCCGTCGTGCGCACGCCGTCCCAAGTGTAAACCGCATGCGCCTGCTGGACGATCGGCCAGTCCTTGGGCCAGTCCGGCGGCAGCACGTGGCCGCCGCGTGAGCGGGTGTTGGCGAATGTCACGCCGTCTATGGCCACGCGCTTGCCCTCCAGCGTTTCGAGCACCAGCGGCACCGGCTCGCCGCCCGTCACCAGCTTGCGCAGCCAGGGCAGTTCAACAGGCCTCGCGCCCACACGGCGGCCGTCGCTGCCGATGACCCAGGCTTCCGCGTATGTCGGCTCGCCATCCTCGCGCGGGGGATAGGCGTTGAGGCCGAAGGCGCGGCCATCGGGAAACACCGCCGACATCCAGCAATGCCCGGTAAAGCCCGCGAAAGCACGAAAGCCGGTTCGGCGGATGCGCAGGCCGTTGCCCTTGAACGCGCGCGTTTCGCCATCGATGGTGAGCGTGCCGGTGCAGCGGAAGAGCTGTTCGTAACGCGGGCTCATGAAATCGCCCTGCTTGCCACCCATCGCCGCCGCCGCCTCGGGCGTCATCGTGCCCGGCTGCCAGGGGACCGCGGCCATTTCCATCTCGACGGCAAAGGCCACGTCCGCCCACTTCGTTTCGGCAAAATCCGGGTTGTCGAGAATTTCCTGCGCGCTGGTTTCGGCCACCGGCCCTTCGAAACGCGCCGTCCAGCGGCGGAAGGGCTCCGCGCATTCCAGCCGCATCGGCCCGGTGGCGCGCACCGTGGGCTTGCCTGCGGGGCCGATGGCGCTCTGCGTCTCGCCGTCGCCTCGCCGCGAATAGAGCCGGCCATCGGCAAAGGCGATATCGAGCCACATCTCGTGCCGGTCCCACTGCTCGGCAACGGCCTCGACGCCCACGCGCATAGCGAAGAGGCCGTTTTCCTCCTCGATCCACACGTTCACGGCATCGCGCACGCCATCCTCGGGCCGCGCATCGAGCACATATTCGCGGTCTACGGGAATGCCGCCTGACAGGTCCGCCACCATCGCTCTCCTCCTCATCTGTTCTGGAAGGAGAAGCTGTCATGCCCGGCGCGGGAGGTCACGTCCCGGCCGATGCGCAGGGGCGATATCGGGCCCCGGCGATTTCCGGCCACCACATACCTTCGTCATTCCCGCGAAGGCGGGAATCTAACTCCTGACGTCAGATCAAAGCGATGGCGCCGGAGATGGATCCCCGCCTGCGCGGGGATGACGAAGTGAGCACCAAGCTTCGCCCGGCACGAACGGAACCTGACGCAGTGTCAGGCGTAAGGCGGCTTGTGCAGGCCTTTGGGGCTGGTGGTGAAGATCTCGCAGCCGTCCTCGGTAATACCGATCGAGTGTTCGAACTGCGCCGAGAGCGACTTGTCGCGCGTTACCGCCGTCCAGCCGTCATTGAGCAGCTTCACCGGCGGCTTGCCGAGGTTGATCATCGGCTCGATGGTGAAGAACATGCCGGGCTTGAGCAGCGGGCCCGTACCGGCGCGCCCGGCGTGGACCACTTCGGGCGCGTCATGGAACAGACGGCCGAGACCATGGCCGCAGAACTCACGCACCACGCCGTAACGATTGGCCTCGGCATAAGCCTGGATGGCTGCGCCGATGTCGCCGATGCGGTTGCCGGGCTTGGCCTGCTCAATGCCGATCATCAGGCATTCGTAGGTCACTTCGACCAGACGGCGTGCCTTCAGCGAGGGCTCGCCCGCGAAGTACATGCGGCTGGAATCGCCGTGCCAGCCGTCCAGCAGCGGGGTCACGTCGATATTGAGGATGTCGCCTTCCTTCAGCGTCTTTTCCGAAGGGATGCCGTGGCACACGACATGGTTGATCGAGATGCAGGACGAATGCGCATAACCGCGATAGCCCAGCGTCGCAGGGACGGCGCCGCCATCCAGCGTGAGTTCGCGCACTTTATCGTCCAGCGCGGCGGTGGTGACGCCCGGCTGCACCATCGGCGCGATCTCGTCGAGGATTTCGGCGGCAAGGCGCCCGGCCTTGCGCATCCCCTCGAACGCTTCGGGGCCGTGCAGCTTGATCGTGCCATCGCGCAGGACGGCTTCGTTTCCGGGTTCGACAATCTGGTATTCGCTCATCGCGCCCATATAGCGATCCTGCTCGTAAATTGCGAGATCCGTAAAAAGCCCGCAGAAGCCAGTCAGGCTGCTCGTTCAGGCATGTATGCCGCAGGAGCGTTTATTGTGCCGTATCATGTTGCTACGCCTGCCGCAGGGGGGCATGCCCGTCAGGCTGGAACGGACCGGGCTGGCCCGTCCCAATCAATATTCGCATCCTGAAGAACAAAAACGCGAGGTGGAGAGATGATCGAGATTACGCGCAGGAAGTTCGTCGGCACGCTGATGGCTGCAACGGCCTTGTCGAGTGCGGGCAAGGCATTCGCCGCCACCGGGCCGCGCAAGCGGCCGAACGTGATCACGGTGGTCCTCGACGACGTCGGCTATTCCGATATCGGCTGCTACGGTTCGGAAATCCGCACGCCGAACATGGACCGGCTTGCGGAAGGCGGCCTGCGTTTCGTTCATTTTGATACCAAGGCGGTGTGCGCATCAACCCGCGCCGCATTCCTGACCGGGCGCAACAGCCACACCATCAACATGCCGGACGTGCCGGACATTGCCGCCGCGCTGCCGCCCGCGCAGACCAAGGGCCTGTTCTCGATTCCCCGCAACGCCAGGAACATCGCCGAAGTGCTGGGCGCGGACGGCTATGAGACCTGGGCGCTGGGCAAGTGGCACCTCATTCCCAACGCCGAGCTCGACGAGCACGGCGGGCGGAGCAACTGGCCGCTGCAGCGCGGATTCAAGTACTTCTATGGCTTCCCGAGGGGCTGGACGGACCAGTACAACCCGACGCTAGTGGAAGGGAACGATTACATCCACCCCGAACTGCCGGAGGACTACCACCTCTCGGCCGATCTCGCAGACAAGGCGATCGGACTGATCGGCAAGCACCGCGAATCCGGCAGCAGCGCGCCGTTCTACCTCAACCTCGCCTTCGGCGCGGCGCACGCGCCGATCCAGGTTCCCCGCGAATATTCGAAGCCTTACGACGAAGTCTATGCCAAGGGCTGGGACGCGATCCGCGAACAGCGCCACAAACGCATGCTGGCCATGGGCGTCATTCCGGAAGACACCAAGCTGACGCCGCGTTCGGACGAAGACCGGGCCTGGGCGGACCTGTCGGATGCGGAAAAGACCGTGTTTGCCCGCTACATGGCGGTCTACGCGGGCTTCCTCGAACATTGCGACCAGCAGCTCGGCCGCGTGCTCGACTTCCTCGAAGCGCAAGGGCTGGCCGAGGACACACTGATCGTGCTGTTCTCCGATAACGGCGCGGCATCAGAGGCAGGGCAGACCGGCAATTTCGATCAGCTTTACCGCCCCAGCGCGATACCGGTCGAAGAGCAGCTTCGCCGCATCGATGACATCGGCACGCCGCGTACCCAGGCCGAATATCCGCGGCCGTGGGCGCTGGCAGGCGACACCCCTCTCCGGCGTTACAAGCTGTGGCCCTATTCGGGCGGCACGCGCACGCCGATGATCGTGCGCTGGCCCGGCCACGTGGACAATCCGGGCGGAGTCCGCCGCCAGTATGTCGACTGCATCGATATCGCGCCGACCGTGATCGCGGCAGCGGGCGCACGCTTCGAGCCGGTGATCGACGGCGTCGCGCAGATCCCGGTCGCGGGCCGCTCGTTCCTGCCGATGCTGACCGATGCGAGCGCCGAAGGGCGCAAGGTTCAGTACTTCGAACTGCGCGGCAATCGCGCCATCACCGACGGGCGCTGGCGCGCGGTGACGACGCACGATTGCGACCAGCCTTCTTTCGCCAACGATGAATGGCAGCTTTTCGATCTGGACACGGATTTCTCTGAAGCGGCCAACCTCGCCGCGAAGGAGCCGAAGCGGCTCAAGGCGATGCAGGCGCTGTGGCAGAGCGAATGGGACAAGTACGGCAACGGACCGCTTACAGCGCCCGGCAGCATGCTCTGCAAGTTCACACGGGGCCTGCCGATCTGAACCCGGCCTATCTCATAGCAATGCGTCAGCGGGGAAACGGGACGGGCACGCAGGCCTTGCCAGCGTGCCCGGAACGGCCGGGATAATGCCAGTGCGGGCAATCGCTCATTTCCCCAGCGAAAAGCTCATGCGGTACTGCGGCCTCAGCGTCGCCATGACCTTGCCCGTCACCGGCAGCGTCACTTCGTAAGTGCCTTCCGCATAGGGCCCCGCCTCGTATGGCGCGACCAGCACGCCGATGCGGTCGAACGTCTCGTGGTTGGACGAGCCCAGAATCAGCGTCTGCGCCACCGGGTCGATACATTCGGTGAAGATCTGCCCGCTGCCGCGCTGCACCGGCTCGCCGCGCTTCTGCTCCCGCTGCTTGTCCAGCGCATCGCAGAAGGGTTCGCGGATCGCCTTGCGCAGGGCATCGGTGCTGGTGAACAGGTCCGTGGGCTTGCGCACCTTTTCGACGCGGCGGTCCCACAGCAGCGAGTCGAAATTGCTCATGCCGTGCGCGCCGCCAGCGTAGCTGTAGAGTTCGGCCGAGAGCGAAAGCCAGCCCGGCAGGTCCGTCACCACCTTCCACGTCGCGCCGTAGCTGTGCGGACGATAGGGGAAGCCCTCTTTCTTCGCGGCCTTCTCCTCGTCGCTCGACGTCGAGGCAAGCTGTTCGCGCGCATCATAGAGCCGCGTGTCGAGCAGATCCTTGAGCCGGGGAATCGCCCCCGCCGCATCCGGATAGGAAAAGCTGAATTCATAAAGATCGTTGGACGCCGCCACCGAACGGCCCATGGCCCCGGCGGGTTCGGGCGGGATCTCGCTCGGGGCCTCACTCGGCACGGCTTCTCCGGTGGGGAGCACCACTTCGGCTTCGGGCACGCTGGTGGCGGACGCCGAGCCGCCGGAGGCGCGGGAATCGTCCTGACTGCCCGTGCAGCCGCCCGCCGCCAGTACTGCCGCCAATACCCATCCGCCTTGCCGCATTAAGATTCCTCTCGCGCTTGTGCTCGCACCAAGGCTAGAGAAATGAACCATGAGCGACAAGAATGCATTGATCCAGCCCGACCGCGGCCAGAAGGCCATTGCCATCCACCTCGTCGACAAGGACGGGCTGGAGGCCTTCCTCAAGGAACGCACCCCGGCCCAGCGCGCCGCACTGGCCGCGCACAGGTTCGCGGCGGACGGCTATGACTATGCCATTATCCCGGACGGCGAGGACTGGGCCGTGGTCTCGGGCGTCGCCAATGCGGCGGAACTGTCGAGCTGGTGCATGGCCAAGCTCGCCGAAAAGCTGCCCGCCGGCACGTACCGCCGCGCCGGGGGCGAGCCGGGCCCGGCGATGTTCGGCTGGATCACCGGCCAGTACCGTTTCGACCGCTACTTGTCCGAACCGGACGAGGAAGGCCCGCGCATTCTCCTGACCGGAGAGCCCAAGGCAATCGGCCCTGTCACGGCAGAAGCCGAAGCGGCGATGCTGGTGCGCGATCTCGTCAACACCCCGGCCGAGGACATGGGCCCCGCGCAGATCGAGGCCGAGGCGGAAAACCTGCACAAGGCCTTCCGCGCCGAGATCAAGGTGACGCGCGGCGATATGCTGGAGCAGGACTTCCCGATGGTCCATGCGGTGGGCCGCGCCGCCGCGCGCAGCCATGCGCCGCGCATGATCGAGCTGGAATGGGGCGATCCCAAGCACCCGAAAATCGCAGTGATCGGCAAGGGCGTGTGCTTCGATTCGGGCGGGCTCGATATCAAGCCCAGCTCCGGCATGCTGCTGATGAAGAAGGACATGGGCGGCGCCGCGCATGCGCTTGCCCTCGCCCGGCTGATCATGCAGGCGCAGCTTCCGGTGCGGCTGCACATGCTGGTGCCTGCGGTGGAAAATGCCGTGTCGGGCAACAGCTTCCGCCCCGGCGACGTGCTGAAGAGCCGCGCGGGGATCTCGGTGGAGATCGGCAATACCGATGCCGAGGGGCGCCTTGTCCTCGCCGATGCGCTGGCCCGCGCGGGCGAGAACGAACCCGAGCTGGTGATCGATTTCGCCACGCTGACGGGCGCCGCGCGCGTCGCGGTGGGGCCGGATCTGCCCGGGCTCTTCGCCCGCGAGGATGCGACGGCCGAGGCCCTGCTCGCAGCAGGCAAGGCCACAGACGATCCATGCTGGCGCCTGCCGCTGCACGAGGGCTACCGCGAGTACCTGAAATCGGACGTGGCGGACATCAACAACGCGGGCTCCAGCGGCTTTGCCGGAGCCAGCACAGCGGCGCTGTTCCTCGACAAGTTCGTGCCCAAGGGGATCGACTGGGTGCACTTCGATACGTTCGCCTGGCGCCCCGCCGCCAAGCCGGGGCGGACCAAGGGCGGTGCCGCTCTGGGGCTGCGCGCGGCCTGGCACATGGTGGGTCAGCGTTTTGCCTGAACTTGCGATCTCGTCATGACCCGGCTAAGCGCCCCCATCTTTGCCTTTGGAGACGCACAGACGTTGGCCGCCGACGATACCTATACCCGCCCTTCCACGCTTGAGGGCATGCTTGCCATGACCGGGCCGAGCGTATCGGCGGACCCCGGCTGCCTTCCCGTGCGCGGCGATCTGGCGCATATCAAGCTGGCCGGGCATTACTTCGTGCCGCACTATGCGGTGCCGATGCCGCATACGATCAAGGCAGGTGCCGTGCTGCGCGCGGCGGCGCTGCCGGAGGGCGAGGCCATCATCGACCTGCCGCAGGGTGGCGTGTTCAACGTGCTCGATATCGCGGGGAGCTGGGCCTGGGGCCAGCTCGGCGAGGACGGGCAGGTCGGCTACGTCCTGCTCGATCAGCTCGAAGCGGTCGTCTGATGGGCGCGAGCGTCTTCATCGACGGGGCGGCGGGCACCACGGGCCTTGAAATCGCGGACCGGCTTTCGGGGCGGAGCGAATTCGATCTCGTCATTCTCGACGATGAGCGGCGCAAGGACGATGCCGCCCGCGCCGAAGCGCTCAACGATGCCGATTTCGTGATCCTGTGCCTGCCGGACGAGGCCGCCAAGGCCGCCGTCGGCATGATCCGCAACGATCGCACGCGCTTGATCGATGCCTCTTCCGCGCACCGCGTGGCGCCGGGCTGGACTTACGGCTTTCCCGAAGTGATCGGGCGCGACGCGGTGGCCTCGGCCCGCTTCGTCAGCAATCCGGGCTGCTATCCCACCGGCTTCATCGCGCTGGTCGCGCCGCTGGTGCGCGCCGGGCTGCTGCCGGCCGACTGGCCTTACGTGTGCCATGCCGTCTCGGGCTATTCGGGCGGCGGCAAGGCGCTGATCGCCCGGTTCGAGGAAGACCGCGACATCGCGTTCCGCGCCTATGGGCTGGCGATGGGCCACAAGCACGTGCCGGAAATGACCGTGCACGGCGGCCTTGCCTACCCCCCCCTGTTCGCGCCCGCCGTGGTGGCCGCGCATCGCGGCATGGTGGTGGAAGTGCCGCTGCAATTGGTGGCGATGAACAAGCCCGGCTCGGTCAGCGCGATGCGCAAGGCCCTCGCCGAATTCTACGCAGGTAGCCCGATCGTGAAGGTCGAGACCGATTCGCCCGACGAACTGCTGCTGCGCGCCTCGATGGAGCCGGTGGACACGCTCACCTTGCGCGTCTTCGGCGCCAAGGACGGCAGCCAGGCCCGGCTTGCCGCCGTGCTCGACAACCTCGGCAAGGGCGCCAGCGGCGCGGCGGTGCAGAACCTCAACCTGATGGCCGGGCTGGACGAAACCGCCGGGCTGCGGCTGTGAGACCAATCCTCCCTGTCGCGCAGCGATGGGGAGGTGGCAGCCCGCAGGGCTGACGGAGGGGTTTTGAGCCCCCTCCACCACCAGCTTCGCTGGCAGTCCCCCTCCCCATCCCCTGCGGGGACAGGGAGGAATGGCCACGTCAGCTTTTCCGCGCGCACGCCCCATCGCCCGCTGGCGAATGCGGGATAACGCCCGAAGGAAAGACACGGCAGGCGGTGCGGCCGGCGTGTGGGGCCTGGCACGACAGGCTTGGCATGGCTCCTTCATTGCGAACGGCAGGCAAGGGGAACGCAAGGTCTTGCCGGCACGGCCCTGGCGGACGAAGCGCCTGCGGGACGGGCTCGCTCCCCTGCCGCAGACCCTTTGGGTTTTCCCCCAAAGGCCAAGGACTTCGCCGCGGATGCAGGCGGCCCGTCCTGCGGGCACACCGGCCGCATGCGGGTGACATGTGAGCGAAGGCCTGCCGCTCCCCGAACCCGCCGCTGCGCCAGTGGTGACTGACGCGCGGAACAAATAACCTATATGGTTCATTTTGTCAAGAATGCGTTACGCCACGGGCTAATGGCATCGCACGCCCGCTTCGGCCAGCCGCCCACCGCCCCCCGGAACGGCCGCGACCGGTCCCGGCGCCGGGAAAGCGCCGCGATCCGGCGCTGAAATCCGCATTGCACAATTTTAAGGCACGGGATGCTCAAATCTTGAACAGAACTTGCGGCATTATGCCCGGCGACTGCCCGAAGACTTGTTATATGACCGGGCAAATCGTGCGATTCCGCTCTTTTCGCGCCTGCACACATGCCCTACCAATACAACCACCGCATTGGCACGATTCTTGATGGGAATCGCGCGCGAGGCATCTGGTTCCCGGACCGGAAACCTCTTCGATAAAGTCCGGGGACAAATGCAGGGGTCTAGGCAGGCGTGAAGAAGATCGAAGCTATCATCAAGCCTTTCAAGCTCGACGAAGTGAAGGAAGCGCTCCACGAAGTGGGCGTGTCCGGCATTACAGTAACCGAGGCCAAAGGCTTCGGGCGCCAGAAGGGCCATACCGAACTCTATCGCGGCGCCGAATACGTGGTCGATTTCCTGCCCAAGGTGAAACTCGAAGTCGTCGTGCCCGACGCGCTGGCCGAACGCGTGGTGGAAGCCATCGCCGACGCCGCGCAGACCGGCCGCATCGGCGACGGCAAGATTTTCGTCGTGCCCGTGGAAACGGCGGTGCGCATCCGCACCGGCGAACGCGACGACGACGCGCTCTAAAGTTTCCGGCCTCGCGCCGGAGACATCATCCGCCCGGCCTGGCCGGGCACCAAGATCGGGTCCGGCACCAGCCGGACCGGGGATACGCCGGAATGGGGGCCGGCACCGTTCCCGGAATGCCATCCACCCCTATCCTCTTCCGCCGCGCGGAAGTGTAAATCTGGAGAACCAAAAACATGGCAAGTGCAAAGGACGTCCTCAAGCAGATCAAGGACGAGGAGATCGAGTGGGTCGATCTTCGCTTCACCGACCCCAAGGGCAAGTGGCAGCACCTGACCATGGTCTCGTCGGTCCTGGGCGAAGACGAACTTGAGGACGGCCTCATGTTCGACGGTTCGTCGATCGAGGGCTGGAAGACCATCAACGAGTCGGACATGATCCTCAAGCCCGACCTCGACGCGGTCTATATCGATCCGTTCTCGGCCACCCCGATGCTGATCCTGTTCTGCGACATCGTCGAGCCTTCGACCGGTGAGCTCTACGCCCGCGACCCGCGCTCGACCGCCAAGCGCGCCGAGGCTTTCGTCAAGTCGGCCGGTTTCGGCGACACCGTGTTCGTCGGCCCGGAAGCCGAATTCTTCATGTTCGACGACGTGAAGTTCTACGACGAGTACGACGGCAACGGCTTCAAGCTCGACGACGTCGAACTGCCCGGCAACTCGGACAAGAGCTACGACACCGGCAACCTCGCCCACCGTCCGCGCGCCAAGGGCGGCTACTTCCCGGTCGCCCCGGTCGACAGCTGCACCGACATCCGCGGCGAAATGGTCTCGACCATGATCGAAATGGGCCTGCCCTGCGACAAGCACCACCACGAAGTGGCGGCTGCCCAGCACGAGCTCGGCCTGACCTTCGGCACGCTGACCACCACCGCCGACCGCATGCAGATCTACAAGTATGTCGTCATGATGGTCGCACAGGCCTACGGCAAGTCGGCCACGTTCATGCCGAAGCCGATCATGAAGGACAACGGCTCGGGCATGCACACCCACATCTCGGTGTGGAACGAAGGCGAGAACACCTTCGCCGGTAACGGCTATGCCGGTCTGTCGGACACCTGCCTGTACTTCATCGGCGGCGTCATCAAGCACGCCAAGGCGCTGAACGCCTTCACCAACCCGACCACCAACAGCTACAAGCGCCTGGTCCCGGGTTACGAAGCGCCGGTGCTGCTGGCCTACTCGGCCCGCAACCGTTCGGCCTCCTGCCGTATCCCCTACGGCGCGGGCACCAAGGCAAAGCGCGTGGAATTCCGCTTCCCCGACGCGATGGCCAACCCCTACCTGTGCTACTCCGCGCTGCTCATGGCCGGCCTCGACGGGATCAAGAACAAGATCCACCCGGGCGATGCCATGGACAAGAACCTCTACGATCTGCCGCCGGCCGAACTCGCCGAAGTGCCGACCGTCTGCGGTTCGCTGCGCGAAGCTCTGGAATCGCTGACCGCCGACCATGCCTTCCTGCTCGAAGGCGGCGTGTTCACCGAAGACCAGATCGAAGCCTACCTCGAACTGAAGTGGCCCGAAGTGCTGCGCTGGGAAACCACGCCGTCGGCCGTCGAGTTCGACATGTACTACAGCGCCTGATCTTTCGATCGGGCGGCGAACCAGTTCGCCGAGTGGGGCGTCCGGAGCAATCCGGGCGCCCTTTTCGCTGGAGGGCCGTGGCCGCATTCGCCACAAACCATTTTCCTACAGGCCCGCTTCCGGTTTACTTGAGTCGCCTTTTCCCGCCCGACACGGAGAAGGCCGATGCTCGACCGCAAGCCGATTTTCGATGAAGTGCGCCGCATGCTGGGGCGCGGGTTCGATGACAGCGAGGTGGCCCGCCTCGACAGCGCGATAGACCATGCCGTGGGCGCCACGCCTCTTACCGCGCAGCCCGAACACCGGCTCGGCCCGGCGGGCAAGGCGCTGATCCGCAAATGGGAGGGCTGCGGCAAGTGCCGCGCCGACGGCCGCTTCGACGCCTATCCCGATCCCGGCAGCACCGACGGCGCGCCCTGGACTATCGGCTGGGGCTCCACCGGGCCGGACATAGCGAAAGGCACGGTCTGGACTCAGGCGGAATGCGATGCCCGCTTCGACCGCGATATCCAGCGCTATGCCGATGCGGTTTCCCGCGCGCTGGGCGATGCGCCCGCAACGCAAAACCAGTTCGATGCGCTCGTCTCGTTCCATTACAACACCGGCGCCATCGCCAAAGCCACGCTGACGAAGCTGCACTGCCAAGGCCGTTACGCCGAGGCGCAGAAGGAATTCGGCAAATGGATCTACAACGACGGCAAGCCGATGCCCGGCCTCAGGGACCGCCGCGCGGAAGAAGCTGAGCTGTATGGCAGGGAGTGATGCGGCAAATCCTCCCTGTCCCCATAGGGGATGGGGAGGGGGACCGCCCGCGCAGCGGGTGGTGGAGGGGGCTCAAAACCCCTCCGTCACGCACTTCGTGCGCGCCACCTCCCCATCGCTACGCGACAGGGAGGAGTGTGAATGCCCCGCTCATCCGGCAGCCTTATTGCCAGCCTTCACACCGGAACAGGCCGCAGCATCACAACCGCGGCAGCGTCACGCCCTGCTGGCCCATGTACTTGCCCGCACGGTCGGCATAGCTCGTCTCGCACGGTTCGTTGCCCTGCAGGAACAGGAACTGGCAGGCGCCCTCGTTAGCATAAATCTTCGCGGGCAGCGGCGTGGTGTTGGAGAATTCCAGCGTCACGTGCCCTTCCCAGCCCGGCTCCAGCGGGGTGACGTTCACGATAATGCCGCAGCGCGCATAAGTGCTCTTGCCAAGGCAGATCACCAGCACGTCCTTGGGCACGCGGAAATATTCGACCGTGCGGGCGAGCGCGAAGGAATTGGGCGGGATCACGCAGACGTCCGTCTCGCGATCGACGAAGGAATTGGCCGCGAAATCCTTGGGATCGACCACCGCTGAATCGACATTGGTGAAGATCTTGAACTCGGGCGCCACCCGCGCGTCGTAGCCGTAGGAGGACAGGCCGTAGGAAATGCACCCGTCGCGGCGCTGGGCCTCCACGAACGGTTCGATCATGCCATTTTCCAGCGCTTGGCTGCGGATCCACTTGTCGCTCAGAATCGCCATGACCGGGTGATTGCCGAAGCCCCCCGCCGGAGCAAGAGACAGGCGGAAATTGTCCACCAGCCCGCTCCAGCAGGGGAGATATTCCTCAGTCCGCGCCTTTCACCAGCAGGCGCCCGTAGAGCGGCTGGATCGGCCGTGCATTGTCGCCCATGATCGCATGAAGCGCCGCGATCTGGCCCGCGCTGGCCGTGGCATGGTGGGTCGCGACATGCCAGCGCACGCCCTCGGTGCACGGCGGCGTAGTCAACGATCCCTCGTAGCGGAACACGGCGAGATTATCCGGCAGCAGCCTGGCCGGATCGAACGTGACGTGCGGCACCTCATGCGCGCCCGTCTCGGTGCGGGGCGCGGCCTTGATCAGCTTTTCCAGCTCCGGATTGACCGCACCTTCCTCGAACAGCACGCCCAGCACTGCGTAGTTCCCGGCATAGTCCACATGCACGAAGTGGGCGACCATCGGATAGGGAATGCCGTAGACGGTCGCTTCGGACGGCGTGTGGAAATGCACCTGCAGCAGCTTGTAACGCGCGATCCCGCTGCTCAGCACCGAGCCTTCGGGGATATTGGCCTGCACCGTATGCCCGTTGTTGAGGATCGTAAGCGCCCCGGGGCGGTAATCCGCGCGCACCTTGAAGGTACCGATTTCGGCTGCCACGCCCAGATCGATGGGCGATTGCATATGCCCGGACTTGCAGGCGCTGAACGCGGGCGAGAGATCGCCCCAATGCTCCGGCCCTCCGGTGCTGCCGCCGTAGGACCAATGCGGTCCATGCACTGCAACCGGCGCGGCCGCATGCTGCACGCTCGCGGTTTCATGCCCCGGACCGTGGCCGGATTCGGCGAATGCTCCCGGTGCCAGCACGGCAACCCCGAGAGCAGCGGCAAGCTTCACTCTGACAGTCATGGCAAAAAGCCCCCCTCTTCCCATGGGGGCCTGTCTAGACACGAACGCGCTAAGCCCTTGGCAACCACGCCCTCCGGACGATTGACTAGAGGCCTTTCAACCGGCGAAAACCAAGCCCGGCGCGCGCCTTTGGCGGCTAGAGGAAATCTTCCAGCGTGAGCGTCACTTCGCGGACGGCGCCATCCGTTTGCAAACGCAGCGGAACCCGGCTTCCCGCCGGTCCCTGAAAACGCTCGATCAGGTCACCGAAGTCCGCATCCAGAATGCGGTCTCCGGCCTTTATGCCCGCCTGTGCGGCGGGGCTCCCCGCACCGACGACCTCCGCGATGAGCCCGCCATGCTCCCGGCCGATCCAGATCCCCGCGCGGTTGTAGCGGTTCAGGTGCGTCGCGGCGGGAAGCGCATTGCGGCGCAAGTAGAGTTCGTCCTTGGCGGCATGGGTGGCCATGTTGAACAGCCGCAGCACCGGCAGGCCGATGATGCCGTTGTGAAACGTGCTCCACTGCACATCCTCGACAAGGGAAACCGGAACGTCTTTCAGAACCGTTCCCGCCAGAGTGACATCGGTGCGGATCAGCCGCCCCTTTCCGCCCGGGGCAGTTGGCGTCCAGCGCTGCGAATCCCACTTCCACAGGCCCGCCGCTTCGGCCGCCTTGCGATAGATCCTCAGCGCGGAGGGCATGCCGGTATCGAGCCCCAGCCGCAGGCTTGTGCCCCCCAGCACGGCATCGGCAAACAGGAACGACGACCCGTTGCGGTTGCCGCTTTTGACGAGCGCCTTGTCATAGCGGGTCCAGCCTGTGCGGTCGGGCGTTTCGTCTTGGTATATCCGCCATATCTGGTTCTCGTAATCGAGTTCACCCGTCACCGAACTCAGCACCCCGGCGGCAAGCGATCCGCGCACGCCTTCGCCAAACCCGAAATTCTTGACCCCGGCAAAAACCGCCGAAGGCTGACGGACCTTGCCGCCGAAAATGAGATCCCGCACTTCGTATATCGGGAAAACCTTGGTGCCGATGCTGAGCGACAACCGCGAACCGCCGACGCGCTTGAGTTTCAGCGCCTCGACCAGTTTCATGTCGATCAGCCCCACCGTGCCGCCGGTATCGAACACGAAAGGAAACGGCCCCTCCCCGTCCGCCATGCAGGAGACCAGGACGCGGCCTGGTGTGAGATGAATGGGAATGTCGATCGTCCCGCCCGCCCCGGAAACGGCCCATGCGGCTTGCGGCGGCACCAGTCCCGCCAGGGCCGCCCCGCCCGCACAGGAAACGAAAGTGCGGCGATCGATCGGCATAGGCATTCTCCAACGCGCTTGCAGAGCAGCTTTAATACAGCAGCTTACGCCCCGATGAAATGGATAACCTGTCCGAATCGCGCCGCTTTATTTCAAGTTTAACTTCCGCTTGGTAGTTAGCCGCCCATGACCAGCCCTGCCCGTATTCTCGTCGTCTTCGGCACGCGTCCCGAAGCGATCAAGCTTTTCCCCGTCGTCCACGCGCTGAAAGCCGATCCGCGCTTCGAATGCGTGGTCTGCGTCTCCGCGCAGCACCGGCAGATGCTCGATCAGGTGCTGGAGATTGCCGGGATCGTGCCCGATCACGATCTGGACGTGATGCAGCCGGACCAGACGCTCGACGCGCTGACCGCGAACCTGCTCACCGGCCTCGGCAAAGTCATGGACGCAGTGCAGCCGGATCGCGTGATCGTGCAGGGTGATACCGCCACCGCCATGACCGGGGCGCTCGCAGCCTATTACCGCAAGGTGCCGGTCGATCATGTCGAGGCGGGCCTGCGCAGCTACAATATCTATCATCCCTGGCCCGAAGAGGTGAACCGCAAGATCATCGGCGCCATGGCCAGCCTGCACTTCGCCCCCACCGCGACGAGCGAGGCTGCGCTGCTGAAGGAAGCCGTCGATCCCGCGCGCGTCCACGTCACCGGCAATACGGTGATCGATGCGCTGCACTGGGTTTCGGACAAGATCGAACGCGAGCCCGCCCTCGCCTCTGGCCTCGCCGAACTGGAAGCGAAGTTCGCGGGCAAGCGCATCATCGGCGTCACCAGCCACCGGCGCGAGAACTTCGGTGAGGGCATGGAACAGATCGCACAGGCTATTCGCGAAATCGCCGCGCGGCCCGATACGGCGGTGATCTTCCCCGTCCACCTCAATCCCAACGTGCGCACCGTGATGAACGAGCGCCTCTCCGGCCTCGGCAATGTCGCGCTGATCGAGCCGCTCGACTATCCGCACTTCGCGCGGCTGCTCAACATCGCCGAAATCATGCTGACCGACAGCGGCGGCGTGCAGGAGGAAGCGCCTGCGCTCGGCAAGCCGGTGCTGGTCATGCGCGAGACCACCGAACGGCCCGAAGGCGTGGAGGCGGGAACCGCGAAACTCGTCGGAACCACGGCGGCCACGATCGTTACCGAAATATCAACCTTGCTCGACGATACCACGGCTTACGAAGCCATGGCGCGCGCCCACAATCCCTTCGGAGACGGGCAGTCCTCGCGCCGAATCGTGGAGCTGCTCGCGAATGAAATCGGACAATAAACCATCGGTCTGCGTCGTCGGCCTCGGCTATATCGGACTTCCCACCGCCGCCGTGATCGCGCGCGCCGGGTGCAAGGTGCTCGGCCTCGACGTCTCGCAGAAGGTGGTGGACACCATCAACCGCGGCGAGATCCATATCGAGGAAGTCGATCTGGACGGACTCGTCCACGGCGTCGTCTCGCGCGGGCTGCTCTCCGCGTCCACCGAAGTCACGCCCGCCGATGTCTTCGTGATCGCGGTGCCCACGCCTTTCGACAAGAACCACGCGCCGGACATTTCCTATGTGCTCGCCGCCGGGCGCACCATTGCGCCGGTGCTCAAGCAGGGCGACGTGGTGATCCTCGAATCGACATCCCCGGTCGGCACCACCGAACAGTTGCGCGACATGATCGCCGAGATGCGGCCTGACCTGAAAGTGCCCGGCGTGACCGGCGAAATTCCCGACATTTCCATCGCCTATTGCCCCGAGCGGGTGCTGCCCGGGCGCATTCTGGAAGAGCTCACTAACAACGACCGCTCGATCGGCGGCGTCACCCCGCGCTGCGCGCGCAAGGCGCTGGCCTTCTACAAGCGCTTCGTGCGCGGTGAGTGCGTGACCACCGATGCCCGCAGCGCGGAAATGACCAAGCTGGTCGAGAACGCCTATCGCGACGTCAACATCGCTTTCGCCAACGAACTGTCCATCGTCTCCGACAAGATGGGCCTCGACGTGTGGGAAGTGATCCGCCTCGCCAACCGCCACCCCCGCGTGAACATTCTTTCGCCGGGCCCCGGCGTGGGCGGCCACTGCATCGCGGTGGACCCCTGGTTCATCGTCCACGGCGCGCCTGAGGAAACCCCGCTGATCCGCACCGCGCGCGGGGTGAACGATCACAAGATGCACCACGTGATCGCCAAGGCCGAAGCGCTGGTGGAAGCGCATCCGGAAGCGAAAGTCGCCTGCCTCGGCCTCGCCTTCAAGGCCAATATCGACGATTTCCGCGAGAGCCCGGCGCGCTTCGTCACCAGCCGCCTCGCCCGCAAGTTCGGCAGCCGCATCCACGTGGTGGAACCCTATGCCGCCGAGCTGCCGATCGAATTCACGGATACCGGCGCCGTGCAGATCGACATCGACGATGCGCTGGAGACCTGCGAAATCCTGATCGTGCTGGTCGATCACGACGTGTTCCGCGTGGTCCCGCTGGCCGAACGCGCGGACAAGCTGGTCTACGACACCCGCGGCATCTGGCCCGACCAGCCCCGCGTCGTGCGCGAGGAAGAGGCGCGGCTGAAACTGGTGGGGTGAATGGCCCCAGCATTCCTCCCTGTCGCCCTTCGGCTGGCTGGCAAGCCAGCCGCTCAGGATAAACTGCCCCTTTGGGCAGCGATGGGGAGGTGGCGCGCACGAAGTGCGTGACGGAGGGGTTTCCCCCCTCCACCACCAGCTGCCTTTTGGGCAGTTTACCCTGAGCGGCCGGCCTGACGGTCAGCCGAAGGGCGGGCGGTCCCCCTCCCCATCGCTTCGCGACAGGGAGGAGTGGCAGGTTCCGGACGGAAAATCCGGACAGGCCCGGCCCGAAAACGCACGGGGATTCGAAATCCCAGGAACCCCATCCGTCTGCCGCGCGTTATCCTCTTAATATCGCTGCCGAATACGCGATGAACCGTTCGGAACGGGCGGCAGTCAGCCTGCGCCTTCGCTATGGCTGCAAGCAATTGCCGCTATAACCGCTGGCGATGAAACTGCTGCCCGCCGCACTCGCCGCCTTCGCCATCCTGACTGCAACGCCCGCCATGGCCCGGCCGCTCCAGTGCGTGCCTTATGCCAGAGCGCACTCGGACATCGATCTGCATGGCAACGCCGCTACCTGGTGGGCCAAGGCGCAAGGGCTCTATGGCCGGGGCAACACGCCCGTCGCCGGGTCGGTGCTGGTGTTCAAGGCGACCGGCGCCATGCCGCTGGGCCATGTCGCGGTGGTGGACAGGATCGTGGACGGCCGCCACGTCATTCTCAATCACGCCAACTGGTCGCGCCCGGGCCTGATCGAGACTTCGGCCATGGCCGAAGACGTGTCCGCCGACGGCGACTGGAGCAGCGTGCGCGTGTGGTATGCCGGTTCGCGGTCGCTGGGCGTGCGCGAAAACCCCACGTTCGGCTTCATCTATGGCCCGCAGGAGCAAGTGGCGGACGAAACCGCCACGCACGACCAGTTCGACGCCGCCTTTTCCGCCTTGCCCTCGGCAGGTTGAACCGGCGGACAGGCAGGCCTGCACATGAACCCGCGATAGCGGCTGGAAATGCCTTTCGCCTCCTGCTAATTCACCGCCTCATGATGAACCCGCCCGAAACCGTCTACACCGATTCCCACCGCGTCTGCTGCGACGGCGCTACCGACATCCGCGCCGGCGCGGCGCTCGGCCATCCGCGCGTCTGGCTGGAGATCGACGAGAAGGGCTATGTCGAATGCGGCTATTGCGACCGCCGCTTCGTGCTCAAGGGCGGCCCGGCGGATCAGCAGGCGGCGTAAACGGCCGTTCCAATTCCCGCTGCGCGCCCTATATCAGGGGGCATGACAGCACCCGATCCCCGCTCGCTCCTTTACCGCCAGCTCACCCCCGAAGACGCGCAGGCGCTGGCCGCCGAAACGCTCAAGGGCTGTGACGACGGCGAACTCTTCATGCAGTTCGTGGCAAGCGAGGCGTTCGGCTTCGATGACGGCAGGCTGAAAACCGCCGACTATTCGCGCGATGCGGGCTTCGGCCTGCGCGGCGTTTCGGGCGAGATGACGGGCTTCGCCCACGCCAACGAGATTTCCGCCGCCGCCATCCGCCGCGCGGGCGAAACGCTGCAACTGCTCGATCCGGCCAAGGCCGCGATGGCGCCGCCCCCGGTGAAGAGCAACCGCCACCTCTACACCGATGTCTCCCCCCTCGATCTCGTCGGCTTCGGCGAGAAAGTGAAGCTGCTCGAAACCATCGATGCCGCCGCCCGCGCCCGCGATCCGCGCGTCGCGCAAGTAAGCGCCTCGCTCACCGGGTCATGGTCGGTCGTCGAGATCGTGCGCGCAGACGGGTTCCTCGCCACCGACGTGCGCCCGCTGGTGCGGCTCAATGTCTCGATCGTCGCCGAGAGCAACGGGCGGCGCGAAACCGGCTCGTTCGGCGTCGGCGGCCGCTGGCTCTACGAAGACCTGTTCAAGCCCGAAACCTGGAACGAGGCGATCGATACCGCGCTGGCGCAGGCCCTCGTCAATCTCGAAAGCGTGGATGCCCCGGCGGGCGAAATGCCGGTGCTGCTCGCCCCCGGCTGGCCCGGCGTGATCCTGCACGAGGCGATCGGCCACGGCCTCGAAGGCGATTTCAACCGCAAGGGCACCTCCGCGTTCGCCGGGCGCATCGGCGAGCGGGTGGGCGCGCCGGGCGTCACCGTGGTGGACGACGGCTCGCTCGAATCGCGGCGCGGCTCGCTTTCCATCGACGACGAAGGCACGCCAACACAGGAAACCGTGCTGATCGAGGACGGCATTCTCAAGGGCTACATGCAGGACCGGCTCAATGCCCGGCTGATGGGCGTCGCGCCCACCGGCAACGGCCGCCGCGAAAACTATGCCCACGCCCCGATGCCGCGCATGACCAACACCTTCATGAAAGCGGGCAGCGACGATCCCGCCGAACTGCTCAGCCGCATCAAGAACGGCATCTTTGCGAAGAACTTCGGCGGCGGGCAGGTCGATATCGTCTCGGGCAAGTTCGTGTTTTCCTGCGTCGAGGCCTACAAGGTCGAGAACGGCAAGCTGGGCGCCCCGATCAAGGGCGCCACGCTGATCGGCGATGGCCCCTCGGTGCTGACCAAGGTCAAGGGCATCGGCAACGATCTGGAGCTGGACCGCGGCGTGGGCGTATGCGGCAAGGGCGGCCAGAGCGTGCCCGCGGGCGTCGGCCAGCCGACGCTGCTGGTGGAAGGGCTGACGGTGGGCGGCACCGCCTGAGCCAGCCGCATGGCAGTCAGCCAGCGTTCAGCAGTGCACATTACACTGCCTTGGCGGGTGAGGTTTGCGTAAGGAGAGATGGCCATGAAGACGTTGACCGCAGCAGTTGTTTCAACCTTTGTCGCCGCCGCTGTTCTCGCTGCCCCGGCCGTGCAGGCCAAGCCGAAGCTGACCGGCGAGGAAAAGCTCGCCAAGATGCTGGAAGGCCGCGAGGCTGGAAAGCCGGTGAACTGCATCACCATGTCGCGCGTTACCGACACCACGGTGATCGACAAGACGGCGATCGTCTACCGCGTGGGCTCGACGCTCTACGTCAACCGGCCCACCAATGCGGACCTGCTCGACAACGACGATCTTCTCGTGACCCGGCTCTGGGGCTCGCAGCTGTGCAGCGTCGATACCGTGCAACTGTATGACCGCATGGGCGGCCACATGTGGAGCGGCTTCGTCGGCCTTAAGCAGTTCGTGCCGTACAAGAAGATCAAGAAGTAGGCGCCGGGGCCGGGCTGGGCAGACAGGCCGCCAAGCTGGTCAGCCCCTGCCGTCCAGACGCCGCCCGATCGTCACCACATCCTGCACGTCATAGCCCAGTGCTTCGTAGAAGCCGCGCGCTTCGGCATTGCTGCCGCGCACCATGAGCTGGATCTTGGGGCAGCCGCGTGCCGTGAGCCATTGCTCGCTCGCCTGCATCAGCGCGCGCCCGATACCCGCATCCCGGCACGCGGGATCGACGCCGAGATAATAGACCCAGCCGCGATGGCCATCGAAACCCACCATCACCGTGCCCCGCAGCGCCGCGCCCTCCCTTGCCAGCAAGATGGTTGATGCAGGCCCGGCCAGCGCCAGATCGAAATCGGCCCGCGCATCGTTCCACGGCCGCGTCAGCCCCACTGCCTCCCATAACGCCACAACGCCCTCCCAGTCCGCTGGAAGGGCCGCATCGATTTCTATTGCCACTTGTCTTGCCATGGCCCGTCCATGCCACGGATCTGCGCATTCCACTGCTCTTTTTCCCGAATGATTAGAGCATCGTGCGTTTTATGTGCACCACCTCCGCTCGTCCTGAGCTTGTCGAAGGACGTTGGCGCAGCGCCGGGACAGCCCCCCCTTCGGCTGGCTGCTTGCAGCAGCCGCTCAGGACTGGCTTCGACAAGCTCAGGGTGAGCGGAGTATGTTTCAAATTGAAGGTTCGACGCTACAGGCTCAATAGATGTTAATCATCTGAACAATTCTAGAACAGAATAGAATTAATGCACTTATCAATTTTACTTCAAATCTATACAGAATATAAATGTCGCAACAACGAAATAGAACTGACTCAAAATCTTCATAAAACTTTTTTGTCCCCATTTCTGTTTTCCGGCCGTCTTCCGTGGCGGGCGATCACTGGAGACAGGCATAATGCCGGGGCACAACACACCTGCATCATCTGCCGCACATTGGCCGGGGCTTTCCCGCGCGTCGCAAGGTGGGCGCCCGTATTCGCGCCGCTCCGCATGCCGGGCGGTTCAATCGACACCACACCTTGGTGACTCCTTGGATTTGAAAGGACGATCTTGATGCGTCTTCCCGTTGTTATGCGCCGGCTTGCCCCGTGGATCGCAGCGCCGCTGGCCCTGCTCTTCACCGGCAATGCCATCGCCGCCTCCATTCCGCACGATCAGGTTCAGGCACTTCCCGCCGATGCGGAAAGCTACATGTTCAAGTTCCAGCCGCTGCTCAAGGTCGAGGACGGCTGCGTGCCGTTCCCAGCCGTCGATGCCAGCGGCAACACCAGCGGCGGCCTTGCGCCCAGCGGCTCGCGCAATGGCGGCTGCTCGTCCAGCGTCGGTCAGATCTATGTGCGCGCGCAAAGCCACTATGGCCTGTGCGCCGTGATGTATGCCTGGTACTTCCCCAAGGATCAGGTGCTCGACGGCCATCGCCACGACTGGGAAAGCGCCGTCGTGTGGCTTTCGGAATGCAGCACTTCGGCCACGGTCGAAGCGGTGTCCTATTCCGCCCACAGCGGCTACGACAAGTCCACCTCGCCGCCGATGTCGGGCGATCACCCGCTGGCGCGCTACTACACCAACGGCTTCACCAATCACCAGTTGGGCTCGACCTCGTCGCAGGGTGGCCAGCAGCCGCTGATCCAGTGGGAAAAGATGCCCGCCGCCGCGCGCAATGCGCTGACCAACACCAATTTCGGCTCGGCCAACGTCCCCATGAAGGACGCGAACTTCGCCAACAACCTCGTCAAGGCCGACTTCCGCTGACACGAGGCCTTGCCGCATAAACGAAGCGCGCCGTGGAAGCTCCGCGGCGCGCTTCAATCACGGTAAAATAACAACTATGGAACCAATGCCGGGCGCAATCTGAAATGCAGTTGTAAATTTGCGTCAAAATAATAGTTATATCATAAATTAATTTCAAACTGACATACTTTATATTTCGGAATTTTAACTGAACAACATAACAACCCCATGAGACACCGCACCAAGACTTACGTGCTTGCAACGTGCTTATGGAGAGAAAGTACAGTGGAAACCGAAACCATAGCCATTGAAACCAGAGCTGCCGCCCGCAGCGCGACCCCTGAAGCCGGCATGGGTTTTGACTCGGTGCTGGGACAGCTGCGCAGCAATACAGCGATCGAATTCGAAACCATCGCAGGCGGTTCGGCGGTCCAGCTCAAGGCCGTTACCTGTTCCAGCATGGAGGAAATGGGCACCGCGCTGGAAATCAACCAATCGCTTTCGGCCGGTTTTGCCAAGTTTGGAAAAGTTGACCAGAAACTGGAATTCGCCACCCAGCAGAAAGTCACGACACAAAGCGTTCAGGTGGTGGTCTATGCAAAGAACGTCACCAGGACCGTTTCCGTCAAGGACGTATCGCTCAAGCGCGGCGTTCAGGACGAAGGCCTTGCCGAATTTTTCCGGATCTATGGCGATTCCTATATAAGCTACGCGGAATATGGCGGCGAATTCTACGCGGTCTACACGTTCTTTACCCAGACACGGGAAGAGCAGACGAGAATTGCCGCCGAAGTGAACACGATCGTCAACAGAGGGGTCGTCGACGTCTCGGCCAGCATACAGACCGAGTTCAACTCCTTCCTGAAATCGACGGAAACCAGCTGGGAAGTGCAATACGACTTGCGCGGCATGGGCAAGACGCCCCTGCCCGACAAAGCGGAGATCTTCGATTTTGCCCTGACGATCCCGAATATCCCGGTGGCCGACGAAGACAGAGTGGTGCTGGGCACGGAAAGCTCGGGTTATGACGATGCCGCCGGTCTCACGCTGGACTTGACCCAGGTGAAAGACAACCGCGCGTATTTTCTCGGAGACTATGCAACCGGCGGTCTGGCGGCCGATGTGATCGCGCTGCAGGCGCGGCGCAACGGCGCGGACTGGCTGGAGCAGATATACGGCACTTATGCCATAGAACTCCCCGCCGAGCTGCAGAACTACATCGCCAGCATCGAGACCGGCACCACAAAGGCGATGGAGCAATACGACGCCTATTCCCGCAATCCGCTGCAAGCCTTCACCAGACCAGACCTTCCCGTGCTGGAACAAACGCCGCCGGTCCTGTTCGTTTTGCAGCCCAATCCTTTCCCGCCGCAATGGGGCGGCGGCGGCGGCGGGTATTGGGGGTACGGCAATATCGAGGACGCCGTGATCAACAGGCGGCGGCTTGACTACATTTACGTCCGGGGCGGCTCCAACATAGACCGCATCGCGCTGAAATATAAATCCTTCCTCGGCGGAGAACCGGACGCGGCTTCGGAAACGCACGGCGCCAAAGACGGCAACATACACCGGGAAATGACCATTCAGCCGGGCGACGCGGTCAAGACCGTGAAAGTGACCCACTCGGATTGGCTGCACTACCTGGAGATCGTGACCAAGGAGACCAACGGCATCACCGTCGGCTCGCCCGGATCACGCACCGTCCGTTCGCTCACCGTGCCCGAAGGCGCGGCGTTCCTCGGCTTTCAGGGGCGTTCGGGCGATCGCATCGACAGGCTGCAGGTGATCTACGCCGAACTCAAGCTGAAGTGGTAGCCCGGCAGCACCTGCCAGAACCCGCATGAAAGAAAGGGCCCGCATCGCTGCGGGCCCTTTCCGGTAAACGCTCGCTGGCCCCGGCAAGCCTGCCTTGCACCGGGAAGGGGCATCGGCCTGCCAGACGGATCACTCCCACTCGATTGTTCCGTTGATTATAACATATTGATCAACAACGGAAAAAATAATCCTCACCGTTTCCCACCGCCTTCAACACCGTCAAAATATCATAGTCCTGATTTCATTGAGAAATTCAGGCCTCTTTTGAGAAGCCACCTTTCGAAGACATTCGATATGGCTACCAGTCGATTCGACCCAAGGTTACGCGTTGCGAGCCATTGCTTCAGCCTCCGAAAATACCGTCAATCGACGTCGTCACCGGCACAGTCATCTTTTCGACCAGGATGCAGCATGCTAGGCGGACGCCTTGAGCAACGGCCCCTCACATGCTCAAAATTTCGTTTCAAGGCATCCAGAAATCTCAGGTCTATACCGGCTGCTATGCGCCGTTGCGCCTTACAAAGTCGACCGAAGGCGCTGGCAGAGCGGACGTTCCACGGTCACTATCTGTTCCGCGACAGCGGCGGTCAGTTCATCTGACTCGAACCGACAATAAATGACCGTTTGAAACCAGCGCACGGACCGTCTTCAGTCGCAGGACAGTCGCAGGACAGTCGCCGAGCGGATGTTCCTTGGACTTCAGGCGTTGACGACAGCGTACAGATTGTCGAGCGCAAGATGCGTGAAGGGCGCGCAGGTCAACTGCCTATAGTCGATCCACGCCAGGATCGAATTTCGCGCCGTGATCGCTGGTCTCACAGGCTGCAATGGCCGCCCGTGGTTGACCTGCGCGGCAGCAAGCCCACATGGTTTCGTACAGATATTCCAGCGCAACGGCATAGCTTGTCACATCGAAGAGCGGAGCCGACATGCGATTTCTGCTCAGCTTTGCCTTGCAGGCCGCCAGCCGTCCCGGCTGCGTGGCCAGCGTCAAGGCGAGCGAAAAATAGTCCTGCTCTTCGCGGGCAATGAGTTCCGGCAGGCCAACGGCATGCAGAAGGCTGCCAGCGACGCGGGACGGGAACGTGCTTCCGGCATGGGTGATACCGGAACCCCGGCCCAGAGGGCATCGCTCGCGGTCGTGTGGGCTCCATAGGGTGCGGTATCGAGCACGATGTCCGCATTCTGCAGCCGGCCGAGTTGCTCATCCTGGGGCATGTGCGGCGTGACCTGCCCCCGGCGGTCTCTCGGTCATAACGAGAGTCTTGCGGTTGAATATTCCGGCACGCTCGCCTGCACAAGCGCGTCGGGCGTGATGCTATCGTCCTTCACGAACGTCCGACGCGCTTGTGCAGGCGTTCGATTTCCCAACGATGAGTGGGCCGAACATGGTTGTAGTCGTAGCGCCAGATGGCCAGCTTCCGACGGGCGTCAGCCAGGCTATCGAACAGTTCCTCGTTGAGCAGTTCGTCGCGCAATGAGCCGTTGAAGCTTTCGATGAAGCCATTCTGCTGAGGTTTTCCGTGCCACTCGACCTTGTTCTTGCTGGCCCACTGCAGGATCGCCCGGCTCGTAAATTCCGTGCCATTGTCACTGACAATGCAAGCAGGTTTCCCATGTAGGCGAACCAGCACATCCAGTTCGCGCGCCACTCGAGCCCCGGAGATGCTGGTGTCCGCCACCAGGCACAGGTTCTCCCGGCAGCAATCATCGTTGATCGCCAAAATCCTGAACTTGCGCGACGCACCAAACGTATCGGCGACAAAGTCCATCGACCAGCGGTCACCAGGACGAAGTGCCTCCGGCACCGGTGTCCGACTGCCTCGGGCGCGCTTGCGGCCGCGTCGTCGGCGTACAGACAAGCCTTCTTCCCGATATAGCCGGCAGAGCTTCTTGTGGTTTATGCTCATGCCCTTGCGCTCCAGCATGACGCCAATCCGGCGATAGCCGAACCGGCGGCGCCGCCCTGCGATCTCCCGCATGGCTTCGCGGATGGCTCCGTGGTCCGGCGGGCGTTCGCGCCTGACCGTCTTGGGATCGACGCCAATCAGCACGCAGGCCCGGCGCTGTGAGACTTGGTAGTCCCGCATCACACCGAGCGCCACGTCGCGCCGCTGGCCCGGCGTCGTCAGCCTTTCCCAGCAGGTCTTTCAGGATCGCGTTGCCAGCATGCTGTCGGCCAGGAGCCGCTTCAGCTTGCCGTTCTCGTCCTCCAGTTGCCGCAACCGATGGGCATCGGAAACCTCCATGCCGCCGTACTTCGCCTTCAGCTTGTAAAAGGTCGCCGTGCTCAGGCCGTGCTTCCGGCAAACCTCGACCGTTGAAAGCCCTGCCTCCTGTTCCTTGATCATCCCGATGATCTGCGCCTCGGCGAAACGGCTCTTCCTCATGCGTCTGCTCCTTCCTCATGGGCAGACTCTACATCAGAATGAGGGACCTTTCGGGGGGCAGGTCAAAGGCTGCCAAGGCTGCATCGTTCGCTCGCGCTTCACAGAAAACGCGGGTAAATGCCATTGTTGCCTATCCAAAATGCCGAGCACCGGCCGAAGCGGCACATCCGTCCGCTCCGGCCGGTCCTTAATCAGGCCGACTGCAGGTTTACTGCGGACGTCTTGCCGCGAGTATTGGTTTCAAGCTCATAGGAAACCCGCTGGTCCTTATCGAGCGTGCGCATGCCGGCGCGCTCGACGGCGCTGATGTGGACGAAAGCGTCATCGCCGCCGCCCTCGGGTGCGATGAAACCATAGCCTGAATCGCCCTGGGTTTTCCGGAGGCAGTTTGGTTTGAGTCAGTCGACCATATCGAGGGTTTCGAGGGCCGCATAGTAGTTCGCTTCAGACTCAGCAGGCGGGATGTAACCGATAGGGCCGAAGAGGCGGTGGTTGTTGAACCAATCCACCCAGCGCAACGTCGCCATTTCCACTGCGGATACGCTGGGCCAGGAGCGCTGGCGCCAGATGACCTCGGCCTTGTAGAGGCCATTTATCGTTTCGGCCAAGGCGTTGTCATAAGAGTCGCCCACGCTCCCCCCGACCGAGGGCACCAGATTGCCTTCGGCAAGGCGCTGTGTGTAGTTCATGGCAAGATATTGAACGCCCCTGTCGCTGTGATGGATCAGACCATCGTCCGGGCCTGGCCTGCGGGCATGGATAGCTTGCTCCAGAGCATCGAGGACAAAGCCGACAGTGGCTGACGTGCTGACCTTCCAGCCTACGATCCGTCGCGCATAAGCATCGATCACGAAGGTGACATAGACGAAGCCGACCCAGGTGTGGACGTACGTAAAATCCACCTCCCACAAGGCATTGGGCCGCGAGACGCGGAACTCCCGATTGACCTTGTCCAGCGGGCACGGCGCCTTGGAATCGCTGACGGTAGTCACTGTCTTCTTGCCTCGCTGTATGCCGGCAAGCCCCATGCTGCGCATGAGACGCTCCACGGTGCACTTGGCAACCGCGATGCCTTCGCGGCGCAGCTGATGCCAGACCTTGCGCGCCCCGTAGAGGCTGTCGCTGTCCTCGTAGACGCGCTTGATCTGACGACAGATTTCTTCATCTCGTCGCACACGCTCGGGTCGCCTGGACGGATCAGCCAGGCGTGCTGCATGTTCGTGACAGGAGGACGGGGCGATCGCCAGCTCTCGGCAGATCGGCTCGATACCCAAGTCCTGGCGATGGGCGTCTATGAACGCCATCATCATCTCTCGCGGCGCCAGATGTTCAGGCTCGCTCCGCCATCGCAAAATATGCAGACGCCTTGCGGAGAATCTCGTTGGCCCGGCGTAGCTCCTCCACTTCGCGCTCGAGAGCCTTGACCCGGTCCTTCTCAGCGAGCGGCGGCAAGCGCCGCTGGCCTCGCTCGTCGGCTCGCCTCCTCGCGGCACCAGCGGCGCAGCGTCTCGGCCGTGCAGCCAATCTTGGCGGCAATCGAAGACATCGCCTCCCACTCCGAAACCGTAATCGGCGCGATGTTCTCCAACCATGCGCACCGCACGATCGCGGACCTCAGGCGAAAACTTGTTCCGGGTTCTGCTCATAACGAAAGCTCCTTCTCATAAATTGGAGCCTCCGGAAAACCCGGGACGATTCAGTGCACGCAGATGCCGGATGGAACACGTGGCGAGAACTCGATGCAGTAGCCTACTTGTCTGCCTGGCTCGCATGCAAAAAAAATGTGTCGCCTCGCTAAACTTTCTGCGCTCCCGTCTGAAAACCCAAACAATTTTCACAATTGCCGCCACTCCCATATGGGCGGCTACTAGGAGGAAGCCGAATGGTTGCCATCTTTGCGGGCAATGGCCTGGGTCTGCAGACGGGATCAGGTTCACTGCTGGGAGCCAACGGCCTGCTAGGTAAATCAGCTCTTGGCCGCGGCAATGAACAGGTATTTCTCAATGCCACGAACGGCAACCTCATGCTCAGCCGCCAGGACGAGTTCCTCGTGGGCAGGGGGCCGGACCTCGGAATATCGCGAACCTACAACAGCAAGGCAAGCTGGGACGGAGACAACGGCGACAACTGGCAGCAGAGCACAACACGCCGCCTTTTCTCGCTGACAGGAACGATTAATACGTCTGGCAGTACGATCCAGCGCACCGCAGCAGACGGATCGGTGAGCACGTACACCTGGAATGGGAGCGCCTATCAGTCGACCGATGGCAGCGGCGCCTATGACAAGCTGACTTATTCCGGCGGCGTTTGGACGTGGACCGACGGCAGCACGCAAGCCAAGGAGACCTATGCCGCCTATGGCAGCGAGTGGCGGATCACCGAGGCGAAGGATATCGACGGCAACAAGCTGACCTTCACCTATTCCGCCAACAAGCTGACGAAGGTCACCACTGCTGACGGGAGCTATGTCAGCTACACTTGGTCGGGCAACAACATCACCCAGATCGTCACCGGGTACACCGACCTTGCCACATCGAGTTCGAAGACGCTGACTCGTGTCCGGTATACCTACGATACCTCCAACCGACTGATCACGGCCACGACCGACCTGTCCCCCAGGGATAACTCAATCGCCGATGGCAAGGTCTACACGACAAGCTATACCTACCAAGGCACATCCAGGCGTGTATCAACGATCAGCCAGACCGACGGATCTTATGTCTCGATCACCTACGACGGCTCCGGACGTGTCACCAATCTCACGCAGACCGCGTCGAGCGGCGTCACCCGGGTAACAACGATCAGCTACGGTTCGGGCTACACGGATGTTACCGATCCTGCCGGACAAACGACACGGCTGTTCTTCGATGCGAAAGGCCAACTGACGCGCGTCCAGCTTCCGCCAGCGGCTTCAGGGGCTGCACGGCTCAACGCCTATTATACCTATGACAGCAACGGCAACGTCCTGACCGCCAAGGACACGGCCGGCGGCACGACCACATATACCTACGATGGCCACGGTAACATCCTGTCGATCACCGATCCTGATGGTCACGTCACGCATCGAATCTACGATGTGAACAATCGCGTTATACGCGAACAGACAACCGGCTCCTTTGCCGGTGGCAGCAGCGTAATCCAAAACACACGCTATGCCTACGATAGCAAAGGGCATTTGCGCTATGTGATCGATCCGGAAGGCCGGGTCACCGAATACCGCTATGATAGCGCCGGGCAATTAAACTGGACTACTGATTATCCTGAGCACCCGTACTCAGTGGGTTCGCCAATCGTTTCCGAAAGTACGATGGACACTTGGCGTAACGGTCTATCTGACCGGTCGAGCACGAAAGTGACGACCTACGACCACGATACGCGAGGCAACATAACATCTATCCTGGATTATGGATTGGCGAAGACCGATGGCGGGGCCACTACGGCCGGAGGAGGCTCGCGCACCTATTTCACATATGATCAGGCGGGAAATCTCATCAGCCGCCACAACCAGGGTGAGAACAGCGAGACCTATGTCTACGACGGCCTGAACCGGCTGGTTTCCTCTGTCGACCTCGCCGGTGGAACAACGACGATCCTGTTCACCGACAGCGCGAACCAGACCAAGGTCACAACGTCCGACGGTGGTACGGTCACTTCAACCTATAACAGGGCCGGCGAGCTCATCAGCGTCGTCACGACCGGCACGTTCGTGTCGACCGGCACCGCCCGCTATCAGTATGACAAGAATGGCCTGCTGCGGATCTCTACCGACGAGACGGGGTACTCAACCTACTATCTCTACGATCATCTTGGCCGGAAAGTTGCGGACATCAGTCATACCGGAGAACTTGCCGAGTACAAGTACGACAACGCCGGCCGGGTCGTCGCAACGGCCCGCTACACCAACACCGTTTCGTCGGCAAACCTGACTGCGCTTGCCAATCCCAACAATACGCTCGAAGTGGCGAACGTCCGGCCTGCCGCGCACTCCTATGACATCTGGAACTGGACGGTCTACGACGCGGCCGGGCAGGTTATTGGAAGAATCGACGGCGAAGGCGGCGTTGCAACTTACGAGTATGACGCGAGCGGCCGCCTGGTAAAGACAACGAACTTCTACAACCGCCTGACCGACACGGCTCTCAGCGGGTACAAGACCAATCCTCCGCTGGGAACAGTCCCCACACCTGCCACGAACGCCCGTGATGCCGTCTCGCGCATATTCTATGATCGTTCCGGACAGAAAATAGGTTCGCTCGATGGCGAAGGGTACCTGACGCAGATTGTTTACGATTCGGCCGGGCAAAAGACCCAGGAAATCGCCTATGCGAAAATCACCAATTCCACCTACCGAGCAAGTGGCACGTTCAATCAGCTTAAATCGGGCTTGGCAACGTCCTCCGATCTCAAGACCCACTACGTCTATGACGGACGACTGCTGCGCTATACGATCGATGCTGCCAACAACGCCGTCGGCTACAGCTACAATGCAGCCGGACGTCAAACCGGCTCCATAGCCTATACCACGGCGATCGCCTCGACGAGTGACTACACTTACGACAACATCAAGAGCCTGGTCGCGGCTATCGCGAACAGCACGAATGACCATCAGAGCTGGAGTGTCTACAACGCCAAGGGCCAGCTCACCTATGCGATCGACGCCACCGGTGCGGTTACAGGTTATGGCTACGATTCCATGGGACAGACAATCAAGGTTACCCAGTTCGCGGTCAAACGGACCACGACGGGCCTTCCCTCGGATGCGACGATGAACAGCTGGGCCGCTTCCAATGGCACCAACGCCCGCATCACCCGCAACTATTACACCGGCAAGGGCGAACTGCGCTTCGTCGTCGATGCGGAAGGCTACAAGACCCGCAACGAGCATGATAAGGCTGGACGCCTGACACGCACGGTTCGCTGGGACAATGCGATTTCCGTCAGCGATGCGAGCACCATCTCGGAGGTGAACAGCGCGGCATCGGGCGGGTGGCACGACGTAAGATATTCCTACGACACTGACGGGCGCAAGATCTCCGAGACACGCGGTGGTTCGAACAGCAATGCCCTCTCACTGGTCACGCAGTGGAGCTATCGCGCCAACGGCACGCTCCTCGCCGAATGCCAAGCATATGGCTCGGCAGCGCAATCGCGCACAGTCTACTATTATGACAATGCCGGCCGCAAGACGCAGGAACTGCTTGCGGCCGGCACACCCGAGGATGCGTACCTTTACTACACCTACGACGGCTTCGGGAATCTCGCGACTTACAAGGATGCCCGGGGACACACGACGGCCTATACGCACGATGCCATCGGTCGAGTTCTGACCCAGACCAACGCGCTAGGCCAGACGACGGCCTATGAATACAATGCCTTCGGCGACATCGTGAAGACCACCGACCCAAGGGGTAATTCCAGCTACAACTACTACAACAACAAGAACCAGCTTTATCTGTCCACTGACGGTGAAGGGTATGCGACCCGCACATACTACAACGCCTTTGGAGAAGTATCGCAAGTCTTGCGCTACCATCTTAAGGCTACAGGTACCGGCAGCACTGCAACGATTCCTTCGACACCAACCAACGGCGCGGATGCCCATACCTATTTTGAATATGACAAGCTCGGCCGCGTGACCAAGGTCACCGATGCCGAAGGATATCACGAAACCTACGTCCTCGATGCCTTCGGTAACCGCACCAGTGTCACCAACAAGCTGGGTGGCCAGACTACCTACACCTACGACGATCTCGGGCAGATGCTGACCGAGACGATACACCAAAGCGCCTACAACAGCGCAGGAACGGCCCAGGCAACCACTGTCGTGACCTCCTACGCCTACGATTCGCGCGGCAATCGCACGAGCATGGTAGAGGCCAGCAACATCGCCTCCCAGAAGCGAACCACGACCTACATTTACGATGCCGCTAGCCGTCTGATCGAAACCAGGGGCGACGCCAGGACGGTCTATGACCAGTCAACGCACAAATCATCGAGCACATCGTTCGTACCGAGCGACAAGATCGCCTACGATGGGCGCGGCAACATCATCAAAACAACCGACGCGGCCGGCAATGTCACGACGTTCTTCTACGACGATCTGAACCGGAAGACTGCCCAGATCGACCCGTTGGGCGTCTATACATCCTACGCCTACGACGCGAACGGCAATGTCACGGACATCAAAGTCTACGAGAACGCGTTGAGTTCTCCGCCCGCGACTGGCGGCGCGAACACCTCGCAGCCGGCCGCGCCTGCGGGAGCCTATCGCGAAACCACCTTCACATATGACAACGTGAATCGCATGCTCACCAGCACGGTCAAGCTGTCGAGCGCCATCTATACCGGCACCTGGAACGGCTCGGCCTGGAGCAATACCGCGACGACGAGCCTTACAACCTCGTATCAGCATGACGCCGACGGAAACGTGGTGAAGACCACGGACCCGAACGGTGCTGCCGTCTACGCTTATTACGACAAAGTCGGACACAAGACCGCGCAGGTCGATGGCGAAGGTTACATCACCAACTGGTCCTATGACGGCGAGGGAAATGTTACCAGCGAGACCCGCTTCGCCAATCGGTACACCGGTACGCCCAATGTCGCGAGCGCACCGACCGTCGCGGCAAACGGCGCGAACGACCGCACGACCCTGTACACATACGACAAGGTCGGCAACCGGAAGACCGAAACGCGCAAAAACGTCAAATTCCATAACGGCTCGGGCGGAACGAGCACGGGTGATGCGACCGTTTCCTATACATATAATGGTCTGGGACAGGTCCTGACCAAGACGGAAGCCACTGGCGATGTGGCGACTTACATCTACGACTACTCTGGACGTCTTGCCCTCGAGAAGCACGCCCAGTTCGCCAGCTACGCCGGTGCGAATGTCACGCCGGAATTCGATTACTGGTATGACGGCCTTGGCAACCTAGTCAGGACGAACGCCGTGGGCAGCTCCGGCGGCATCGCCGCCCGCGTTACGCAGTATGAATATGGCAAGGGCGGGTTGCTCTCCAAGGTGACCGACGCAGAAGGCGCGGTTCATCAGTATTTCTATGACAAGCTCAATCGCCAGATCGTCGATCAGTATGTGCGGACGAACTCCGCCGGTTCCACGACGACCGAAGCCGCACTGACCAACTACGACGCTCGCGGCCAAGTGACGGAAAAATCCGTCGCGACCTGGAATTCCGGGTCGTCAGCCTGGATCAAGGGGGACAGAACCCTGACCCAATACAACGCGTTTGGGCAAGTCATCAAATCCGGGATCAATGGCATCTGGCAAACCGGCAATGTGTATGACGGAGCCGGACGTCTTTGGGCAACCACTGCTGGCGATGGCATTTGGAAGTTCTTCGGTTACGACAAGAGCGGTAATCAGACGGTAGCCATTTCGTCCGCCGGTCTTGATATGACCACGTTCGATTTTTCATTTGCTGATGCACTCGGCGAAATCAGTCTGACGAATGTAAATGCAACCTACACCGTCTATGACAAACGCGGCCTCGCGACCAAGGTCACTGAGGAGCAACGCCAGCTCACGGCAAGCTCGACCCAGACGCTCAATACTTACCGCACCTACAATGCGTTTGGTGAGGTGACGACCGAGACCAACGCGGCCGGGGCAAAGATCAGCTACACCTATAACACGATGGGCAAGCTGGTCCGTTCGGAAAGCCCCACGGTCCAGATCACACTCGAAAATGGCACTTCGATCTGGGTGAAGCCCTCTGAGGACTACTACTACGACAAGTCCGGCCGCCTGGCCGCCCAGCGCGATGCGAACGGCACCTATGGCACCGGCGGCACCAGCTCGAACGGCGCCTCCAAGAATGCCAACACGGGCAACCTGACGCGCTTCGATCTTCTCGCCGGTTCCGGCTACGGCGGCACCGAGGCGCTTGTCACCAAGGAATACCATGCCGACGGCGGCATCAAGCAGACCAAGTACGATATTCACGGTGACGCTCGCACCTTGATCGACGAAGAGAATCGAACGACCACGCAAGTCTTCGACAAGCTGGGTCAGGTGGTCCGCGTCAATCACGCGGGGGGGCTGGTCGATCAATATGCCTACGACGAGATGGGCCAGCGCCTCAAACACTGGAACAACCAGAATGTCACCTCGACGGCCACCGACATCGAGCGAACCGATTACGACGCGCAGGGCCGCGTAACGTCAACACGCGCTTTTGGCGGGGCGGTCACGAACCATAGCTACACCTGGGATGCTTCACTGGAGGCCGCAGGCACCGGCCTGCAAAATACCGGAGGATGGATCCAGGTCACCACGATGGCCAATGGAAAGACACTCACGGAAACCACCGATGCCTTCGGCCGTGCGATTTCCAAGAACGACCTGGGCGGCCATGTCACCACCTACACGTACGATGACGCCGGACGGCTGGTGAAGAGCGCGGTCGGCAACGCGTCCTACAACTATGAATACTATAACACGGGCCTGGTCAAAAAGACCTACACTCAGGACACCGTGTGGTACTCGTTCAACATCCCCTACGGCGGATCGTACCAGTACACGAACACCACGCAACAAGGCGCGACATACACTTACGACAAGGCTGGTAACCGGCTGTCTGAATACGGAACCACCGTCAGTAACGGCACCACCACCGTCTGGAAAAACCAAACGGCCACCTACGACGCGCTGGGACGCATCAAGACGATCAATGCCAATGCAACCACCAGCGCCCCTGCTGCCAGCACGGCCTTTGAATACGATGCCAACGGCAATATCCGGAAGAAGGAGTCATCCCTCCACATTCTCGATGCCAACGGCGCAGCCGCATCCTCGCAGACGACCGAGACAAACTGGTTCCGCTTCGACAGCATGAACCGCCTTGTCATCAATAATGGCGACCTTGTGGACGGTCAGATCGTAAGGCGAATTCGCAAATCTTTTGACCCTAATTCTATGGCTAGCCAAGAGTTGACATATAACAAGGCCGGTCAGCGCACATCAAGCGCGCACACGGAAATGCAACCCGTTCACAGAGTGGGAATGACCTACTTCGAGGAGCGGGAGAACTACAAGTACGATAGCGCAGGGCGCCTGTCGGGCACATATATAGCTTTTGGCGGAAGATCAACAAACCCAGATTCCATTTCAGCCGCAACTGGCGACGGAAACTTACGATCAACATACAGCTACGATCTCATGGGCCGACAGACCCAGCAACAGGACTATTACTATTTAAACTCAAACCCCACTTACAGTCAGTCTTCGACCTATGACCTTGCGGGCCGCTTGACCCATCAATCGACCAGCACGCTCAAAACCGACGGCGACACTTATACGACATCGACGACCAATAACTACGGCAGTGGCAGCACATCCGCACTGGGCGCCGTAGTCTCGTCAAGCACGGCAAGCTATGTCAATGGCGGCTCGTACAAGGGCTCCTCGACCACCAACTCCTATCAGTGGTGGGATGGAGCCGTGCAAAGCCAGATCGCCTATGATAGCGATACCAGCAAGTCCTCGAACACGATCTATCACACGTATTTCTACCTCAACGGCGTGGGCCAGATGAACCGCGCCCAGATCTCGGACGGCAAGCCACGCTCTGTCACGTTCTCGCTCGACGAGGCAGGCCAGATCATCCGCCGCGACGAAACCAAGCCTTCCAATGCCCCATCCTCGCAAACCGGGTCTCCGCATGAGGTATGGTACCGCTTCGGCGACCGTGAATGGGGATATGTCGGCAACAACGGCACTACCGACTTGTTGATGGAAGATTCCATGCAGGAGCGGCGATACAGAGCTTTTGATAACGCAGGCACGTTCCGCAACGGACGCACATTTGCGCAGGAACAGTACGACTTCTCGCGCTCAGTCGATCCGATCAATTCCTACAGCCAGGGGAGCCAGACCGGCACGCATACGGTCAAGGCCGGCGAGACCCTGCAGTCGATCGCCCAACAGCTCTATGGCGACAGCTCGCTGTGGTACAAGATCGCGGAAGCCAATGGCATCCAGAGCGGCACCTCGCTCGTCCAGGGGCAGGAACTCGTCCTGCCCTCCGGCGTCGTGCGCTCCACCTTCAATGCCGATTCCTACCTGCCCTACGATCCCGCGCAGGCCATCGGCGACCTTTCCCCCACCACTCCCAAACCTCCGAAGAAGCACAAGTGCGGCGTCTTTGGGCAGATCCTGCTGGCCGTCGTCGCCATCGCGGTAACGGCCGTGCTCAAGGTGCCCGTAACCGGCTTGCTGGGCGGCAGCTCCACCGCGGGGCTGGCAGGGGCCGCCGCCGCAGGCTCGATCGCCAGCCAGAGCGTGGGCCTGGCCACAGGCATCCAGGACAAATTCAGCTTCAAGGGCGTCGCTCTGGCCGCATTGGGTGGGGCCGTCGGCGGAGCTCTGAACGGGGTGAATGCGTTTGGCGAGGTCGCCAAGGGGGCCGAACAATCCCTCACCGCTATTGGTAATGCGGCCGTCAGGGGCGCGATCGGAAGCGTCTTCACGCAAGGCATCTCTACCGCAACCGGGTTGCAGTCCAAGTTCAACTGGGCGGGCGTTGCCGCTGCAGGCGTAGCAGGCAGCGCCGGTCAGGCCTTGGGCGGCGGCCTGAAACCGCTCGCGGGCCGAGGCGCCAATATTGCAGGCTATACCGGCGCCAGTGCAGCCGCCCTGCTCGCCGGCGCCGCCACACGCAGCGCCATCGAAGGCTCCAGCTTCGGTGACAATGTGCTCGCCGGACTGCCCGACGTCATCGCCAATACCATCGGAAATCTCGTCGCCGAGGGCGTGGCGGGGGGCGGGAAACCGCGAGTTAGCCAGGACGACATCATTGTCGGTCGCGATGCGGTGGACCAGTACTTCGGCTCGTCAGGCCGCAGCTTCACAGGCGCTGGCGACGGTTCGCTTGAACAGCCGGTGGCTGGCGTCGGTGGGGGCCAGGTCGGCAGGCGCGGCAGCGATGCGAGTGAAGGCGAGATCGTTGTCGTGGCCGACCCCCATCAACTCGACATGATATCCCACATGACGAACTATCAGTGGGGAGCATTCTTCGGACGGACGGGCAACCATTACGACGAAATCACGGCGACCTGGGCGCTCAGTCTTCACGAGCCGATCGCGCTTCCCTCGTTCGATGGTCCGATCACCCAAATGTTCAAGCAGCAAGGTCTATCGCTGCAGACTTACTCCTATGGCAACGCCGACTATCCCTCGCTGGCTGCCTACATGGCAGCAGGCGGGCAGACGATCTCCACGGCGCGAAACCTGTCGCCCTACAGCGCGGCTGAACGCTTCAACATGGCGATGGCGCCCCTCACAGATTCCACCTCCGGTGCGATTCTTTACGGCGGCACTCTCGCTCTTGGCGGATCAGAACAAACTGCATTGGCTGCACATAACCTTGGCGTAGCCATCGATGACGCTGGTATTGGCGTGCACCTCACGCCACGCGCCGGTGTGCGGGCACCGACTAATGCCATGGCGACCGAACTCTCATTGGGTGGTGCCGGGGAAATCGTCGTTACGGCAAAGCCTTATTCCAACCCTAGGAACCGACCCAGCTATGGAGCCGGTCAAGTCGAAATGGTATGGGAAAATGCTCAGCAGAACGGCCGTGTGTTCGACCCGAACACTGGCGAACTTCTGACTTGGGATCGAAGTGTTTCTAGGGCTGGCCAGTGGGATATGGGGCATCTCCCCGGGCAGGAATATCGTGCCTTACATGGAAGATATATGAGCGAAGAAATCACTCTGAAGGAGTTTCTACAGGAGTATCGGAATCCGAATAACTATAGGCCGGAATCACCCAGCTCTAATAGAAGCAGGCGGTATGAAGCAAAATAGCGCAGAGGAAATTTTCAAAGCCCTAAGGGGCGAGGATTGCGATACATTTCTCGCATTGATCGGTGATGATATCGATGCGACTGGTGATTTTGGAAGGACTTTACTTCACGAGGCCATCGCTCATTCAAAAGTGGATGCCGCCATTGGGTTAATTGCGCGAGGTGCACGCTTAGACGCTCAGGACAACCAGGGTAGAACCCCGTTACATTATGCTGCGATGTTTGGTCAGTCGAGCTTGGCCAACGAACTGCTGCGTGCGGGGGCTAATGTCAATGAAGTCGATATTCATGGCAACAACCCTCTTTGGACGGCGATCCTGAACCCAAAGGTTGATCGTGACCTAATCAGGTCGTTGGTGCATCATGGAGCAGATGTTGAGTCGCTGAATAAGGCGGGCAGGTCAGCTCGGGGAATGGCCAACGCTATCGGCGATCAGGAAATTCTGGATATATTAGAAAAAAATGGCGCTCAGTAAAATATACAAACTCAAACCGAATGAAATAGCCCCTATAGCCTTAGGTCTAGGCGGCTGTCTTGCCACGGATCGCATCGTAGTGGATGGAGAAAATATCGGCTACATGTACAGAGAAAATCCAATTAACACACAAGACAGCGGGTGGAGGTTTTTTTCTGGCGATGAAGACTCGGCATATATGGAAAATAATGATCTCCATGGTGTCTATGATGTAAATACAATTGCAAATTATGATCCGGATATCGTTCCTTTTCTTAATTCGGACTATGGAAGTCGCTTCGAGCGCAACGGGTCAGGCAATTTTCGTCTACTCCAAGATGACGAGTGAGGCATGTTGAAGTCATCAAGGACTCGAACTCTCTGAACGGCAAGATAAAAGGAATGGCTCCCCCCTGCCGGGTAACCTATTGTCTGCACATCGTTTTTTGAGGAGATTGATGGCACCATCGGGAGACTCATGGTGCCATCTTGGTGATAGATGGGCTGTAAGGTGCTGTATTTACGGTTTCTTTTACGAGTTCCGGATGGAGCCATGCTGAAAATCGCCTCTACTCCTCGTCCCGAGCGGCCTGGCCGAGCCTCTTGATGGCGCAGGCCATGTGCTCCTGGACCTTGTCGACGGTGATACCGAGACGGCGGGCAATGCGGCGGTAGGGCAGATCGTCGAAGCGGTGCATCATGAAGACCTCGCGGGTGAGTTCGGGCATGGCGACGAGCGCGGCCTCCATCCGGGCGAGCTTGGCGGGATCGACCGGCCGGGGCGGCTCGGCGATGCGGGCGGTGCCAATCCCCCACCACATCCGCCAGCGCGCCCGCAGGCGCAGCGCTGCCTCACCCGCGCCCACGATGCTGCCTCCCGCGTGCCGGAAATCTGTGGCCGGTGACGGCCCGCACATGATCGAGCAGCGCGCGGGTGAGTGAGCGCATCTCGGCGGGCGCGAAGGGGCAGTCCGGGGGCGCACCCAGATCGGCGTGCCGCCATTGCCCATAGGGCGACAGGAAGCCCGCCAGCGATGCGATCGGCGGCGCATCGAGGCCAAGCCCACTGGCGTTGGCCAACGCCAGTGAGCGGTCGAGGTGGAGCCCGACGTGACGAGCGCACCATGCGTCCTCGAATCCCACATCGATGAGGTGCGCGGAAAGGGCGAGCTGGATGACGATGCCGGTGTGATAGAGCAGCCCCGCGCCGCCCGGTGCGATCCCTGCCTCGATCCCGGCGAAGAACTCTTCGGCATTGCGGTAACGGGCGCGGCTGAGATCGCGCCCGGCCCAGGTCCGGTGCAAGGTTACCGGCACCTCGGAAACGCTCCCCGGCGATAGCACCCGCGCTCCGCCCGGACTGGCGATAATGGGAAGCGCGGCGGGCGTGGCGGCCAGGGCACCGAGCAGTGCGCGGCGCGAGGTAGGCGCAGTGGCCGAGGGGGCGACCTGCGAAGGGTCGCGGTGTGTTGGAAATCGAAATACCATGACGGACCTGCACGCTGGCGATCCCGCGCCTTGGGGCACGGGCGGTGCAAGCGGTGTCCTCTGGTCGGCCGCATGGGTCAGCGGCTGTCAGCAACCGCCCGACATACGGCCGGGTGTAAAGCACGGACCGAAGCCAGAGAAAACAATGACCTGTTGAGGGTCACACAATCTCCTGGGACAACGCTTGCTGCCATCGCAGCACTGGGTCTGCATGAGCTATCAACCGGTGATTTCTAAATTTTAACACCATCTCGCACAACCACCCCCCAAATTTTCAAGGAAAATTTCCTGGATACTCAGGAGGCAGGTTGCCTCATTTCATCAGTCTGACCTATGGAGCGCGCAAGAAAATGAAATACCTGCAAGCTGCTCCGACAGGCGGCATCAGGCAAGAGGAGTGCCGAGGGTTTGACACCAGATCGCGCGCTGGATTTTATGAATGCCATGCTGTGGAACGCCGCCGTTGTTGCGGCCCCTGTTCTGCTGGCAACCTTGCTCGTAGGCCTTCTGGTCTCCGTGCTACAGGTTGCAACCCAGATACAGGAAATCACGCTCAGCTATGTCCCCAAGATGCTCGTCGCGATCTTCATGCTGATCACGCTGGGATCATGGATGATGAGCAGAGTGACCAGCTTTGCCCACACCCTCTACGCGGCCATTCCGAGCCTTGGCGGCTGACGTGCCGCCTGATCAGTTGTCTGGTTTCGTTGAAGCCGTACTTTTGCTGTCTATGCGCGTCGCCCCCACGCTGAGCTTTGCCCAACCCTTCACATTGCTCCGACTGCCGCCGCTTATCCGCGTGGCTATGGGCCTAGGTCTCTCGCTTGCCATGGTCAGCACATTTCCCACACAGACCGTGGACCGGCTCGCAGGCCGCAACGTGCTGACCATTGCTGCGGGAGAACTCCTCATCGGCCTCACCGTAGCCCTTTCCCTGAGCCTTGCGTTCGCCTCCATCCTATGGGCTGGCCGGGCTTTGGACATCCAGGCCGGTTTCGGCCTTGCAACGCTTGCCGATCCGACCACCAGCGCTCAGTTGCCACTAGCGGGAACGATCCTGGCCTACGCCGGAGCAGCCGTGTTTTTCGCAACGGGAGCACAATACGATCTCGTCTCGCTATGGGCCGCCTCTATCGAGCGCTTGCCGATGGGCTATGCCGCAGGGCGCCTTGATCTCGCGGCGCTTGCTGAACACATGGGCTCGACTTTCACCCTGGCCCTCGGGCTGATCGGCGTCGCAGTCCTTGTGATCTTCCTCATGGACCTTGCCATCGCCTTCATGTCGCGCACGCTCCCCCAAATGAACGTGCTGCTATTCGGCTTTCAGGTGAAGGCCATGGCAATGCTCATCTTGCTGCCAGTTTGCCTCGCCCTTGCCGGAGGTCTCTACCTGCGGTTGTTCACGCTCGTCTGGCAGAACGTACCACGCATCCTGGGGGCTGGCTGAGCGCAATGGAAGGGCAGGAACAGGATCGCTCGGAGGAAGCGACCCCCTTCAAGCTGCGCAAGGCGCGGGAGAAAGGGCAAGTCGCGCGCGGCATGGACCTGGGGTTCCTGGGCAGCCTGACCGCATTTGCCGCCTTCGGCCTGATGTTCGGCGCGATGTTCTTCCATCGCTTGGCCCTTGTCTGCGCGAAGGTGATGTCCATCGGTATCGCATCGGCAAGCTCCGGCGACGGCCGACAGACGCTCGTGCTCATCGGCCAGTCCTATCACAGCGTGATTGAGCCGCTTCTCGTTCTGGGCAGTATCGTCGCCGTTGTCCTGATCCTGCTCGAATTGCTGCAGCTTCGTGGCTTCATCTTCACGGCAGAGCCGCTCAAGCCTGATTTCACCCGCCTCAATCCGGCCAAAGGCCTCAAGCGCCTCTTTTCGCTGCGCATGCTCAAAGAAGCCGCAAAGAACACCGTCAAGATGGCGATCTACACCGGCGCCACGGCGGCCCTGCTGATCACCGTCGTCAAAGATCTGGGCCCGGCAGTCACAAGCGCCCCGACCCTGGCGAATGCGATGGGAAGCGCGGGGCGCGAACTGCTGTTCCTGTTCATGGCGCTAGCCGCATTCTTCGCGGTGATCGACCAGATCATCGTGCGGCGCGAGTTCGGCAAGCAGATGCGCATGAGCCGCCGCGAGTTGAAGCGCGAGACCAAAGACCGCGAAGGCGAGCCCCGGCAGAAACAGAAACGGCGCAAGCTGCATTCCGAATTCATCAAGAACGCGCAAGGCATGGGGCCGCTCGAGGGTACAGACTTCCTCATCACGAACCCGGAACATTTTGCCGTGGCCCTACAATACCAGCCGGAGGAGAACGATACGCCCATGGTGCGTGCAAAGGGCCGCAACCAGTTCGCGCAAGTGCTCAAGCGGCGCGCGCACCTGCTGGCCATTCCAATCTATCCCAACCCGCCACTTGCCCGCGTGCTCTATTCGGCTTGCGATCGGGGCCAGCCTATCCCGGTCGAGCATTTCGAAGATGTGGCCAAACTCTATCATCACCACTTCGGCCGAATGGCCGCCAAGCGCCAGGAAAAGACCTGACCGATGCTGCGTTCGTTCTACGATGGCAACAAAGACCTGCTGCTGGTGCTGGGGATCGTGGCGATTCTCATCATTCTGTTTTCCCCGATTCCGCCGAGCCTTCTCGATCTCGCGATCATCGTGAACTTCGGCTTCGGCCTGACGATCATGCTGCTCACGCTCTACGTGAACAGGCCCGTCGAATTCTCGACCTTTCCATCGATCCTCCTCGTCGCAACGCTCTACCGCCTCTCACTCAACATCGCGGCAACGCGTCTCATCCTGACCGGGGCCAATGCTGGTGAGGTCATTGGATCGATCGGCGCCTATGCGGTGCAAGGTAACTTCGTCATCGGCCTTGTCGTCTTCGCCATCCTTGTCGTGGTGCAATACGTGGTCGTGACCTCAGGCGCCCAGCGCGTCTCGGAAGTTGCCGCGCGCTTCACCTTGGATTCGATGCCCGGCCAGCAGATGAGCATCGACGCCGATCTGAACATGGGCCTGATCGATCAGGCCGAGGCCAAGGAACGGCGTGCCCTGCTTGAAAAGGAAGCATCGTTTTACGGCGCGATGGATGGTGCCAGCAAGTTCGTAAAAGGGGATGCCATCGCGGGCATCATCATTCTCCTGATCGACATCATCGCCGGCCTGATTGTTGGCGTCGTGCAAATGAACATGAGCTGGTCCGACGCGCTTGCGCGTTTCACCCTGCTCACCATCGGCGATGGCATTGCGACGCAGTTGCCAGCTCTGATCATCTCGATTGCAACGGGTATCATCGTGACCCGTTCATCAGCCGACCGGAACCTGTCTACCGAGATCTTTCATCAGCTTGCGATGGTGCCGCGCGTGCCGCCAATTGTCGCATCGATCCTCCTGGCACTCATGTTTCTGCCAGGCATGCCGAAATGGCCAATCGCCATCATCGTAGTGATCGCCGGCATCGCCTTTTTCAAGATCCGGCAGACGCGGGCGCAAGCTGTGGCCAACATGGACGAAGCCGCCGACGAGGACGTTGCTCCCGACCAGCTTGTCTCCAGCCAGCCCGCCCCTATCGAAATCGCATTCGGTACGGAGCTTGGCCAGGCGATGATCCCGCTGAAGGGGCAATTGCTCGAACGGATCGCGATTGCCCGACAGGTACACGAAGAAACCTTCGGCCTGGCTTTGCCGTCGGTCAGGTTTGTCGATGGTACAAGGCTCGGAGCCCTGCAGTATCAGATCCGTCTTTATGGCGTCGCACATGGCGAAGGTGTGATCCACCCGGACCGGGTTATGGCGATCCGTCAACGCGACAATGCTCCCCCTCTTGTGGGCATTTCAGCTGTGGACCCAGCCTTTGGCATTGATGTCATCTGGATCGAAAACGAGCAGGAAGAAAGGGCCCGCACACAAGGCTACAGCATCGTCGATCCGATTTCAGCCGTCATGGCGCACTTCAACGAAGTCATGAAGCTGGAGGCGCACACGTTGCTCACGCGGCGGGAAACCGCGGAGCTTCTCGAAACGGTTCGGGCGCGTCAACCCGGCCTAATCGAAGAACTCGTTCCGGGTATTCTGACGATATCCGACATCCAGCGCATCCTTCAGAATCTACTGCAAGAACGTATATCGATCGCCAACATCGAACTGATCTGCGAAAGCCTTGTCGATATCGCACGCAACGAGCGCGACACGGTCGAACTCACTGAACAGTTGCGCCAGCGTATGCGCACAGCGATTTGCAACGGCCTGCGCGGTTCCCATCGCGAACTCTCAGTACTCAGCCTTGACCCGCGACTGGAGAACCAGATCGTCTCGTCATCGGACGTTGGTGCTGCCAACAACATCTTCGGTGTGGATCCCCGCATCGCCGACCAATTGCTACGCAAACTGACGCCGCTTGCCGAGCAAATGACCCGGCAAGGGTTTGCTCCTGTGCTTTTATGCACCGGTTCAATCCGACGGCAATTGCTACGGCTTACCCAGCGAAGTATTCCTCAGCTTGCTGTCATTTCGGTGGATGAAATTCCCATGCGCACCCACCTCTCCTCATTCGAGGTAATCAAATTCGATGAAAGCCCGGTTCGATGACTTACTTGACGAACCAGGCGGAAGGCAAACGATGACCGGCACCGATGCAAGAACTCAATTCGAGAAATTGAAGTCCTATCTGGAACACGATCCAGAAAACGCGAACCTCCTGCGCGATAGCGCCGAGGCCGCCCTTGAGGCGGGCATGATGCCGGACGCCCATTCCCTCTATGCCAAGCTGGAACAATTATCGGAGCTGGACGAACGTGACCGGGCGAACGCCGGACTTGCCGCAATGCGAAGCGGGCACGCCTCTGCTGCGGCGGACCACTTTCTCAGCTTGCTGGAAACCCATCCAGGAGATCCAGCTCTAACCTATAACCTGGCTCACAGCATGGCACTTGCCGGCGAATACGAAGCAGCGGCGGAACGGCTCGACGACGCGACGGTGGATGCGCTGCCACAGGCGGCAATGCTCCGCTTACAACTCGTTCATCAGGATGGCGAATTCGAGGCTGCACAAGCCATGATCCCGGCAATGCTGGAGCGCCATGGACATTATGGCCCCTTACTTGCTGCCGTTTCGGTTCTGGCCATGGACACCGGCGACGAGGACTTGGCGCGCCGCTGCGCGGAGCAGGCTGGAGAGCTGCCCGACGCGATCACCACACTTGCAACGCTCAAGCTCGGCGAACACGATCCCCGGACGGCGCAAGCGATGTTCCTGCGCGCGCTCGCTCTCAATCCGGGGCCACAACCCCGTGCAGTAGTAGGACTGGGTTTGGCGGCGATGGCCTCTGGCGACTTGGATAGCGCCCGTACCCACCTTGATCGCGGGGCAGCGCTTTTCACAGATCACCTGGGCAGTTGGATTGCATCGGGCTGGGTCCACTTGCTTGCTGGCGATCGGACGACCGCACGCGAGCGATTCCAGCATGCCCTTGATCTGGATCCAAACTTTGCCGAAAGCCACGGGTCGCTGGCTGTTGTCGAACTCCTGGAAGGCGAACCTCAATCCGCCCGCCGACGGATAGATATGGCATCCAGACTCGATCGCGCCAGCTTTGCAGCAGCCCTTGCTCGCTCCATGGATCAGGCTGTAGGCGGCGATACTGAAACGGCGAAGCGCATTCTCGAGATGGCGATGACACAGCCCATAGACGAGGACGGTCGGACCCTGGCAGAAGCACTTTCCGCGACCACCTTGGCCGCCAAGGGCCGAGATTTTAACTGATCAGTTTAAGGTCCGAATTGCCTCAGGCGAGCAGTTGCTTTCGGGCTGCTGTTATCAGTGTTCGGGCTTGTTCATCGGAGTTGATCAATCGCAGAACCTCGTCAACAGTTCGCTGGAAACGTGCATCGTCGGTCAGCCGGCTGCCAAGCCGTTCGCTGAGAAGTGCTTGTACCAAACTACGATTGAACTCCTCTTCGCCATAGTTCTCGTCACTCGCTATTTCACGAAGCCGTCGTATCGGCGAGCTTGAGCCGCTGTCGCGCGTGCTTGCGGCACCATCTCCTTTGGAAGCGCGGCGAGTTGACATACGTTGCAGTTCCTGCCGCAGCAGAAACACAACTTGACTGGATCGCGAAATTTCCGTCATTTTCTATAGCCACACCGGTCAGTGCCGCGTCGAACCAGAGGAAAACTGGTTGAGAATGAACGATGTCGCCGACGCCTCTTCGCCCCCATCTTGCGCTGGCTCAGCAGCAGGCTTCGCCAGCAACTTTCGGCACTCGGACACAAGCAGAGAAATGTCGCCATTGAGCGGAAGATTTTCGGTATTCAACAAAATACCCCTTTCGAACCGCTCAATCGCCTGTGCGAACTCATCGCGGATAAGGTGCGCCATCCCTTCCACGAACTGACGCAAGTAGGCATCGTCCGACAAACGGAACAACGGCCCCCAGATTGACAATGCTTCGTCTGCGTCCCCGGACGTCATGGCGAAAAAGCCAAACTGGTAGCGCGCTATCAAAAAGTCAGGCGCGAGTTCGATTGCGCGGGAAAAAGAACTGTGGGCTGCGATATGGTCTTTGTTCGCCACCTGTAACGATGCCAACATAAAGTGAAGGCGTGGATCGCGCGGCCATCGCGCAAGCAGATCATTCAAGCGCGTCGTATCGTTTCCCGGTTCATCCGCGACGGCCTGCATGACCTTTGCATATTCGTCATCTGGGCACAAATCGGCCATCTCGCTATCCTACCTGTATTTGGAGAGTCGCATTTCGAGCCGCCTCAACGCAGCGGAATGCAATTGGGAAATGCGTCCCTTACTCAAGCCCAATACCTCGGCGATCTGCGTAAAGCTTACACCGCCAAGGTAATGCTGCGTTATCACGAACGCCTCTCTCGCTGGCAAGGTTTCAATCTGTGCGGAGAGGTCTCCTTCTAGCTGATTCCAGCTCAGACTCTCGTAAGCATTTGGCGCCTCGTCAGGCACACTAGCGACGTCCTCGGATATTTCGGACCGGTCGAGAATAAGGCCCAATGCCAGCCCAGCAGCCAGGTCCGACAATGCAGCAAGCGCATCCCCATCTGCCTTTCCGGACGGTAGCAGCGAGCGCAAGCGGTCACGCTCAGCGCGATAGCGATAACGGTACTGCGCATTGCGCTCGCTATCGCGGGCAAGCCCATTGCGAATGTTGCCGATGATGCGCATTCGGGCAAACTGCTGGAAACCGGCGCTGCCTTGCGGGTCATAGCGATCGATCGATTGCAGCAGGCCTTCATATGCAAGCTGTTCAACATCGCCGGAATCCGGCCGCACTGCCCTCCGTGCCACCTCGCCGCGAGCCAGCATACGCGCGTAAGGCTGATGAATTGCGAAGATTCTTGCCCGGGCTTCGAAATCGTTCTCTTGCAGCCACTTGCGCCACAGAGCCGCTTCGTACTGATCCTTGCGCAGAAGCAGGCCCATGCCCTTCCCGCGCGGCACACCACTCATCCGAAACTGCCCACCAAGCCCTCAATGATGAGCCCCCAACCATCAATGAGGACAAACATAAGGATCTTGATCGGCAGAGAAATGGTATTGGGCGGAACCATCATCATCCCGAGCGACAGAAGAATCGACGCCACCACGAGATCAATCAGCAAAAATGGCAACAGCACCACAAAGCCGATGGTGAATGCTACCCGCAACTCGTTCAGCATAAAGGCGGGTATCAGTTTGAACAGATCCACATCCTCGACCCGCGCGGGCAACTGACTTCGCGCCATTCCGTAGACCCGCTCGATATTACTGTCCGGCGTATGGGTCAGCATGAAACGCTTAAGCGGTGTGGCGCCGTGATCTATCACGGCACTGATGTCCATCCTTCCGGCAAGGAACGGTTGCACAGTTTCCTTGTTCAGATCGCCCAGCGTTGGTCCCATTACGAAGGCCGTAAGGAAAAGAGCCAGGCTGGTAATAACAGAGTTCGGGGGCGTTTGCGGCATTCCAAACGCATGACGGATCATCGAAAGAACCACCACGATACGCAAGAAACTGGTGGTTGTAATCAGCAACGCAGGAACGATCGCCAGCAATGTCAGAGTGAGAACTGTGCGCATCACATCGCTGCCCTGCAGCGAGAGGCTATTCACTGCGTCGCTTCCAACAGGTGCGGCCGCAAGCAGAAACGGACTCGCGAGCAGAAGTAGACCGCATCGCGCAAGAGGCAATCTCATCACCGCTCCTCCGGCTGCGGACGTGCTTGCGAGTTCCCCGGCTCCCCAACCGCAGAACTATCGACAATCTGGCTGTGTCCCTGTCCAACAACTACGACGTACTGCCGCCCATCGCATCGAAACAGACAGACATCTGCATGCTGGCTGATCCTTCTCGTCTCAAGAACTTCGATGTGCGCAGACCGAACGACCCTTGAACGCCAATCCTGCGAAAACACGCCCCCACCCCTTTGCCAGGCCCGAAGTGCGAGGATTGCGCCAGCTGCAACCAGGAGGCAAAGTGCCAGAGACAGTATGATCCGCACCCACGGCACTTCCAAATGCTCAGGCTGTGCACTTGCACGATCGCTCGCCCAAGCCGCCGCTGACGTCATGGCAAGAGTCACACCTGACAACAATGAAGCAAATAGCCTACGCAAGATAATCAGGCATCCAGCCGGTCTATCCGCACCGCAAACTGGTCGCCCACCGTCACAATCTCTCCGTAGGCAAAAGTCTGGCCGTTGAGACGCAATGATACAGGTTCATTGATCGCGTGATTAAGCTCGATCAGATCATCCGGCCCCAATTTTTCAAGCTGGGCAATAGTCAATCGGGCTGCCCCAAGGACGACCTCGACCTCCACTTCAACCTTGTCTACCAGCCCTTGGGACAACTTCCGGGATTCCAGTTGGGCTTGTTCGTTACTCATGCTGCAGTCTTTTCCCTATCAAGCCGAAGAAAATACTGACCGTCGCGCTCTACCAGTGTGCATGGTGCATCGCCCTGGCGGACACCATCGATTACGATCCGCGAATGATTTTCAGCGCCTTCGTCAAACAAAAAAATGTCGCCCGGTTCGAGTTGAGCAAGTTCGCCGAGCTCCGCTACAGTTCGGGCAAGTGCCATGGAAACGGTCACCGGCTGTTGACTGAGAGCTTCGCGCCGGTAAACGAGACGTCCATGGGACGGCACAGATTGCACACAGCGCTTTGCATACCTGACGAGCCAGTCCTCGCGACAAACGATCTCAAGCAAATCGTCGCCCCCGGTCGCGGCAGTCCGCACAAGCGCTCGCCAATCGGGGGCACCGCATGCCTGGGATTGCGCCTCTCCTTCAAGATCGGCCAGCCGACGCTCCAGATCACCGATCGCACGTTCCGCCATTGCTGCCACCAGCCGCCGATCCGAGGCCGTCAGCGCAGCGTCATCAATTTCAACGCCGAGCATCCGTGCCGCGACAGCCCGATCATCATATCCGCGAACGCAGATTGACCTGTCGTGCTTGACGGATTTTGGCCAATTTTTTGACCTCTCCTTACCCTTGATCATTACCGATGAATCGGGCGAGCGCGACCAATTCCCAGGCATGGAAAGCGATGAAATAACGAACCAGTCTACCGCCCATGCAGACAGTAATTCTGCAAGTGGCTGAATTAATCGCCTTTCAGCAAGACAACCTGTCGGCAGCCAAGATCTGGATGTGTGCATCACCCGCCTCCGCGAATACCGAAGAGCTGCTGAATCATGTCATTCGAGACACTGATAACTTGCGATGACGCCTGAAAGCCCCTCTGAATCAGGATCAAATCGCCAAACTCGGCACCAAGATCGACGTTGGAAGCTTCCAGCATTTTCGTACGGATGGTTCCGACACGGGTATCTTCAGCAGCAAGGAGATCATGCTTGAGCTCGCCTTCGACCCGGAAGAGGCCGTTGCTAAGTTGCGTCAGCCGCTGCGGTTCGCGGAAGTCAGCAACCGCCACCGCACCAAGATCCTTCTTTTCATCATTGGTATAGGTAATCTCCAAGTGCCCCTTGTCGTTGACAAGCAGGGTAGCGATTGTTCCAGCCTCATGGCCGTCCACCTCGGCGGCGCGGAGGGAAGAAACGGTGCCAGAAGAATAACTTGTGACGTTTTGCGAGAAGTCAAAATCCACAGATACACCGCTATCGCTGTCGGTGAATGTGAGTTTTGAAGTCGCCGGGTCAGGCGCACCATTGGTGAAGTTCAGTGTCTGCTCGCCAACGTTCTTTCCGGTGTCATCGGTGACCTTGACCGTCCAGTCTGTCCCGGTCTCGGAGTTACGCGTAAAGGTTGCGGTCCAGATCTTGGCGACACCGTCATTGCCCACGACCTTTATGTCGCTGACGGTAGCGGTAGTCGCCGTGGACGACAGATTGTCCGCGAAGGTGACTGTCGTTGTCTTGACGGGTGCGTAGGTCCGGTAATCATCGACATTCACATCCGCCGGCTGTCCGCTGCCGTCCAGCACAGCGAGCCGGTATTTCGTTCCGGACAGAACCACGTAGCCTTTCTCGTCCACGTCGAAGCTCCCGGTTCGCAAAAAGAATTGGTTCGAACCGTCGAAGAGGACAAGAAAACCATTTCCGTCGATTGCCAGATCCAGATCGCGACCTGTCTGGCGAAGCTCACCTTGCGAAAAATCAAGGAGGCCCTTGTCCGCCGTCACACCATGGCCAGCCCCGTCGTATTGATAGCCATATTCAAGATTGCCCGACGACCCGCTGCCGTAGACACCGCTAAAGGTAACGTTGGTTGTCTTGAAACCCGTCGTATTGAGATTGGAAACATTGTTGCTGACGCTCTTGAGACCGTTCGAATAGGCTGAGAGCCCCGAGAGGCCGATGTATATAGATCCGAGCATCACTGTGTCTCCCTGACTTGCGTTACGGTCGCGAGCGCAATGGAACTTACTGTCGCGCCTTCTGGAGTTTGGATGGTGAGAGCAGGTGAACCGTTTGCGAAAGAAACGGCTTTAACAACGCCCGTAAGCTGAGCTTGCCCAGTATTGACGTCGACTGTTCGGCCAAGCAGCCCGGAAGCCTGTGACGCTGCTTGCGCAGCCAACAGACTCGAAAGGCTTTGATTCGTTTCTTGCCCTTGCTGAATCTGCGAAAATTGCGCGAGTTGCGAAACAAACTGGAAATTATCCATAGGCTTGAGCGGATCCTGGTAGGTCAGCTGCGTAAGGACAATTTTGAGCAAAGCATCAAACCCCAAACCAAAAGCGCTCGTGGCTGTGCTGGCTGGAGTGGTGGTCGTTCCTGACGTTCCTGCCCCAACTGTCGTGGTCCCCGTCGTGCCGGCCGAAATCTGACGAGCGATTGGGATACGGCCCAGCCCCGATGGCTGGACGGAGTTAATTCCACTCAGCAACATTTACTCTCTCCCTTCGGCAAATACGGCTTCGACTCTGACTCGCCCAGGCTCGATCCCGTGTTCGCGCAGCATTCCACAGACTTTGTCTTCAATCTCCTGCACGTCATCCGGTGAAAGGCCGGGGGCCTGCACAAGCACTGAAACTTGCCCACCATCTGCGATCAGATGGATCGATACGGGCTGGCTCGCCCCACTCCGGGTTGTCAAAACGACCGGGAGCTCTTTCGGGCTCGCCGCTTTCACGGATGTCTCCGCGCCCCTCTCAGTGCTCGCAGGCCCTGCTACTGCACGCGGAACGGCAAGGGAGTTAGGAAGTATCGGAAATGCGTCGGCAAATTGCTTCCCCCTGTCTCCCGTCAGCGTGATCTGCGCATCGGTGGGTGCCGAGGTAACTGCAAACGTCATCGCAGCTGCCTCGTGACCCAATGATCTTGGTTCGTCTGGCTTCACCAGATCAGGCGATACGGCCATCGATCGGTTTTGTGCCATGGGCTGAAGAGATGGCGGACCGACATCTGCCGTAAATGCTTCGCATGATGCACCCCCCTCAGCTGCGCCAGCGCTATCATCAAATGACCAGAGACGGAGCAACGCTTGTGAAAGAAAAGGGCTGACACCCACACCGATCTCAGACCTGAGGGGGTCACGCCCAGCCTCAACGCTCGACGGTGCGACGCTGAGCAGAAAATCTCTAAAAGTGATGCCTTCCACGGAAGCTCCTGCCTCCGCAGCTGCTATTTGAAGTTCCGATCCAACGGTTTGTTGGGACGCGATCAGACTGGGGATACCGGCAAGACTGGTCATAAGGCTTCCTCTCCACACAATCTGGAAAGCATCGCGACCTCATCTATACTCTTTTGATCGACAGCCTGACGCCAGTGACGCAGGGAACTGGTAAGAGATCGCCTCACCTGTTCGCCTTGCCGCTCTTTGACAATGCGTGTCTGAACCGCTTCCTTTACCCGCTCGCGAGCTGTGATCAGGCATTGATTGGCTTCCTTGAGATACTGCTCATCGATAGCCAACAATTGTCCAGATAGGCGGATCTGATCTGCCGAAACCGGGGCGTCCTGCATCATGCCAACATACGCATGCTCCTGAGCGTCCCGCCGTGCGGCGGCTTCCCTTAACCGAGAGGCAGCTTCGCCTTCGGCGGCATTACAGGTGCGCAATTCATGTGCCACCTGCAATTCTTGCAGACGGTGAGTCACCGCAATTCGTCTCCAAGCGTCCAAATTTCGGCGTTTTTTCACAGCCGCCGCACTCCTGCCAAAACCTCGTCAATCCGATCTGCTGTGCGCGGCAATGACCAGTTCTCGTTCATAGGCTGTCGAAGAACATCGCGAATTTGCGGATACAACCGCACCGCCTGATCGATTTCGTGATTGACGCCCGCCTTATAGAGACCACTGTCAAGCATTGGGCGAACCTCGTTAAAGTCAGCCAATATGCGCCGGACAGACTCTGCTCTGCACTGCCCCGCCGGCGACAGAATCGCGCTGGCCAAACGGCTGATACTCGCGCTGATGTCGATTGCAGGAAAAACTCCGCGTTCGGCCAAGTCGCGAGACAGCATGATATGCCCGTCCAGAAGCGACTTCATTAGTTCCACGATTGGATCATCAAGATCGTCGGTTTCGGCAAGAACAGTGAATATGGCGGTGATTGCTCCGCCATTGCGGTCCGCACCACATCTTTCGACAATCCGCGGCATCGCAGCAAAAATGTTGGGCGTGTATCCTCGAACCGTGGGGGGCTCACCCGAGGCAAGCCCAATCTCTCGCAGCGCAAGCGCCAGCCGCGTTATAGAGTCGACAAAGAGGACGACGCGTCGCCCTTTTCCTCGCCAGAACTCCGCCAGACAAAGCGCTTGTTCGATTGCACGAATCCGCAAGCTCGCGCTTTCATCCGATGTCGCTGCGACGAGTGTCGTTCGCGAACGAACCTCGGAAGAGAGGCCGTTGCTCCAAAAGCCTTCAGCTTCCCGCCCCCTCTCACCGATCAGGCACAAGATTGTGTGGTCGCATTCGATCTGGCTAGACAACTGCTCCACCAGACTGGTTTTACCCACACCGCTTGCTGCAAAGATGCCAATACGCTGGCCCGTCGCAAGCGGTATGAATGCGTCAATCGCCTTTACACCTGTCGCAAGTTGTTCCCGGTGAACATATCGGTCAAGCATCGCGACCGCGCCGCTGTCACGCATCGCGTAGCGATCTGCTGAGATGGCTGGACCCGCATCGACCGCTTCACCCAAGGCATTGACAGCACGTCCCGCGAAATCGTCCCCAACAGGAATGCCAACATGCCGGTCATTTTGACGCACTCTGGCTCCAAGACCGATACCTGAGACAGGATGCAGGGGCGACAGTCGAATACGGCCGGGCTCCACCGAAACAACTTCACACAAGACATCCCGTGTTCCGTTGCGCCCCTCGATTTCGCAATAGTCGCCTACGCAAGCCATGGGGCCATCTGCGTCGACCAGACCGCTCGCTATCCGGGTCACGGTTCCGCAATATTCCAAGGGATGCCAGTTACGTACGGCGTTGAGAAAAGGGTGATACATCACACGCTTCCGGACTCACTAAGTCCGCCCAGGAAGTCCATCACCTTGTCGCGTACCTGCGGCACCGAAAGGTCGACGTAGCCTAGCTTCAACTTCAACTGGCAACGCCCCGATGCCAGCGCCTCGTCGCGCAAGACCCGAGTGTTGGGTGCACATGCGACGATGCTCTCGAGCGCGTGTTCATTCGGAAAGTCTTCGGCGCTGACCAGAACTTCAGTGATGAGCTCTTTTTCAAGCACTTCGCACTGCCGCGCTATCATTCCCTCAAGGAGTTCTGCGTAGCGAGAAGGATCGTCCAGCAGTTTCGCCAGCACATCTTCACTCAGGATCACAGCCAGACGCTCCAGACGCGCTAACGCCGTGCCCGCCTCATCTTGCAGTGCCAGAAGAGCCTGGCCTAAGGCCTTCGTTCGCGCCTCATCGTCGCGCGAGACTTCCTGAATTCCTGCAAGGCGGCCGGCTTCTTCAGCCCGCCGCAACTGTTCAGGCATACTGCGCCGCATTTCGGAGAGCTCTTCACGCAGCCGCTCGGCATCGTTTCGCAATTCCCCGATTGTTCCGTGCATCTCCAACTCGACTGAAGCGCGGTCTGCCAGGGCCAATGCTTCCTGACTGGACGGCACCGCAGACGTGAGAGGTGATTGCCTCGGCAGCACCTCGCTTTGGTTTTGACATTCGCGCCGCCTAGGCAACCCGGCGAGCCAAGCAGTGCCGTCCACCTGCGCCGATTTGATCACGCGCGTCACCGCCCTGCTCCTGCACCAGAAATGAGGTGCCAGACCCGGTCAAGCAAACTACGATTCGCTGGTTCAGCAACTGGCTCCGGGTCGTATGTGTCCGATGCGCACACCTCGACGATTGCTTCTCGTGTCAAAGATGTGAGGACGTTTTCCTCGCCTTGCTGACGCGCCATGGCAACAAAACCTTGGAGCCAAGGCGAATAGAGCAAACCTGGATTGCCCTGCGGAAGTACCTCCGCGGTATGGCTCTCATCAGCTTGCAGACGCTCCAACTGCAAGCGCTCATCAAATGAAAGATGTGCGACTATGGCCTTGCGATCAGCACGGGGTAGGCAATGCAAACGCTCCAGCAGATGGTGCATGTTGCTTTCAAGCTGCACCATCTGCCACCTCGCGATCACGTGCAAGCTCGCGCTTGAGCAACTCCGCAAACTGCTCTCGATCATCCTTTGATAAGGTTCCGCGCCGCATGACAATCAGGAAGAACGTCAGCAAGGCCATCGCTAGGGCTGCCGCAACCCACATGGCACGCCCGACCTGAACCGCAGGAATTCCCTCCTTGGACATCTCGCGGTTGGATTCATGTCCAGCTGACGGCGACTGGATACGCCCAACTGCCGCAGACAGGCCTTCGCCCAATGGGCGTTCGGAAAAGTCTATCTCATCCTTTCCGCCGAAATCTGCGTCGAGGTCCGAAGCAACGGCATGACGAACATCCTCCCGAACACCCGGTTCAAGCGGCTGCTGGGTCCACACAGTGATCCTAAAGCGAAAATCCTTCGATCTTGGAATAGACATCGTACGGCTATCGCCCAAATCCGCGCCATCAACGTCAGAACTTTGACTGTCCTTGTTTCCATCACTCGCTGTTCGAAATGCCACGACATCGACTTCGAAAGGCAAGGAAACCACGCCACGCAGAACACGCGAGACCCTGGCTCCAAAGTAAGTTTCAAGTGCAGAATGCTCGTCCGTTCCTCCGGTGATATCGGAATTGGCAACATAGGTCTTGCTGACAAGTTGACCCAAATGATCGAGAACAGTCACACTGTTCACGTTCATGTCCGGCACGGCGGCTGCAACCAACCTCTGGATCCCTTGCACCTGATCTTCCGAAAGAGCAGCTTCGTGCATGGTGTGAATTGTTACCGCCGCGCGCGGGACACTGCTGTCCTTTTGAAACAATGCCCTTTGCGGAAGCGAGATGTGAACGCGCGCTTCACGAACCTCGTCCATCGACATAATAGTCCGGGCCAGCTCCCCTTGAAGGGCCCGTAAATAATTGATCTTTTGTGCGAACTCCGTGAGGCCCATGTCAGATTCGTTGAACAGCTCGAAGCCCACCGTACCTGCCATCGGCAAACCAGAACCCGCAATTTTAACGCGGGCTTGCTCAACGTCATTTTCCGGAACAAGGATCGTCGATCCGCCGTCAGCCAGCCGATAGGAAATGCCCTGCTTGTCCAGCTCGCCAATGATCGCGGCAGTATCGGCCTGCCTGATCCCATTGAACAGAGGCGCGTAGGAGGGGCGCAAAAACAGGAAATAGATACCAATCAGCAATGCGATTATGACCGCAAAAACGGTGGCGAACAGGCGTATCTGGTTGCGTGGCATGGCGTTAAGTTATCTTTGTCAGACCTGCATGTTCATGAGATCACGGTAAGCCTCAAGCGCCCGGGCACGAACTTGCACCATCAATTCCACGGAAAGGCGAGCCTGCTCGAGCGCGATCGCCACTTGATGGATGGGCACACTGTTCTCATCGACGGCAAATTTCTGGACCAGTCGATCAGCCTCACCGACTTTCGCATCAGCAGAACGCACTGTCTGTTCCAGAAAGTTCACAAAGTTCGCCGGCTGCGCCGCCAATCCATCGGAAGAAGCCGCGATGGCAGCAGACGGGAAGGTGCTCTCAGAAGATGCGATAGGGTCAAGAGCGGAAATCGCTGCGACCGGCACCGTTTCGGTCATGCCCTTCCTCCAATCTTGAGAGCGCTTGCATACATGTCCTGCGCAGAAGACAACGCCACGAGGTTCGCTTGATAGGCGCGCCCGGCCTTGAGCATCTCGGTCATCTCTGTCGCCAGACTAACGTTCGGCTCAGTGATGAACCCCTGCTTGTCCGCTTGTGGATCGTTAGGCGCATAGACTCGCTTTGATCCGTCCCGTCTTGCCTCGATGCCATAAACAGTAACGCCGCGAGCTGGCATTGGCTCGCGCATCATCCGGTCCAGCGTCGCCGGAAAATCCTCGACAGGACCAGAAACGAGTTGGCGTGCAACATAGCCCTTGCCATTTGCAGGCCCGGAGCTGTTGATGTTGGCAATATTCTCGGCAACGACCCGCAGCCTTGTCCACTCGACATCAAGCCCGGAGCGGCTTATTTCTGCAGCTTCCATTACTGCCCCCTTGTTGCCAGGCGTTGAATTTCCATTTCCCTTCCCAAGAGGTCGGACAAGGCAGAATAGCGCTGCGCTGTTGCCGAGGCTGTCTGCATTTCCAGATCGAGCCTCAGTTCCTGCTGGTCTGTGTTGAAGGGGCGAGCAGTCACCTCTGCCGAAAACCTTCGCACAGCATCCGGGCCTTCGGCTGCCGCACGTGCCAAGCTTGCCTCAAACGAAACGTCTTTTGGCACGTAGTGCGCAGAGTTGGCGTTCGCGATATTCTGCGCGGTTGTAATCTGCCTGAGATTAAGCGCGTCCAGAACTTTGCCGACCAGCGCTACCGTGTACTGAGAACCCATGCCTACCTCACTGAACGATGATATCTGCGTAAAGCGCGCCGCTCGCCTTGATGGCTTGCAGGATAGAAATAATCCGTCGAGTATCTATTCCAGCCTTGGCTAGGCTACGCACAAGATCAGCAACGGTACTGTTCGGAAACGACATCGCGACATTGTTGCGCCCATCGTCGACCTCGACTTTGGTGTTGCTGACGATCAGGCTCTGCACATCACTGGCGAAGCCATAAACAAAATTAGGCTGCGACGCGGCATTTTCAGTCTTGATCGATACCTTTACATCGCCTTGACTAATAACCACGCTGCTGAGCCGCACATTGCCGCCGGCCACGACCGTGCCGGTTCGTTCGTTGATAACCACCCTTGGGCTCGTCTCGGGGAAAACCGTCAAGTTTTCGATGCGCGCTGCCATCTGAGGAAGTGTAGCTTCTGAGCCACCAACACGGATGTTCACGCGATCCGCATTTTCCACATGCGCAGCGCCACCCCCGAACACTTGGTTGATGCGCTCCGCAATGCGGTTGGCATTAGTAAAGCTGGCATCGCGCAGCAGGAAAGAAATTTCCCCCTCCTTCACGGCGATGCGCGCATCGACCGTGCGTTCCACTGTTGCACCATCCGCCAGCGTCGCAGAATTGGGATAATTACGCTGCTCCCGGTTATAATTGGCCTCGAATGCGTAGCCGCCTACGGTAATGGGCCCTTGCGCAAGTGCATAAGTGTTCTGGTCAGCCGCCATCAGCGGGGTCATCAGCAATGTTCCACCTGCAAGTGAACGAGCATCACCGATCGAGGTCACGTTGACATCAATGTGATCACCCGCGTTGGCAGAAGCAGGTAGTGTTCCCGTGACAATGACCACTGCAACATTTCGACTGTTGATCTGGTCGTCGCTGACAGTCGAGCCAAGGCGGCTGAGCACATTGCGAAGCGCCTGTTTCGTAACCTCATTGCGGGGACTGTCACCGGTCCCCGCGAGCCCTGTAACAAGTCCATAACCGATGAGCGAGTTGTCGCGCCATCCGTCAAAATGACCCAGTGCTTTCAGAGGTACTTCCTGCGCGACGGCAGGTTCCGCTGCAGGAAAAAGCAGAAAAGCGAGGCACGCGAGAATTTGGGTACGCAAATGCCTCCCCATCAGCCGATACCCAGAAAGCTGAAGATCTTGTTCAGAAGGCCGGGTTTGGCGCTGCGGCTCAGGAATCCCCTGCCATCGTAATTGATCTGGGCGTCGGCAATGCGGGAAGAAAGCACCGCATTGTCGCTGGATATATCCGCCTGCCGTATACGTCCGCGGACAATTATGTCCCGCTTTTCCCCGTTTATCTGCATGTTCTGGTGACCTTCGATCATGAAATCGCCGTTTGGAAGAACTTCCATGATCTGAGCGCTGATAAGCGTTTGGAACTCCTCGGTGCGGGTTACTTCTCCCCCACCAGAATAGCTTCCTCCGAAGTTCAAGGCCCCCGTCTCGTTGAGCGCCCCGCCGCTGATACTACCCCCAACAGCAGAAGACTTGTCAGACTTGTTGCGCACACGATTGGAGGCATTGGCGCGTTCGTGGATGACGATGGTAATGATGTCCCCGACTTCGGATGCTCGACGGTCGGACGCCATCGCCGCCCAACGCTCATCGTGGTACAGCTGCTCGGCCTGCGCGCCATTTGTAGAAAAAACGAAGATCGCAGCCAGCAGCGCTACGCCCCCCTTGCACCGCCCTGCACTCATTCCTCGCCACTCCCAGCGCTACCAGGCCTGAATATGGTCACAAAAGAGCGGCCATCCGCGCCACGAACGTAGAGACGCTCACCCGGCTTTGCGGGCTGCAAGGCAGTCACCGTCCGCTGTATTCGCACTGGTCCGGCACCCATCACAAAGTACAACTTGGTTCCGGCATTGACGCTTCCGGCGGGCGCGGGCGTAATTGCGCCAAGAAAGGTTGCGGCAGGCAAATCTACAATGGCACAAAAGATCTGAAAACCGGCATCGAAGCGCAGTGGAGCCGCATTCTTGTCGCTGCCGCAAGCGACCTTCCGCACGTCGGAGACCGTGATGATTTCACCAGCCAGGACGTTACGTGCAGTCTCGAAGCAAGGCTGACGACGCGCGCCATCAAGCATGGGGGCAGACAACAAGCCTGCAAGGATGAAAGTGAAGCTGAACAACGAAGGGCCGCTTCGAACTAACGTTTCAGGCTGTTTGTGATTGAGGCAAGCTGATCAGCAGCGGAAATTACCTGGGCATTGGCCGAATAAGCGCGCTGAATCATCAACATGTCGACCATTTCCCGTGTCAGATCGACGTTCGATGCTTCAAGAAACCCTTGGCGAATCTGCCCCGCGCCATCCTCGCCTGGCATCACCTCAATTACCCTGCTTCCTTCGCCGGCCCGATAAAGACCATCATCCAACTGCTCAATCGCCCCCTGCGTGCGAAGCAAAGTCAGTTGACCAAGTTGAAGAGACCTTCCGTCAGATCCAGTCGCCGTAATTTGGCCGTCTGAAGCAATCTTGAGTTTACTGGCATCGTCAGGAACCCGGATCGCGTCCGCCAGCGGATAGCCGTTGGCGGACGCCAGCATACCGTCTTCGTTGACTACAAGAGTTCCGCCTCGCCAGAGCAGTGATCGCCCATGAGGCGCCATAAGCTCAATGAAGCCTGATCCATCGATGGCGACGTCCAAAGCGCTGCCAGTCTGACGCACCTCCCCGGGAACGTCGAGCGTTGGGCGCGCGGCAAAACGCACACCGCCCGCAGCCGGTGACGCTTCCGTGGCCTGGCCAGCTTCTGACATCGCAGACATTGACGTCTGAGCCATCACTGCGGCGAACTGCGTATCTTGCCTGCGAAAAGCCGGCGTGTTCATGTTCGCCACGTTATTGGCAAGGACATTCAATGCCCGTTGCTGCGCATCAAGCGCTACCGCGCCAATTTCAAATGCCCCGTTCATCGTCCAGTTCCACTGAAAGTGCTGATCGCCTGCCCGAGCAGATTATCGTATTGCCGCATGACCTGGGCGCCGCTCTCAGCAAGGCGCGACGCCGCCATCAGGTTGACCATTTCGTCACTGAGAACGACATTCGACGCCTCTCGCATCCCTTGCCTCACGATCGTCTCACCATCGGCAACTGGCGTGGCACCGGCATCCGTGTAGCCACCGCCTGGATTGGAAATAAAACCTTTCGCGTCAGGTTCATAAAGTCCGATGGCCCCCACGACACGGCCCTCAGACACAACCGTACCGTCCTCCTTCACCTGGAGAGGAGAATTGGGCACAACGAGATCTCCTCCACCAACTTGCTGGAGCACCATACCCTCGCTGTTCACGAGAACTCCGTCCCCTAATACAGTGAACCCACCATTTCTCGTGAAAACAAGTTCCTCGCCGCGGCGCACCAGAAACGCGCCCCGCCCAGAAATGGCCAGATCGGTGGAATTGCTCGTCTGAATCAGACGGCCTTGGGAAAAATCGGCACCAACAACGGTTTCGGACAAAACCTGAGAAAAAGGCTTCGCCTCAACTGACGAAACATTCTTCATCTTCTGAGATTTATACCCAAAGGACTGCAAATTGGCTATATTCTGAGCAATGGTCTCTATGCGACGCTCATTGGACAGCAAAACCGACGCCGCCACGTCGACGAGAGCTGACATTCCCCACCTCCAAATTACATCCGCGCTTTGAGCTTCGGCTGCCCGTTCGCGTCGAAGTCGCCCGGCTCTAACTTGGCACTGACGGGTGTCAAGCAACAAACCCAATGGGTTAACAAATTGTCACTCCCCTCAGTCAATCGCACATGCGGACCTTTGCCAATATGCTTTGTATCAGACGAAAACCACCACCACTCGTGGTCGTGTCCCACAGGGTGGTGTAGGAAGGTTTCCTTGATTGGACGGCCACCGTCGAGCTTCTGGTAGAGTTCGGATGCGAACTCGAACCGAGAGAAGAAGACGATAAGCGATGACAGAATGGCCCTTGTTGAGCTGATTGAGCAAGGGGTGACTGCGATTTGGTGCGCGAGATGCTGACATTCGCCGCCGAGTGCATGACGGATCTGGAGATCGAGGCGAAGACGGGGGCACCTTATGGGACTCGTAGAGGTAAACATTATGCGGCTTGGATCGCTTCATGCGCTCTTTCGGGATCGACCACACCGCGTTCTCGAAATCCACCTCATCCCAGACGGCATCCTGCAACTCGCTCTTTCGGACCATCGAGAGGAGGAAAAATTTCACACCGAGCCTGATGGTCGGCAGTGTCCCGACATGATCGGTGACACGGAAGAGGACGCGAATCTCGGAAGGGCTGAGAGAGCGGTCCTTGGGCTTGAATGTTGCGATGGAAGCGGGTCCGACTTCGTCGGCAGGGTTCTTGATTTTTCTCGCCATGCAGGATGGCAAAGCCATAAATTTGCTTCACGATGTCACGGACGTGGATTGCGGTTGCCGGCGCTCCGCGATCCACGATCTTGAGGCAATGCTCGCGCAGGTCTCCGGGCGTGATCTCGGTCAGGAGTCGGCTGCGCCATACGGGAAGTAGATCGCGCTCGAAGATGGACCTGCGCATGGCGCGGGTGCTGCCCGCCATGGGAGCGGTAGTCCAGGCGGAACGGATGGTACCGCCTCTGCTGACAATCGCGTACATGCCGTCACGGTCGGCAACCTTGTAGGGTTTGTCTTTTGGTTTCATGTGTTTGAGTGCCGCATCGGTGAGAATTTGCGTATCTCCGCGATGAAAATACCGTCAGGGGCTGTGTTGACCCTGACGGTACCGAGCAAATTTGAATGAGACAAGGGGAGCCGGTACCGTCAGTCCGTACAACGGACGTGAAGGCCACCCACCGATTGTCTTCGAATGCTATCGGTAATAAATTATTTTTTATCAACCAGTTGCGTCGTATCCTGGCGTATCTTCGGCCCTCTCTGGAGGGCTCAGAATCACTCCCACTCGATCGTGCCGGGCGGCTTCGAGGTATAGTCGTAGACCACGCGGTTGATGCCCTTCACCTCGTTGATGATGCGGGTCGCCACGCGCGAAAGGAAGGCGGCGTCGAAGGGGTAGATGTCCGCCGTCATGCCGTCGGTGGACGTCACCGCGCGCAGGGCGCAGACGCTGTCATAAGTGCGGCCATCGCCCATCACGCCCACGGTCTTCACCGGCAGCAGCACGGCGAAAGCCTGCCAGATCGCATCGTAGAGACCAGCGTTGCGGATCTCTTCGAGGTAGATCGCATCGGCCTTGCGCAGGATGTCGCAGCGCTCGCGCGTCACTTCGCCGGGGATGCGGATGGCGAGGCCTGGGCCGGGGAACGGATGGCGGCCCACGAAGATCTCGGGCAGGCCCAGTTCGCGGCCCAGCTCGCGCACTTCGTCCTTGAACAGTTCGCGCAGCGGCTCGACCAGCTTCATGTTCATGCGCTCGGGCAGGCCGCCCACATTGTGGTGGCTCTTGATCGTCACCGAGGGGCCGCCAGTGAACGAGACGCTCTCGATCACGTCGGGATAGAGCGTGCCCTGCGCGAGGAATTCAGCGCCGCCGATCTTCTTCGCCTCATCCTCGAACACGTCGATGAAGGTCTTGCCGATGAACTTGCGCTTCTTTTCCGGGTCGGTGACGCCTTCCAGCCCCTTGAGGAACAAGGTCGAGGCATCGACGTGGACCAGCGGGATATTGTAGTGCCCACGGAACAGGCTGACGACCTGCTCGGCCTCGCCCATGCGCAGGATGCCGCCGTCGACGAAGACGCAGGTGAGCTGATCGCCGATCGCCTCGTGGATCAGCAGCGCGGCCACGGCGGAATCGACGCCGCCCGAAAGGCCGCAGATCACGCGCTTGTCACCCACCTGCTCGCGGATTTCGGCGACCTTGGTCTTGCGGAACTCGGCCATCGTCCAGTCCCCGGCAAGGCCGCAGACGTGGCGCACGAAGTTCTTGAGCAGTTTGCCGCCGTCGGGCGTGTGCACCACTTCGGGGTGGAACTGCATGGCATAGATGCGCTTTTCATCGTTCGCGATCACCGCGAAAGGCGCGCCGGGGCTGGAGGCGACGGGGCGGAAGCCGGGGGCAAGGCTCGTCACCTTGTCGCCATGGCTCATCCAGACCTGATGCTTCTCGCCGACCTGCCACAGCCCGTCGAACAGCGCGCATTCGTCGCCGATTTCGATGAAGGCACGGCCGAATTCACCGGCATCGCCCAGCAGCACTTCGCCGCCCATCTGGTGCATCAGCGACTGCTGGCCATAACAGATGCCGAGAATCGGAAGTCCGCTCTCCAGGATCACGTCGGGAATACGCGGCCCGTCCTCGTCCAGAACGGAGGCCGGAGAGCCCGACAGGATCACGCCTGCCGGGTCGATGCGCTTGAAGGCTTCTTCGGCGGCGTTGAACGGCGCGATTTCCGAATAGACGCCCGCCTCGCGCACGCGGCGTGCGATCAACTGGGTTACCTGGCTGCCGAAATCGACGATCAGGACCGATTCAGATGTCTGGATACTCATGGCTGGCACCTAATCGCACTCGCCCCGGGTGTCCAGATGGCTGAGCACGCTGCGAGGAAGATGCACGGCAATCAATCGAATGTTGCAAAACATGCAAGCAATATTGTTGCTTTTGAATTTGCGATAATTACAGCAAGGCCTATTTCGCCCCTGCTGCCCGAGTGACCGGAAAGGCACCGGGCGTGAGGCAAAACAAAAATCGAAACCGGTGTTTGCAGGAGAATACCAATGACCATCGTCGAACGCACGTTCGGCCTGGCGGCGGCGCTTGGCGTCAGCGCGCTGGCTTTTGCGCTTACCCTCGCCTGAGCGAGAACAATGCGCAGCATGCAATTGTGTCCCTTTAATTCGCATGCGTGACGAGGGCGGCCCGAAAGGCCGCCCTTTTCGTTTGTGGGCCCTGTTTCAGCCACCCCCCTTCTTCCGCGAAATTCCCTCTTGTAAAAATACTAACCTAGGTTATATTAAGCAAGGTAAGGGGTTCAAAGCCCCAGCCCTTATGGAGATTGAACCATGACCCTCGCAGAAAAGTCAGTCGGCTTCGCCGCGGCCCTTGGCGCATTCGCCCTGGCCTTTGCCATCACGCTGGCCTGAGGCCTTCACGGCGCGCGGCAGCGAACCGGACATTACCGAAAAGGGCGGCCCCGCACGGCCGCCCTTTTTCATTTCGGCACGGATCGCGCACGCGGCAGACCGGCCGCGGGCTGACTCTTGTGGAAAAGCTGCACCCCCGCGCGGCTTTTGCTTGGGTTTGGCAGGCGCAAACCCTATATGCTGAACATGGCTAGTGAACCCGAAAACGGCAAGAACCAGAACACCTACGGCGCGGATTCGATCAAGGTCCTCAAGGGCCTGGACGCTGTACGCAAGCGCCCCGGCATGTACATCGGCGATACCGACGATGGTTCCGGCCTGCACCACATGGTCTTCGAAGTTTCGGACAACGCCATCGACGAGGCGCTCGCGGGCCACTGCGATCTGGTGCTGATCGAGTTGAACCCGGACGGTTCGGTCTCGGTGGAAGACAACGGCCGCGGCATCCCGGTCGACATGCACAAGGAAGAAGGCGTCTCGGCCGCCGAGGTCATCATGACCCAGCTCCACGCGGGCGGCAAGTTCGAGAACACCAGCGACGACAATGCCTACAAGGTCTCCGGCGGCCTGCACGGCGTGGGCGTCTCGGTGGTGAACGCGCTGTCCGAATGGCTGGAACTCACCATCTGGCGCGACGGCAAGGAGCACTGGATGCGCTTCGAGCACGGCGATTCGGTCGGGCCGCTGGTGGTGCGCGGCGATGCGCCCAAAGTGGAGCAGAACCCCGACGCGAACGGCTTCAAGAAGGGTACCCGCGTCACCTTCCAGGCCAGCCACGACACGTTCAAGAACGTCACCGAATTCGATTTCGACAAGCTGGAGCACCGCTACCGCGAACTGGCCTTCCTCAATTCGGGCGTGCGCATCCTGCTGCGCGACAAGCGGCACGAGGACGTGGCCGAGCACGATCTCTATTACGAAGGCGGCATTGCGGCCTTCGTCCAGTTCCTCGACCGCAACAAGCAGGCGATGATGCCCGAGCCGATCGCGATCTCGGCCGAGAAGGACGGCATCGGCATCGACGTCGCGCTCGAATGGAACGATTCGTACTACGAAAACGTCCTGTGCTTCACCAACAACATCCCGCAGCGCGACGGCGGCACTCACCTCGCCGCCTTCCGCGCCGCGCTGACGCGCACGCTCAACGGCTATGCCGAGCGTTCGGGCCTCCTCAAGAAGGAAAAGGTCTCGCTTTCGGGTGACGATATGCGCGAAGGCCTGACCGCGATCGTCTCGGTCAAGCTGCCCGATCCCAAGTTCTCCTCGCAGACCAAGGACAAGCTGGTCAGCTCCGAAGTGCGCCAGCCGCTCGAATCGCTGATGAGCGACAAGATGACCGACTGGCTGGAAGAAAACCCCGCCACGGCCAAGGCCATCATCCAGAAGGTGATCGACGCCGCCGCCGCCCGCGAGGCCGCGCGCCGCGCCCGCGAACTGACCCGCCGCAAGGGCGTGATGGATATCGCCAGCCTGCCCGGCAAGCTCGCCGACTGCCAGGAGCGCGATCCCAGCCAGTGCGAACTGTTCCTGGTCGAGGGTGACTCGGCCGGCGGCTCCGCCAAGAGCGGGCGCGACCGCAAGGTGCAGGCGATCCTGCCCTTGAAGGGCAAGATCCTCAATGTGGAACGCGCGCGGTTCGACCGTATCATTTCCTCGAAGGAAGTCGGCACGCTGATCCAGGCCATGGGCACCGGCATCCGCGACGATTTCAACCTGGAAAAGCTGCGCTACCACAAGATCGTCATCATGACCGACGCCGACGTCGACGGCGCACACATCCGCACTCTACTGCTGACGTTCTTCCACCGCCAGATGCCCGAGATCATCCGCGCCGGGCACTTGTTCATCGCCCAGCCGCCGCTGTTCAAGGTCGCCAAGGGCCGCAGCGAAGTCTACCTCAAGGACCAGGCCGCGCTGGACCGCTATCTGGTGGAAGCGGGCCTGAGCGGGCGCGTGCTGGAAACCGCGGGCGGCGCGCGCAGCGGCCCCGATCTGGAATCGCTGGTCGAACATGCGATCCGCATGCGCAACCTGATGGCCTTCATCCCGCGCCGCTACGATCCGGTGATCATCGAGGCCCTGGCCCTGTCCGGCGCGCTGGAGCCCGAGCTTTCGGCCGCAGCGCGCGCCACCGCGCTGGAAAAGACCGCCGCCTGGCTCGATCGCGGCGATGGCGAGGCCAAGTGGTCCGCCCGCCTGACCGAAGACGGCACCGTCGAAGTCGAGCGCCTGTGGCGCGGCGTGACCGATCACCACAAGATCGAGGCCAGCTTCCTCTCCAGCGCCGAAGCGCGCAAGCTGGCCCGCCTCGCCGCCGAACATGCCGATGTCTATGAAGGCACCGCCCGCTTCGTGCGCGCCGGGGCCGAAAGCGCCGAGCCCGAGACGGCAGGCGAGGACGGCGAGGAAACCGCCGCACGCCCGGTTTCGGGCGCAGGCGTGATCACCCGCCCGAGCCAGCTTCTTGAAGCCGTGCTGGCCAGCGGGCGCCGGGGCCTGTCGATCTCCCGCTACAAGGGCCTTGGCGAGATGAACGCCGAGCAGCTCTGGGAAACCACGCTGGATCCCGACAACCGCTCGCTGCTGCAAGTGAAGGTGGAAGACGCCGACGTGACGGACGAGATCTTCACCCGCCTGATGGGCGACGTGGTCGAGCCGCGCCGCGACTTCATTCAGGAAAACGCGCTCAACGTGGCGAACCTCGACGTCTGAGAAATCACCTGCCCTGCATGAAGGGGCAGGCGTGAACAGATACGCATGGACCGGCCGGGCACTTGCGCCCGAACCGGGAATGGCTTTTGCTTTTTGCACCCTCGCCCCGGGATTTCGGCACGAAAGCTCGCTTGGTGCGCGCCTTACCGCCGGTTCCGGAAAGAGCGGCGGATTTCCGCGCACCCTTACTAAAGTTTAACCTTATCAGATAACCATTCCTCAGCGCTTGTCAGGCTAGACGGACCAATCGGGCGAATGACGCAAACTGGCGTTTCGGTTCATTGAACGGAAAGCGCACTCGATATGGTTTCTGCTTTGGGACAATGGAATTCCGGACTCGCGGTTGTCCTCGCCTGCCTGCTGCTGACGATGCCTGCATTCACGTTCGTGGCGCTGCGGCGCTTGCGGCTCCTGCGCGATCACGAGAAAATTCGCCGCGCGATCGACCAGATGGCCGGCTGCGATTTCGAAGGTCCGGACCCGCGCCTGGAAACCACCCGCCTCAAGAGCGTGGAAAGCGCGCTCCTGCGCCTGCGCCCGCAATTACAGGACAGGATCAGCAAGCTGGAATGGACCGCGCACCATGACAGTCTGACGAACCTGCTCAATGCCAACAGTTTTCGCGCCCAGTGCGAGAAAGTGATGCTGGCATCGCCTGGCGGCATCTGCCGCAGCGGCGCCCTGCTCTATTTCGACGTCAACGAATTCAAGAAGATCAATGACACGCTGGGCCACCATGCCGGGGACCAGGTGCTGGCCACGATCGGCGACCGCCTGCGCCTTGCCGCCATGAGCTTTACCGACACCCGCCTGCAGGCCTTCGCGGACGGTACGCCACCGTGCGATTGTGAGCCGGTTGTCGCCCGCATCGGCGGGGATGAATTCGCCATGCTCCTTCCGGGGGAGCTATCGCACGATCAGGTCGAGCGGTTTGCCCAGCGGTTGCAGCGTGTGATCGGGGAGCCCTGCTTCGTCGGCCTGCAGACGCTGCGCATCCGCCTCTCCATCGGCATCGCCTTCTGGCGCGAGGGCGAGAAGAGTTTCGACCGGCTTCTCGCCGCGGCCGACAGCGCGATGTATTCCGCCAAGAGCAAGGGCGGCGGCCATTACTGCTTCTTCACGGAAAAGATGCGCACGAATGCCGACCGGATCCTCAAGAAGGAACTGGAACTGCGCCATGCGCTGACCAACCGGCAGTTCGCACTCCATTTCCAGCCGCAGCTCAATCTGCGCACCGGCCGGATCGATACCGCCGAGGCCCTGATCCGGTGGAACCACCCCACGCGCGGGCTGGTGATGCCGGGCGATTTCATTCCCTTCGCTGAAAGCCATGGCCTGATCGACGAGATCGGCGACTGGGTCATGACCGAAGCCGTGCGCACGGCGGCGCAGTGGCAGGAACAGGGCGTCCGCCTGAAAGTCTCGATCAACGTTTCGCCCAAGCAGCTCCAGCGGGTCGAACTGATCGCAATGATCCGCGCCAATCTGGAGCACTATGGCGTCGCGCCCAGCCGTATCGAGATCGAGATCACTGAAGCCGCGATCATGCGCGACGAAGGGCACTCGTTCGAACGGCTCGAAAAACTGCGTGACGATGGCGTGACGGTTGCGCTGGACGATTTCGGCACCGGCTATTCCAACCTTTCGCAGCTCATGCTGCTGCCGATGGACCGCCTGAAACTCGACAAGTCGCTGATCGACGGCATCGCCAACGACCAGCGCAAGTGGACGATCGCCATCGGCATGATCCGCCTGGCGCGTGACCTTGGCTTCCAGGTCGTGGCCGAAGGCGTGGAACTGCCCGAACAGGTCGAGCTGCTGGAAGAGGCCGGGTGCGATTTCATCCAGGGCTACCTCATTTCCAAGCCGCTGCCACAACCCGAATTGCTGGCTCTGGTCGATGCCTTTCAGGCAAAATCTGTAGGGCGCGCGGCCTAAGCGGCGGCGTTCCTTGGGATGCGGAAAAGACGATGAGGCAACCAAACATCACCAAGGCCATCGGCGCCCTGTCCGCGGCACTGGCCCTGTTTGTGCTGCCCGCGCCCGCACAGCCCCAGGAACCAGCTGCGGTTGAGACCGCCGCTCCTTCGCAGCAGATGGACGAACTTCTCGGCATGTCGCTGGAGGACATTCTCTCGCAGGAAGTGACATCGGTGGCCAAGAAGGCGCAGCATGTCGCCGATGCCCCGGCCGCCGTCTACGTCGTTTCGCAGGACCAGATCAGCCGCTCGGGCGCACGCACGCTGGCGGACCTGCTGCGCCGCGTGCCGGGAATGGACGTGTTCGAACTGCAAGGATCGACCTCGACGATATCCGCCAGAGGGTTCTCCTCGCGCTTCGCCTCCAATCTGCTGGTGATGGTCGATGGCGCGGCGATCTACAACACCGCGATTTCGGGGATGTTCTGGGATCAGGCGATATTCCCGCTGCAGGACATCGAACGCATCGAAGTGATCCGCGGCCCGGGCGGCACGCTGTGGGGCAGCAATTCGATCAACGGCGTGATCAACATCATCACCAAGCAGAGCGTCGATACGCAGGGCCTGCGGCTGAACCTCAAGGCCGGAACGCGCGACGTGCGGACCGAGGCGGGATACGGCGCCCAGCTCTCTCCCTCGCTCGGCGTGCGCCTCTACGGCACCTACCGCCATTCGAAGGGCCTGCAACTGGCGGACGGCCAGAACATCGGCGACAAGTGGAACGGGGCGCTGGGCGGCGTCCGGCTGGACTATGCCCCCAGCGACAACGACAGCGCCGTCGTGCTGGCCGAAGTGTCCGGCGGCCATTTCACGGAAACGATCACCGGCCTCTCGGTAACCCAGGACGGCCCGGTGGGAACCATCCTCCACCCCCGCAGCAATTTCAATTCCGAGCATGTTCTGGCCCGCTGGAAGCACGGCTTCACGCAAGATTTCGATCTGGTGGGGCAGGTTTACTACAACCGGCTCCACCGCACCGAATTCGATGCCGGTGTCACCCGCGAGCTTTATGACGCCAGCCTTGAGGGGCATTGGCGCCTGAATTCGCTGCACGATGTGAATTTCGGAATCTCGGGACGCATCGCCCATGACACGGTTTCCAGCAGCCGCATGATCCGCCTGGAAAATGGCGCGAACACGGACCACTGGCTGACGGGATACCTCCAGGACGAGATCGCGCTTGTTCCCGGCAAGCTGGCCCTTACGGCCGGTTCCAAATTCGAAGTGAACGACTTCAGCGGCTTTCAGGCCCAGCCGAGCCTGCGCCTGTTCTACCGGTACAACGATAGTCTGGCGTTCTGGGCCGCAGCTTCGCACGCCGTGCGCACACCGCTCTTGCAGCAGCGCAAGATGGATGCAAACCTTCTGATCTGGCAGCCGGACACGCCCCGGCCGGAGGAGACCCCCCTGTTGTTCATCTTGCGCGGAAACAAGGACGTCCGCGTCGAAGAACTGACTTCGTTCGAAGCGGGCGCCCGGGCATCGCTGTCCCGGTCATGGTCCCTGGATCTCTCGTTCTACCGGAACCGGTACAGCCACCTCGTCACCGCCGAAACGGTCAGCGTCGAACCGCTCGTCGTCCCGCCGTTCCCCGGTCCGGTGGGCACCGTTGCCCGCAGCACTTTCGGGAACAACGGCACAGGGCGTTCGTGGGGTTTCGAGCTGGTGCTCTCCGGCCAGATCACCCCGCAATGGAAGACGGAACTGTCCTATTCCTATCTCGATCTGCACGTCGAGACGGAAACCGGCGGCACCATCTTCCCCTCCTTCGTGGTCACGCCCGCCGATTCCTCGTCGAACAGCCAGCTGCGCGCCACCACCTCCTACGACATCGGCGACAAGATCAGCCTCGGCGGATCGCTGCACTATGTGAGCAAGTCCATCGACGGGGTGCGCCCGGCCTTTACCGATCTGGATCTGAGGGCCGCCTACCGGCCGCGCTCCAATATCGAGATCGCCGTGACCGGCAGCCATCTGCTCCAGGACCGGCGCCTCGAATTCTACGAGGACTACGTGCCGCTGCCACTGGGCTATGTGCCGCGCACCGTAACGCTCGAAACCCGGGTCCGCTTCTGAGCGGCAAACAGCGATGGCCCTTTTTCCCAAACTTCGAACCAACGGTCTGGCCGCCATCGTGCTGCTGCTGACGAGCGTGCCGCAAGCGCGGGCAAGCGATAACCAGGGCAATGTCAAAGCCGTCATCATCTTCAACATCCTGCGCTTCGCCAGCTTTCCCGACACCCATCACGTGCTGCGGCTGTGCACGCGCGACAGCGAGGCGATCGCCCGCAACCTGATGGCGCTCGACGGGCGCAGCCTCGGCCAGCGCCAGCTCGATGTCGTGTTCGTCTCCTCGTGGAACGACAACATGGATAGCTGCGATGTGATCTATGCCGGTTCCACCGCGGCAGAGGCCTTGCCCCGGTTACGGCGCGGCCAGATCACCATCGGCGATGGCCCTTCGTTCATCGATCACGACGGCACCGTCGGCCTGATCAAGTTCGGCGGGCAGACGCGCTTCGCGATCAATGCCCATGCCGCCAGGCAAGTGGGCGTCCGGTTCAGTTCGCAGCTCATGCGTCTGGCCGCCAGAGTCATCAACTGATGGCGAAAGTCCGGCTCTTCGGTTTTCTGGCACGCCAGCCGTTTCACAAGAAACTGATGCTGTTCAGCGTGATCGCGATGGCAGCCGCCGTTTCGCTATCGATCGCCGGGCTGATCGGCACGCAGTACAAGCACTATCACGACGTGTCCGACCGCCAGTATACCCAGCTGGCCGAAGTGCTGGCCGGGAATCTGGGCGCGGCGGTAGTCTTCGACGACCGCGCCACGGTGGATTCGATCCTGCGGTCCGCCCATGCGATCCCGAACATCGCCTGGATCGAGGCGCGCGATCTGCAGGGCCGGATGATCGTCGGACGCCGGGCCCGGGGGCTGTCCCGCCAGGATCTGGCCCGGGCGCGCCAGTCCGCCGTCGATCCCGACCAGCAGGGGTGGGCCGGGATCACGGCCCATTACGCGCGGCGGGTCATGCCGATCCGGGTGGACAAGGCGAAAATCGCCGAGCTGGAAATCGGCTACAGCTACCGCTCGCCCTGGTCGATCCTGCAGGAAGTGCTTCCGGCCGCGACAGCGATCTTCTTCGTCTGCATGGCAATCGGCATCTACGTCGCCAACCGCCTGCGCCGCCTGGTATCGCGCCCGTTCGACCGCATGCAGTCCGCCATTCAGTCCGCGCGCGTTTCGGGCAAACTCGATGCCCGCGTCGAACTGACCGGGGATTCCGATTTCGACGGCCTGATCCACAGCTACAACCGCATGCTCGACGTGCTTGAAACGCGTAGCGGGGAACTGGCTAGCGCGCGCGACGCGGCAGAGTCCGCCAATATCGCCAAGAGCGCCTTCCTCGCCAACATGAGCCACGAACTGCGCACACCGCTCAATGCCATCATCGGCTATACCGAAGCCCTGCGCGAGGATCTGGGAAACGCGGGGCTGGCCCGCTCGGTCGAGGATGTGAACTGGATTCACGTATCCTCGCACCAGTTGCTGGAGCTGATCAACAGCCTGCTCGACCTGTCGAAGATCGAGGCCGGGCGCATGGAGCTGGACCTGCACAGCTTCGACCTGCCTGCCCTGCTGCGCGAGGTCGAAGCCACGCTGCAGCCGCTCGCCGCCAAGCAGGGCAATGCGCTGACCGTCACAATCGATCCCGCGCTCGGCACTGTCCGCAACGATTCCACCAAGCTGCGCCAGTGCCTGCTCAATCTGGGCAGCAATGCCTGCAAGTTCACCCGCGACGGTTTTATCGACATCACGGCGCGGGCCGAAGACGCCGATCTGGTCTTCGAAGTCTCGGATACCGGCATCGGCATGAGCGGCGAGGAACTGGAACGGCTGTTCCAGCCTTTCGTCCAGAGCGATTCCTCGACCACGCGCCGCTATGGCGGCACCGGGCTGGGACTGGCGCTGATCAAGCGCTTCGTCACCCTGCTGGGCGGCACGGTCACGGTCAACAGCGAGGCCGGATATGGCACGACATTCATCGTGCGGCTCCGGCGCGATCTCGACACCTCCGCCGCCGAAACCGCACCGGCCGAAAATCCCCCGCACGCGAAGTGCGCGACATGACCGGGCTCCCCCGCCGCCGGCCCCACACGAACAAACGGAAATTGCCATGACGGCTGAACACACCGCCCCATGCCCGCCCGCCATTCTCGTCGTCGACGATGTCGAGGGCAATCGCGCGGTCGTGTGCCGCCGCCTCGAACAGGCGGGCTATACGCTGTTTCAGGCGGAGACCGGGCCGCAGGCGCTGCAGTGCCTGCGCTCGCAGAAGATCGATCTTGTCCTGCTCGATTACATGATGCCCAACATGAGCGGCATCGACGTGCTCAAGGTGCTGCGCGAGGACTGGAAAATGGACGCGCTGCCCGTGATCATGCTGACCGCGCGGGCCGAGGCGCAGGCGCAAGTCGAAGCGCTCGAAGCGGGCGCTGACGACTATGTGACCAAGCCCATCGATTTCGAGGTGCTGCGCGCCCGGATCGAAAGCCACCTGGTCAAGCACAAGACCAGCGACCTGCTGCGCCAGGCCAATGCCGCGGCGGACGAGCGCGCGGCGCTGCGCGTGCTGGCGATCGACCAGCTGCGCGACGAACTGGAAAACGAAATCGCCTTGCGGCGCGCGGCCGAACGTGCGGTGGCGGAAATGCAGAACGGCCCCGCGCACGGCACCATATCCGCCCTCCCCGAAGACCTCGAACGCGCACTCAGCATCATCGATGCCATGGCCCGCCAGCTCGACGAAGGCCGCCCCGTCAACCGCGCCCTGCTCCGCTCGCTGCGCACGCTGGTCCAGTCGTTCGCGGCCTGATGCCCCGGCGCTGTCGTGTCACTGTCATCGCGCCCGCCTATCGCGCGGCTTTCCACGACGATGCCCGAAGGAACCTGCGGCCATGACCGATCTCAACCTGACCCGCCGCACCCTCGTCGGCAGCGCGCTCGCGGCAGCCGGGGCCGTGCATGTGCCGGGTGCTTTCGCAGCAACCGCGCATCCGCCGCTGCAGCGCCCCGCCAAGCCGCTGGTCATCGGCCATCGCGGCGCCCCCGCGCTGCGCCCGGAACACACGCTGGCAAGCTATGCCAAGGCGATTACCGATGGCGCCGACTTCATCGAGCCCGATCTCGTTGCCACGAAAGACGGCGTGCTGATCGCCCGGCACGAAAACAACATCGCCGATACCACTGACATTGCGGCCCGCCCCGAATTCGCGGCCCGCAAGACCACCAAGACCATCGATGGCGAGACGATCACCGGCTGGTTCACCGAGGATTTCACTCTCGCCGAAATCAAGTCGCTGCGCGCGAAGGAGCGCCTCGGCGCGCTGCGCCCGGAAAGCGAGGCCTATGACGGGCAGTTCCAGATCGTGACGCTGGAGGAAATCACCGATTTCGCCGCTGCCGAGGCCGCCGCGCGCGGGCGCACGATCGGCCTGATCCCCGAGATCAAGCACTCCACCTATTTCGCTGGGATCGGCCTGCCGCTCGAACAGCGCCTGCTCGACCGGATCGCCGCCAGTTCCTATCTGCAAAGCGCGCCGCTGATCATCCAGAGCTTCGAAGTCTCGAACCTCAAATGGCTGCGCGCGCGTCTGGCCGGGCAGAAGAACGTGCAGCTCATGCAGCTGACCGTGCCTGCCCCGGTGCGCCCCGCCGATCTCGCCGCCAAGGGCAGCGGCCCCACCTACAACGAGATGCAGGCCCCGCGCGGGCTGGCCGAAATGGCCACTTATGCCGACTGGATCTCGCCCTACAAGCTCGCCCTGCTCCCGCGCGGCGAGGACGGCAACCTGAGCGATACGCCCACCGCGCTGATGGCCGATGCCCATGCCGCCGGGCTGCTCGTCGCCTCGTGGACGTTCCGCCCGGAAAACCAGTTCCTGCCCGCCAATCTGCACAGCAGCGCCGACGGCACCGCACGCAACCCGCAAGGCAGCGTGGCCGAAATCCGCGCTTACCTTTCCGCCGGTCTCGACGCTTTCTTCACCGACGATCCCGCCATCGGGCGCAAGGCGGTGGACGGCTGACCGGCGCACCGCACCGCCGCAAAGCGCAAGACGCGGCGCCTCTGGCAGTCTATCGTAGAGCGATGACCAACCGTTTCGGTTCCGCCCCCGGCCCCGCCGTTTTCGAGGCGCTGGCCCATGCCGCCTTCGCCCGCATCCCTGCGCCTTTTGCCGAACACCTCGACGGGATCACTGTCCATGTCGAGGAATTCGCCGATGCCGAAACCCTGCGCGCGGTGGGGCTGGAAGACCCGTTCACCCTGACCGGCCTCTATCACGGGCGGCCGATGAGCGAGGAAAGCGTCTGGGCCTCGGGCGAGTTCCGCCCGCGCATCACCCTCTACCGCCAGCCGCTGCTCGCCGAATGGTGCGAGACGGGGGTGACGCTGGAGGATCTGGTGACGCATGTGGTGGTGCACGAGGTGGGCCACCATTTCGGCCTCAGCGATGCGCAGATGCACGCGCTGGAGGAAAGCACGCGGTAAAATCGCACGCCCCGCGCGCAATTGGCCGCTGGAGCGTCACGCTTTCATGCGATAGAGCCGCGTCATGATCTTCCAGCCCCTGAAACGCGCCGCCCCTCTTGCCGCCCTCACCCTGCTGGCCGCCTGCGCCGCGCCGCAGGCCGCGCATCATGCTGCCGCCCCGGCAGCCGAGCCGCCGGTGCAGGTGGGGATCATCGCCATCAACGATTTCCACGGCGCGCTGGAGCCGCCCAAGGCCGCCGTCGCCGCGCCGGACGGCAAGGGCGGCACCATCCCCGTCCCGGCGGGCGGCGCGGCCTGGCTTGCCTCGGCGGTGGACCAGATCAAGGCCGAGCACCGCTATCATGTCGTGGTGGCGGCGGGCGATCTCACCAGCGCCTCGCAGCTCGCATCCTCGCTGCATCTCGACGAACCGGCGGTCGGCGTGATGAACCGCATCGGGCTTGAATTCAACGCGGTGGGCAACCACGAGTTCGACCGCGGCTGGAAAGAACTGCAGCGCCTGCAGAACGGCGGGTGCGAGAAGAACACGCGGCTGCAGCCGTGCCAGCTCGAACAGTTTCAGGGCGCGAAGTACAAATACCTCTCGGCCAGCACGTACAAGGCGGACGGCACCACGCTGTTCCCCGCCACCGGGCTGAAAAGCTTCGGCACCGGCGCGCGCAAAGTGACGGTGGGCTTCATCGGCCTTGCGCTCAAGGACGTGCCCACGCTCGTCTCACCCCACGAAGTGAAGGGCCTGACTTTCGGGGACGAGGCCGATGCCATCAACCGCGAAGTGCCCCGGCTCAAGGCCGAGGGTGCCGATGCCGTGGTCGTGCTGATCCATCAGGGCGGCCACACCACGCCGGGTAATCCGAACAGCTGCCACGACCTGACCGGCCAGATCAAACCGATCCTCGACCGGCTGAAGCCCGGCGTCGATGTCGTCGTCTCGGGCCACACGCATTGGCAATATATCTGCCATTACGGCCAGACCGGGCCCGGCGACCAGATCCTGCTCACCAGCGCGGGCGTCTACGGCAAGCTGGTGACGGACATTACGCTGGCCATCGATCCGGCCACCCACCGCGTGATCGCCAAGACCGCGCATAACGTGATCGTGCAGTCGCAAGGCTATACCAGCGGGCGCGGCGATGTGCCCAATACCAAGCTCTATCCGCAATTCGCGCCGCGTGCGGACGTGGCACGCTACGTCGCGACTTACGAGAAGGACGCCAAGGATCTGATCGCGCGGCCGGTGGGCAAGCTCTCCGGCCCGGCGGCCAAGCCTTCGAGCGAAAGCATGGAGGGTGGGCCGCTCGGCAACCTGATCGCCGACGGGCAGCTCTATGCCAGCAGGAGCGCCGGTGCGCAGATCGCCTTCACCAATCCTTTCGGCATCCGCGCCCCGATCGATCCCGCGCCTGACGGCACGGTGACGTTCGGCCAGATCTACAGGGTGCAGCCGTTCAACAACAATCTGGTGACGATGACGCTGACCGGCGCGCAAGTGCGCGCGGTGATCGAGGAAGGGCTGGACGATAACGGCACCAAGCAAGTGCTGGCGGCCTCGGCAGGGCTGAAATTCACTTTCGACATGCACCGTCCCTCGGGCCAGCGCGTGGTTTCGCTGACGCTGGACGGCAAGCCGGTCGTTCCTTCGGCGGACTACCGGGTGACAGTGGTGAACTTCCTCTCCGAAGGCGGCGACGGGTTCTCCACCTTCAAGCAGGGCAGAGACAAAGTGCTCGGGATCATCGATAACGTGGCCATGCAGCAGTGGATCGCCGCCGTGCCGGTGCGGCAGGTGCCCGAAGACGTGCGCGCGATGGAGACCGGCGGCTGATGGGGCCCAATCCTCCCTGTTTTGCATAGCAAAATGGGGAGGTGGCATTCGCGCAGCGAATGACGGAGGGGTTTCTTACCCCTCCACCACCCGCTACGCGGGCGGTCCCCCTCCCCGTCACTTCGTGACAGGGAGGATTGGGCGTTACGCTCCGTCCCGCAAAAATGCGGCGAAGCGGCCTTTCAGGTGCCCTGCTTCCGCACCGCTGCACGCAAGCACCGATTCCACTTCGATCCGCGCGCGCCTTTTGCGGGCCAGCATTTTCATGAACGCAGGCCATGCGCTTTCGTCCGCCAGCTTCGATGACGCCGTGAAACTGCCCTGCATCGGCCGGGTATAGTCCATCCGGTTGGACTGGATCACCACTTCGGCGGGGGGCAGCCCCGCGTCCTCCAGCCGCAGATGCACCAGCGACCACGCCGCCAGAATCGCCAGTGCCGAGGCGCTGCCGCCGAAGACCGTGCTCTTGTGATTGATGTTCGGCTCCAGCGGCGCGGAGAGAACCACCGATTGCGCCGAAGCCGATAGAACCTGCACGCGCATCGCCGCCGACAAGGGAATCTGGCGGTGCAGGTAATCGCCCAGCGCCTGCGGATCCATCAGAAAGCCGCGCCCTGCGGCCAGTCCGGCGCGGCCAGACCCATGACCTTGAACAATGTCCCCATCTGCTCTTCCCCGGTCAGACGCTCCAGCGCCGATCTTAGGGAATCCGCGTGCTCCGGCGCCGCTGCAGCAAGCTTTGCCGCGCGCGCGCCGATCCCGAGATCGCGCAAGAAAGCGCCCTGCGTCACAGTGCCGAGATGGCGCGCCCCGCCCGACCGTGCGGCATCGGCCATGGCGGCGAAATCGACCAGGCACGTGAGGTCCGCCTCGCCCGGCATCGCGAAAGGATCGACCTTGGTATGCTCCTTAAGCGCCTGCAGCGTCGAGCCGGTGCGGCTGGCGTCGTAGCCGTAGTCGATGAACAGCGCCGCGCCGCCTTGCGCGGCCAGCCGTCCGGCGATGTCGTGCACTACCGCCACAGCGCCGGGGCAGGTCTCGATCAGCGTGCCGTCCGCCTGTTCGCGCATATCCGCAGGCACGGCGGCGTCCATCAGCTTGTCCCCGGCGACGGGCAGGAAGTGCCCGTCCTGCCAATCGACCATGCGCTCGCGCCAGCCTTGCGGCGTCTTCACCAGCTGGCGTACCGGCAGCGCGTCCAGAAATTCATTGGCCATGACCAGCAGCGGCCCGTCTTCCGGCAGGCTGGCCACATCGTGATGCCACTCAGCCTGTGGCACGGCGGCGCGCTGGATCTCCCTCAGCGCGGTGGAGCCTTCGACCAGATGGACGTGCGGCTCCAGCCCGGCGCGCTGCATCGCCCGCAGCGCATCGCGCGCCAGCGTGCCGCGCCCGGGGCCCAGCTCCACATAATGGACATGCTTGCCGCCCCCGGCCCGCATCCAGATATCGGCCAGCCACAGCCCGGTCAGCTCGCCGAACATCTGGCTCACTTCGGGCGCGGTGATGAAATCGCCCGCGCTGCCCAGCGGATCCTTGCCCGCATAGTAACGGGCATTCGATTCACCCATGAAATGCTGCAGCGTGACCGGGCCGAAATTGGCGATCAGCCGCTGGAACGTCGCGGCCAGCGGCTCCGCGCTGTCCGCCATCAGGCGGCGGAGGGCGCCATGGCCGCACCGCCGCTGGCCAGCTCCGGCTTCATCAGCGCGCGTGCGATCATGACCAGGCCGAGCGCGATCAGCGGGATCGTCAGCCATTGCCCCATCGACAAGCCGGTGTTGCGCGCGAATTCTGCGAGTTGGGCATCGGGCTCGCGGAAGAACTCGACGATGAAGCGCGCGCAGGCGATGCCGGTGGTGAACACGCCCACCAGCAGGCCGGGACGGAAGCGCGCACGCGTTTTCCAGAACAGCGGCAGCATGATGATGATCATCATCAGCCCTTCCAGCCCGGCTTCGTAAAGCTGGCTGGGATGGCGCGGCAGCGGCCCGGCATCGGGGAAGATCATCGCCCAGGGCAGGTTCGGGTCCGTGACCACGCGGCCCCACAACTCTCCGTTCACGAAGTTCGCCAGGCGGCCGAACATCATGCCGAAGGGCACGCAGACCGAAATGTAGTCCGCCACCCGCACGAAATTGAGGCCATTGCGCCAGGACACCCACAGCAGCGCCAGCAACACGCCGATCAGCCCGCCATGGAAGCTCATGCCGCCATGCCAGAGCTGCACCAGTTCCGTGGGATGCAGCCACATGCTGGGAATGTCGGAATCGCCGCCGGTGTAGAACGTGGCATAGCCCAGACGCCCGCCCAGAATGATGCCCAGCGTGCAGTAGAAAAACAGATCGTCCGCATGACGCTGCGCCAGCGGGGCGCCGGGCGCCTTGATCATGCGCGACAAGTGCCAGTAGCCCAGCAGGATGCCTGCCAGATAGGCCAGCGAATACCAGCGCAGCTCGAAACTGCCGATCCGGAACAGGTAGTTCTTGAGGCCCAGATCCACCCAGTGGATCGGTTCGTGCACTTGCGCCGCGGCGGCGGCGGCCAGTTGGATCAGGGACATTCGGCCTCGCTGGTGTGTCCTGGGGCGGCCCGGCAGGGCCAAGACGGCTCGGTTACGGGGCGCCTTCTGGCATAGCCCGCCCGAGGATGGTAGCCCGCGTTTTCACAGTGTGGCTGCACGGCGGCTGAACGCGGGATCGCAGAACACGGCAAGGCGGCAGCCCCGGCCCAGTGCCTTTCCTTAGCCATCCCTACCGTTTAGAAGCCGCATCCCATGAACAGCGTGATCCGGATTCCCTCGCCCCGCACCGTGATCGACCGGCGCGAGCTTGTGCTGCAGCTCGACAAACTGGCCGAAGAGCACGGGCGCACCAAGGCCCGCCAGCCCGTAGTCGAAGCCCTGCGCGCCGCGCAGGACGCGGGCCGCGCGGAAATCGCCCGCCGCCTTGTCGAAAAGCCCTCCGCCGGGCACGAAGTGGCCGAGGCGCAGGCTTTCCTCACCGACCAGCTCATCCGGGTGATCCACGATTACGTGGTCCAGTACGTCTATCCCGCCAGCAACCGCTCCAAGGGCGAACGGCTGACGATCATGGCCGTGGGCGGATACGGACGCGGCGAGATGGCGCCGCATTCGGACGTCGACATCGCGTTCCTCACCCCGATCAAGAACACCCCGTGGTGCGAGCAGGTGATCGAGGCGATGCTCTATTTCCTGTGGGATCTGGGGCTCAAGGTCGGCCACTCCAGCCGCTCGCTGGACGATATGGTGCGCATGTCGAAATCGGACCTGACGATCCGCACCGCGATGCTCGAAGGACGCTATGTCTGGGGCGATCAGGCGCTGTTCGAGGAAGCCAGCCAGCGCTTCTGGAAAGACGTGGTCTCGGGCACCGAGCGCCAGTTCGTGGTAGAAAAGCTGGCCGAGCGCGAGGAACGGCACAAGCGCATGGGCGATAGCCGCTATGTCGTCGAGCCCAACGTGAAGGAAGGCAAGGGCTCCTTGCGCGACCTGCACACGCTCTACTGGATCGGCAAGTACATCCACAAAGTGCGCGATCCTTCCGAACTGGTCTCGGTGGGCCTGCTCACGCGCAAGGAATACCTCTCGTTCCGCCGGGCCGAGAACTTCTTCTGGGCCGTGCGCTGCCACCTGCACACGATCACCCGCCGCGCCGAGGACCGCCTGACTTTCGACCTGCAGCGCGAAGTGGCCGCGCGCATGAACTTCTCCGACCGCCCCGGCAAGAGCGCGGTCGAGCGGTTCATGCAGATGTTCTTCCTGCAGGCGAAAGTGGTGGGCAACCTCACCGGCGTGTTCCTCGCCCAGCTGGACGAGCAGTTCGCCAAGAAGCAGCCGCGCGGGCTGCTGGCGGGCTTTCGCGCCAAGCCGCGCACAGTCAAGGGCTACAAGGTCTTCGGCGGGCGCATCAAGGCGCCTTCGGACGACTGGTTCGCCAACGATCCGGTGCGCCTGATCGAAATCTTCGTGCTGGCGGACAAGGAAGGGCTGGAAATCCATCCCGATACCATGCGCCTGATCTCCCGCGATGCGGCGCTGATCAAGGAGGACGTGCGGCACGACAAGCGCGCCAACGAACTGTTCATCAGCCTGCTGACCAGCCGCAACAATCCCGAAGTGGTGCTGCGCTGGTTCAACGAGGCGGGCGTGTTCGGCCGCTTCGTCACCGAATTCGGCCGCGTCAACGCGCAGATGCAGTTCGACATGTACCACCACTACACGGTGGACGAGCACACCATCCGCGCGATCGGCCTGCTCTCCCGCATCGAGAAGGGCGAACTGAAGGACGATCACCCGCTGGCGCACGATATCGTGCACAAGGTGCGGTCGCGCCGCGCGCTCTACATGTCGGTGCTCCTGCACGATATCGCCAAGGGGCGCGGCGGCGATCACTCGGTGCTGGGCGCCGAAATCGCGCGCAAGCTGTGCCCGCGCTTCGGGCTGGACGAAGAGGAAACCGAACTGGTCTCCTGGCTGGTGCGCCAGCATCTGCTGCTGGCCGCCACAGCCTTCAAGCGCGACTTGTCGGACGGCAAGACGATCCGCGATTTCGTGGAAGTGGTGCAGTCTCTGGACCGGCTGCGCCAGCTTACCATCCTCACCATCGTCGATATCCGCGCGGTGGGGCCGGGCACCTGGAACTCGTGGAAGCGCCAGCTCATCGGCGAACTCTATGCCGCCACCGAGGAACGGCTGCGGCTGGGCCATGCCGAATTCGGGCGCGAGAAGCGCGTGGCCGCGAAGAAGGCCGCCGTCGCCGCGCTGGCACCGCAGAACGAAGCGCTCGTCGAGAAGATCGGCGCCAAGTTCATCGACGCCTACTGGATCGCCGAGAGCGAGGACGTGATCGCCAAGAACCTCGCCCAGCTCGAAGCGGCCGAGGCGCTGGAGCATGCGCTTTCGATCCACACCGAATACTATCCGGCCCATGGCGCCACGCTGGTGACGGTGATCGCGTCCGACCACCCGGGCCTGTTCTACCGCATTGCCGGGGGCATCCATCTGGCGGGCGGCAACATCATCGACGCACGCATCCACACCACCCGCACGGGCCGCGCGGTTGACAACTTTCTGGTACAAGACCCGCTCGGGCGCCCGTTCATGGAGGAAGCCCAGCTCGAACGGCTGCGCACCTCGATCGGCAATGCGCTGGCCAACCGCATCAAGATCCTGCCGCAGCTCGTCGCCAAGCCCGATGCCCGCCCGCGCGCCGATGCCTTCGAAGTGCGCCCCCGCGTGATCTTCGACAACAAGGCCTCGAACCGCTTCACCGTGGTGGAAGTCAACGCGCGTGACCGTCCCGCACTGCTCAACCGGCTGGCCTATGCGCTGTTCGAATCGCGGCTGATGGTCCATTCGGCGCATATCGCCACTTATGGCGAACGCGCGGCGGATACGTTCTACGTCACCGACCTGCTGGGCGAGAAGCTCACCTCCACAAGCCGCCTCAAGGCGCTCGAACGGCGCCTGCTGGAAGCTGCGACAGAGCAGCTTGCCGAAGAAGCGGCGGCCTGAACGCCCGGCCCGCCCACGTGCCATACACTCGGTTACAAACCTGCCGTTGAAAGGAACTTCGCGAAACCCCAGGTGTTGCAATGCAGCATGCTCAGTGCTTTGCCCCCTCCACTGTGCAGGATCTTGCCATGAATGCTCCTGACCCCGATCATCCCCCTGAAACGCAATGCGTCCTCGTCCTGCAGGGCGGCGGCGCGCTCGGCGCCTATCAGGCCGGCGTGTATGAAGCACTGGCCGGTCTAGGCGCTTCGCCCCACTGGATATCCGGCATCTCGATCGGCGCGATCAATGCCGCGATCATCGCGGGCAATCCCCCGCAAGACCGCGTGCCCGCGCTGCGCCAGTTCTGGGATACGGTTTCGGGCGAGCTGCTCTACCGGCTGGACGAGCCCATCGGCTTTGCCCGCCGCACGTTCAACGAAGCTTCGGCGCAATATGCCGCGGCTTTCGGCGTGCCGGGCTTCTTCACGCCGCGCTGGCCCATGCCCTTTCCCGAATGGCCCGCGCGGCTGGGACAACTGAGCTATTACGACACCACGCCGCTGCGCAATACACTGCTGGATCTGGTCGATTTCGACCGCATCAACAGCGGCGAGACCCGCTTCAGCGTCGGCGCCGTCAACATGCTGACCGGCAACTTCGCCTATTTCGACAATACCCGCCGCACGATCGGCCCTGAACACGTGATGGCCAGCGGCGCGCTGCCGCCCGGTTTCCCGCCGGTCGAGATCGACGGCAAATGGTACTGGGACGGCGGCCTCGTTTCCAACACGCCGCTGCAATATGTGCTCGACAACCGCACGCCCTGCCAGATGACGGTGTTTCAGGTGGACCTGTTCTCCGCGCGCGGGACCGAACCGCGCACGCTGGCCGATGTCGATCAGCGGGTGAAGGACATCCGTTTTTCCAGCCGCACCCGCCTTGGCACCGATCAGTCCCGCGAGGTCCAGAAGATACGCGCCGCCGCGCACCGGCTGGCCCGCAAGCTGCCGCCCGAATGGCGCGAGGATCCCGATCTGGCCGGAATCCTCAATCACCATCCCGAAGGCGCGGTGGCGGTGATGCACCTGATCAACCGCACGCGCGGCTACGAAACCAATTCCAAGGACTACGAATTCTCGCGCATGACCATCCACGAACACTGGGCCGCCGGACGCGCCGACGCGCTCTATTCGCTGGAGCACCCCGACTGGACGGGCCGCGCGCTCGAAGCCGATGAAATCGCCACTTTCGACCTGGCCGGCGACAGATTGAACCCGCCGCTGACCGCACCCAACGGAGAGAAAGCATGAAGCTCAAGGACAAGGTCTGCATCGTCACCGGTGCCGCCAGCGGCATCGGCAATGCCATCGCTCACAAGTACGCCTCCGAAGGCGGCAAAGTGGCGATTGCGGACCTGAACATCGAAGCCGCGCAGAAAGCGGCGGAAGACATCAAGGCCCAGTTCGGCACCGAAGCCATGGCCGTCGCCATGGACGTCACCAGCGAGGAGCAGGTGAACGCGGGCGTTCAGGCCGTCGTCGATGCCTGGGGCACGGTGGACGTGCTGGTTTCCAACGCGGGCATCCAGATCGTCAACCCGATCGAGGAGTTCCAGTTTTCCGACTGGAAGAAGATGCTGGCGATCCACCTCGACGGTGCTTTCCTCACCTCCAAGGCCTGCATCCCGCACATGTATGCGCAAGGATCGGGCGCGATCCTGTTCATGGGCTCAGTCCATTCCAAGGAAGCAAGCAAACTCAAGAGCGCCTATGTCACCGCCAAGCACGGGCTGCTCGGCCTCTCGCGCACGATCGCCAAGGAGGCGGGACCCAAGGGCGTGCGCACCAATGTGATCTGCCCTGGCTTCGTGCGCACCCCGCTGGTGGACAAGCAGATCCCCGAGCAATCGAAGGAACTGGGCATCCCCGAAGAGGAAGTGATCAGCAAGGTCATGCTCGGCCAGACGGTAGACGCCGAATTCACCACGGTAGAGGACATCGCCGAAGTCGCGCTGTTCTTCGCCGCGTTCCAGACGAACGCGCTTACTGGCCAGTCGCTGGTCGCCAGCCACGGCTGGTTCATGGAGTAAGGCAAACGTGGCGGGGCCCGCGCGGTATGCCCCCATGCCTCCCGCGCGGGCCCCAAGCCCCTGCCGGCCGGCCTAGCTGCCAGCCTCTGCGAAGGATTAGGACGGATCGACATTCAGCCCTGACGGCCTGCAAATGGCGCTTTTGCACGCTTCCGGTGCTCACGTACATGAAGTACGCTGCGCTCCGGCTCGCGCAAAAGCACCATTTTCGGCTCGCCATCTTCTGAATGTCGATCCGTCCTAGCCCTTCGCTGTTTTCGCCAGAATCTGGCGCGTGACGATCCATGTAACCGGCAAGGCCAGAACGAACCCTGCAGCCGCAGCGATCAGGATCGGCCGCGCGCCAACCATACCCGCAGCCAGAACTCCGGTAATACCCACGCCCATCAGCACGGTCATCACCAAGGCATGAATGGCCAGAATGATAATGAAGAAGCGCATGATACCGCCCTCCTCGCGAATCTGCGCGAAGAATTACTAAGCATCAGCGCAAAGATTACTTTGATCGCGGTCAACCCGCCGCGCGCAGCCGTTCCTCCGCCGCCTCGCGCCCGATCAACGGAAGCAGCGCGCCCATGTCGGGGCCGTGGTCCATGCCGGTGAGCGCCTGACGCAGCGGCAGGAACAGGGCCTTGCCCTTGCGCCCAGTGGCGGCCTTGAGCGCGCCGGTCAGCGCTTTCCACACATCCGCGCCCCATTCCAGTTCGGCCAGCGCTTCGGCGGCCTGCACCAGATAGGCGCGGTCTTCATCGGCGAAGGCAGGTGCCGCGACCGGGCCCGTCACCACCCGCCACCAGTCGGCGGCTTCGGGCACATGCGTCAGATTGGGCCGCACCGCTTCCCATGCCGCTTCGTCCATGCCTTCGGGCAAACGGTCCGCCACCGCCGCGAAAGGCAGGGCGTGAACGATGGCGGCATTCACGCGCTCCAGCTCCGCCTCGTCGAAACGGGCAGGCGCGCGGCCGAAGCGGGAAAGATCGAAATGCGCGGCCAGCTCGGCGAGGCCCAGCGCCGGATCCACCGGATCGGAGGTGCCCAGCCGCCCAAGCAGCGCCACCAGCGCCTGCGGCTCGATCCCCGCCTCGCGAAAATGCGCCGCGCCCAGCGAGCCCAGCCGCTTGGACAGCTTGCCCTCGGTGCCGACGAGCAGCGCCTCGTGCGCGAAACGCGGCACGGCGCCGCCCAGCGCGGTGAACATCTGGACTTGCGTGGCCGTGTTGGAAACATGGTCCTCGCCGCGCAGGATGTCGGTCACGCCCATGGCGATATCGTCGATCACCGAGGGCAGCATGTAGAGCCACGATCCATCGGCGCGGCGGATCACCGGATCGGACATCATCGCCGGATCGAAATGCTGCGCGCCCCTGATGCCGTCAGTCCATTCGATCGGTTCCTCGCGATCGAGCAGGAAGCGCCAGTGCGGCAGTTCTCCCGCCGCCAGCTTCGCCGCCTTGTCCTCTTCGCTCAGCGAGAGCGCGGCGCGGTCGTAGATCGGCGGCAGCCCGCGCCCGAGCAGAACCTTGCGCTTCAGTTCCAGCTCCTGCGGCGTTTCCCAGCAGGGATAGATGCGCCCGGCGGCCTTCAGCCGTTCGAATGCGCCTTCGTATAGATCGAAACGGGCCGACTGCCGTTCTTCCCCTTCCGGATGGAGGCCCAGCCAGGCGAGATCGGCGCGGATGGATTCGACATAGTCTTCGCGGCTGCGCGCGGCGTCGGTATCGTCGATGCGCAGCACGAAGCGCCCGCCCCCCTGTTTCGCCAGCAGGAAGTTGTGCAGCGCCGTGCGGATATTGCCGACATGCAGGTGCCCGGTGGGCGAAGGGGCGAAGCGGGTAACAGTCATGGCGCGCGATTACGGCGCGCGCGCGCCCGCGTCAAAGGGTTCGGCCCGCAGAGGCTTTCGAAACGGTCCTTCAGGCGCGCGGCGGAGACGCGTAGAGCAGGCAGCCCTCGTCGAGATGCTCCAGCACACCGGCAATCTGGCTGCGCTCCACGGAAAAGCAGCCGAGGCTGCGGCCGATCTGCCCCTGCGAATGAATCAGGCTCCGGTTAACATAGGCCGCACCGTGGATGACGATCGCACGTTCCAGCGCCAGATTGTTCTGCGGATCGAGCCCCATCAACCGCCGCGAGGCGCCATGCTTGCCGTAATAACGGTTGGCGATAACGAAGCTGCCCGCCGAGGAGGCATTCGACCCCGGCCGGTTGGACAGCCGCTCGACCCAGCCAGTGTGGCGCGGGTCCGATCCCCGGCCGTGGGCCACGAGATAGGAGCCGACGATCCGGCCGTTCGCGACATCGACGATCTGGAAGCGTTTCTTGCTCGAATGCTCGGCGAAATCGACCAGCCCCACGCGCTCGCGGCTGCCGACACGCGATCCATGCGCATCGAGCGCGGCCAGCGCCTTTGTCAGCAACGGCGGCCGGTTTGCCGCTTTCGGCACGGCAGGCACGAGTGCCTTGATGGCTTTGCTATGCGATCCGGCAACGGCTGCCGAAGCAGGCCCGCTCGCCAAAGCGGCAAGCGCCCCGCCGACGAAAAGACGGCGACTCAATTCCATGTTGTGTTCGACCCCGGATTGTTCCCGATAAGGTAAACCTAACTCTGGAGGAGTGAACTTCAAGTTAGACTGAGCTTTTAAATCCTTTGAAACTCCGCCGCCAAACGCATGGACAGCACGGTTTGTCTCTTTTGTCCGTCCAAGCCGGAACAATTACCGGTTTGGCCTGCAAGCCCTTTCTTCACGGAACGGCAGGCGAGTCGCAGCCTTCCTCCTTCCTGTCAGGCGCTGCGGAAGGCGTGGGTGATCGGATAGCGGCGGTCGCGCCCGAAATTGCGGGCCGTCAGCTTCACCCCCGGCGGGGCCTGGCGGCGCTTGTATTCCGCCAGATGCAGCAGGCGTTCGATGTGCTGCACGGTCTCACGCGCGAACCCTTCGGCCACCACCTGCTCCACGCTCTTGTCGTTCTCGACCAGGCCGATGAGGATCGGGTCCAGCACGTCGTAAGGCGGCAGGCTGTCCGAATCGCGCTGATCGGCGCGCAGTTCGGCGGTCGGCGGCTTGGTCAGCACGTTTTCTGGGATGACCGTCCCGGACGGGCCCAGCCCGATGCGCGGCGCATGGCGGTTACGCCAGCGCGCGAGCGCGAAAACGGTCGTCTTGTAGGCATCCTTCAGCGGATTGTAGCCGCCCGCCATATCGCCGTAGATCGTGGCATAGCCCACGCTCATCTCGCTCTTGTTGCCCGTGCTCATCAGCATCGGCCCGAACTTGTTGGACAGCGCCATCAGCGCGGTGCCGCGAATGCGCGATTGCAGGTTTTCCTCGGCCACGTCCCGGCTGGTGCCTTCAAACGCCTCGCCCAGCATGGCATCGAAGCCATCGACCGCCGCCCCCACCGGCATTACCGTATAGCGGATGCCCAGCGCATCGGCGCAGGCTTCCGCATCGTCGAGGCTTTCCTGGCTGGTAAAGCGCGAGGGCATCATCACCCCCCAGACCCGCTCCGGCCCCAGCGCATCGGCGGCAATCGCCGCGCAGACCGCCGAATCGATCCCGCCCGACAGGCCTAGCACGACGCCCGGGAAGCCATTGCGGTTCACATAGTCGCGCAGGCTCAGCACCATCGCGCAATAAATATCCTCCGGGTGGGTGGCGAGCGGCTCCACCGCGCCCCGGTCGCAGCGCCAGCCCTGCGCGGTCTTGGTCCAGGCCGTCTCCACGACCTGCTCTTCCCAATCCCGGCATTGCACCGCCAGCCCGCCATCGCCGTTCACCACAAAGCTCGCCCCGTCGAACACCAGCTCATCCTGCCCGCCCACGCGGTTGAGATAGGCCAGCGGCAGCCCGGTATCGACCGCGCGGCGCTTGGCCACGCCTTCGATGCGCAGCGCATCCTTGTTGATCTCGTAGGGGCTGCCGTTGATGCACACGAACATCTCGGCCCCGAAATCGGCGAGGTGGCGGCAGACTTCGGGCTGCCAGATATCCTCGCAGATGGGCACGCCGATCATCGTGCCGCGCAGGATAACCGGCTCCGGCAGAGGGCCGGGCTGGAACAGGCGCATTTCATCGAACGTGCCGTAATTGGGCAGCTCGTGCTTGAGCCTCACCGCCGCGACGCGCCCCTGATCGAGCAGGGCCACCCCGTTGTGCAGCGCGCCATCGAGCACGAAAGCGGAGCCCACAAGCATTGCCGGGCCGTCCGACGCGCTGGCCTCGGCCAGTTTCTGCAGTTCGGCGGCGGCGCGCTGAATCAGCGAGGGCTTGAGAATCAGGTCTTCGGGCGGATAGCCGATCAGGTGGAGTTCGGGAAAAACGATCAGATCGCTGCTGCGCGCCCGCTGCCGCGCCTCCAGCACGTTCTGGGCATTGCCGGGAATATCCCCCACCGACTGGTTGAGCTGGGCGAGGGCAATCTTCAGCGTATCGGGCATGGCGGTTTGATGCCCGCCGCCAAACAGCGTTGCAAATGAAAACCCGCCCCAAATGCCCGCATAACCAAACAAAATGGCAAACGGGCCAGGCCGGCCACGCAGACGGCAGATACAAAAAACCCTCCCGCTGGGGAGGGCTTTCGTCCGCCTTGCGGCGGACTTTCCATTTCACCCGGCAAACCGGGGAATGGAAAGCGGCGGGGGCCGCCCATGCCGCTATGACATGCGGCGGCCCCCAGGCCGGATTACATCGCCTCGGACGCTGCCTCGGTGGGCATGTCGGTGGCGTCACCGGTCATCATTTCTTCCGGAGCGGTTTCAACCGACTCGGTCTCGGTCGGAGCCGGAGTCCCACCGCAAGCGGCGAGCGACAGAGCGGCAGCCGACGCGAACGCGGCGAAAGCAATCTTCTTCATGCGAATCCCCTTGCATTGTTTGGCGCATAGGCCAACGCTTGCAGGCAAGCCTGCGGGGCCATTCTTTAGACGAGACAATGGTGCAACGCAAACAGGAAGTGAGAGAGCGGAAAGCCGCCGATTTCCTTGGGGTTGCACACATATAAAGATATCTTTATATGATCTGGCATGCGGATAGACCCCCTCTTGCGCGCCCTTTCCGAGCCGACGCGCCTGCGCATCATGCGCCTGCTGGCCCACATGGAACTGGCCGTGGGAGAGCTTGCCCAGGTGCTCGGACAGAGCCAGCCGCGCGTCTCCCGCCATATCCGTATTCTGTGCGACGCCGGGCTGGCCGAACGCCGCAAGGAAGGCAGCTGGGTCTTCCTGCGCAGCGCCATCGGCGAACAGTCCGCCCAGCCGCTGGCCGCCGCCGCAGCCCGGCTGCTCAACGTCGCGGAGCAGGAGGACACCACCTTTGCCGCGCGCTGCAGCGAGGACCGCCGCCATCTCGCCGCGATTCGCGCCAGCCGCGAAGCCAGCGCCGAGGCCTATTTCGCCCGCCATGCCCAGGAATGGGACACTCTGCGCCTGCTCTACGGTGCCGACGAACCGGTGGAAGCCGCGCTGCTGGAAGCGCTCAACGGCGCAAGTCTCGGCGGCCTGCTGGACATCGGCACCGGCACCGGCCGGATGGCGGAGCTGCTTTCCGAGCGCGCCGCCCACGTCACCGCGCTCGACAAGAGCCCCGAGATGCTGCGCATCGCCCGCGCCCGGCTGCAGTCCCTGCCCGCCAGCAAGGTCGATCTCGTGCAGGGCGATTTCACCGGGCTGCCGTTCGGCGCGGCAGCTTTCGACACCGTGCTGTTCCACCAGGTGCTGCACTATGCACAGGACCCGGGCGCCGTGCTGGCCGAGGCGGCGCGCGTGCTGCGCCCGTCGGGCCGGATCGCGGTGGTCGATTTCGCCGCGCACGACCGCGAGGAACTGCGCGAACGCCACGCCCATGCCCGCCTGGGTTTTTCCGACGAACAGATGCTCACGCTGCTCAGCGAAGCGGGACTGGCGCCGGAAACGCCATGCGCGCTTCCGGGCAATCCGCTGACCGTGAAGATCTGGACGGCGCGCCGCGATTGCGCCACGCCGCCAGCCGACACCGGCACGAACACTGCAACACGAAAGACGACTTCCGCATGACTGCTGCTGCAAGACCGGCCGAACTTCCCCTATTCGGGCAAATGCCAGGCGACATATCCGTCTCCTTCGAATTCTTCCCGCCCAAATCGGAGAAGATGGAAGCCCAGCTATGGGATGCGATCACGCAGCTCGCCCCGCTGGCACCCAGCTTCGTTTCCGTGACATATGGCGCGGGCGGCACCACCCGCGAACGCACCCATGCCACTGTGGCCCGCATCATCCGCGAGACCGGCCTGGTCCCCGCCGCGCATCTGACTTGCGTGGGCGCGAGCAAGGCCGAGATCGCCGAGATCGTCGACCAGTACTGGGACGCGGGCGTGCGCCGCATCGTCGCGCTGCGCGGCGATCCGCCCCCGGCGGACGGCGGCAAGTTCGTGCCCCATCCTGAAGGCTATACCAGCGCGGCGGACCTCGTGGCCGGGCTCACGGCGCGGCACGATTTCGACATTTCAGTGGCCGCCTATCCCGAAGTCCATCCCGAAGCGTTGAGCGCTGAGGCCGATCTCGACAACCTGAAGCGCAAGATCGACGCCGGGGCCAGCCGCGCGATCACCCAGTTCTTCTATTCGACCGACGCCTATTTCCGCTTCCTCGACAAAGTGCTGGCAGCCGGGATCACCGCGCCGATCCTGCCGGGCATCATGCCGGTGACAAGCTTTGCCGCGATCCGCCGCATGTCGGGCAATACCGAGATCCCCGGCTGGCTGGAAGCGATGTTCGAAGGACTGGACGAGCGCCCCGGCCCGCGCGCGCTGGTCGCCGCCGTGGCCGCCGCGGACTTGTGCAAACGTCTCTATGACGGTGGCGTTCGCGATTTTCACTTCTATACGCTCAACAAGGCCGAGCAGGCATATGCGATCTGCCAGCTTCTCGGCCTGCGCCCGAATACGAAACCTGTCACGAACCCTGTGGAGAATGCTGCATGAGCGCCCGCGAAACGTTCCTTGCCGAGGCGGCCAAGCGCATCCTCATCACCGATGGCGCTTTCGGCACCGAGATCCAGAACTTCAAGCTGGCCGAAGCGGACTATGCCGGTGACCTGGGCCTGAGCCACGACCAGAAGGGCAACAACGACATCCTGGCGCTGACCAAGCCCGAAGTTCCCGAGGCGATCCACCGCGCCTATTTCGAGGCCGGGGCGGACATCGCCGAGACCAACACCTTCAGCGCCAACCGCATCAGCCAGGCAGACTATGGCGCCGAGCATCTGGTGCGCGAGATCAACGTCGCCTCGGCCCAGCTCGCCCGCCGCATGGCCGACGAGTTCCAGGCCAAGGACGGACGGCCCCGTTTTGTGGCCGGTGCCATTGGCCCCACCAACAAGACGCTCTCGCTCAGCCCCGACGTCAACGATCCGGGCTACCGCGAGATCGACTGGGACACGCTGGTCGATGTCTACAAGGAACAGGCCGCCGCCCTCGTCGAAGGCGGGGCGGACTTCATCCTGATCGAGACGGTGTTCGATACGCTCAACGCCAAGGCCGGGATCATGGCGGTCAAGCAGCTCGAAACCGAGCTGGGCCGCGAAGTGCCGATCATGCTCTCGATGACGCTGACCGACCTTTCGGGCCGCAACCTCTCGGGCCACACGGTCGAGGCGTTCTGGCATGCGGTGCGCCATGCCAAGCCGGTGACGGTGGGTCTCAACTGCTCGTTCGGCGCCACCCAGCTTCGCCCGCATGTAAAGGTGCTGTCGGAAATCGCCGACACGCTGATCATGATCTATCCCAACGCCGGGCTTCCTAACGAACTGGGCGCCTATGACGAAATGCCCGACACCACCGCCGGGTTCGTGAAGGAATGGGCGATCGCCGGACAGGTCAACGTGCTGGGCGGCTGCTGCGGCTCCACGCCCGCGCATATCGCCGCCATGGCCAAGGCCGTCACCGGCGTGGAACCGCGCAAGGTGCCAGCGCTGGAGCCGGTGACGCGGCTGGCGGGCCTCGAACCCTTCACCATGGCGGCCTGAAACAGGATACCGCGATGGAAGCCACGCCCATCTGGCGCATTCGCAGCGCCGGCCCGGACGATGCCGATGCGCTCGCGCTCATTTCCGGGGCAACCTTTCTGGAAAGCTTCGCCGGAGTGGTCGATGGCGGGGCGATCGTCTCGCATTGCGGCCGCGAACTGAGCGCCGGCACCTATCGCGCGCTGTTCGAAAAGGGCGCGCGGGCCTGGCTGGCCGAAGTCGAGCCCGGCCACGCCCCGATCGGTTACGCCCTGCTGTGCGCGCCGGAGCTGGACCAGGCGCAGCCCGGCGATCTGGAACTGAAGCGCATCTATGTGCTGGAACGCTTTCACGGCACGGTGATCGGCAGCGCGCTGATGCGCCGGGTCTGCGAAGCGGCACAGGGCGCGGCCCGGCTGCTGCTGGGCGTGAAGCAGGACAACAACCGCGCACTCGCCTTTTACCGCAAGCACGGCTTCGAGACGATCGGCACCCGCAGCTTTGTCGTCGGCGGCAAGACATACGACGACTTCGTTCTCGCCCGCCCGCTGGCCAACTGACATAACGAGAAAACCCATGACCGCGACTCCTTCCTCTGCCCGCTTCGTCAACATCGGCGAGCGCACCAACGTCACCGGATCGGCCCGCTTCAAGAAGCTGATCATGGCCGGCGACTATCCCACCGCCATCGAAGTCGCCCGCCAGCAGGTGGAGAACGGCGCGCAGGTGATCGACGTCAACATGGACGAAGGCCTGCTCGACGCGGTCGAAGCCATGACCACTTACCTCAAGCTGATCGCCGCCGAGCCCGATATCGCCCGCGTGCCGATAATGATCGACTCGTCGAAGTGGGAGGTGATCGAAGCCGGGCTGAAGTGCGTTTCGGGCAAGCCGATCGTCAATTCGATCTCAATGAAGGAAGGCGAAGCGCAGTTTCTCGAACAGGCGCGCAAGTGCATGGCCTATGGCGCCGCCGTGGTCGTCATGGCCTTCGACGAAACCGGGCAGGCGGACACCAAGCAGCGCAAGATCGACATCTGCACCCGCGCCTACAAACTGCTGACCGGCATCGGCTTCCCGCCCGAGGACATCATCTTCGACCCCAACGTCTTCGCGGTCGCCACCGGCATCGAGGAGCATGACCGCTACGCACTCGACTTCATCGAGGCGGTGAAGGAAATCCGCGAGGCCTGCCCGCACGTTCACTTCTCCGGCGGGTTGTCCAACCTCTCGTTCTCCTTCCGCGGCAACGAGACGGTGCGCCGGGCGATGCACTCGGTGTTCCTCTACTACGCGATCCCCGCCGGGCTCGACATGGCGATCGTCAACGCCGGCCAGCTCGACGTTTACGACCAGATCGATCCCGCCCTGCGCGATGCCTGCGAAGACGTGATCCTGATGCGCCGTCCTGACGCCACGGAGCGGCTCATCGAGCTGGCCGAAAGCTTCAAGGGCAAGTCCGTCGCCGAGGAAAAGGCCGCCGAGGAATGGCGCGGCTGGGACGTCATCAAGCGCATCGAACATGCACTGGTGAAAGGCATGGACGCCTATATCGTCGAGGATACCGAAGAAGCCCGCGCGATGATCTCCGAGCGCGGCGGCCGCCCCATCGAAGTGATCGAAGGCCCGCTGATGGACGGCATGAACGTCGTCGGCGACCTGTTCGGCAGCGGCAAGATGTTCCTGCCGCAAGTGGTAAAATCGGCGCGCGTGATGAAGAAGGCGGTCGCCCACCTCATCCCCTTCATCGAGGCGGAAAAGGAGGAAGGCGCCAAGGCCAAAGGCCGGATCATCATGGCTACCGTCAAGGGTGACGTGCACGACATCGGCAAGAACATCGTCGGCGTGGTGCTGCAGTGCAACGGCTACGAAGTGATCGACCTCGGCGTCATGGTGCCCTGGGCGACGATCCTCGAAACCGCGCAGAAGGAAGACGTGGACATCATCGGCCTCTCCGGCCTCATCACCCCCTCGCTCGACGAGATGGTGACGGTGGCCGAGGAAATGCAGCGCGCGGAGATGCAGATCCCGCTGCTGATCGGCGGCGCCACCACCTCCAAGGTGCACACCGCGCTGCGCATCGATCCGGCCTACGAAGGCACCGTGGTCCACGTGCTGGATGCCAGCCGCGCGGTGGGCGTCGCCTCGCAGCTGCTTTCGGACACGCAGGCGGACGGTTTCAAGCAGTCGGTCGCGATCGATTACGAAAAGGTGCGCATCGCGCGCGAGGGCAAGGGCCAGTCCGACCTGCTGCCGATCGCCGAGGCCCGCGCCAACGCCTATGCCCCCGATTTCGCGCAGAAAGCCCCCGCGCCGGTGCAGCCGGGCCTGCACGTCTACGAGGGATGGGATCTCGCCGATCTCGCCGGAACGTTCGACTGGACGCCCTTCTTCCGCGCCTGGGAACTGGCAGGGACTTATCCCTCCATCCTCGAAGACAAGGTGGTGGGCGAGACCGCGCGCAATCTCTTCGCCGATGCGAAGGCGATGCTGGACAAGATCGTCTCCGAAAAGTGGCTCACCGCCCGGGGCGTCTGCGCCTTCTGGCCGGCGCATCGCGAGGGCGACGATATTCTGCTGGAAGACGGAACGCGCCTGCCGTTCCTGCGCCAGCAGTTCAAGAAGTCGCGCGGCCGCGCCAACTTCTGCCTGGCGGACTTCGTCGATACGCAGGACGACTGGCTAGGCGGCTTCGCCGTGGGCATTCACGGCATCGAGCCGCACCTCGAACACTTCAAGGCGCAGCATGACGACTATTCGGACATCCTGCTCAAAGCCCTGGCCGACCGCTTCGCCGAAGCCTTCGCAGAGCGCCTGCACAGCCATGTTCGCACCACCTTGTGGGGCTATGCACCGGACGAGCAATTCACCAACGAAGCGCTGATCCGCGAGGAATACCGCGGCATCCGCCCGGCACCCGGCTATCCGGCCTGCCCGGACCACTCGCTGAAGCCGGTCCTGTTCGATCTGCTGAAAGCGCAGGACAATGCCGGGATCGTGCTCACCGAAAGCCAGGCCATGCTGCCGACGGCGGCGGTTTCGGGCTTCTACTTCGCCCATCCGGAAAGCCAGTACTTCGGCGTCGCCCGCATCGGCCGCGACCAGCTCGAAGACTACGCCGGACGGTGCGGGGTGGACCTGCAAGTGGCCGAGCGCTGGCTCCGGCCTAATCTGGACTGATCGGGTGACACGCGCTCCGGACCTCTCCTTCGCCGCCGTGCGCGGCCTGGAGGATTTCTGGACACGCGGCCGCGAAGGGCGCAGGGCAACGCCGGAGGAATCCCATGCGGACAAGGTCATGCTGTCCGCATTGGGAATCGGCATCGGCGAGGTTTTGTCCGCCCTCTACAACACGGAACTGGACTTCCCGGCCTTCTGCGGCTGGATCGCCGCAAACGCCGGAGCGCCGGACACTGATCGCATCGCGCGCTATCACGCCTGGCGCGGCGGGGCACCTCTGCCCTCCACGACCCGCGCCACGCTGGACGCCATCGATGCCATGGCCGCGGTGCTGTCCTCAGAAGACCTCGCGCACTGGGACGAGCACGGTTTCATCGTAGTGCCCGGTGCGATCTCTCCGGACGAGGCGGCCGCTGCCGAGCGCGCGCTATGGGAAGCGCTGAACGCCAGCCCTCGCGATCCGGCGAGCTGGCCCTGCGCCGAAACCGAAGGCATCTGGGTGAACCTCTATCATCACCCGGCGATGGAACCCGCGCGCCGCAGCGCGAGAGCGTTCAAGGCCTTCGCCCAGCTCTGGGGCACGGCGGACCTGTGGCCCACCATCGACCGGCTGGGTTTCAACCCGCCTGTTACCAAATGGCACGGCTATCGCGGCGGCGGCATTCACTGGGATGTCAGCCTTGCCCGGCCCATTCCGTTCGGAACGCAGGGTATCCTCTATCTGACCGATACTGCAGCGGATCAGGGCGCGCTGCGCGTAGTGCCGGGATTCCACCGGACGATCGATAGCTGGCTGGACGGCGAAGGCCGGGAAGACCCGCGCAGCCATGACTTTACGGCACAGGCCCGCCCCATTCCCGCGGGTGCGGGCGATCTCGTCATCTGGCACCACGCCCTGCCGCACGATGCCAGCCCCAACCGCTCGCAAAAGCCCCGGCTGGTGCAGTACCTCAACATGTTCAGCGCGGATGTGCCTGCCAATCCCATCTGGCTCTAGCACCGGAATCGAGCGGCGCCGCTCACGCTAAGGGGACACGGAGCGGCGCCGGCAAAGCATACGGACCGGTTCCGGGCTCGCGGAAGCCCGGGCAACCGGAGGCACTCCCGCATGCTTCGCACGTCAGCGGGACCGGTGGCGAACGTATGCGCCGCTGACGTTCGAACCCGAGGCACGGCACAGCAGATCCAGCGCCGCGCCGACACCATGATTAGCCAGTTCATCGAGCACAGGATCGTTCTGCAGCCCCAGCTCTCCGGCCAGGCTCTTGAGCACCCGCGCTATCTCCACGAATTCGCGCTCGTGAAGCGAGGCGGCCTGAAATTCCTCGAATCGCACCAAGGCATCGCGCATCATGCATCCCATGGATTCCTGCTCCCGTCCCATATCTGCACCGATCTTTTCAATCGATTGCACACTGTATGGCAGAGCCGCCCGAACATCCCCTTAAACCCGCCACATGGCGTGCTACCGGGCAAATGCGAACGGGAAAGTTACCATACCGCGCGGGGAGCCCTCGGCGATGAAATCCGTGTAACCCGTGGCCGCCGGGCTTTCCTGCCTGCCCCTGTCTCTGCCATAGTGCCGCGCGTGAACGACGACGACTGGCCTTTCGAAACCACTTTCTACGGTGAGCCGGACGCGGGCATGCTCGATGCCTATGCCCCGGACATAGATCAGACTCCGGCAGAGCCGCCCTCAGCCGAGGCGGTGTCGCAGGCGCTGCACGACGTCTTCGGCTTTCCCGGCTTTCGCGGGGTGCAGGATCAGGTGGTGGGCCGCGTGCTGCAGGGGCAGTCGGCGCTCGCCGTCATGCCCACCGGCGCGGGCAAGTCGCTGACCTATCAGCTTCCCGCCGTGCTGCTGCCGGGCACGTGCGTGGTCGTCTCGCCGCTGATCGCGCTGATGCACGACCAGCTCCGCTCGGCGACGGCCAACGGCATCCGCGCCGCCACGCTCACCAGCGCGGACGAGAACCGGGGCGAGACGATGGACCGCTTCCGCGCCGGCGAGCTGGACCTGCTCTACGTCGCCCCCGAACGCGCCAGCCAGCCGCATTTCCGCGAACTGCTCTCGCAGGCCCGCATCGCCTTGTTCGCCATCGACGAGGCGCACTGCGTCTCCGAATGGGGCCACGATTTCCGGCCCGACTACCGCCTGCTGAAACCGCTGCTGGACACCTTCCCGCACGTCCCGCGCCTGGCGCTGACGGCCACCGCCGATCACCACACCCGCACCGACATCCTCGCCCAGCTCGGCATTGCCGAGGACGGGCTGATCGTCGCCGGGTTCGACCGCCCGAACATCCGCTACGCGATTCGCCCGCGCGACAACACGATGCGGCAATTGAAAGCGGTGATCGACGAGAATCCCGGCTGCGGCATCATCTATGCCCCCACCCGCGCCCGCGTCGAGCAGCTGGCCGAAAGTCTGGGCCAGGCCACCGGCCGCCGCACCCTGCCTTACCACGCCGGGCTCGCACCGGACGTGCGCGCGCGCAACCAGTCCGCGTTCGTCGCCAGCGAGGACATGGTGATGGTCGCCACTGTCGCTTTCGGCATGGGTATCGACAAGCCCGACGTGCGCTTCGTCGCCCACGCGGGCATCCCCAAGTCGATCGAGGCCTATTATCAGGAAACCGGCCGCGCCGGGCGCGACGGCGACCCTTCGGTCGCGGTGATGTTCTGGGGGGCGGACGATTTCGCCCGCGCCCGCCAGCGCTTGTCCGAAGTCGATCCGCAGCGCCAGCAGAGCGAGCGCCAGCGCCTCGAATCGCTGGCCGGTCTCGTCGAGACCGCCGAGTGCCGCCGCGCCGTGCTGCTGCGCCACTTCGGCGAGGAGCCGCCTGCCAGGTGCGGCAATTGCGACAATTGCCTCGAACCGGCGGATGTGATCGATGCCACCACGATCGCGCAGAAGCTGCTCTCAGCAGTCTATCGCACCGGGCAGAGCTATGGCCTGGGCCATCTGGAAAAAGTGCTCGCCGGGGTGAGCGATGATCGCGTGCTCCAGCGCGGGCACGATCAGCTTTCCGTCTTCGGCATCCTGCGCGAGGAGGAAAAGCCGCTGCTGAAAGCCGTCTCGCGCGCCTTGCAGGCCCGTGGCAGCCTCGTGCCCACCGATCACGGCGGGCTGGCGCTAGGCGGCGATGCCCGCGCGATCCTGAAGGGCGAGGCCAGCATGATGATCGTGCGCCCGCCCAAGAAGGAACGCCGCCGCCGGGGCGGGGCAGACAACAGCGCCAACCCGGTGGGCGATCCGCTATTCGACGCCCTGCGCGAGTTGCGCCGCGATCTGGCGAAGGACGCGGGCGTGCCGCCTTACGTGATCTTCCACGATTCCACCTTGCGCGAAATGGCGCAGGCCCGGCCGTCGTCACTTGCCGAACTGGGCGATATCGGCGGCGTCGGCGCGCGCAAGCTGGATACGTATGGGGAAGAGTTCCTCCACGTGATCCGGCAGTTTTGAGCTTCGCGGGTGGCTGCCATGCTGAACCGGCGGAACTTCATCGGCGGCCTCACGGCATCAGCCATCGCCCTTCCGGCAGCGCTGAAAGGAACGCCAACCGTGCAACGGGATTTCAGCATGCTCCCTCCCGAACGCCGGGCGGACGCAGAAGCCATGTATGCGAGCATGATGGCCGCGCTGCCCTACGAACGAACCGAAATTCCCGGGCACAACGCCTATCAGGAATGGCATGGCCTCAAAGCTCTGGACAAGGGCTGGCCCGTCATCATCGGCAGTGACGAAGATCTGGAACGCGTAGCCGAGCAGTTCAGCCGACGATCCTGCCGTCTTTCCTTCCACTCCCGGCTATGCTCCGCCACCTCCGGATACCCCTGCGGAAATCCTGGACAAGGCCCGGTCGCTCCGGTTTCCCGCTGATCTCGGAAAATGGTCAGGAGCCTATCAGCCGGAAGACTTGACTGCACAAGCGGGAGAATGGCCCCAGACCGTCACGTCTGTCCCTGACGCGTTCGGTGTGAGCGCCGCGATAGACATCTTGAACGGCCAGCCTCTTGAGAAAGTCCACGTTCTCTTCATTCCCACCCAGCACGGCTGGGAAGTTCCAGCTTACCTGCGCTGGGGCAATTGGAACGCGTGCCCGCCGCCCGAGTACCATGTCGCAGCGCTGCGCCAATGGCATGACCGGTTCGGTGCCGAACTCGTCGGCATGACTGGAGACCGCATGGACGTGCATGTGGCGTCTCCACCTGCGTCACGGGATGCGGCGCTTGGAACGGCCAAGGAGATTTACCGGTATTGCCCCGACATCGTGGATCAGGGGACCGGGACATTGTCCGCCTTGGCCGCAGCAATGGTTTCAGGCCATTGGTGGAACTTCTGGTGGGATTGATCGGAAAACCACACCAAAACGCCCGCACACGCCGATAGTTCCCCACCGCACGGTGAGCCCTGCTCAACATACCGTGCCATTATCGCGCGTAGTGCGGGGACCGTGCAAGGTCTATACGGAACCCGAACAGTACAGGCGCATTTCAACGCCGCGTTCCGCCATCCGGAATGGATGGCCCGCGAGCCGTTCCGCGCGGGCACAGCTTTCCCCCTCCTCCCACTGTGCCCGCGCGGACCTCCTGCACCGTTCGAGAGTAATCCGTATTCGGCCTGAAGGAGAATCCAGGATGCGCGCGACAATCATGTACAAGCCCTACGACGTCGGTATCGAGAATGTGCCCGATGCGGCCATTCAGGAACCGACCGACGCCGTCATCCGCATCGTGCGGGCCTGCATCTGCGGCAGCGACTTGTGGTTCTACCGCGATGGCCCGGCCAACGACCATCAGTCCATGGGCCACGAAGCGATCGGCATCGTCGAGGACGTGGGCAGCGCGGTGCGGACCGTGAAGCCCGGCCAGCTTGTGATCATGCCCTTCGTCTATTCCGACGGCTCCTGCCTGTTCTGCGGCGAAGGCCTGCAGACCGCCTGCGTCCATGGCGGCACGTTCGGCGTCGGCGGAGAAGCACAAGGGGCGCAGGCCGAGGCGCTGCGCATTCCCTATGCCGACGGCACGCTCTACCCGCTGCCGGTGGAGCCGGACGAGGCGCTGATGCCCTCGCTGCTCAGCCTCTCGGACGTGATGGGCACCGGGCATCATGCCGCCGTCACCGCGCGCGTACAGCCGGGCGGCACAGTGGCCGTCGTGGGTGACGGCGCGGTGGGCCTGTGCGGGGTGATCGCGGCCAAGCGCCTGGGTGCGGAGCAGATCATCATCATGGGCCATCATGACGAGCGCATCGCGCTGGCACAGGAATTCGGCGCCACCGACGTCGTGCGCGAACGCGGCGAGGAAGGGATCGCCCGCGTGCGCGAGCTGACGGGCGGCTATGGCGTGAAATCCGTGCTCGAATGCGTCGGCACCGGGCAGGCGATCGAGACTTCGATCGGCATCGTCCGCCCCGGCGGCGCGGTGGGCCGCGTCGGCGTGGCCCACTACGAATCGCTGCCCGGCCCGGACACCTTCTTCCGCAATGTGACGATCTCCGGCGGCCCGGCCCCGGTGCGCGCCTATATCGAAGACTTGCTGCCCGATGTGATGGCGGGAACCATCCAGCCGGGCCGCGTCTTCGACAGCACGATCGGCCTCGACGGCGTGCCGGATGGCTACCGCGCGATGGACGAGCGCCAGTCGCTCAAAGTGCTGATCCGCCCCTGAGGGCGGGGGCGCGGGCCGTCAGTCCCCGCGTTTTTCGAACGTGACCGGCACGGCCAGCTTCTGCGGCAGGTCCGGCGAGGAAATGCGCGATTCCGTGCCATTGCCGTGGATCAGCACTGCGCGGCCCACGCCGGGCGTCGCGACGACGGCGGTAACGCTGTCTACCCAGGCGTGCAGCACGGCCTTGGCCCGCGCGAGCGCCGCATCCTCGGTAGTGGCGCTGCCCGCGGCCTCAAGCTCGGCTTCCAGCTCGATGACGCGGGCGGTCGCTTCCTCGATTTGGCTGGCGGCTTTGTCGGTCATGGCTGATCCTCTGGCTGGGGGCGTATCCCGCCAAACTGGGCCGCACGGCCGCGGCGCGCAAGAGCCCGCCGTCCCGCAATCGCTGCCGCGTTGCCGGAAGCGCCCGGCCTGACGCCCCCTCCTGCGAAGAGGGGGGCGCCGGATCAGTGCATCCAGATCAAAGCGGCCGGATCAAAGCGGATTATCGAGCTTGATCACTTCCTCGTCGCTCTTGCGCTGCGTCGTCTTGAGTTCGCGCGGCTGCGTGAAGCTGGCCAGTACCGGCTTGTCGCGGCCGTAGATATCGTCGAACGCCTTGAGATCGCCGTCGATCGAACGGGCATAGGTGAAATAGGTCAGGTAGACCGGGAACGTCCGGGTCATGGCGACCTTGGTATATTTGCGCGAGCTGGAAATGTCCGCCACTTCAGACGCGGGCATCTGCGCGCCGAGGATCGCCATCGTCATGCCCAGTTCCACCGCGCGCTCGGTGCGGATACAGCCGTGGCTGAAAGCCCGGACCTTCTTGTTGAAAGCCCACTTGGCGGGCGTATCGTGCAGGTAGATCGCATGGGGATTGGGCATATCGATCTTCACCAGGCCCAGCGAATTGGTCGGCCCCGGCTGCTGGACGACATAGACCATGCCGTTCGCAGCCTTGGTCGCCTTGTAGCCCGCATTGCGCGCCCAGACGGGGTTGTTGAGCACTTTCTGGCCCAGCCCCTCGCCCTTCACGATCGACTGCGGCACAGTCCAGGTCGGGTTGAAGACAACCGCGCTGACCGTTTCGGCGAGCTGCGGGGTGGCCGTGCGGCCCGGCTTGCCCACCACCGTCTTGTACGTGCGGATGATCTTGTTCTTCACCACCAGCCGCAGCTGGAACTCGGGCACGTTGGTCATCAGGTAGACCTCGCCCAGATCGCGCTTGAGCCAGCGCCAGCGGTCCATGTTGGCCTGGATCAGCGCGCGCTTGGCCGTGTCTTCCTCCGGTGTGGCATTGAATTCGGCCTTGAGCGCGGCGTAGTCCGGATTGGTGGGCGCCAGTTTATCAACGACGCCGGTCACGTCATGTTCGGACAGCGCCTGCGCCATGATCTGAGCGGTCGGCATCTTGTCCTGATCGGGATCGACGGCAAACCACTGCACCCGGTCCTTCATCGGCGTGCGCCCGTCGCGCAGATCCTCGATCAGCCAGCCGAAGACCTGGCTCGCCAGTGCATCAAGCGCATCGCCTTCGCCCGCGGCAATCGCCGCCTGCAGATCGCCCGGCTTGTAATCGGCGGGTATCAGACCTTCCGAACCGATCCCTTCGATCGTTGCAAGCAACGCGTTGGCATCGGCCAGCGACCATGACATCACCGGCTCGGATACGAAGAGCTGCTGGACCACCGGCTTCGAAACGGTCTGGACGTCCGCCGGTGCCGAGGACTGCACCGCCGCGGGCGCTGCTGGAGTCTGGTCAGGTGCCCTGGCCGGAGCCGGGCTCGCCGGAGCCTCGGGCAGGATGCTCTCGGGCTGCCCGGCCCCTGCCTGCTGCGCCAGCACCGGCTGCACCGGAAGCCCCAGTGTCACCAGAACCGACACGACGCCGGAACCGAACCGATTGAAATTCTTCATTTCCTGTAAAACCTGCCCTATTGCCTATGAACCGCACGACCATTGCATACGGTCTGCGGAGCGCTCACGATTTGCCCCTTCATTGTGACATCATCAAGCATTCGTGCTGTCGCTGCGATGAATTGCTTGCGTACAACTTTCCGCCGGGCGAGAGGCAGAACGTCATGCCCGCCAAAAGGTTCCGTCTTTCCTCCCCTTATCTGCCGGTGCTGGCCGTGGTTGCCGGGATCGGCGCGTTCAGCGCGATGGACGCCGCGATCAAGGGGGCATCCATCGCCACCGGCGTGTTCACCGCGCTGCTGCTGCGCAATGTCTTCGGCACGCTGCTGACCGTGCCGCTGTGGCTTGCCGCCGGGCGCCCGCGGCCTTCCCGCGCGGTGCTGGTTGTTCATGTCCAGCGTTCGGTGATCGTTTCGGCAATGGCCGTGCTGTTCTTCTACGGCCTCGTGCGCATTCCAATGGCAGAAGGCATCGCGCTCTCGTTCATCGCGCCAATCGTGGCGCTGTTTTTCGCCTCCCTGATCCTGGGGGAGACGATCCGCCCGCAGGCGATTTTGGCCTCGCTGCTCGGCATCGCGGGCATGCTGGTGATCGGCGCGGGGCGTTTCGGCGCAGGGGCCTATTCGGACGAAACGGTGAAAGGCACCGCAGCGATCCTGTGTTCGGCGATGTTCTATGCACTCAATCTGGTGTTCCAGCGCAAGCAGGCGCTGCTCGCCGGGCCGGTGGAGATCGCGCTGTTCCAGAACCTCATCGTCGCGCTCATTTTCCTGTGTTTCTCGCCGGTTTTCCTGGTCTGGCCCAATGCCGCGAGCCTGCGCATGATCCTGCTCGGCGCGGGTCTGGCGACGGCGGCGCTGCTGTTCCTGTCCTGGGGCTATGCCCGCGCCGAGGCGCAAGTTCTGGTGCCGGTGGAATATACCGGCTTCCTGTGGGCCGCGCTGTTCGGCTGGCTGTTCTTCGGCGAAAGCGTGGAACCGGCAACGCTCGCAGGCGCAGCACTGATCGTTCTGGGCTGCTGGATCGCCACGCAAAAACGCCAGAGCGGAACTTTGGTATAGAGTGCCATGGCCATTCCTCCCTGTTCCGCTTGCGGAATGGGGACGTGACGCGCACGCAGTGCGTGACGGAGGGGTTTTGCCCCCTCCACCACCGCCTGCGGCGGCGGTCCCCCTCCCCGTCGTCGCGCGACAGGGAGGAATGCCGTGATCGCAATGCCTATCCGGACGGCATTGTACTACAACGCCACCCTGCTCTGGGCACACCCCGATCCGCCCCGGACAGCACGCCTTCCCACCGCCTCCCTCTTGACGGCAGGCCCCTGAGCGCGCATCGGCGGGGCCGACGAATCCGCTTGTCGCACTGCAACACGATCTGGCCCAGATTTCACATCGACGCCAGCGATCGCTGCGCCCGGTTAGGCAAGCTCCATAAAGAAGGGGAAAATGCCCACCATGACCCAGGTCGGACAGGATACGCTCGGCACCCGCAGCACCATGACCGTCGGCGGCAAGACCGTCGCATACTACTCGTTCAAGAAAGCCGCCGAAAAAATCGGCGACGTTTCGCGCCTGCCCTTCTCGATGAAGGTGCTGCTCGAAAACATGCTCCGCTTCGAGGACGGCGGTTTCACCGTTTCCACCGACCATGTGCAGGCCGTTGCCGACTGGCAGAAGAACCCGGTCACCGGCGCGGAAATCCAGTACCGCCCGGCCCGCGTGCTGCTGCAGGACTTCACCGGCGTTCCCTGCGTCGTCGACCTGGCCGCCATGCGTGACGGCATCAAGGCGCTGGGCGGCGATACCAGCAAGATCAACCCGCAGGTTCCCGTAAACCTCGTCATCGACCACTCGGTGATGGTGGACGAATTCGGCCATCCCAAGGCCTTCCTCGACAACATGGAGATCGAGTACCAGCGCAACATGGAGCGCTATGACTTCCTCAAGTGGGGCTCCAAGTCGCTGAACAACTTCTATGCCGTGCCCCCGGGCACCGGCATCTGCCACCAGGTGAACCTCGAAAACATCGCGCAGACGGTGTGGACCGACAAGGACCAGAACGGCGAACTGGTCGCTTATCCCGATACCTGCGTCGGCACCGACAGCCACACCACCATGATCAACGGCCTGGGCGTGCTGGGCTGGGGCGTCGGCGGCATCGAGGCGGAAGCCGCGATGCTCGGCCAGCCGGTCTCGATGCTGATCCCCGAAGTGGTCGGCTTCAAGTTCACCGGCAAGCTCAAGGAAGGCGTCACCGCCACCGACCTCGTGCTGACCTGCACCAACCTGCTGCGCAAGCACGGCGTCGTCGGCAAGTTCGTCGAATACTACGGCGAGGGCCTTTCCACGCTGAGCCTCGCCGACCGTGCGACGCTTGCCAACATGGCGCCTGAATACGGCGCTACCTGCGGCTTCTTCGGCATCGACGAAAAGACCCTGGAATACCTGCGCCTCACCGGCCGCGAGGAAGACCAGATCGCGCTGGTCGAAGCCTATGCCAAGGAACAGGGCTTCTGGATGGACCCGTCGAACCCCGAGCCGGTGTTCTCCTCGACCCTCGAACTCGACCTCTCGACCGTCGTTCCCTCGCTCGCCGGCCCCAAGCGTCCGCAGGACAAGGTCGTCCTCACCGATGTGGACGACGTGTTCAACAAGGACATGGCCGATCTCTACAAGCGCGAGATCAAGTCGGTCCCGGTCGCCGGTGCCGATTACGAGCTGACCGACGGTGACGTGATGATCGCCGCGATCACCTCGTGCACCAACACCTCGAACCCCTCGGTTCTGGTCGCCGCCGGTCTCGTCGCCAAGAAGGCCGACGAATTCGGCCTCAAGCCCAAGCCCTGGGTCAAGACCTCGCTGGCCCCGGGTTCGCAGGTCGTCACCGACTACCTGAACAAGGCTGGCCTGCAGGAGCACCTCGACAACGTCGGCTTCAACCTCGTCGGCTACGGCTGCACCACCTGCATCGGCAACTCGGGCCCGCTCGCCGAGCCGCTCAGCAAGGCGATCAACGAGAACGATCTGGTCGCCTCGGCGGTCATTTCAGGCAACCGCAACTTCGAAGGCCGCGTCTCGCCCGACGTGCGCGCCAACTTCCTGGCCTCGCCGCCGCTGGTCGTTGCCTACGCGCTGAAGGGCACTGTGGTGGAAGACTTCACCACCACCCCGATCGGCACGAGCAAGGACGGTCAGGACGTGTTCCTCAAGGACATCTGGCCGAGCAACGAGGAAGTTTCCTCGACCATGAACGCCTGCGTCGACCGCGCGATGTTCCAGGCCCGCTATGCCGATGTCTACAAGGGCGACGAGCACTGGCAGGCGATCAACGTCGTCGGCTCGGACACTTACTCGTGGCGCGCCGGTTCGACGTACGTTGCCAACCCGCCCTACTTCGAGGGCATGGAAATGACCCCGGCGCCGGTCAGCGACATCGTCGAGGCCAAGCCGCTGCTCATCCTGGGCGATTCGGTCACCACCGACCACATCAGCCCGGCCGGCTCGATCAAGGCGGACAGCCCGGCGGGCGAATGGCTGATGGAGCATCAGGTCGCCAAGGCGGACTTCAACTCCTACGGCTCGCGCCGCGGCCACCACGAAGTGATGATGCGCGGCACGTTCGCCAACATCCGCATCAAGAACGAGATGGTCCCCGGCACCGAAGGCGGCTTCTCCAGCTTCGGCGGCGAGACCCTGCCGGTCTACGACGTGGCGATGAAGTACAAGGCGCAGGGCACCCCGCTGGTGGTCGTAGCCGGCAAGGAATACGGCACCGGCTCCAGCCGCGACTGGGCGGCCAAGGGTACCAACCTGCTGGGCGTGCGCGCGGTGATCGTCGAAAGCTTCGAGCGCATCCACCGCTCGAACCTCGTCGGCATGGGCGTGCTGCCGCTGCAGTTCAAGGACGGTGACACCCGCGAGACCCTCGGCCTCGACGGCGACTGCAGCTTCACGATTCTGGGCGTGTCCGATCTCAAGCCGCGTCAGGATGTCGAAGTCGAAGTCACCAAGGCCGACGGCTCGAAGTTCACCTTCACCGCGCTGTGCCGCATCGATACCGCCAATGAAGTCGAGTACTTCATGAACGGCGGCATCCTGCAGTACGTGCTGCGCAAGCTGGCCGCCTGATCCTCAGTCAGACGAACGCTTTGAAAGGCCCCGTCCCGCCTCGTGCGGGGCGGGGTTTTTGCTGCCCCAAGAAACCAACCTCAAAACCAGCCTGGTATTAACCCGGTAATAACCATCAAGACCTACTTCCTCTCCAAATGGGTCGGCTGCTTGACCTGTTAGACTGGAGGAACAGATGGATTTCGGCAAACGACTGGTGCTGATGATTGCAGTGACCATCATACTGCCCATGCAGGCCGCACATGCCTATCTGGACCCCGCCAGTGCCAGTCTGGCGATGCAGGCATTGATTGGGACAGTCGCAGCTTATCTGCTCACCGGTAAGCATTATCTGCGCAAGATGAAGTCCCTTATTCTTCGCAAGAAGGATGACAGCGCTTCCCAGTCCGACAACACTGACTGATGCACTACGATCCCGGATCCTATCGCGATCCCGCAGGCCGAATCGTCGTCGATGGACGGCGCATATTCCGCGCCATATTCGACTCCGGCCGGGTGACCTTTGAGGCTGCTGTCAGCTCTGGTGTGATAGATGCCTGCATCGAACGAGGGCAGCTTCTGCCCATGAACCGATTACCTCTGGAGACCTTGCCCACCCTGGAGCATACTCCTTGCCACGTCATCGAGCATCCTCGGCTCGATTATATATCCTATCCGTACGAGTGGTGCTTTGCTCAACTCAAGGCTGCCGCGCTGCTACACCTTGATCTTCATCTTGATCTTCTCGCACAAGGCTTCACGCTTTCGGACGCCACTGCGTACAATGTGCAGTTCATCGGCACCCGCCCAGTCTTCATCGATCACCTTTCCATCGTGCCTTACAACGAAGGAGAGCCCTGGATTGGCCAGCGCCAATTCACGATGCAATTTCTGGCGCCTCTTATTCTCTGGTCGAAAAAAGGCATTGCGCCAAATGCATGGTATCGCGGCAGCCTGGAAGGGATTTCACCAGAGGACCTGCTCCCGCTGCTCTCTTTCAAGGACAAGTTGTCCTTCACCGTCATGGCACACGTTGTCGCGCAAGCCAAACTGCATACCCAAGCCATCAAAGGGAACCACAAGAGCGCCACGCCGCCCGTTGCACAACTGACCCGCAAGCGCCTTGAAGCCATTCTTTCCGGCCTGCGCGACTATGTGATGGGCCTCTCAACGCCCAATGCGGAAACAGTCTGGGGCGACTATGAAACAAACAACAGTTACGATGCAGACAGACGTGCGGCCAAGCACGATTTCGTCAGCCGGGTGATTTCACAGATTGCTCCTGGGCAAGTCTTCGATCTCGGCTGCAACAGCGGCGACTATTCCCGGACTGCCCTCGACAATGGGGCGAAGTCAGTCGTGGGCTTCGACTTCGATTTCGGGGCTCTGGAAAGGGCCTACTCCCGTTTTTCGAAAGAGAACGAGCCCGTCCTGCCCCTCTGGCTCGACGCCACCAACCCAAGCCCTGCGCAGGGATGGGCCGGTGCCGAACGCAAAAGCCTCGCCCAGCGTTCCAACGCAGACGCCCTGCTGGCTCTCGCCTTTATCCATCACCTTTCCATCGCCAGGAACATTCCACTCGACATGGCGGTCGACTGGCTGATTTCGCTCGCCCCTTCCGGCATCATAGAATTCCCTGACAAGGGCGATCCCATGGTCGAGAAGCTGCTTTCGACACGCAAGGAGCTTTTCCCGGAATATTGCGAAGAAGCGTTTCTCAGCCACGTAGCCGCCAGAGCGCGTATCGTGGAAACCCTTCGCATTCCGGGTTCGCAAAGAACCCTGCTGCACTACGCTAGGGACTGACCCGTGCAGACCATGCTGACCAAAGCCGGAAGGTGGCCGATCGCTCCTTTGGCGCTTCCCGTTCTTGTTGCATTTCCATTGTGGTCCGCCAATTTCACGCGGATTTCGTATGGAATGGTTCTGCCAGCCGTTCTGACGGTGATTGCCCTCACAATCGCCTTGTTCGGCCTCTTATGGTTCGCGACCCGACAGGCGGCGCGTGCCTCGCTGATCACGACTGTATGGCTGGCCGTTGTGCTCTACGCGCCTTCGCTCATCAGTTCCGCATCGACGAACCACTGGATACTTGTAACCGGATCTGTCCTGGCTCTGCTTCTGGCCTTCGGCGTGTCTCGTCGCATATCGCGCGAAAACGATAGCCAGATCCGGCGGGCAAACGGGCTCATAAATCTTATGATGGGCGTGCCAGCCTTCATGATTGTTGGCTCGCTCTGCTTCATGCAGTACACCATTGAGCAAGGTCGCCCTGAACCGGACACAATCTTCCCTCGTTTCCCAGGCCGGGCAACCACCAAAAGCCCTGACGTGTGGCATTTTGTTATGGACCGCTACGCCGGCACAGAAACACTTGCCAACCGCTTTGGATACGACAACCGCCCTTTTCTGGACGCATTGCGCAAACGCGGTTTTGCAGTCGCTGAGCATGCTTATTCCAACTATCAGGTCACACCGCTCTCGCTCGCGTCCACACTCAACGCATCATATCTTGATCGCTACACTTCTCAGCTTGGCTCTGACGTTGATATCGTGCCGATGTTCCGGGCGATCGATCACAACGCCGCATTCGATTTCTTCAAACGGCAAGGTTATCAGATCACGTTCGCCGGCGGCTGGGCTGATGTCACAGCACATAGTGCTCTTGCCGACCGTACGATAACGTTCCGGCCGCTTGGAGAATTTCCGCGCACGCTTATGGAACAATCGATCCCGGGTGTTTTCGGCAAAGCTCTCGGACTGCCTTATGCAGACGGCCGCAAAGACCAGTGCCTTCGGGTAAAATACAAATTCAAACACCTGCGAGAAATCGTCAAAGAACCACAAAGGAAGTACGTCTTCGCGCACTTTCTGATCCCCCATCCGCCATATGCCCTGACAAATGACGGATCATGCCAAAGCATCGCGGAGGCACGCCGGATTGGCCGCTCCAAGAGCTATGTCGCACAAGTAGAATACGCCAATAGCCAATTGTTGCACTTGATTGATGCCATCCTTGCCGCCCCCCGGCCGGCAACGATCATAATACAAGCCGACGAAGGCCCCTATCCGCCAAAGTACGCCATCGACGAGCCTGCGTTCGACGTCAAATTGCCGACGGACTCCGACTACCTGAATGACACAGCAGACATCCGGCGTGAGAAAACGGGCATCATTCTCGCCATCCGGCATGGTGACGGCAAATCCGATTCCATGCCTCGTTCTCCGGTGAACATCTATCCCGCGATCACCAACCATTCTTTCGGGACGCATATTCCCTTCAAGGAAGACAAGACGCTGATGTTCGGATGGACGCCTAACTACAAAGAACTTCGTGACGTTTCTGCAGAAACTTTTGGCATGACGCCGGACAAAGGCCGTTGACCATCTCCTTGCGTGGGAAGGAGCACTCCAAAGAAACAGGCACCTCGCCAAGACGCACCCATCCCACACTTTCCACAGCTCCGGCTTTGCCCGAATCCCGCGCCCCGGCTATCAGCGCCGCCGACTGATTCATCACCGATACAACCGGAGCACATACCCTATGTCCGAGACCACCGACGATCGCCTGCGCCTTCTGATCGAGCGCGTCGAGCGCCTTGAGGAAGAAAAGAAGGGCATCTCGGACGACATCCGCGACGTCTACAACGAGGCCAAGGCCGTCGGCTACGACGTCAAGATCATGCGCCAGATCGTGCGTCTTCGCAAAATGAAGCCCGACGACCGCCGCGAAATGGACATGGTGCTCGAAACCTATCGCAGCGCGCTCGGCCTAGACTGATCCGTTCCGGCCGGACGTCATGGCGCAGGCTTTGTGCACCGCGCCATGACGGGGTCACGAAAGTGATCTATGCTCTCCTCCAAAACGAGGAGAGCAGGCCATGATCGTCACCACCACGCCCGCCATCGAGGACCGCCCGGTCCGCGAATACCTTGGCATCGTCACGGGCGAGGTGATTGTCGGCGCCAATATCTTCCGCGACCTCTTCGCCTCCATCACCGACATCGTCGGCGGCCGCTCGGGCAAATACGAGCAGGTACTGCAGCGCGCCCGCAAGGAAGCGCTCGCCGAAATGGAAGCCGAAGCCGCGAAGCTGGGCGCCAATGCCGTGATCGGCGTCGATCTCGACTATGAAGTGCTGGGCCAGGGCGGTTCGATGCTGATGGTGAGCTGCTCCGGCACCGCGGTGGCCGTGTAATGCGCTGGCGCGGCGTCCATCACGTCGAGTTCTCGGTGCTCGATTACGAACGTTCGATCGCCTTCTACGACAGGATGTTCGGCTGGCTCGGCTATACGAGCTTCTGGACGCTCGATATCGGATACCGCTCCACGTACTACATGGCGCGCTTTCCGGTGCCGCACAGCTACATCGGCATCCAGCCCGCCAGGAGCGGCGGCAAGCTGGATCACGATGCGCGGCCCGTGGGCGTGCATCATATCGCGCTCTGGGCCCGCAACCGGCGCGAAATAGACGCCTTCCACCGCGAGTTCCTGCTGCCGGAAGGGCTCGCCGTCACCGATCCGCCCGCCGCCTATGATATCTATGCGCCCGGCTACTATGCCGTGTTCTTCGACGATCCGATCAACGGCATCCATTGGGAACTGGCCTTCACCCCGCGCCTGCCGGCGCCGGGCCAGTTCCTGCGCTTCCGCCGTGCGCTGAAAGAAGCCGCCGCCGGACACCCCGAATGGAATGGCGCCCCCGAAAAGGCCGCGATGCGCAAACTGCCCAGGAGGGATTGACCGCCATGCGCATCCGCCCCGCCGCGCAGACCGATGCCGCCGCCTGCGCCGCGATCTATGCGCCATTCGTCGAAAGCAGCTTCATCAGTTTCGAGACCGAGGCACCCGATGCCGCCGAAATGGCGCGGCGCATCGCGGCCTATGGCGAATCGCATGCCTGGCTGATCGCCGAGGCCAGCGGGCAAGTGGCGGGATATGCCTATGCCAGCGCGCACCGGGCCCGCGCGGCCTATGCCTCTTCGTGCGATGTCGCAGTCTATGTCGATCCGGACCATGCGCGGCAGGGCATCGGCAAGGCGCTCTACGAAGCGCTATTCCTGCTGCTGAAGGACAAGGGGCTGCACGCCGCCTTCGCGGGAATCGCCCTGCCCAACCCAGGCAGCGTGGGCCTGCACGAGGCGATGGGCTTCACACCGGTCGGAATTTACCGCGAAGTGGGCTGGAAACTCGGCGCCTGGCGTGATGTGGGCTGGTGGCAGCGGTTGCTCTAACCGGTGCGGCTGTTGTAAGGGCGCCCGATCCTTTTCAGACCAGCAGAACGAACGGACCCATGGCAGGCCATTCCAAATTCAAGAACATCATGCACCGCAAGGGTGCGCAGGACAAGAAGCGCTCGGCGCAGTTCAGCAAGCTCAGCCGCGAAATCACCGTCGCGGCCAAGATGGGCATGCCCGATCCGGACATGAACCCGCGCCTGCGCGCCGCGGTCAACGCCGCCAAGGCGCAGTCGATGCCCAAGGACAACATCCAGCGCGCCATCGACAAGGCAAGCAAGGGCGACAGCGAGAACTACGAGGAAGTGCGCTACGAGGGCTACGGTCCGGGCGGCGTCGCCATCATCGTCGAGGCGCTGACCGACAACCGCAACCGCACCGCCACCAACGTGCGCACCGCCTTTGCCAAGAACGGCGGCAACCTCGGTTCGTCGGGCGCGGTGAGCCACGGCTTCGAACGCCTCGGCCTGATCGAGTACCCTGCCAGCGTGGGCGATGAGGACAAAGTGCTCGAAGCCGCGATCGAGGCCGGTGCCGACGATGTCGAAAGCGACATGGGCGATGACGAGAACCCCGGCAGCCACCAGATCTGGGTTTCGGTCGATTCGCTGCACGAAGTGGCCGCCGAACTCGAAAAGACGCTCGGCGAGGCCGAAGGCGTAAAGCTCGCCTGGCGCCCGAACCTGAAAGTCGATGTCGACGAGGGCACTGCAAGCACGCTGCTCAAGCTGGTCGACGTGCTCGACGACGACGACGACGTGCAGACCGTCTGGGGCAATTACGAGATCCCGGACGAGGTCATGGAGAAGCTGGGCTGATCCAGCTCTCCGCCCTGCACGCCCGCCCCTTGCGCCTTGCCGCGATGCTGGGTGCGGCGTGTCTGGGGGCGGCTGGGGCAACGGCTGTCCCTGCGGGAACAGTCACGGCCTTGCCCCCGCAAGTGCCGAGCCAGTGCGCCGCAAGCGAACGCGTGCTCTATTCCTGCGCGTTCCCGCGCGGCACCGGCTCCCTTTGCGCGGGGAAGACCAGTGTCCATTACCGCTTCGGCCCGCGCGGGCACCCGGACATCGACCTTGCCAGCCGGCCTGACTGGTCCAACGTTCACACCGGTTTCGTGCGCGGACAGGGCAGCGGCCATCAAAGCCATGTCCGCCTGACCACCGGGCGTTTTCACTATGTGATCTTCGAAGGGGCCGACGGCTACCTGACGGAGGATCCCGGCCGCACCTATTCGGGCATCGCCGTTCTTAAAGGGCCGCAGGGCGAACAGGAACTCGCCACGCTGGCCTGCCCGGGACGCGCAGTCATCGCGCTGGATGATGCCTGGCTGTCTCGGCACGCAGCGGGCGAAAAGGACGGCGGCCCGTTCGACATATGGTACTGAGAACATGATCCTCATCGGCCTCGACCCGGGCCTCACCTGCACCGGCTGGGGCATTGTCGCGAAATCGGGCAGCCGCATCAGCCACGTGGCCAACGGTCAGATCCGCACCGATGCCAAGGCCGGCATGGCCGAGCGGCTGGCCGAACTCGACGCGGCACTGACCGACGTGCTCCTCCACCACCGGCCTGATAGCGGCGCGGTGGAAGAAGTCTTCGTCAACAAGAACCCGCAATCGACGCTGAAACTGGGACAGGCACGCGGCGTCGCCATGCTGTCGCTGGCCCGCGCCGGAATGCCCGTGGCCGAATATCCCACCAAGGTGATCAAGAAGGCCCTCGTCGGCACCGGCGCCGCGGACAAGAAGCAGATCCAGGCGATGCTCAAGGTTCTGCTGCCCGGCGTGAGGCTGGCAGGCGAAGATGCTTCGGACGCGCTGGCCGTGGCGATCACCCATGCCAACATGCTGGGCAGCCACCGCTAAGGGGTTACATACCGCCCCTTTTCAGCGCGGTCTGATAGTCATAGTCCGGCGCTGAACCACATTTCCCTGGCCGCACATACAAACATGCCCTCTCCTGCGGCATATCAAGACAAGCCTCCTGCCGATAGTCTTTGGTGCCAAGGGGACGTTCGGATGCGATCAGCGCATTGGCAGCCCGGGCCAGTTCCGGCGGTAACGGGTCTGTGCCCTCGTACACCCCCTTGGGCGCAATCGACAAAGGCAATGCCCTTGGAAGTTCGGCAGGAACAAGGTGAGCATAGAACGCTTCCACTACCGCCAGACGGCAAACATGCGGATCCTGTGCAGCCTTGACGGCCAGTCTCGGAATGGCGCCCGCCCCACGGAAAGCCTGATAGCCGCCCGTGATATGGAACGACGAGATCGACATCAGCGTCCAGACCGCCATCATCACCCCCAAGGCGGCATTTTTCGTTAGGCGTGGAGCATGCCGTGCCAGAATACGTTCAACGATACTTTGCGAACCGACGGCCGCCACCACCAGGAACACTAACGTGGAAACCCAAACGAACCGGTACTCCTTATGCGCGATCAGACTGTGAACACCAATATTCACGGCCCCAGCAAGCAACAAAGCCCAGTATCTACGCCCGGCAGCGGCTGCGCAAAGCCCCACGAACAGCAACGCACCGGCACCGAAATGCAAATAGTACTCTACAAAGTACTGCCATACAGGACTGGTGCCAAAACTGGCGGCCTTGCCCTCAACAATGTTCTTGCCAAAGTTGATAAACACCCAAGCGTAGGGCACCTTTCCGGCAATGGCATCACTCGCTGCTCCCAAAGCGAGCGCCCCCAGCCCTCCACCCATGACCGGCCGCCATCGTTCTGGCGTATGCCACATGGCTGTCAGGAAAAGCACTGCCGCAAAAGGTGCATATTGCAAACGCACCAGCACGCCGAGCCCGAGCAGGAAGCCACCCGCCAGCGATGCCTTACGTTTCGCGTGAGCGGCAAGCAGGAATGAAGCTGCAAGCAGCAGCAAGGCACTTGCCAAGCTCTCTGACAACAACAGCTCCGAAAAGAACACGCTTTCCCACCATACCGCCACGACGAACAGCGCGACCAGCGCATGGCGGCGCGACACGAATGCTCCCAGCCGCCAGGCCGCAGGCAGAGCTGTCAGTGTCGCGGTCAAGAAAGTCGCCCTGGCGAGATACATTGCCCACAACGTGCCCGGTGCAAAAGTATGCCCGATCCATAGCGGCACACTCAAAAACTGAGGGATCAGGCTGTTGCGCAACCCTGCCCTTGTTTCCCAGGGTATGATACCATGCCCCGTAGCAATGCGATTGGCCTGCTCAAGATATTGCATCAGTTCATCAGCATGACTGATATCGAAGGGCGACCATGCCTGAATGCGCAAAATCATGGCCAGCACGAGAACGGCCGGTACTGGCCAACGCCAGTGCCAAGCATGTAAACCCCTCCCGATACAATGATCGGTCGCGCCATTCCCAACGATGTTCCCCATAGCTCACATCGCATAGGCCGCCGTTACCGCGATGTCACTGCACAGCTCGCGCCGCCTCGCTCAGTGACTTGCCCCTTGCCGCGCGACTCGCCTTCGTGCCATAGGAACAAACCATGATCGCCAAGCTTACAGGCCTGCTCGACGATACCGGTCCCGACTGGGCCGTCGTCGATGTGAACGGAGTGGGATATCTGGTCTACTGCTCGGCCCGCACGCTCGACCATCTCGGCATCCGGGGCGACAGGGTTATCGTCTATACCGAAATGCAGGTGTCCGAGACCGACCAGCGCCTGATCGGGTTCACCAGCGGCGCGGAGCGGGACTGGTTCAAGCTGCTCACTGCCGTGCAGGGCGTCGGCTCCAAGGTGGCGCTGGCGATCCTCTCCGCACTCACGACCGAAGAACTGCAGCGCGCCTGCGCGGGCAGCGATGCGGCGATGGTGGCGCGGGCCAATGGCGTTGGGCCCAAACTCGCCAGCCGCATCGTCAACGAGCTGAAGGAAAAGGCAGGCGGCATGGCCACCGTGCCTGCCGCGCCGGGCAGCGCTCCCGCCGCCGCTCCGGGCTTGGCGAGCGCAGATGCCGTTTCGGCGTTGCAGAATCTGGGCTTCAAGCCTGCCATTGCCAGCGCCGCCGTCGCCCATGCCGTAGGCGAACTGGGCGAGGATGCTGGATTGAACGATCTCGTGCGCGTAGCCTTGAAGCAGGCTGCGGGATGAATTTCAAGTTGGCTCTGGCGGCTTTGAATGTGGCTCTGGCGCCCCCTGCCCACGCATGTAGCGGCGCGGTATTTTTTGATGCCATTCTACCGACTATCCCACAGCATATCCCCGATGGAGCATCCATTTATGAAGTTACGCCCGGCGAGGTTGAAGAGGGCAGGGTGTGGTCCGTCAACATCGTCAGGATCATTCGCGGCTATGCTCCGCAAAACACGATCAAATTGCCTCTCTATGGTGGTGGCGACTGTCGTACAGCCCACTTTCCGAAGACCGGGAAAAGCTATGTCGTGGCGTATCCCTCCTACGTCGACCAGAAGTCATTTAACGTGATCTTCTTTAACCTGAACACATTTGAAATCTGGTCTCATTCTCTGTTCCATGACCGATAACCCCATCCTCTCCTCCGACCGTCAGCCCGAGGACGCCGACGCCGCGCTGCGGCCCAAGACGCTGGCCGAATTCGTCGGGCAGGCCGCGGCCAAGGACAACCTGCGGGTGTTCATCGAAAGCGCCAAGTCGCGGCGCGAGGCGATGGACCATACGCTGTTCTTCGGCCCGCCGGGTCTGGGCAAGACAACGCTGGCCCAGATCGTCGCGCGCGAGCTGGGCGTGGGCTTTCGCGCCACCTCGGGCCCGGTGATCGCCAAGGCAGGCGATCTCGCCGCCCTGCTCACCAATCTCGAACATGGCGATGTGCTGTTCATCGACGAGATCCACCGGCTCAATCCGGTGGTCGAGGAAGTGCTCTATCCGGCGATGGAAGACCGCGCGCTCGATCTCATCATTGGCGAGGGGCCTTCGGCGCGGTCGGTGCGGATCGATCTGCCGCCGTTCACCCTGATCGGCGCGACCACCCGGCAGGGCCTGCTGCAAACGCCGCTGCGCGACCGTTTCGGCATTCCGGTGCGGCTGCAGTTCTACACCGTGCCCGAACTCGAACATGTGGTGACACGCGGCGCCGGGCTGCTCGGCATCGGCATGGACAAGGCCGGGGCGACCGAGATCGCGCGCCGGTCCCGCGGCACCCCGCGCGTCGCCGGGCGGCTGATGCGCCGCGTGCGCGATTTCGCCCATGTCGCGGGCAGCGATGTGATCACCCGCGCCATTGCCGACGATGCGCTGACCCGGCTGGAAGTCGATTCGATCGGCCTCGACATGCAGGACCGGCGTTATCTGCGGATGATCGCGGATATCTACAAAGGCGGCCCTGTGGGCGTGGAAACGCTGGCAGCCGGGCTTTCCGAACCGCGCGACACGATCGAGGAAGTGATCGAACCCTACCTGATCCAGCTCGGCCTGGTGGCCCGCACCGCACGCGGACGGTGCCTCAACGAACCGGGCTGGAAACACCTCGGCATGACGCCCCCCTCCGCCTCGCCGGCGGCATCGCAGGGCGGTCTGTTCGATTCGGACGGGGCGGACGCGGGAAGCTGAAAATCACGGCACAATGTGTCGAAGACGTTTACAGATAGCCGTGGCACTGGTCCCGTTTTGGTACACCCGGCGCGAAAGGCCGGTCAATTAACGGGTTTTCTCACATCGGGACGCTCGAAACCGGGTTAACGGCGTTGTCCCGTTAACCGGACTCTGCGTTGTTTCTGGCAGGTGTAACACCCGCCCTGTGTTCGAGGGGCGGAAATTCCAAAGCGGAAACAACAGAGAGCAACGCTTATGTCGGTTCGGATGGCCCTTGCGAAATTGTCTGCCTGCGCGGCAGGCTGCGCGATCATTGGAGGCGGCGCCGTCCACGTAGCCGAAACCCAGTCGGCAGAGACCGAATATCACAAGCTCAAGCAGGCCAAGGTGGCGAAGCCGGTCAAGAAGGCCAAGCGCATCGTCAGGAAGGAAAAGCCGCGCAAGACCCGGCGCGCCCGCCGGATCATCAAGCGCACCTGCTGCGAACAGCCGCAGGTGGCGATGGTGCCAGTGCCCCCGCCTTACATTCCGCCTGCCCCGCCCCCGTCCTATCAGGGTGGCGGCGGCGGCACGCCCGTAGTCATCGGCGGCGGCCCAGTCGGCGGTTTCGGCGGCGGCTTCTTCGGCGGGTTCTTCGGCGGCGGCGGTTCGAGCGGCGGCAATATCGTGATCAGCTCGACCACCAGCGGCGGTTCAACCTCGACATCGTCATCGACCGGCGGCGTCACATCGACAACAAGCGGCGGCTCCACCTCCACGTCCACTGGCGGGGTGACATCGACCACCACGACCGGCGGTGTCACATCGACGACGTCCACCAGCACGGGCGGCGTTTCGACCAGCACGTCCAGCTCGTCGTCGTCCAGCTCGTCTTCGAGTTCCTCGTCCAGCTCTTCGTCCAGTTCCTCGGGCGGCGAGACGTCCAGCGGCGGCTCTTCCTCGTCGTCCTCTTCTTCGAGCTCCTCCTCGACCAGTTCGTCTTCGGGCAGTTCGACTTCGAGCAGCACTTCCTCGTCCAGCTCGTCTTCCTCGTCGAGCTCTTCGTCGGGCGGATCGACCACCACCAGCACCGGCGGCACCGAGGTTCCCGCCCCGCCGATGCTGATCCTGTTCGGCGCGGCGGCCGCCACGCTGGCGGGGCGTCAGCGTCTGTCCCGCCGCAAGCAGGGCTGACAGCCACGGGCCCGGCCCGTTCAAACAGACACAGTCCCTTCAAGACAGACACATGGGGCGGGCACCAGGGGGACGGTGCCCGGACGTGGGGGCGGCGATCGGCACGCCGCCCTTTCACACCGGCCTCCTAGGCTCAGGACCTGTTAGTCACGCCATCGAGGTTTGAGGCAAAATGGCTCAGGGCTAGGAAAGAAGGCGTAGGAATATGTCGATATTTCAAGGCTTCTTGACGCAGCCATGGGCCATTTTGGTCAAATTCCTTCGGAACGCCCAAATGGCTTCCATCTCGAACCAAGCCACTCTTGGAAAGGCAACCAGCCTTCCCGGCGAGCGCCTTGGCCCGATATGTTCGCCATTTGGGCGCCTCGATGGCGTGATTAACAGGTCCTGAGCCTAAAGGAAGCTCAATGCGAGCCGCCGTTCTTCTTCAGGCTTTCTTCCATCCGCGCGATCTGCTCGGGCGTGGCCTCTGTCTGATATTGCGCCTTCCATTCGCCAAAGGGCATGCCATGGATGAGCGCGCGCGCTTCCATCTTGTCCCCTTCGAAACCCGCATCGCGGATCCAGTCGGCCAGGCAATTGCGGCAGAAGCCGGATAACCCCATTAAATCAATGTTCTGAGCATCATGCCTGTGGCGCAGATGGCGCACCAGCCGGCGGAAGGCCGCCGCGGCCACGGCATCGTCTAACGTGTCTATCGGATCGCTTTCGTTCATTTCCTTACCAATCGTCCTTGGTTTGTCAGCATTGCTTTGCCATATGACGGCTCCTTCCCGAAAGAGGCAGTCGTCACGTGGTCAGCACACCCAATCGCCGTTCCCCCCATCATCGCGGCATCAAGCGCACGCGCAAGGTCAAGATTCTCGCGACGCTCGGCCCCGCCAGCCGCGACCAGGAGACGATCGCCAAGCTGCTGAAAGCCGGGGCCGACGCCTTCCGCGTCAACATGAGCCACGGCGACCACGAAACCCACCGCGAAACGATCGCCAATATCCGCGAAGTCGAAAAGGATCTGGCGCGGCCCGTGGCGGTTCTGTGCGATCTGCAAGGCCCCAAGCTGCGCGTCGGCACCTTTGCCGAGGGCAAGGCCTTCATCCGCCACGGCGCGCACTTCACGCTGGACCGCGATCCCACTCCGGGCGACGAGAACCGCGTGTGCCTGCCGCACCCGGAGCTGTTCGGCATCCTCCAGAAAGGCCAGCGCCTCCTGATCGATGACGGCAAGCTGCGCTTCGTGGTGATCAAGCCGGAAGCGGACAAGATCCTGTGCACGGCCGAAGTCGGCGGCCAGATTTCGGACCGCAAGGGCGTGAACGTGCCCGATGCCATCGTCCCCGTCCCGGCGCTGACCGACAAGGACCGGCGCGATCTGGCCTTCGCGGTGGAACAGGGCGCGGACTGGATCGGCCTCTCCTTCGTCCAGCGGCCCGAGGACGTGGCCGAGGCGCGGCGCCTGATGGGCGGCTATGGCGCGCTGATGGCCAAGATCGAAAAGCCCGCCGCGGTCGAGAGCCTCGAAGAGATCATCGAACTGTCGGACGGCATCATGGTCGCGCGCGGCGATCTCGGCGTCGAACTGCTGCCCGAGGAAGTGCCGCCGATCCAGAAGCACATCATCGAAAAGACCCGCGCCAGCGGCAAGCCGGTGGTGGTGGCGACGCAGATGCTCGAATCGATGATCGTCAGCCCGACGCCGACCCGCGCCGAAGTCTCCGACGTCGCCAACGCCGTCTACGACGGCGCCGATGCCGTGATGCTTTCGGCGGAAACCGCCGCGGGCCAGTGGCCGGTCGAGGCGGTGACGATCATGGACCGCATCGCCGCCAAAGTCGAAGGCGATTCGACGTACCGCGAGCGCATCCACCTCGCCGCGACCCCGCCCGACGCAACAACGGCGGACGCCATTTCCGCTTCCTGCGCGACGATTGCCGATACCTTGCCGATCGAAGGCATCATCGTCTTCACCGGATCGGGCATTTCCGCCCGCCGCGTCGCCCGCGAGCGGCCCGCAGCGCCGATGCTGGTGCTGACCCCCTCGATCAACACCGCCCGGCGCGCCGCGCTGCTATGGGGCGCGCACACGGTGCTGACCAAGGACATCGGCAGCTTCGAGGAAATGATCGGCAAGGGCAAACGCATGGCGCTGCGCCATGGCTTCGGCGCCGCCGGATCGCGGCTGGTGGCTGTCGCGGGCGTGCCTTTCGGCGTGCCGGGTTCCACCAACCTGCTGCACGTCGTCACCCTCACCGGCGACGAACTGGCAACCCGCAAGTAAGAAGCCAGCCATGAGCCTGCACACGCTGTGGATCTTCGCCACTGCCGTTTTCCTGCTGAGCGGGACGCCCGGCCCGAACATGCTGCACATTATGTCGCGCAGCGTCGAACTGGGCTTCAAACGCAGCATGGCGGCGATGGCAGGCTGCCTGCTGGGCCTGCTCAGCCTGCTGACGGCTTCGGCCGTGGGGCTCGGCGCGCTGCTGCACGCCCTGCCCGGCGTGTTCGATGCCCTGCGTCTGGCAGGCGCGGCCTATCTGCTCTATCTTGCGGTCAAGGCCTGGCGCAGTCCGGTGGCCGAAGATGGCACGCCGGTAGAGTGGGCACGTCCCACCGCCTCGTGGCAGAGCCTGCTGCGCGGCGGTTTCGCGATCTCGATCAGCAATCCCAAGGCGATCATTTTCGCGGCCGCCTTCCTGCCCCAGTTCATCGACCCCGCCAAACCGCAGGCCCCGCAGTTCGCCACGCTGCTGGCGGTGTTCACGGTGATCGAAGGTTTCTGGTACTGCATCTACGCCACCGGCGGCCGCGCGATTTCACGCCATCTCAGCCGCGCCGGTGTGAAACGGGCGTTCAACCGGATAACGGGCGGGCTCTTCGCGGGCTTCGGCCTCTCGCTGCTGGCCTGGCGCGCGGCCTGATTATCCGGGGCAGGGCGTCCCCTCTCCGTTCGTGTCGAGCGAAGTCGAGACACGATAGCGCGGGTTTAACGTGTCTCGACTTCGCTCGACACGAACGGCAACGGCAGTGCCCTGATCCCGGTCAGTCCCGCGCGCCGAACAGCGCGGAGCCGACCCGCACATGCGTCGCGCCGAGCATGACAGCGGTTTCGAAATCGCCGCTCATGCCCATCGAGAGCCGATCGAGCCCGTTTTCGGCCGCGAT
>NZ_JALHLG010000090.1 GCF_022832375.1 Novosphingobium beihaiense
CGTGCTTCTCGGCGGCCTCGGCCTTCAGCAGGTCGCCAACGACGTGCTGAACGGGATGCTGGCGCTTGAGGGCGTCGGCAATGACCTCGTCATAGGCGTGATGCATGCCGGCGAGCTTCAACTCGGCCATCAGGCCGATGATCTCATGGCGCTCCATCATCCTTCCTCGCGCTGCCAGCGGCGGGCATGGCGGCGAACGGTTTCAGAGCCTTGCGCCCGCAACGCCTCGATCAGCCGGATCCGCGTCAGCCGTTCGCGCCGCGGCTTGCGTTCGTTCTCCACCAGTAACCGCTTGAGTTCGGTAATGTGGGGACCGAGCTTGGGCTTCGGCTGAACCGTGCGATCGCAACTGAACTTGCGTTCCTCCGCCTCGTCGCCTGCCTCAATCGCAAGCGACAATAGATGACCTGGGGAGTGCTCCCCGATTGGGCGCCGATCACCGAGCCAGGGAGGGGGCACCATTCGCACGCCGATTTACAAGTTCGTAACGCGATCGCCAGAAAAGTAATGACAAAGAGTGAGGGTGATGTTAGCGATCGGTAAATTATCTACTTAAGATGTGTTGGCAAAGCCGAAGTTAGCCTTCTGTGAAAGATAAAAAACCATCAAGCAAAGTATTGTTTGTAAAAGGTGATGTGTTGTATGTTATCTTCA
>NZ_JALHLG010000091.1 GCF_022832375.1 Novosphingobium beihaiense
TACAAGTTCGTAACGCGATCGCCAGAAAAGTAATGACAAAGAGTGAGGGTGATGTTAGCGATCGGTAAATTATCTACTTAAGATGTGTTGGCAAAGCCGAAGTTAGCCTTCTGTGAAAGATAAAAAACCATCAAGCAAAGTATTGTTTGTAAAAGGTGATGTGTTGTATGTTATCTTCATAGAAAGTGCAGCGCAAAATTTCATTTCTTGTGATTATTTGGAATATTAAGAGAAGCAGTGTGAAAAATATTTCAAACACAACGTTAACGCAGAGGTTTTGCTACATTGTATTGTGGACGTCGGCTGCCTTGACAATATTTCAGATTTTCCTTTTAGGATGCGATGTTTATGTGGCATTACTTTCTCTAGCAATTATTATAGCCTCTTTGCTTCCAATACGCACTTATGGAATATCTCATTCGGTCGGCGTTTTTTTTATTTTCATTTGTTTTTATTGGTCGTTCAACTCCCTTGTGTTGAAATCGGTGTTTTTTCAGCCGCTTGATTCATTTTTATATAGCCCGACGTTATCCTATCTAATTGTTTTTTTAGCTATTTTGGGCGCCTCTTTAGGGGCCTTGGGCACAAGTATCCTTCTGCCTTACTTCTCACCTCCAAGGTGGCAGAAAGTGCCAGCAGGTGCACTTGCGCCAATTAGCATAGTCAGTTTGTTTATCGGCCTATCTTCCATGATCGTGGCCAAAATGGGGGTCGTCGGCGAAGCGGCGTCAGTTTTTCTCGCGGCGTTTTTATTGTTGGCGCTAATATCTGAGCTTGCTCGGGTGATGATTATTAATAAATCTAAGAAAGGCATGTCAATTTGGGCGGCGGTGTTGGTTATAATACTTGTCATCCTTTCGATTTCTCACAATACTAAATTCTTGCTTTTTGCTGCCCCATTGTCTTATGTTGTAACTATATTTTCCTTTAAGGGAAGGTTTAGGGTATCGCATTTTGTCTTGGGCGCGGGCGCTATTATTTTTCTGTCGAGCGTGGCCTTCCCTGCCATCACTTATATCGCGCGCGGAAAGCGCGATATAAGTACACCTGTTGAGCTGATTGCTTACACTACTGATGCAATGGTTAAGCTTGCTACCGGCGACAAGGGCATACGCCAACAGCTTGAAGCACGAGAGGCGAGAAGCCTGAGGGCTGCGGGCCTCTTTCGTTACGATGTGCCATATACCCGGCAGTTCCCACTTTTTTTTGAACGTTTTGTCTTGGTGCCTTATGTTGATGCCGTCGCCCGAGTCTTTTCCGTCAAAGGGCCTTTTGCAGGAACTTCGTTTGTTACAAGCCAAATTACGGACGTACTTCCGTCTTTTTTAAATCCTAATAAAAAGGAGATATATTCTGGAAATGTAATTGTTTCTCAACTCGGGTTGCAAGATCCAAACTTTGAAGGATATCCGACGATTGGATGGCCTGCGGAGGCTTTTTATGCGAATGGCCTTCTGTTTACTATTGCATCCAGCTTTGTGCTGTTTTTAATTTTTACGGGATTTCTTGCTATCTTTGTTGGAAGAATGGAGTGGAATATATTCGCCATATATATATGCGTACGATATTTTCATTTGCTTTCATCAGGCGTCTTTGGGAGCTATATCTTTTTTATGCTCCGACAGTTGCCTGTGGATATATTACTATTCATTCTCATTAAATCGGTTTCATCTGCTTTTTTACGGCATAAACCGCACAAAATCGTCGGGAGCCAGGCTACATAACTTTTGGAGTCTTGGAGCTTTGTTGCATAAATAGCCGAGAGATCCCAATAGTGAATCCAGCCTGTTAGGCGGCGTGGATGAGCAAACCGTCCCGCGCCACGAACTGGAAATTCTACAAAGCAGCGTTGGCACAGCGAAGCTCGCTTCGGATCTTGCTTGGCCACGAGATACAGTGGTTGTCAGCGCCGACCGGCAAGGGCGGACGCCAGCCCATGTTTCCGGATGCGGCAATCCAGACTTGCCTGACGTTGAAAGGCGTTGTTCAAACTACCCTTGCGCCAGTCGGCATGGTCGCAAGCCTGTTAGAGATGGCCGACCTAGTTGTTTGGTCCCGGCATTTGATGGAGCATTATCCATGCAGGCTTGGAAGGATGCGCTATGGGACAGATTCTACACAGGAGCGCCCGCACGACAGAGGCAGTCCATCGAGCGATACAGCATAGTCAAGAGAGTCTGAGGGTTCTGGCTCA
>NZ_JALHLG010000092.1 GCF_022832375.1 Novosphingobium beihaiense
AAGGGGGCGCCCTGTGGGCGCCCCCTTCGTTTATCCTTGGAAGTGGTTTTAGATTCAATAGTTGAACGAGACGCGCATGCCGACGGTGAGGGGGCGTGCGACGACGGCGCGCTTGACCTTGAACACGGCATCGCCGCCGGTCTGTGCGGCCTTGTTGGTCAGGTTGTCGCCGAACAGTTCGATGGACCAGTTGTCCTTCGCGACACCGGCCGCAAGGCTGAACGTGGTGTAGCCTTTCAGCAAGGTGCGGTTGGGAACGATCACGTCAGACTGCTTGGAGCCCGAGTGGATCATGCCCGGCATGACATGGGCCCGCAGCCCGCTGCTGCCCAGATCCCACTCGTAGCGAGCGCGCAGGTTGCCCTGGAACTTGGGCGCATAGGCAAGATCATCCCCCACGCGCACATAGTCGGTCGGCACCAGCTTCCTGGTGATCTTGGTGTCGATGAAGGAGAAAGCCCCCGACAGGGTAAGCCCTTCCACCGCATAAGGCGCGAACGTGAATTCGCCCTCGATGCCCTGCGTGCGCGCATCAGCCGCGTTGTCCGAGAAGAACAGGTTGGTGATGTTGGGATCGAGGATGCTGGTCTGCAGCCCCTTCACCTTCACATAGAACGCGCTGCCGTTGAAAATGAGCTGATTGTCGAACAGCTTCGTCTTCCAGCCGATTTCGTAATTGGTGACCGTATCGGAATCGACCGCATAGGGCACGGTGTACGTCCCCGTCTTGGAGACCGCCCCGCCGGGACGGTTCAGCAGCCCCGGGCGGAAACCTTCCGAATACGTCGCATAGAACATGACGTTGCGCACGGGGGTGACGGAGACCGTCCCCTTGAAGATCACGCCATCTTCTTTGAACTTGCCGGGAATGCCGGGGTTGTTGCCCGAGTACTTCTGGCTGAGGTTGGTGCCGTAGAGCTGGCGGTCAACCGTGCCGATACCGCCCGGCACCGAGATGCGGTTGCCGAACGACGAGTTCGCGCTGCCTTCCAGATCGTTGGACACATTGTAGTAACGCGCACCGAATGTGGCCGTGAGCACGTCGGGAACGACATCGAAGCTGGCTTCGCCAAAGAAACCGAACTGCTTGTCGGTGCGCTTGGCATCGTTGCGGAAGATGACGCCTGCCGGGAACGGGCCCGGATCGCTGTAGTAACCGGGAGCCGCACTGCCGATTTCTCCGGTGACCGAGGTGTTGGTCAAAGGATAGTTCGGCAGGAAGCCGGTCGTCACCCCGTCCGCGCCCAGCGTCTGGATGGAGCCGGGATAGACGAAGTCGTTGCGCTCTTTCAGGATCTGGTTGCTGTAAAACCCGCCTGCCGTCACCCGGAAGCGGTTCTCGGCCGGGGTGTTGAAGCGCAGTTCCTGGGTGAAGCCGGTCAGCTTCGAGTTGGAATTCACGTAGAGATTGGGGGCCTGACAGGTTCCGGCCGGATCGGTCGCCCCGACATAGCTGGGATAAACGACCGAGACATCGCACAGATAGTAAGGGATGTACGGGCCGGTGAACAGGTAATCGGTATAGTCCACCCGCTGCTTGGTCTCGCGCTCCAGATAGGAACCGGTATAGACCATTTCGAGCGCGCCGAGGCGCCCTTCGACCGTCCATGCGGTGTTGCTGAAGTTGTCCTTCGTCTTCTCCGGCGTGAAGCGCTGGATCTTGTAATCGCCCAGCGTGGGATCTTCGGAGAAGACGCCGTCGGTCTCCAGCCCCTGGCGGGTATGGGCGACCTTCAGCGACCAGTCCGGAAGCGGTTCCCACAGCGCGGTGACGCGGAAGCCGCGGTACTCGGCCGAGTTGATATTGTCCTCGACCAGCGTGGAGTTATCCGCCTGCAGCATCGTCACGCCCGGGGGAACAACGCCGCCATACTTGGGATTGTCGGCCACGCTGCGCGTGCCGTGCACATTGTCGATATAGCCGCCCTGATGGTCGATATAGACGACGCTGCGCACGGCCAGCGTATCGGTAACGGGCAGGTTCATGACGCTCTGGGCATTGACGCTCATGTCGCCGCCCTTGGTGAAGGCAACGCCGGCCTTCACCGAGCCTTCGAACGAGCCGAGCTTGGGATCGTTGGTGATGAAGCGCACCACACCGGCCTGGCTGCTGGCCCCGAACAGCGTGCCCTGCGGGCCTGCCAGCACCTCGACGCGGGCGAGATCGGCGGCATAGACATCGAGGTTGCGGCCCGGCTGCGACAGCGGCTGTTCGTCGAGATACGTCGCAACGTTCGGCGCAAGGCCGGAGATCCCGGCCGTCGTCAGGTTCGGGGTCGTCGAGGCGAGGCCGCGGATGTAGATCGTATTCTGGCCCGGGCCGCCGCCGCCCGCCGTGACGTTCGGCATCTGGGCAATGATGTCAGTGGTGTTGGTGACACCCAGCTGCGAAAGCGTCTCTCCGCCCATCGCCTGAACGGCGATCGGAACCTTCTGGAGGCTTTCGGAACGTTTGGTCGCGGTGACGACAATCTCGCCAACACCGCCGGAATTCGATGCGTCTGTCTG
>NZ_JALHLG010000093.1 GCF_022832375.1 Novosphingobium beihaiense
TCAGAACTCAGCCAGATTGGGAATCCCTTTTGTCAACGCAGACTAACGGGCGCCATGGTTTACATTTTATTGTAGAGCGACTGCAACTGCGACCCAAAGTTCGCCAGAATTTGCTCACGACTCCACCTGCTGATCGCTCGTTCACGCGCATTTTTCTGTGCCAATTTGCGTAACGGAGCATCGTCCAGCAAACGTTCAATGCCCGTGGCAAAGGCTTCGCCGTCGCCCGGGGGTGTGATCAATCCACAACCATTGACTTCGTCAGCCAAGCCCGTTCCGGAATGCGCGGTAGCGATAACGGCTCGTCCGGAAGCAAGCATGTTCGTCAGCTTTGACGGAAGAACCAAATCGGCAGCACTAGCAATCTGTGGCAGTAAATGTATTGTCGCTAAGCCGAGTAATTCAGAAAGATACTCCCGTGGCTGCAAGTCGTGAAAATGAATGTTGTCAAGATTCCTAGCTTGATCGATTAAACGGGCGCGATTGGGGCCATTACCACACACAACAAAAGCAAGATCCTTACGATAATGAAGCCGCCTTGCAGCTTCCACGACAATTTCAATGCCTTGTTTGTTCGCAATATTTCCCGAATAAAGCGCAACATACGGGCGATCGATCCCCCATTTCTTGCGGTAGCAAGAATCGCCCTGCAACGGTGAAATTTCGTCAATATTGGCCCAGTTTCGAAATTCAATGGCTCTTTCAGAAGCAACGCCCTTGTCGATCAGCTTTGCACGCATCTGTGGTGAAATTGTACTCACCCGATCGGCTTCGATTGCCCATTTTTCAAAGTGATCTGCGGCTTTGGTCAATATTCCGCCATTCTTTAGTAAACCTGTTGCGAAAGCAGCCTCAACTTCAAAATCTTGAATATGCAACCAGAATTTGGCGTTGTGCCTTCGGGCCGCTCGACGAGCGGCGACCGTCGAGATCAAGGAAGGGGCTATACCTATCACAATCTCTGGAGGAGAGCGCCGCCCTTCAGATCGCAGCGCGAGTTCAGCGCGGGCGCCAAAACTCATATGGTGAAGCAGGCGCTTCTTGCCATCAGGAACTTCTGGTACATAGACAGGAACGCGCACGACACGTACGCCATTTTCTTCGCTTATGCTCGTCGGCCTGCTGCGATACGCAGCGTCAACCTTCCATAGAGGGTAATAAGGCTGCGCACATATAACCGTGGTCTCGTGGCCTGCTGACGCTAACCATTCTGCCATACCGGCAGTGTAAGGGCCTATGCCGACCATTTCTGGGGCGTAATTAATGCCTAGAATATGTATCTTCATCCGCTGATAGACTCGTATCTGGTACTGCGTGATTGGTAATCGCGCGCGATCAAGCCATCAGGTGTCACTAAACTCGTCATGTTAAAACTGGGCGAGAATGATCTGAAGCAATATACGTCAAAAACCAAGCATTGTCTCCTTGCTCGCCTCGACCAGGCCAATGTCAGCTTCCAGTCTATTGCCAATAGGCGGCTGGAGACCATGAGTTTACGCATAGCGCCATCGAAAATATTTTGCTTGTGATGCCTCCGGTTTCAGCGAACAAATAAGCCAGTTCAGCAACTGTTACGTCATTGTCAAAACTAACACTGATGTAACTCAACATGGGATTTCAGATTCGGAACGTTCCATATCGAGAATGAAAATGGAACCTGCTGCCATATCCTCGACATGCAAAAACTCATGTCGAGGCTTGTCCGCCCCCAAAACCGTCACTTGCTTATGGTCTTGGCCAAGCGCTTCATGGAAACAGCGGACTAGGGCAAGCATCAAGTGGCTGTTTTTCAGCCGGAAAGTATTGTAAGGGCCATAGAGGTTGAAAGGCATTACGCTGTGATAATCAGTACCATATTGGCGTTTATAACTCTCGCAAAACTTGATTCCAGCGTTTTTTGCAATCGCGGGGGCCCGCTTGTCGGTTCTGAAAATTCCGCGATCTGATACCAAAACCTGTAGAATCCGGCTCTTGGCTGTCAATCGGCGCGCGAACGGGGACCGTGATCGGCGAGGAATAGGGGACCACGGGATTGTTGCGCGGTTACGCCGTTGCGGGACAGCGCTAGGTCGGATCGCCATTCAGCGTAGCCAGAGCATGGTTGC
>NZ_JALHLG010000094.1 GCF_022832375.1 Novosphingobium beihaiense
AAAGCCGCCGCGTGATCGGCCAAAAGCCTGCGCACAAGCCCCCCCCTTTTCCGCCCACTACCGAGACATGGCCGCGAACCGTGGTGCTATCGATCATGTACTGCCAGTCGTCGGTCAGGCCGAGATCGACCAGGGTTTGCAGCATGGCATCCCAGACACCTTGTTCAGCCCAGCGCCGGAACCGGACGTAGACAGAATTCCACTTGCCGTATCGTTCATGCATGTCGCGCCAGGGGCAGCCAACCCGCAGGACGGGCATGCCTGCCGCGCTCGGACGGAAGCAGCGGTCCTATCAATTCCCATTCTGCGTCGCTCAGGTCTCCGCTATCCAT
>NZ_JALHLG010000095.1 GCF_022832375.1 Novosphingobium beihaiense
GGACGGGCATGCCTGCCGCGCTCGGACGGAAGCAGCGGTCCTATCAATTCCCATTCTGCGTCGCTCAGGTCTCCGCTATCCATGCCCCCCCTTCCAAAAGAAAGGCTTGAATCAGAACTCAGCCAGATTGGGAATCCCTTTTGTCAACGTAGACTAGACGCCTTCCGCTTTCAAAATCTGCTGCCGTTCGAACTCGACGGGTGATAGCATCGCGTTCCTGACGTGCTTGCGCACGGGGTTATAGAGCATTTTTCGATCATTCTGGTTCATAGGCGCACGATCGGAAGTAGTTGGCGCATTCGTCGGGGCGGAAGATGTCGACGAGTTTGCCGATCAAGTTCCAGAGGCCGCTGACGGTTCGCTCGCCCACCTTGCGGAGCATGGCCTTGAGGCGAGAGAATGCCTTCTCGATCGGGTTGAAGTCGGGACTGTAGGGCGGCAGGAAGCGCAGCCTTGCGCCCGCAGCTTCAATCCTTTCACGTACCGCTTCCCGCTTGTGGCTCGACAGATTGTCCATGACCACCGTGTCGCCGGGCTGCAGTTCAGGCACGAGCACATGGGCCATGTAGGCTTCGAACCAGTCGCCGTTGATCGGGCCGTCGAGCACCATCGGCGCGACCATGCCGGTCATGCGTAGTCCTGCGACCAGCGTTGTGGTTTTTCAATGTCCATGCGGGAAGCCCATCCGTAACCGTTCGCCTTTCGGACAACGGCCGTGGCTGCGGGTCATGTTGGTCGCTGTCCATGTCTCGTCGAAGAAGACCAAGCGTTCCGGTTCCGGCGCTGCTTCAGGATGTCGGGCCGATCCTGCTCGATTGCATGGCCTGTCTTTTTTGCGCGTCAGGCCGCGCCGCACGAAGAAGCGATGCACCCTGGCAACGGACACTACAAAGCCCTGTTCGGCCAACGTCAGGCGCAGTTCCCCAAGTGTGATGTCCTTGTGCGCTTCCCAAATGGCCAGGATGTCTGCTGCCCGCTCTTCGACCCGGCGCGAACGCATGTCCCCGCCCTGCGGCTTGGGGGCAAAGTCACCCGTCTCCAACTGCTGGGCACGCCAGCGAATGGCCGTTGAAGGCGCCACACCAAATCGGTCTGCGGCTGCACGGCAACTCAATCCCCTTTCCACCGCCGCCAAGAGCCGAGAGCGCAAATCCATCGACAGAGCCATCCACGCCAGCCTCCTTCACTAGCATGGATACTGAATCAGAAATCTCGTCCGAGCGGAATCCCTTATCAATTCAGAACGGTCGAAATCCGCTCTAGGCTTTCCCATCGTCGTCTCCTGTCCTCAAAATTAGGATCGAAGGCGCCCAGAAATCTAGGGGCTATTCATCTTGAACTTGCGCTTCGGCTCCTTGTTCCCTGTCACCTCAGGCAAGCGACTGATCCCGTGTCGTTGCAGGCAGCGATGC
>NZ_JALHLG010000096.1 GCF_022832375.1 Novosphingobium beihaiense
AAACATGTCAGTCCGTCCGAAAACGCACGGGCTGATCGGGTTTCGGCCGAGCGGAGGGGCTGCACGCAGCGGCTGCTGGTTTTTCGGCGCGGAAGGCGTGGTGACGGTCTCGATCGACCATATGGGCATCTATGGCGCGAGTTATGCCGGGAACGGCTGACGCGCGACCTTTTCAGGCCTGCACAGCGCGTAGCAGGGCCGGAATGCCGAGGATGTTGATCGCCCTGCGCAGATTGTAGGCGAGCGCCGTCAGACTGAACTCGGCGTTGACGTTGGCGAGGCCCCGCATGAGGAATGCGCCCTGGTTCATCCACTGCTTGATGGTGCCGAAGGGATGCTCGACGGTCTCGCGCCGCCGGTCGATAATGTCGGGTCGGGCATCCAGCCTTTCCGCCATGCGCTCGAGCACAGCCTCATTCTCCCACCGATCGATGCTCCGCCGCGTGCCGGATGCGCATTGGGGTTTGAGGGCGCAGTCCCGGCAGGCCCGCATGTTGGCGTAGCGGATGGTGACATGTCCGTTCTTTTGCGATCGGGAGTAGGGATCGAGGCGCTGACCACCGGGACAGGTGTAGCGATCCTCCCGGGCGTCGTAACGAAACTCATCCTTGGCGAAATAGCCCTCATTGATGGCGGGACCCCGCTGCGGGCGCACGACATAAGGAATGACGCCGACATCCTCGCAGGCGGCGATGTCCTCGCCCTTGTAATAGCCTTTGTCGGCAACGGCATCGATCTGCTCGACACCCAGCACTTCGCGCGCGGCGCTGGCCGTCTGCGCCAGAAAGCCAAGGTCGCTGCCGGAGTTGGTCACATATTGCTCGACGATCAGCTTGTGCCGGGCATCGACCGCGACCTGCGCGTTGTAGCCGACGCCGACCTTGGGCTGGGTCGCCATGCCGCGCGCATCGGGATCGGTGAGCGACATCTGGCTTTCGCCGCTGGCGACGAGATCGGCCAGCATCGCGCTGTGCAGTTCGCGCCGTTCCCGCATCCGCGCGATCTTTGCCGTCAGCACCGCTGCGCGGCGGGCGGCACCTTCCGCCTCGGCTTCGGCGCGGTCGGCAAGGTCGAGGCGCGCCAGATACTCTTCGATCCGCTCGTCCGCGAGCTTGATCCATCCAGCCAGCTTCTGGCGCGTGAAGTTGCGCTTGCGGCTGTTCACAGCCTTGAGCCGCGTGCCGTCCACCGCCACCAGTTCCCGCCCGAAGAGGTCGAGGCGGCGGCACAGCAGCACGAAGGACCGGAACAGCGGCTTGAACGCTGCCCGGTTCGCACGACGGAAATCCGCGATCGTGCGGAAATCGGGGCGCAGACCACCCAGCAGCCAGATCACCTCAAGGTTGCGCGCCGTCTCGGCCGCCAGGCACCGGCTCGACCGCACCCGATTGAGATAGCCGTAGAGATACAGCTTCAGGAGATCGGCCGGATCGTAGCCGGGACGCCCCGTCGCCTTGGGCCGGGAACGCCCAAAACCCAGCTCGTCCAGATCGAGATCATCGACGAACGCCGCGATGAACCGCACCGGGTTGTCCGCCGCCACATAGTCATCGACCGACGCCGGAAGCAGCAGCATCTGATCGCGCGAATGTCCTTCGATGTAGCCCATGCCCGATCATATCGGACCCCCAACCAGGCGGGAATCCTTCTTCGAGTTTTCGGACAGTCTGA
>NZ_JALHLG010000097.1 GCF_022832375.1 Novosphingobium beihaiense
TGTCCGTCGTCAGAACATTTGGCGCAGATCGCGGCGTAGATTAGCGGAGTGCGGGCCTCGTCTTGGGGTTGATGTTAGGCGGCGAGCTTGCGGTGTTGCAAGCGCCGGTGTTCGATGGTCTGTCGCTTGATCCTTTCACGCTGTTGGATGATGGCTGGTGCCCTGCCGAAGTAGGCGTCGGCGGGCGTCACATTGTTCAGGCTCTCGTGGTAACGCTGGTGGTTGTAGTGCTCGACGAAGGCCTGGATCTGGGCCTCGAGGTCGCCTGGCAGGAAGTAGTTTTCCAGCAGGATGCGGTTTTTCAGGGTCTGGTGCCATCGCTCGATCTTGCCCTGGGTCTGAGGGTGGCATGGCGCGCCGCGAACGTGGCTCATTTTCCGGGTCTCAATGTATTCGGCCAGTTCGCCGGCGATGTAGCTCGGGCCGTTGTCTGACAGCAGCCGGGGCTTGTGCAGCACCGTGGCGCTGTCGCAGCCAGACGCAGCAAGCGCGAGGTCCAGCGTGTCGGTGACGTCCTCGGCGCGCATGTTCGTGCACAGTTTCCAGGCGATGATGTAGCGAGAGAAGTCGTCGAGCACGGTCGACAGGTACATCCAGCCCCACCCGATAATCTTGAAGTAGGTGAAGTCGGTCTGCCACATCTCGTTCGGCCGGGTGGTCTTGGTGTGGAACGCATCGGCGGCCTTGATGACGACGTAGGCCGGGCTGGTGATCAGATCATGGGCCTTGAGCAGCCGGTAAACCGTGGCCTCGGACACGAAGTAGCGCTTCTCATCGGTGAACCTCACGGCCAGTTCGCGGGGGGATAGCTCGGGTGTTTCCAGCGCCATCTCGACGATCTGGTCGCGGATGTCGTCACCGATGCGGTTCCATACCCGGCTCGGCGCCGATGGCCGATCTTCCAGGGCCTCGGGGCCGCCCTCGAGGTAGCGATCATACCAGCGGTAGAAGGTCCGGCGGGCGATGCCGAGCTGGTCCAGCGTGCGTTTGGCCGGCAAGTGCGACTGCTCGACGATCCTGATGATCTCGAGCTTCTCGGATGCGGGATATCTCATTGGTCGTCGCCCCCATCCGCGATCATGCTTTTTTTCAGCAGACGGTTTTCCAGCGTCAGATCGGCCACGCATGCCTTCAGCGCGCGGGCTTCGCGGCGAAGGTCCTGGACCTCTCCTGTGGTCGCGGCGCGGGCGGTATCGCCCGCAAGTCGGCGCTTGCCGGCTTCATGAACTCCTTCGACCAGGTGTAGTAGAGGCTCTGGGCGATGCCTTCACGCCGGCATAGCTCGGCAATGCTGTCTTCGCCGCGCAGTCCGTCGAGCACGATACGGATCTTGTCCTCGGCCGAGAAATGTCGCCGCGTCTGTCGGCGGATGTCCTTCACCACGGCTTCGGCAGGGGCCTTGGTCGGCGATTTTCGCAAGGAGGGTTTGGGCTTCATCTGCGTTCCTTCGTCACTACGACGAAGCCCAAACCCTCCTTAAATCTCAACCCCTAATCTGTGCCATGGGCGCTGACGCCGGACA
>NZ_JALHLG010000098.1 GCF_022832375.1 Novosphingobium beihaiense
GAGTGCCGGATCGCCCAGATGGCCGCAGCGGCACGGGTTCATCGCCGCGATGAGCTGGACGCAAGCTGTAATGCACGTAGGCTGAAAAAGTTGGTCGCAAATGGCGTAAACCAGCGGTTTGTATTTTCGCTTATCAGCTCACTATTAGTGACAGCTGTGCATTTCCTTTGCTTAGTTTGCGATGTGCGCTGGACCGTCGAAAGGTCGCGGAATAGTAATCAGAAGGTGTTTCAACGCCTCCTCGTATTCAGGGAACATTTCGGTGATGTAGTCTGTGGGAATTTGGGGCCGCGGAGACGGTTCTCCATCTGGCCACGCGGACACAAAGTTGGGAAAGAAATATATCTTCCCAATCACACCTTCCCGACTCTGGAAAAGGAATGAAACGCCGTCCCACAAATTGTTTTTGGACGAACAGCGGATTGGGTTCGTGATGTTTGTGACGAGAAGTTCAGGTAAGTCTTTGATGCTTGAGACGAACGTTGTGAATCTTGCCGCTTCAAGAAGGATACCCTCCTTGGGAGGCTTTCCCAAGGGTTGGTCAGATTCGGATTTTACCGATCGTTCATCTTTCTTTCGGCCAAAAATGCGGATCATCGAAAACCTCCTAGTTTTCACGAAATCTATTATCGCATTCAAACCTATTCGGGAGGGTCTCTCGTTTTTGTTAAGCAACACGAAGAACTTTTAATCACGCCCTCGGCGCCTGCCTACGGTAGCTTAGTGCCTCAGCCACGTGAATGCGGCTTACGTTTTCCGCGCCGCTCAGATCGGCTATCGTGCGTGCTACACGTAAGATGCGAACATAGCCCCGTGCAGACAACCGCATCGCCTCGGCAGCCTGCATCAGCAGCTTGCGGCCGGTCTCGTCGGGAGCGGCGTGAGCTTCGAGCAGATCGCCGTCCAGTTCGGCATTGGTGCGCCGTCCTGTGCCATCCAGCCTTGCGGTCTGGATCTCGCGGGCGCGGGTGACGCGCGCAGCGACTTGCTCGCTGCCTTCCGCCGGGGGCGGCAGGGCGAGGTCGGCGGCGCGTACCGGGTCCACTTCCACGTGCAGGTCGATCCGGTCGAGCAGCGGGCCCGAGACC
>NZ_JALHLG010000099.1 GCF_022832375.1 Novosphingobium beihaiense
TAGAGTTTTTCCGCTTGAGATTGAATCGGGGGGATTCCCTCTGAGCTAATTTTGTGATTCAAGCTGGCCACTGGTGAGGAGGCCAGCATGGATGAGGCCATATTCGGCGGATTTGCGAGCATTGTTTTGCCGCTATCTGGATGAGGGGATGTCTTCGCGAGCGGCAGGTCGTGTTGTTGGGGTGAGCGCGAGCACGGCGGTCAAATGGGCACAGCGACGGCGCGCGACGGGCTCTGTGGCGGCAGGCAAGGTCGGTGGTGGCAAGCCGGTCGTGCTTGAGGCCGAGCGGGACTGGCTTCTGGCGCGGATCGAGCAGAAGAAGGACCTGACGCTGCACGAACTGCTGGCCGAACTGCGCGAAGAGCGGGGCGTGGTTGTGTGCTGCGACACGCTGTGGCGGTTCCTGAAGCGGTGCGGCAAGTCATTTAAAAAAAGACGCTCTTCGCCAAAGAGCAGGATCGCCCCGACGTCGTCCGCCGCCGCAAACGCTGGCGCTGGGTCCAGCGCCGGGTAGATCCCCGCCGCATGGTCTTCATTGATGAGACCTGGGCCAAGACCAACATGACCCGCACGCATGGCTGGTGCACGAAAGGCGAAGCGCTGATCGACAAGGTGCCGCACGGGCACTGGAAAACGCTGACCTTCATCGCTGGCCTCAGGCACGACGGTATCATCGCCCCTTGTGTTCTCGACGGACCGATCAACGGTGAAAGCTTCACGGCATGGGTCGAACAGTTCCTGATCCCGGCGCTGGAGCCCGGGACCATCGTCGTCATCGACAACCTTGGCAGCCACAAGGGAAGCCGAGTGCGCAAGCTGCTCAAGGCGGCAGGGATCAGGCTGTTCTTCCTGCCGCCCTACTCGCCTGATCTCAACCCGATCGAGGAGATGTTCTCAAAGCTCAAACGACTGCTCGGAAAGGCCAACGAGCGAACCAGCGAAGCCACTTGGCGACGCATCGGCAAACTGCTCGACAACTTCCCGCCCCACGAATGCGCAAAGTACATCAGCGGAGCAGGATATGCCTCAATCTGAATCAGAAAAACTCTA